>NZ_JACHYS010000003.1:0-980865 GCF_014193045.1 Mitsuaria sp. BK037 | reverse complement strand
TGCCGCAAGTTGCGGCAGGCTAGGGTTCATACGTGGGTCAGGTTTGAACGGAAATCAGTGCGGTCGGCGGGTCAGGATTCGGCGGCAATCAACACGGGGTCAGTTTCCATGGAAATGACCCGGGTCAAACACAGCCAGAGCGCAAGCAACATCCACCGCTACGGCCGCCGTCATTGCCCCTAGGAACCGCAACTCTCGGGCGCTAAGGTCTGCGGAACCGCGAATGCTGCTGCTTGCATTCTCTGTCTCATTCATCGCGTTCGCGCCGCTTCGTACGGAGCCTTACGACATCGGGACGCACGCGATCGACGCGGCGCACTTCACCGGCCCTAAAGGACGTTGGCCACCAACCGCTCACGCCTAGCCCGATTTTGGCTGCCGAGTGCCAATTCAGACCGGAGCCGGCTTCAGGCTGTGTACGTCGGCTCATGCTGCGGCGGAGCCCGCAACCGCAGCTTGAAGGTCGGCCAATGTCGTCCACCTACGGAACGGTTCACCAACCACCTGTGCGGGATCTAACAACGCATCGAGCAGGCCGCAGGCCTGCTCCTGCAGGGCAACGGAATCGTTCAATCTCTTGAGGGTGTTGTAGGGCTTGTTGGCCGCCGCTTCTTCCCCGAACAGCGCAACCTCGAAGTTGGTCACGGACACGATATGCACGACAGCGCCAGCCGCCGCACCGCTTTCGATCGCATCCCGAATGGAAGTGTTAGCCCCCCAGGCGGGGCTGGCGGTTCCATTCTTGGTCAGCGGCACGTCAGAGTCATGAAGCACGGCATATCTTGCAGAGAACTGATTCAGGATCTTCAGCACGGTGAGAATTGCCCCTTTTCCGCGGGCCCTAACCACATGCAAATTTCGATACTTCGTCGGAAAATTAGCCTTCAATAGCTGGAAGGCTGTGTACTCGGTGTCCCCTTCGACAACAACGACATCCCCACCAAAGAAGAACTCATTCAAGTAGGGATCACAGGCGTTAAGTGCCTTCAGATTTGCACGGTCATCGTCATCCAGCTTAATCTTAGATGGGCGATGCAACGTAACGCTTCTGATTGCGTCGTCCTGTCCGCGTTCAACGCGAATCACCGTCGTATTGTTCTTCGCAAGGTCGATGAACACAGGGGAGTGCGTTGTAATCATCACCTGCCAGTTTTTCGTCTCCGGGAGCGCATAGAGGACTTCGCGGGCCTCACGGATGGCATTCGGATGTAGGCAGATCTCGGGCTCGTCAAGAAGCAGCACGTGCGGCCGTGAACTGGCTGTCTTAGCGGCCTCAGTTTCGGTCAAATACTTAAGCGCGGCCCAGAGCAGCGTCCGCCGTGCGCCGCTGCCCTGTTGCGCCACCTTGCCGAAGTAGCCCCCGTCCGGCCCCATCAGCACTTCAGCGCCGCTTTTGAAAGGCGTATACGCCTTGTCGACGTCGGTTTCCGCCTTAGCATCCAGCTTGATACGATGTTTAGGAAAAACCTTTTCAAGCAGAGTCGAAACCTCCGCCTCAATCTTCTGCATTTCTCCGGTCGCTGAGTCGACCACTCGCTTCTGAAACGCCGAAATTTGCGCAATTAGCAGCTCATAGTCTGATTTATCCTGTGCTGGATCGGTCTTAAACCCCTTGTACTTGTCCATGAGGACATCGATAAGCAGCGATGCAATTTCCTTTGCCTGGATATCCGGTGACGCAAAGGCTTCAATGCGATGGGGCCGAGGCCTTCTAGCGTTCGCGATCGCGGGCGCGCCCCATGGGACGGCTTCGTCCCAGTCCCCCTTCTTTACGTCAAAGCCTCGCCGTTTCGGGTTCTCGCCGGGGTTTGACCACACCCACTGCTCGCGAATCAGCCATTCCCCGTCAGCGGTGGGTGCCAACCATCGGTCACCAGGAGCGTTATCGAACACGATCGTTTGGAGTTCGATCTCGGGCAGTGCCGCTTCCAGAACCTTGCCATTAGGAAAGTCTTCGATCTGGAGCTTGCCCTCGGTAGAGCCTTGCTTCATCGCCACGTCGTACGCGCGCAGGATGCTGCTCTTACCAGCATTGTTCGGCCCAACCAAAACTACAATTTCGTCAAGCTCAATCTCAACCGGCTTGGGGCCGATTGCCCTGAAGTTCTTAGTGATCAGCTTATGAAGCCTTGGGCGCGGAGTCTTGGGGTCTTCCGGCACCAAGGATATGGATGATGCAGCCGTCCCCCCTGCTGCCTTTTTCGCTGTGGCCATTGAGTCCTCCCGGCTCAGTTTCCTAGAGCGTACAACTGCGGCTCTGTGGTCTCAAGTAGAAGGATGGCCTGTGGACCTGGCGCGACGAATCGCGCGCTGCTTGGGAGACCGGGCTCCCAGCCTAAGATCCTGCTTTCGACGCGATACAGCCATCGCACCAGTCTAGAAAACGAGGGCACATCATGCAGATGATTCGAGTGAGCTCTTCCGCTATGGTGGCCGTCGGGTATGACCCTCATACCCGTCGCATGAAGATCACCTTTGTTCAGGGCCACACCTACGATTTCTGCGGCGTGCCTCAGCACGTATTCGACGGACTGATACGAGCGGCTTCGAAAGGCAGCTACTACAACGATCACATCAAGGATCGCTATCCTTGTTGAGGCGGCGGCAGGCTCCGAATATTCCGACCATCCTCGGATGGGTACCGAACCCCGGCTGCATTTGGGTGGTTGCCGCGTTGGGCCGATGCACACAGTGCGCACCGCGTTGATTCACCGGAGTTCGAACGCTTGCAATGCTCGAACGGCATCATGTGACAGATGACCGAGCGGCTGGGTCCGGCGCGCTGGCGAACTTGTGGCCATCGCAGGACGACGCCGATCTGGCGTACGCCCCACTGGCAAACGTTCTTGAGGTTGAGCGCTTCTCATGGACAGCAAAACGCTTGAAGCACGGTTCACCCGTTTCCTCGATGGTCTGCCAGCCGCCGAGTCTATAGACCGACTGCAGCTACCCGATGACGGGAAGAATCGGCGCAAGGCTGACTATCTGCTTGCGAATCGCAAGGTCATCGTCGAGATCAAAACGCTCACGGATGACCCGTCGCACAAGGTTGAAACGTTGGGCGATCAGCATCGGACGCGTGGCGATTGGCCTCTTTTCTATGGCAAGGCCAATGTGCGCAAGGTGCTCTCAAACCTCTCAGACGGCGACGCCATTTACAAGAGGCTGGTCAACGCGCTGGGGCGGTCAGTCGAAACTGTAGTCCGCTCCGCGGAAGAACAGGTGACGCACACTCGCCGCGCACTTGATCTTCCAGACGCCGCAGGCGTGCTTCTGATATTGAACGATTCCATCGAGATCCTCGACCCCTATGTGGTTGGTCATCGCGTCGCACAGCTACTGCGACGCCCCCGCACGGGAAAAAGCGAAGCGGAGAAGCTGGACTTTGTATGCCTTTGCTTTGAGTGCCATTCCGTCGGAGCCGTCGAAGGCCGGCCCGCAGCCCCGTTCATGCTGATCGACAACGACATTGCCCGGAGGTTTCCTTGGTTCAAGGACTTCCATCACGACCTGGTACAGAAGTGGGCTGTCGCGAATGGCGGCGTCAGCGGGTCAAGCGAAATCTCGGATGCGTCGGAGCTGAAGTTCATGACGATGCGGGCGGCGCTTGAAGCGCCGCCCGCACAGCTTCCCAGGCACGAGTGGTGGCGCCGCGAGTACCGAGCCCACCCTTATCTCCGCTCGCTGCGAGACGAACATCTGCTCCAAAAAGGTTCGGACATCATGCGGCGGACCCTTCCACACTTCGTAGAAGGCGGTCCGGGCTACGTCGAGGATGTTGTTCTTCCACTGATGGAAGAGTTCACGCACTTTCTTGAAGAGATGAATTTTCGTGGCCTCGACATGCGGCGTGTTCCAAGACCTTGATCGACATGGCCGGTCGAACTCATACAGCTCTGCTCGTGCTTTGCTCGGTCGAGATGACTCGCGGCAGCGGTCCCAATACCGTCAAAGAGCTGCTGTGGCGCACGGCGGCTATCGCTGTCCGAGCACATCACGATTGACAGAAGAAGCCTAGGCCGTACGCTCCGCCTGGCTAGCCCACCACTCGGCGCTGTTGTTAACCCGGCGGCCTTGCTGGGCAGCCATTCCAAAAAATCAGGGAGAGGTTCATGGACTACTCGATCCAGGCGTTTTGGCGCCCAAAGTTTGCGTCAGTCGCCCCTCAACGCCACGCGGGCGTGCTTAAGGGATGGAGCCCCGTGCTCGAACACGCGCCGTCCTTCGTTGAAGCCAGTCTCTCGTTGCGAGACGGCTTCGATGACCTGACGCAGAGCGTCTGGATGATTGCGGCTTCCGGGGCGGTGGGTAAGTCGACGTTGGCTCGGGAGATCTGCGCTGTCACGAACGCCGTTTACCTGGACCTGTCGATTGCCGCGACCGTCGCGGGCAACTACCTTGTCGGCGGCTTGGTCAACGCTGGCCTCTGGAACTCTTGGCAAGCCGGCACCTCGACGCTGCTTGTCGACGCTCTCGATGAGGCCAGGCTGCGCGTCACCCAGTCATCGTTCGAGGACTTCCTGACCGACGTGGCCAACGTCGCCGGCAAGCGCGGCGTGCCGGTCGTGCTGCTCGGGCGGGTTGGGATCGTCGAAGAAGCGTGGACCATCCTCAATGAGCGTGCTGGCCTGACGCCGCCGATCTTCGACATCCAGTTGTTCAACGCAGACCGAGCCAAGGACTTTGTCCTTGCCGCGCTGCAGCGGCTGTCGAGCGCCACTGAAGAGGAGCCGCCTCGCAAGCTTTTCCCACACCTTGCCACGACGCTCGCCACGCATGATTCGGTGTACCGCGACGCTGCAGATTTTCTCGTGCAGCACCTCACGGATGTCACACATGCCGACGGACCGCAATTCGCGGGTTACGCCCCGGTGCTAGAAGCGGTGGCCACCGTGATCGCATCGGAGCCAAACCCGGCCAAGATCAGCGATGCCACCCGTTCAATCCTTGAAGGGCAGGTACTCGGTCGCGTGACCTCACAGGTCATGATCCGCGAGTCTGGAAAGCTCGCCACACAGCTGGCGGAGAGCGTTGCTGGCTTCGATGCCACAGGCCTCTACGGTCCAGGCGAGCAACTAGCTCGGCTCGCGTCACGCATCTTCAAGACGGGCAAACCACAAATCCCGGTCGGCCTTCCCCAGCATGCCGTGGCGCCATATGAGCAGGCGGTAGAAAGCTTGCTGCCCCAGCACCCGTTCCTGGATACCAAGGAACTCAAGCCTTCCAGTGCCGTCTTTGGAGCCAGCATTCTGGCTGCGGCACTGACGAGCGATGATCATGATGTCGCCAAGGCCGCCGAGCGCTTCGCTGGCAGCGGCCCCAACACGCCTAATCCTTTCCTGCTCGAGTTCTACCGCGAGGCCGCTGGCAATGGCCCCATTCCGGCCTCCCATGTCGGTCTTCTCTACGCGTCGCTGGAAGCCATGGCTGGCGCGGGCGACATCGTACGACTCTCAGCGGACGGCGAGGATGCGCTCGACGTCGAGATGGCGCTGGTCCAGCAATCCGGTTCAGAAAAGCACTACGAGTTCAAGACAGTGCCAGGCGGCGTGCTCCGCTTCGGCCGAAGGGTGACCGGCATCAACGTCGACGCCGAGAACACTGAGGTCGAGTGCGGCGAAGGGGGCCAGCTCGAACTCGCGGCGCCCATTGCCCTACGCGCTGGCGCTCTCGTCATGAATTGCAGCGAGCTGGTCGTCAAGCCGGACCCCGCAACGGCTGCGATCGACCAGACCATTGTTTTGGAGGCGCGCGAGGCGCTGACAGAAGGCGGCTTGCGCCCGCCCCTCGTGCGACACGGCGCAATCCTACAGGTCATCTGGCCCGGATCTAAGGCTTACCCCTGGACTCCCTTCTCGACCGAGGAGGCAGAAGATCCGGATCCGCGCATGGCAGACGCCCAGCGGGCACTGCGCCGGCTGTGCATCTCCTTTCGCTCACACAGCAAAGGCCGCCTTGCTCGTTTCAGAGGCAAGGTGGAGCACTTTCGCATGACCAAGGGTTCGCTCGGCGAAGCCCTGCGACGGCGCTTGGTCGACGACAAGGTGCTCTCTTTGGAAGGCGCGATGTATTTCCTCGAACCCGATGCCTTGGGGCGCATCGTGGGAGTGGGGTTTCAGGATCTGAAGGTCAAGCATTACCCTGCCAAATGTCGCGTGTATCTTCAAGCCGTGCTCGATAGCTTGGCCTGACAAGGAGCCGGCCGGCCCGCAAGGTTGTCTCGACGAGAAGGCAAGACCGATCCGGCTCGGCCATGCTGGTCACGCGGCGCAGGCCTCCATTCGATCGGTGGTGGGTCGGCCTGATGTTCCTCGCTCTCGCTCTCGGCGCGACGCTCTCGCTCGTACTGTGGGGCGTGTAGTAGGCGCTTGCATGAGCCATAGGCGGCTGGGCGCACCGCTTAAGTTTCATCTTGAACGAAACGGATTCCGGAAAGTTCAATCTTCAGTGAGACGGCGGTTCAAGGTGCTGTGAGGTGGTCGCGGCTAAGCCCGTGGGCCCCTGGGCAGCTAGTTTCGGCTTGAGTGAGAACCGACACTGGGAGAGCCCCGGCGCTCATAGGCGCCTTCTGGGGATTCGTTCCTCCGCTACGCCGGCGGCGTACGGGCAACTACCGCCGAAGCACGGTGAGCAGGTAGCGCAAGTCACCGGTTGGCGAGCGTCGCTGGCGAAACTAGTTCCATATTCGCTTGCCTCGGATGGACAAGAGTGCGCAACCTCAAGTCCCCTCCCTGCTGGGATCGCCGGCTGAAGACCAGAAAGCCGATTTGCTGTCACGGTCCGCTCTCTTGAAGACCAGTTCACCGTTCCGATTCCGGCCGTAGCTCACTGTCCTGTAATCCTTAAAGAGTTCGTCCCGCATGTATTCCAGAGCCGGCCTAAGAGAGCCGGGCCTTGTCAAAAAATCGATGATCCAAAGACTGTCGCCTTCGTTCCATTCGAAGTCATGCAGTTCCAAGCGTTTGGTTCTTATAACTCGACACTCCACATCGGGAACCAATAAGGCCCACACAACAAACCCGGTGCACTGCCCAAACCCGTTATAGAACACCTTCGTCTGACCCAGGCCATGCGCGAACGACAGCGCATGCGAAAAACGCGCCAAAGACGTTCCACCATGGCTGGGTCGAGCACCAGCGAACCGCACTATGGCACCTATATCTTCATTGGCGCGTCGATGATTGATATCGGCCTCGCCTTTCACGCCCGCTACGTCGTAGTACATTTCATCTGGAAAGAGCTTGACAGGACCAAGGATGTTAGTCAGAGAGGATATGAACGGCGTTTTTGATGATCGAATCTATAAAATCGCCGACCCCGGAAAGGTCTTTCTCGAATTTTCGCAACCCATCGTAGATTGACTCGCGCACAAGAAAGCTGAGGGACCTGTTCAATCTCAGACACCGTTGAAGTGCGGGAGTGCGTAGACTCCGCATATATTCAGCAGGTTGCTGCCCTCGGTAGGCGAAATACAGGGCATCCAGACAACGTGACAAGGTATCGGCCAGAACAGGATCGCCCAAACTTTCCCTTAAAGTTGTCGATCCGCCCAGCTCCCTCCCTACATACGCGCGCAATGCTTCGTTGAGATCGTGCCAGCCTATCGATTGAAGCGGAGCTGCCGACGTATTGACGGTATCAAACCCTTCTTTCAATATATATCGTCGACTACCTCTCAATGCAATTTCCCGCATACACCGGTACGCATCATCAAGCAGCCTCCTCGGCATCAATAGAAGTGCATCCTCCGGAATCCCGGACAGCTTTGAGAACTCTATAGCCAAGCAAGCATCGTGGTGACAGCGGAATTCCTGCAAGAGTTCCAATGTCGGAACAATCTTGTAGTCTGATGGCCGGGGAAGATAGCGCTCCAGCTGCTGGCGCATGCTCAAGAGAATTCTTTCAATATATTCGCCCTGATTCCAAATATCAGCCCCGCCCGGCTTTGGCGCCCCGATGCGGCGCCGATAAGCCGGTACAGCCGTGCATGTGCCAAAGTCAAGGAAGCGGCCGTCCAGCGCGATGTTTGATGCACTCAGCCCTCCATGGAATATGCGCTTCGCGTGTGCTGCGGCAAGCTGCTTGGCAAAACGTGCGGCGATGGCAAGCAGTCCTTCATTGATCTCGGTCCGCTCCACGCCGAGTTCGCGTTCCAAAATTTCCGGAAGCCTTTGCGCAGCAAATCGAACTCGAGCGCTATCGTTCGAGATTCCAAATTCCGGATGAGGGCGAAAATGTATGTTTCGCAGGAAGTGCGCAGGACGCCAGGCGAAACGGCGCAACAGGATGACGCGAGGTACTGATGGCGGACTTCCAGGTTTTGCAAAAGCGGCTCTGGCGAATGTTCCGGTGGACATTAGTGCCAGCGTCGGCACGGCGCCGTAGGGAAGCACCTCGCCACATATTGAACTCATTATGGCCTCGTGACCCGCATCCAGAAGATCGATGGTGCCGCCCGAATGCAATATCTCTGGTTCGCTACCCGGCCTTGCACCGTATAGCGGGGTCAACCCAACGCCCTTAATTTGGACGTCCGAACTCGTAGCGCAGCGGGCGCTTCCTCCGCAGAATCCGATGCCTTCGCCACCGTATCGATCGGAAAACAGCGAAACTGCGTCAGTTCTATGCGCGGCGTCTGGGAACTCCGGAATGACACAGCAATAGTCTTTCAGCTCAAGTTCCGTAAAATGATTTCCGCTCCACGTCCAATGCACCGTTGGTCGTGCACACCGCTCCAGCTTCACGGCGACGGAGAGAGGCGAATTTCCAAGAACAACCGTCATGAACTCATTCTGCTTGTGAGGCGATTCAACTGAAAAGTTGGGGACGCTAGGGTTTCACTTTATGTCAGCTTGCGCCCCGCCAAGCCTTTCCGATCCTGGAGGGATCGCAGCAGGAGTAGAACCGTCGCGACTACCGCAAACCGCTTCACCGCTGTGAAATAGTCAATTGCTTCATTGAATAGGAGCCCGGCGAACCATGAATCGCTGCCGCCGGTCAGCAGGCCGGACCAGATGTTTGACCACGAGTGAACTAAAACAGGAGCCCACAATACCTTGCTTGCCTGATAGACCAGCCCCAACAACAACCCCACGCAGAAGAATCCGAAGAAGTTCAACCACGACGCCCTTGCCGCTTCTCCATGAAACAGTGCAAACACGGCGGACTGAAAAATAAGACATACCAGCGCCGGCGAATTCGAGTACTGCAACAGTATTCTCAGCAGCATGCCCCTGAACAAAAACTCCTCTATCGCGGCGGCGACAATCACTATTGCCACAGATATGGGAAGAAGCTCCCAGCGCATGATGCCGTTGATCGCGACGTCTTTCCGAGAGGCCCAGGCGAGCACGATTGAAATGACGGGGATTGCTATTACAGGAATAATTGCATGCATGAATCCTGATAGGCTGACTCCTCTCGAAAAGAAGAGGGCCTCCGTGCTCGACTTTGATATAAGAGGCGGGGCGCTTTTATATGCGAGGTAGATTGCGCCAGAAACGGCGAACTGCACGCCTAAAAAGAGAGAAGTCTTAAATAGGTAGCTCCCCTTCGCAGGCCCAACCATTCTCATGGAAGCGTCCGAAATGACATGAGAGCACCCAACCACGAAGGTGACTGCGGCAAAAAAAACAATGATGCACGCGACGACCCTCAATGCACTGGCAGCTATTCTTTTCATAGCGAAATCATGAATAGTAGGTCGCTCGTACCCGATGGTCGCCAGGAGCCGATCGCCGGGAAAGGCGGGGCCGGAACTCTCGCCGTCCCAGACATTGGGCAGCGATCATGCGCATGACTTCGCTGGACGCGTCCAAATTTCCAACCAACAGTAAATATGGCCGCACTACGGCGGCCATATGAATGGCAACTTGTATTAAGCCGTCATTCAGAAAAGGCAAATCCAATGGGCTTCGATCCAATTGCTACCGTTAGCCCCGAGGCATCGAATCACGTCGTCGCGGCTGACAATTTCGCCGGTGTAGTGATAATTGTCGCCCATGCCGGTTGCACCGACTTCACCACCAGAAATTGCATCAAATTCGGTCGCTTCAATAAGTCGCACAATAGTTTCCTCCAAAGAAATAGATCGAAAGCGGTCGATCCGTCCGAATCTTCGCGAGAAACAACCTCGCTCAGAATCTCTTTCCCTTCAAGGCCAACACCGGCTAGTGCATCCAAATTCATGCCAGTTGCCAGTTCCGCTTGTTTTCCGCAGGTGTGAACCCAGCCTCCCTTGCGCATGTGCCTTGTTAGTCCTTTTTCTTTCCACGCAAAAAAGTCTAAGAGAGGAGGGACAGGTTCAAATTCCCCCCAGAAGGAGGAGAAACTAGGCGAAAAGACGGATCCGTCAAAAAGCCCTTTTGTCTTTCGCTGAAGTTGTGGACCGTTCAGCGCGCTTGCTGTAGAGCCCGGACATTCACGAGCCGTGGTAGCGCTTCTTTCCTCACGCCCACGGCGTGTCTGCAAAGCGCTGGCCCACCTCGCCCTGTGCTGCGGACCATTGCTTTCTTGCCCGGTTTCTTGCTGCGCTTCCGAGCCAAGGGCTCGATGCCAACCGCGTGCGCACCCCAACAGCGCGCAACCCAGGCGGTTCCGGCCCACGCGCACCGTTCGCGCGCCAAGATGCTCGAGCGGGTCTCCCAAGCCTCCCGGCTCAGTTCGCGCCACCCGCCTCCGTCCGCTCACGATGAATCCGAGCACTCTGATGCTTCTCCGCCCGATTCACCGCGATCTGCTCGCCGCGCGCGATGTGCCCGTTGTGCGCCGCGACCGCTTCCTTGTGACTGACTTCCGCTTGTCCGCGCTCCAGCTGCCCCACCTCCCGGCGAGACAGCGAGCCGTCCTGCAGTCCCGACTCGATGCGGCGCTGCTGGTTGATGTTGTGCTGCACGTCGGCCTCCATGCGCTTGGCCGATCGGGAATTGGGAGACGCCACCTGGCCATTGCTCTCCAGCCGGGTGATGTCGGCGCTGGCCCGGTTCTGCGCGGCTCGCAGGCGAGCGCGCTCCGCGTCCGACAGATGCCCATCCTTCAACTCCCGCGATTGCAGCTTGTCGATGCGGCCTTCCTCGCGTTCGAGCTTGCCGGCTTCCTGCACGGTCAACTCGCCGCTCTTCAATCCGTCTTCGATGCGGCGCTGTTGATTGACGTCGCGCTGCACGGTCGTGGCCGTGGACTGCGCGAAGCTGGCGCTGCACACCGCGATCAGCGCCGAGACGGCCAGCAGTCGAGCATTGAGCTTCATATCGATCCTTCCATTCCGATTCGTTGAGAAGAGAGGCCGATGGCCCCACGGCCAGTCAACGTCCCCCGCCGCGAACCAGCGGACAGCAAAGCTGGTGCAGTCGGTCGCGAATGGGTAAAGAAGTCCGAAGTGATGAAGCCCGGGTCGACGAAGGATCAAGCGCGCGTGAAGACGCAATCGCAGCAGGCCAAGTCAGGCTCGCCACCAGCGGCGCCCGCGGCATGGCACCTGAGGCCTGGACTGCCCATTCGCCTCAGGTGCCGCCATCACGACGCCGCGCTCAGGGCTGCGCGGTGACCGCGTTCAGCGACGATTCCTCGACGACCTGACCGGCGCTGTTGGTGTGCCGCACGCGGATCACGCCGAAGCCCTTCGCGAACCACAAGGTCGACGGACCGTCCTCGCCCGCGGCGGCGGCCTGGGTCTTGATCCGGCAGGTGTCGGCGAAGGTCTTGCCGGCCAGCGTCAGCGTTTCAAAGCCCTCGAAGGTCCAGGTTTCCTCCAGCGCTTCGGTGTCGGTCTGCCCGGCCTGCGGGCCGGTCAGCTGCTGCACCGTGTCGGTGTACTTCAGGACCGTCGATTGGCCGGCCTGCAAGGTCAGCGGCAACAGGAAGGCTGCGGAATGGACGGTCTTGGCCTGCGCCGTGCCGGACTCGTCGTACTCGACGAGTCCCCAGAAGCGGATGCCGTTCGACTCCGGGGACCAGTAGGTCGCGGCACTCCGGATGTCGGTGGTGCCGGCGAACTCCACGCTGCCATTGCGGGCAGCCCCGTCGAAGCTCTCGTTCACGACGAGGACCTTGCCGGAGGTGCTTCCCCCATCGGGGTCGGTCATGGTGTACGCCGTGCCGGGTGTCAGGTTGAAGCAAGCGGCCAAGGTCGGTCCGGTCGGTGCAACCGGGGCGTCCGGTGCCGGCGGCGTGGCGGGAGAGGCGTCGTCATCGCCGCCACCGCAGGCGGCCAGAACGGCGCAGAGGACGGTCGTGAGGAAAAGGTGCTTCGTGTGCGGGGCGTGGGAGCGTGCGGTCTGCATGGGCGTGCTTCGTTGAACGTGCGTTGGTACGGCTTGTTTCGGGGATGTCTGATGACGTCGCCCAGTTTGCGCAAGCGCCGCGCGGCCGTTCGAAAGGAACTCCAAAGCTTGAACAACCGATCCATCGCCCACCTCCAACCACGTCATCACCGAGTCACCACCCACGGCTCCAAGGCGACCTGAACGTGGCGACGGCGACAACGTTCGTTCGACAATCGCGCATCCCAACATCCGGCCACGTCCGTGAGCGGTGAGATCTTCGTCTTCGGACGCTGCGAGGTACGCGTGGCGCAGCGGCAAGTCCTGCTCGAGGGCCATCTCCGGCCGCTTGAGCCCTTGCCTTTCGACCTGCTGGTCTACCTGATTCGCTGGCGGCATCAAGTCGTCACGAAAGCCCGTCTGCTCGACGAGGTGTGGCGCAACCGGCACCTCGGCGAAGCCGTGATCTCGGTGGCGGTGCAGAAGGCGCGACTGGCGATCGGCGACAGCAGCAGGCGAGCGAGGCTGCTCGTCACCGTGCCACGACGAGGCTATCGCTTCGTCGGTGAGCCGGACGCGCCGCGGATGCTGGAGAACGTCCACCCGGGCACCGCGCCGCAGCAGCCTGCCTCCCTGCTCCTGGCCAATCGGCCACTGCTGCTTGCGCCGCAAGTCGACGGGTCGCTGATCGGATGGCTGGAGCGCCTGGCCCGCGCCGACGACGCCGCGGCGCTGACGGTCGCCACTCGACTGCTGGAGCAGGCGCATGCGGCGGGACTCGTCCCGATGGAAGCCGCGGTGCATCGCGTGCTGGCCCGCCTGCATGAGCGCCAGGGCGCCTCCTGCCTGGCGCGGCTGCACATCAACGAGGTCATGCGCCTGATGGCCTCCGAGGCACCGCCCTGGGAGGCTCGCGATGGTCGCCATCTCCTGTACCACGCCCTCGATCAGTCGCCCGATCCGATCTTCATCAAGGACCAGGCGCATCGGTGGGTGTTCCTCAACCGGGCGTTCTGCCGCCTCATCGGCCAGGCGCGCGAGGACCTCCTCGGCAAGTCCGACTACGACTTCTTCCCCGAGCGACAGGCCGACGTCTTCTGGCAGCAGGACGACATGGTGCTGCGGTCCCGCGAGGAAAGCACCAACGAGGAAGTCATCACGCCCGCGCGGGGCGCGACCCACATCGCCACCACGACGAAGGCGATCCTGGTCGACGACAGCCGGGAGAGCTTCCTGATCGGCACGCTGCGGTGCCGGCAGCACGTGTAGGCGCTGGATCCCGAGGGCACGGGCGAGCGCGGCGATCTCACGCTCGATCGGCGTCTGCCTGTTCGTCCCCGTCAGCCGGTGAAGCCGGCGCCGCCTCATTGCCGTATGCCTTGGACGCCCGCATCACCAGCGCGACCACGGTCCCGCGGCCCGGCGCGCTCGTGATGCGCAGCCGCGCGCCCAGGCCCTTCGCCCGCTCGCGCATCGAGGCCAGCCCCAAGTGTCCGGGCCGTCCCTGCGCCGCCAGTGCGGGGAGCATGCCGGCGCCGTCGTCGCGCAGCGTCACCCGCAACCACCATCCGCCGAAGCGCCAGCTCATCGTGATGCGGTCCGCATGCGCATGCCGGAACGCGTTCAGCAGCGCCTCGCCGAGGATCAGCCGCAGCTCGTCCCTCACCTCCGGCCGCAGCGGTCGCTCCCGGCCCACCGTCACCAGATGGAACTCGCCGTCGTAGTCCCGCGCCAGTTGCGCGGCGATGTCCTCCAGCTCGCGCGGCAGGCTGCTCCCGGTCTCGCTGGCGCCGCGCAGCGCCATCACGCGGCGGCGGCTTTCGTCGAGCACCTCGTCGGCCATCACCAGGTCGGCGTCGATGGCCTCCCTCACCGGATGGGCCGTGGGCAGCTGCGCCGAGTGCGCCTCGACGCGCAGGATCAGCCCCTGCACGCCCTGCAGCAGCGTGTCGTGCAGTTCCCGGGCGATGCGCTCGCGCTCGGCCATGCGGGTGCGCATCTGCTCGCGGGCGCGCCGTGCGGCCTGCCGCAGCCGCAGCCGGTGCAGCCCCCAGGCGAGCGCCGCCGCGGCCGCCACGCAGAGCGCGCGGAACCACAGGGTCTGGTGGAAGGCGGCGGGGATCTCGATCTCCTGCACCGCCTCCTCGCGCGCGGCCAGGCCGTCGTTGTTGAGCGCCAGCACGCGGAAGCGGTAACGCCCCGGGCTGAGGCTGGTGTAGACCGTCTCGCGCCGCCCGCCCGCTTCGCGCCAGCGCGCGTCCACGCCCTCGAGCCGATAACGGAAGCGCACCCGCTCGGGCACCGCCAGGCTCGCGGCGGAGAAGCGCAGCTCCATCATGTCCGTGAGCCGCGGCAGCACGAGCGGCGCGCCGACCGGGTACTCCGCGCCGCCCGCGCGCAGCCCGGTGATCCGCACCACCGGCGCGACCGTGTTGCGGCGTGGCTGCAGCGGGTCCAGCCAGGCGACGCCGGTCGTCCCGGCGAACCACAGGCGGCCGTCCCGGCCCTCGACCACGCTCGGCTGCGGCCAGAACGAGGTCGCGCTGCCGGGATAACCGTCGAGCGCGTCCAGCACCTCCAGCGCCAGCGGCTGACGCGGATCGGCGAGAAAGCGCTCGAGCGCCTCGCGGCGCACATGCACCGCGCCCTTGCGCGCGTTGAGCCACAGGTCGCCATTCGCCGTCTCGACGATGCCCGACACACCGGCCAGCGTCTCCTGCCCCTCGGCGACCAGCAGAATGAATCGATCGCCGCGCAGCAGGCTCACGCCGAAGTCGCCGGCGATCAACAAGCGCGTGCGCCCCGCGTGGACATGCCGTACGTCCCCGACGTCGACGCCCTCTTCCGGCCCGAAGCGCGTGGCCTCGCCATCGCGCCAGCGCCACAGCTGGTTGGCCTGCAGGCCCAGCCAGAGCGTCCCGTCCGCGGAGGCGGCGACGGCCGCCTCGATCGGACCGGCCACGCCCGGCAGCGTCAGCGGCGTCCAACTGCCGCCTTCCCAGCGCTGCACGCCGGCCCGCTGGAAGGCCACCAGCACGCCGTCCCCGCTCGGCACGATGCCGTTGATCCAGCGCTCCCCGAGCGCCGGTGGCCGCGGCACCTCCGTCCAACGCGCGCCGTCGCGACGCCACAGCCCGCTGGGCCCGCCCATCCACAGCCGCCCGGCGCGGTCGCGCCCCATCGCGGTGACCTGTCCCTGCGGCCCGGCCTCGCGCTGGCCCTCGCCCGCCGGGCCGGCCATGCGCCACAGCGTCGATGCCACCGGCGAATACGCCGACACCATCACCGCGCCGTCCGCCTCGGCCGACAACGCGTAGTTGCTGGTCGCGCGCGGCATCGGCGCCGGCACCAGCGGCGAGCGGCGGAAGCGGTCGAGCCCGCTCTTGGTCGCCACCCAGAGGCTGCCCTCGGCATCCTCCAGGATCATCATCCCGAAGTCACCCGACAGCCCTTCCGGCGCGGCCATGCGCTCGGGCTCGCCGGTCAGCGGCACGCGGTCGCCCTCCAGCGGCCACGGCAAACGACGGCGGCACAGCCCGGCCGGGCAGTACACGGTCCAGAGGTTGCCCTCGCGATCGGCGATGGTCGACGACCCGCGCCGCGTCGCGAGCAAGGGATCGCGGGTGAGCGGCGCCTGCGACACGGCAGGCGCCTTGCGCATCTCCTGCGGGTGGACGAACCACATCTCGCCGCGGATCACCTGCAGGCTGACGGCGCCGGTGCAATCGCCGACCGGACGGAAGCGCGTCTCCCCCTGCGGCAGCGCCAGCAGCCGCTCGTCGTCGCACACCCACACCGTGCCGCGGCCATCGGCCACCACGCCATCGATCGCGCGCGTCGGCACGCCGTGCTCGGGGCCGATGCGGGTCCAGCTCGTCCCGTCGAAGCGGAACAAGCCGGTCGGGCTGCCCGCCCAGACCGTGCCTCCCGAGCCCTCGGCGATGAAGCGGATGCGCATTGCGGCGACGGCTTCGTCCTCCGGCACGCGCCACACCTGGCCGCCGCGAATCCGCACCAGGCCGCGCGGGAAGAAGGCCGCCCAGAGATCGCCGTTGGACATTGCCACCAGGCGCCCCACCGCCGCGGAGGGGAAGAGTTCCGGCGGGTTCGGCCGGAAGCGCTCGAAGCGCACGCCGTCGAAGGCGGTCAGCCCGTTCGGCCCGCCCATCCAGAGCAAGCCGTCGGGGGTCTGGGCCATCGCCCAGGTCTCCATCGGCACGCCGTCGGCGGCGGTCCAGGCGCGGTGATGGAACTGCTGCAGGTGCAGCGTGCGGTCCAGCGCCCAGGCCGGCCGGCCGCCGGCCAGCAAGCAGGCCGCCAGCAGGGCGGGCAGCAGCCAGGCCATCCACGCCGGCACGGCACGCGCCGCACGCTCGGCGCGGCGGGTCGAAACGGGCTTCGGGCGGGGCGGCGTCATCGGGCCGGAACGCTATCAGAACTTGGCGGCGG
Organism: Mitsuaria sp. BK037; assembly: GCF_014193045.1. Taxonomy (NCBI): domain Bacteria; kingdom Pseudomonadati; phylum Pseudomonadota; class Betaproteobacteria; order Burkholderiales; family Sphaerotilaceae; genus Roseateles; species Mitsuaria sp. BK037. The sequence goes on along the minus strand of NZ_JACHYS010000003.1, from coordinate 964,156 downwards.
CGCCGTCGGTCGGGGATGGTCGGGCGATCAGCGCGCGAGGCACGGGATCGCGCGCCGGGCGCTAACTCTTTCGAGGGAGGGCGCGGGACCTTGCGCAGGCGCGGGAGGGGCTGCTGCGGCTACGCTTCGGCCCTGACGCTTCCGACCCGAGCCCGCGTGATCGATCCCGCCCCCACCTCCCCGGCCATCACCGTGATGGCCGTCGATGACCATGCGCTGATGCGCAGCGGCATCGCGTCCGTCATCGATGCCGAGCCCGACATGCGCCTGGTGGCCGAGGCCTCGACCGGGCTGGAGGCGGTGGCGCGTTTCCGCCAGCACCAGCCGGACGTCACGCTGATGGACCTGCGCATGCGCGATATGGACGGCATCGAGGCGATGACGGCGATCCGCCGGGAGTTTCCGCAGGCGCGGGTGGTGATCCTGACCACCTTCGCGGGCGACTTCCAGGCGGTGCGGGCGATGAAGGCCGGCGCGAGCGGCTACCTGCTCAAGGGCCTGATGCGCACCGAGCTGATCGAGACCATCCGCGGCGTGCATGCGGGGCAGCTGATGGTGCCGGCGGTGATCGAGGCCGCCATCGCGGAGCACGCGGGCAGCCGCACGCTCTCGCTGCGCGAGACGCAGGTGCTGCGCCTGGTGGCGCTGGGCCACGCCAACAAGGAAGTGGCCGAGAGCCTGTCGCTGACCGAGGAGACGGTGAAGGTCCACATGCGGACCATCCTCGGCAAGCTCTCCGCGAAGGACCGCACCCATGCGGTCACCATCGCGCTCAAGCGCGGAATCATCGAGCTCTGAATCAGAAGTACTTCACGCGGTTCAACAGATCGATCTCGATCCGGCGGTCGCGCGACGCCTCTTCAGCGGCTTGACTGACTCGCCCCGGTCCGGAGCTGACCAGACGCAGAGGAGATGCCTCTGCCTGACCGCGCCCCCACTTCGCGAGCGACGCGCCCGGGGCTTCAGGTTGCAGCTCGGGGAACAACGGAATCTGTTGAGAGTCTTGATGCTTGCTCATGTCGAAGCTCGTTTCGAGAGGCGGCTGATGAACTCAGGCACATCAAGGTACGGCGAGGAAACCCGAGGATTCTAGTTCTCGCAACGCGAGGCCCTCGAGCGTCGTGACCGCCTCCAGGGTGACCGACGTGACGGGAACGCCGATCGGGAACACTCGCATCCGCCCCGTGCGAGCATCCTTCCGACCCAACCCACCTTCACTGAAGAGTTCAAGGAAGCGGACCGGAGCGACGCCATCGAACGGCACGATGCGGACCTTGGCTTCATCGCTCTCGATTTCGGTGATGGCGTCCGCATGGAGCCGGGTCGCCAGGCTCTTGCGGTACGGCTCGATGAAACGGACTTCCCTGATGCCCGCCGCGATGATGTGGCGGGCACAGGAGTGACACGGATACGTCGTCACGAACAGTTTCCCGCCGCGCACGCGCCCGCCGGATGAATGGCCCGCGTTGAGCAGCGCATGCATCTCCGCATGGACTGCGCGGGAGAACTCGATCAGTCCGCGCACCTCGGAGGACCTCCTCAAGCGGGTGACGACCTCTTCGATCTTTCCGGCTTCCACGATGCCTTCCAATGCCTGCGCCAGTCGTTCGGCGATCTCCGTCTTCTCCTCGTCGTTCCAGCACTTGCCGCCATCCTTGTTCCAGCAACGATGGTCAACGTAATGGGACTCGTCGGGTCGGCCGTGCGCTTCATACAAGCCGCCGAAGGCCCGCGGGACGTCGTTCCAGCCGACGGCCAGGACGTTGCCATCGGCTGCGGTGATGGCGGCTCCGACCTGTCGGGAAAGACACGCGGAGTTCCTGGCTGCGGAGTGCGCCTCATACATCGCGCGTTCATTGGCCGACGGCGTGATGATCTTCACCCCCAGGAGCAGATCGAGATAGCGGCTCAGGCTGCCACGGATCTGATCGTCCGTGCCATCGCTGATCCGGAGGAAGAAATCCGCTTGGGGGAAGACGTCGCGCACGCTCTGTCCGTTGGCGAACTCTTCCCCGGAATCCCGGTCGATGAGCTTGAAGACCTCGCCCATGTCACCCAGCTTCTTCTGCAGGTGCTGCACCCGCGAGGCCAGCGGCGCGTGGACGCTGATCACATGAAGCAATCGCCCGTACACCGAGCGCAGGAGCTCCAGCTCATCGGTGTTCTTGATGGAGTCGATGATGTGGCAATGACGGACCACCGGCGTCGGCACCACCGCTGCCGGTGCGGGCTCCACGCCGCTCAAGGTCATCTGCGAGTGGTCGGGGGCTTCCTCCTGCCGCTTTCGAACCATCGCGATCTTCCGTATGGCCAACTGGGCAAGCACGGAGTTGCCGTACTTCAGCCGGAGGTCGTTGCCCGCGTCGATCAGGTTCTGGATCGAGCTGGCTGCGCCCAGCTGCGAACGCGCCTTGATGAAGTGACTGAGCCGGATCTCGTCGACCACCTTGTAGTCGTAGGACTTCTCGAGCAGCTCCTTCAACGTGGCTGACACCTGATGGAGCGGCGTCCCGAGCGGACCGCAGAGCGCGATCACCAGTTCGGGCGTGATCGCTTCGTCGATGCGCCGTTTGGCGTCGAAGCGCCTGGGGTCGTCTTTGTCTGATGCTGATGCCTGCGGCAACAGCGACACATTGCTTCCCGCTGCCATTCGGGTCCCCCTTGTCCGAGTCCCCTGACTCGAATTGTCATGGGCCTCTGGCCCAGCTTTTTTCGGGACTTTATCGATAGACATCGTCTGAGACCTCCCCTCAAACCCGTGGTGCAGATTGGATGAGCGAAGAACTCTAGGCGGCGCTGAAGCGTTCCGGGCTGCGGCATCTGTGTATGCAATGCCTGCCGCGCCCTAGATACGAGTCAGACGCCGACAGAACACCATCACTGTCGATGGAAATCTCGAAGCTGGACGCTGTGATCCTCCGTGTTGACGGCAGTTCGCCGAGAAGAGCATCGGCAGTTGCCATCACGATCACCATTGCGAAGCAGGCGTGTGCCCGTCAAGAGCGGGACCATCGAACCATGATCCCGCGCCCGCCCGTTCATCCGACGGTGAAGCTCACCTCGATGTTCCCCCGCGTCGCCAGCGAGTACGGGCAGATCTGATGCGCGCCGTCCACCAGCGCCCACTTCTGTGCCTCGGTCAGGCCGGGCAGCACCACGTGCAGCTTCGCCGCCAGCGCGAAGCCGCCGTCGGCGGTCGTGCCGAGCGAGATGTCGGCCTCGATGGAGGCGTCGTCGGGCACGCGGATCGGCTCGGCCGTCTTCACGCGGCGCATCGCGCCCATGAAGCAGGCGGACCAGCCCACCGCCAGCAGCTGCTCGGGGTTGGTGCCCGGACCGCCCGAGCCCGGCAGGCTCAGCCGGACATCGAGCGCGCCGTCGCTGGACTTGCCGGTGCCATCGCGGCCGCCGGTGGTCAGCGTGGAACCGGTGTAGAGGACCTTGTCGATCGTGCGGGTCATGGAGAAATCCTTCGAAGTCGGAAAGTGGAACGAAAAGCAGGGGCGTAGACGGCAGCGGCGGGTTCGGGGCTCACCACTGCGCGACGTCGATGACGGCCTTGGCGAAGTCGGCCGGCGCTTCCTGCGGCAGGTTGTGGCCGATGCCGCCGGTCAGCGCGCGGTGCTCGTACTTGCCGGTGAAGCGCGACCGGTAGGCGGCCGCCGGCGGATGCGGCGCGCCGTTGGCATCGCCCTCCAGGGTGATCGTGGGCATCGCCACGGTCTTCACCTGCGCTAGGCGGATCTCGAGCGGCTCGTACTGCGGGTCGGTCTCGGCCGCGCCGATGCGCGAGCGGTAGTTGTGCACCACCAGCGCGACATGGTCCGGGTTCACCAGGTTCGCGGCGCTGCGCTCGAAGGTTGCGTCGTCGAAGTTCCACTTCGGCGAGGCCTGGTGCCAGATGAAGCGGGCGAAGGCCTTCAGGTTCTTCTCGTAGCCGATGCGGCCGCGCTCGGTGGCGAAGTAGTACTGGTACCACCACGTGAACTCGTCGGCCGGCGACAGCGGCGTCAGCGCGGTGGTCCGGTCCAGCACCAGGAAACCGCTCACCGACACCAGCGCCTGGCAACGCTCGGGCCACAGCGCGGCCATCACGCAGGCATTGCGCGCGCCCCAGTCGCAGCCGCCGAAGATGGCCTTGCGGATGCCCAGCGCGTCCATCAGCGCGATGCCGTCCGCCGCCAGCGCGGTCTGCTGCGCCGAGCGCATCGTGGCGTCGGAGAGGAAACGCGTCGTGCCGTAGCCGCGCAGGTGCGGCACGATGACGCGGAAGCCCTGCGACGCCAGCATCGGCGCGACGTCCTCGTAGCCGTGGATGTCGTAGGGCCAGCCATGGAACAGCATCACCGGCGTACCGTTGCGCGGACCGAGGTCGATGTAGCCGATGTTCAGCGGGCCGGCGTCGATCTGGCGCATCGGGCCGAAGGCGGCGCGGCCGACGGCGGTCGGGGCGGCGGTGGCGGCGGTCGCCGGGCCGGTCAGCCCGCCCAGGGCCAGGCCGGCACCGGTCGCGGCGGCGAGCGACAGGAAGTCGCGGCGGTTCGTGTCTGCGGTCATGGGAGTCTCCTGTGGCCGGCTCAGTCGGCGGACTTCGCGGCGGTTTCGATCAGCGCGGCGACCTCGTGGGCATGGCTGACCATCGGCACGTGCGACGCGTTGGGGATCACGACGGTGCGGCGCGCATGCGCGCGCTCAGCCATCCAGGCCATCGCGGCGGGCGGGATGTTCTTGTCCGCGGCGCCGTAGACGAAGTACACCGGGTGGTCCTTCCACGCGGTGCCCTGGCTGGGTTCCTTCAGCGCCGCCTCGGCCACCGGGCGCTGGCCGACGGCCATCAGGCGCGCGGCATCGGGCTTCACGTCGGCGGCGAACTGGTTGCGGAACTTGTCCTGGTCGATGTACAGGTCCACGCCGCCCTCGGGCAGCGGCACCGGCGCGGCCAGTGCCTCGCCCAGCGTGCTGCCGGGGAACTTGCCGGCCAGCTCGACCACCGACTCGCCCTGCTCGGGCGCGAAGGCCGACACATACACCAGCGCCTTCACCCGGGCGTTGCCGGTGGCGGCATTGCTGATCACCGAGCCCCCGTAGGAGTGCCCGACCAGCACCACCGGCCCGGCGATCTTGTCGAGCAGGCTGGCGGTGTAGCGCGCGTCGCCGGAGACGCTGCGCAGCGGATTGGCGACCGCGACGACGGGATAGCCCTTGCCGCGCAGCTCGCCGGCCACGCCGTTCCAGCTGGAGGCGTCGGCGAAGGCGCCGTGGACCAGCACGATGGTGGGCTTGGCGCCGGCGGGCGCTGCGTCCTTGGCGAGCGCGGGCCCGGCGGCCGTCAGCGCGACCGTGACGCCCAGCGCGGCGAAGGCGCCCAGCGCGGCCGAAGCGCGGGAGCGGAGGGAACGGGACGAAGATGAAGACATGGTGGCTGCCTCTGCAGGATCGGGTGGAGGTCGGCGGAACCCCTGTCCCGCCGCTGTCCGCCATCAGAGCAGCGCCGCCCTGCGCGGCAAATTGAACCTGCGGGCGCGCCGCCCCCTACCTGTGTATGGTCCGCGGACCGTGGACAACCCGGTTGCCGCTGGCCGCCGCCCTGCGTATCATGAGGCGATTCATGTAGTGCCCGCTACATGAAATCGCATTCAGGACATTCATGGCTCAGAAGAAGCAGACCCAGGCGGTGCGCGGCACCGGCGTGCGCGAGGCCGCCGCGCAGGCCACCCGCGACAGCATCCTCAAGGCGGCGACCAAGGTGTTCGCGCGCTATGGCTACGACGGCGGCAGCATCGAGAAGATCTCCAGCTCGGCCAAGACGCACGACCGGATGATCTATTACTACTTCGGCAGCAAGGAGGGCCTGTTCATCGCGGTGCTCGAGGGCATCTACGACCGCATGGACCGGGCCGAGGCCACCTGCGCGCCGGACACCGCCGACCCGGTCGCGGCGCTGAAGACGGTGATCCGCTTCAAGATCGACTACTACCGCCGCCACCCCGAGTTCGTCACGCTGCTCAACACCGAGAACCTGCACAAGGGCAAGCATGTGGCCAAGTCGGAGAAGGCGGTGGAGTACTCGTCCACCGCGGTCGACCTGATCCGCGACATCCTCGATGCCGGCGCCGCGCAAGGCCTGTTCCGCGCCGACCTGCGCCCGCGCGACGTCTACCTGCTGATCGTCTCGACGGCCTATTTCTTCACCTCCAACCGCCACACGCTGTCCGCCTTCCTGGGCGAATCGCTGGAGACGCCCGAGGCCGTCGCCGCCTGGGAGCGCTTCGTCACCGACAGCGTGCTGCGCGTCGTGCGCGCCGATGCGGCGTCGCTTCCGCTCACGGCCTGAACCGACGGCGCGATCGCGCCGCGCGTTCAGCGCAGCGCTCCATGGGCGCGCACGGGGATCGCGCTTTCCCGGATCGGGTACCCCGTTCGAGGTAGGGCGTCGCCGTCGCGGTGGACATCGATGCCAGCGGGCGTTCGCGAGGCGCATCGCGACTTGTAGGATGAATTCATCCGGTCCGGCACGTGGCCCGTGCCCCCTGCGCGCGAGCGCCGCGCGTGCCAGGACGGGCCCCCGGCCGACTGCCCCGATGACCTACTTCCGTCCCACCTCGCTGGAGGACGCGCTCGCCGCGCTGGCCGAGCCGCTGCCCTCGCCGCGCCGCGTCCTGTGCGGCGGCACCGATGCCTACGCCGATCCCGGCGCGCGGCCGCCCGCGGGCGGGTGGATCGACATCAGCCGCCTGGACGCGCTGCACGGCATCGCGCCACGCGACGGCGAGCTGCGCATCGGCGCCGCGACGAGCTGGGACGCGATCGAGCGCTGCGCGCTGCTGCCGGCCTCGCTGCGCGAAGCGGCGCACCAGGTGGGCTCGCGCCAGATCCGCGTCGCGGGCAGCGTGGGCGGCAACCTCTGCCACGCGGCACCGGCGGCGGATGGCGTGCCGCCGCTGCTGACGCTGGACGCCTGCGTCGAACTGGCCAGCCTGCGCGGCGTGCGCCGCCTGCGGCTCGATGAATTCCTGCTCGGCCGCCGCCGCACCGCGCTCGCCGCCGACGAGCTGCTCACCGCCATCCTTCTTCCCGCCGCCGCGACCACCGGCCGCACCGCCTTCCTGAAATGCGCCAACCGCGATGGCACCGCGCTGGCGGTGGTCTCGGCCGCGGTCCGCCTGCGCTGGTCCGGGCGCGGCGTCGTGGCGCAGGCTGCCGTGGCGGTCGGCGCGGCGTCCGAGGTGCCGGTCCGCCTGCGCGCGCTCGAGGAAGGTCTGGAAGGCGCCCGGCCCGAGTCCCTGTCGTCGCTGATCCGCGAGAGCCGGCTGCCCGAGCTCGCGCCGATCGACGACGTGCGGGGTTCCGCGAGCCTGCGCCGTCACCTGGCGCGCGTCGCCGTCGAACGCGCCTGCGCGCGCTGCCTGCAGGAGGCCATCGATGGCGCCCCGCGTGATCCGACCTGCCCGCGTGCGGCGAGTCCGAGTCCGAGCTTGAGCGCGACGGCGCCGGGCTGTGTCGAGATCAACGGCCACCCACACCGCTTGCCGACCGATCTGTCGCGCACCGCGGTCGACTTCCTGCGCGAGGACCTGCGGCTGCGCGGGACCAAGGTCGGCTGCGGCCAGGGCGACTGCGGCAGCTGCACGATCGTCGTCGACGGCGAGCCGCGCTACGCCTGCGTGACGCCGGTCGCGCAGCTCGACGGCCGCCGCGTGACCACGGTCGAGGGCCTCGCCACGGCGAGCCCCTGCGGCGCGCGCCTGCAGCAGGCCTTCCTGGCGCACCAGGCGGTGCAATGCGGCTTCTGCATTCCCGGGATGCTGATGGCGGCCTCGGCGGCGATCGACGCCGGCGAGGTGCGCGACCGCGCCGGCGCCTGCGCCGCGATCGACGGCGTGCTGTGCCGCTGCACCGGCTATCGCAAGATCGTCGACGCGGTGACCGAGGTCGGCACCGGCGCGGCACCGCGCCCGCTCACGCCACCGCCCGGTGCCGGCGAGGGCGCGGCGGTCGGCCGTCCGCTGACGCGCCTGGACGGGCCCCAGAATGTCGACGGCAGCCAATGCTTCGGCGCCGACGGCATTCCCGCCGACAGCCTCTACCTGCGCGCGGTGCGATGCCCCTTTCCGCGCGCGCGTTTCGTGCTCGGCGACCTCGACGCCTACCTGCGCGCCCACCCCGGCCTGCATCGCGTGCTGACGCATGCCGACGTGCCGGGCCGCAACCTGCATGGCATCGCGCCGGCGTATGCCGACCAGCCGGTGCTGCCCGCCAGCGAGGCACGCCACCACCTCGAAGCGATCGCGCTGGTCGTCGGCGAGCGCGCGGCCGTCGCGGCGCTGGACCTCGCCGGCTTCCCGGTCGAGTGGGAGCCGCTGCCCGCCGTCTTCACCGTCGACGAGGCCGCCCGCCCCGACGCCCCGCTGCTGCATGCGAACCGCGCCGGCAACCTGCTGGTCGAGGGCCGCGTGCTGCGCGGCGACGCCGCCGCCGCGCTGCGCGAGGCCGCGCACGTGGTCACCGGCCGCTTCGCATCGAGCTTCGTCGAACACGCCTACCTCGAGCCCGAGGCCGGCTGGGCGCGCCGCGTCGGCGACACGATCGAACTGCATTCGCCGACGCAGGCGCCGCACCCGCACCGCGAGGACCTGGCCCGCGTGCTGGGCGTGCCGGAGCCGCGCGTGCGCGTCGTGCCGACCGCCGTGGGCGGCGGCTTCGGCGGCAAGCTGGACATGACGGTGCAGCCGCTGCTCGCGGTCGCCGCCTGGCACCTGGACCGACCGGTCGCGATCGTGTTCAGCCGCGAGGAGTCGATGGCCTCGTCGACCAAGCGCCATCCCGCCCGCATCGTCTCGACGATGGCGGCCGGCAGCGATGGCCGGCTGCGGGCCGTCGAATTCGAGGGCGACTACAACACCGGCGCCTTCGCCTCCTGGGGCACGGCCGTCGCCAACCGCGTGCCGGTGCATGCGGGCGGCCCCTACCGCCTGCCGCATTACGCGGCCCGCGCGCGCGCCATCCACACGCATGTCACGCCGGCTGGCGCCTTCCGGGGTTTCGGTGTGCCGCAGACGACGATGTCGCAGGAACAGCTGATCGACGAACTGGCGTTGAAGGCCGGCTGGGATCCGCTCGAATTCCGCGCGCTCAACGCGCTGCGGCCCGGCGACACGCTGCCGACCGGTCAGCTGCTGGACGACAGCGTCGGCCTGGTCGAGTGCCTCGATGCGCTGCGACCGCGCTGGACCGAGGCGCTCGCGCGGATCGCCGCGCGCAATGCCAAGGCGCCGCCGCAGCGGCGTCACGGCGTCGGACTGGCCGCGTTCTTCTACGGCTGCGGCAACACCGGTACGCCCAATCCGTCGACGGTGCGCATCGGCGTGCGGCCCGACGGCACGCTGGTGCTGCATCAGGGCGCCGTCGACGCCGGCCAGGGCTCGAACACGGTGATCCCGCAGATCGCGGCCGACGCGCTCGGCGTGCCGGTGGGCCGGCTCCACATCGTCGGGCCCGACACCCACCTGACGCCCGACTGCGGACGCACCTCGGCCTCTCGCCAGACCTTCGTGACCGGACGGGCAGCCTTCCTGGCCGGCACCGCGCTGCGGCGACGCATCCGCGCGCTGCTGAACGCCGCCGAGGACGCGCCAGTCCACTTCGGCGAGGGCTGGGTCGGCGCGGGCGACGCGCGCCTGCCGCTGCGCGAGCTGCCGCTGGATGCCCATGGCTACGCGCTGTGCGCCGAGGAGCGCTTCGATCCGCCGACGCGCTCGCTGGACGCCGCCGGCCAGGGCCGCCCCTATGCGACCTACGCCTTCGGCGCGCAGATGGCGGAGGTGGAGGTCGACCTCGAGACCGGACGCGTGCGGGTGCGACGGGTGGTCGCGGCGCACGACGTCGGCCGGCGCGTCAACCCGACGCTGCTTGAGGGCCAGATCGAGGGCGCGGTGGCGCAGGGCGTCGGCCTGGCGCTGATGGAGCAGTACCTGCCCGGCCGCAACAACAACCTGCATGACTACCTGATCCCGACGGTGCATGACGTGCCCGAGGTCGAGGTGCTGTTCGTCGAGGCCCCGACGCCGATCGGGCCCTACGGCGCCAAGGGCATCGGCGAGCCGGCGCTGGTGCCGACGGCCGCCGCGATCCTGAACGCGATCCACCACGCCACCGGCGCGCGGGTGCGCGAGGCGCCGGCCACGCCGGACGTCGTGCTGCGCGCGCTGGCCGCCGCCGGCCGCGGCTTGCCGCTCGCTCCCGGTGCCCGGTGATGCGCTGGATGCTTCGATCTCCGTCGATCCGCCGCGCCTCGCGGGCGCCGGTGGCGATGCCCGCCTCCCGGAAGGAATGACCCGGTGATGTCCGACACCCACCTCGCGTCGCCGTCGCGGCGCCACCGTTGGCTGGCCCTGCTGCCGGTGCTGCACGCGCTGGCCGGCGTGACCGTCGCCAACCGCGTGCAGCCCTTCGTGCTGGGACTGCCGTTCTTCATGGCCTGGACCATCGCCGGCATGCTGCTGACCGCGCTGGTGATGGCGGCGATCTACCGCCTCGACCCCGCCAATCGCGGCGACGCGGAAGCGGCGGCGGAAGTCGGCGACGACGTCAGCGAGCACATCAGCGGGCACCGCAGCGGCAATGGGAGCGCCAGCGCCCAAGCCGGGAGCGACGCATGAACGCGGCCACCGTCATCCTGCTGCTGACGCTGGCCTTCGCGCTCTGGACCGGCCTGCGGGCGCGACGCGGCGTCACGATGGACCTGGCCCAGTGGAGCGTCGGCGGGCGCGGCTTCTCCGCGTTGCTCGTGTTCGTGCTGATGGCCGGCGAGCTCTACACCACCTTCACCTTCCTGGGCGCCAGCGGCTACGCCTACGGCCACGGCGGCGCGGCGCTCTACATCCTGGTCTACACCTGCCTGGCCTTCGTGATGTCGTACTGGCTGCTGCCGCCGATCTGGCGCTTCGCCAGGCGGCATGGCGCGATGACGCAGCCCGAGGTCTTCGCGCGGCTCTACGACAGCCCGGCGCTGGGCCTGCTGGTCGCCGTGGTCGCGCTGCTGGCGCTGGTGCCCTACCTGGTGGTGCAGATGAAGGGCCTGGGCCTGATCGTCGAGCTGACCTCCTACGGCACGCTGTCGCCGGCGACCGCGGTCTGGATCGGGGCCAGCGTCATGACGGTCTACGTGATGCTGTCGGGCATCCACGGCTCGGCGCTGACCGCGGTGGTGAAGGACGTGCTGGTGCTGCTGGTCTGCGTGTTCCTGGGGCTCTACCTGCCCTACCACCACCATGGCGGCCTCGGCCCGACGTTCGAGCGCATCGAAGCGGCGCGGCCCGGCTTCCTCGCGCTGCCCGCCGAGGGCCGCAACGCCGTGTGGTTCAGCTCGACGGTGGCGCTGTCGGCGCTGGGCATGTACCTCTGGCCGCATGCGTTCAGCGCCGTGTTCACCGCGAAGTCCGAGCGCAGCTTCCGCAAGAACGCGGTCGTCATGCCGCTGTACGCGCTGGTGATGCTGTTCTCGATGTTCGCCGGCTTCGCGGCGGTGCTGGAGGTGCCGGGCCTGAGCGGCGGCCAGATCGACCTGGCGCTGCTGAAGCTGTCGCTGAAGACCTTCGACCCCTGGTTCGTCGGCGTCATCGGCGCGGCCGGCATGCTCACCGCGCTGGTGCCGGGCTCGATCATGCTGATCTCGGCCTCGACGCTGCTGGCGCGCAACCTCTACCGGCCGCTGTTCCCGCGCAGCGACGATGCGCGGCTGGCCGTCGTCTCGCGGCTGGCCGCGCCGCTGCTGACCCTGGTCGCGGTGCTGCTGACGCTGGGCGGCGGATCCAGCATCGTCGCGCTGCTGCTGATGGGCTTTGGCATCGTCACGCAGCTGGCGCCCGCGCTGCTGGCGGCGCTGGTGGCGCCGCGACTCGCCAGCCGGCATGGCGCGATCGCGGGCCTGCTGGTCGGCGTCGGATTCGTCGCCTTCACCGTCGTCACCGGCGCGACCACGCGCACGCTGCTGCCCAGCGCGCCCGGCTGGGTGCACGACCTCAACATCGGCATCGTCGGGCTTGCGCTCAACCTGGTGGTGATGCTGGGCGTCAGCCGGCTGGCGCCAGCGCGCGGCGCACCCAGTCCTCGAGTTCCCCTGCGTCGACCGGTTTCTCGATGACGCACAGCGCGCCCTGCCCCATCGCGCGCTCGCGCACCGACGGCGAGGTCAGCGCGGTGATGAACACGGTGGGCACGGCCAGGCCGTCGCGCTGCAGCCGCGCCAGCAGCCCGATGCCATCGAGGCGGGTCATGTGGATGTCGCAGACCAGGCAGCCGACCCGCGGCGCCACCTCGTCCTCCAGGAACTCGATCGCGGACGCGTAGCTGCGCGCCTCCCATCCGACCGCGCGCACCAGGCTGCTGGTGGCGGCGCGGACGAAGGGATCGTCGTCGACGATGGCCACGAGCGCGCGCGGCGGCGCCGACGGGTGGCCGATGCCGGGCATCAGGCGGCCTCGCGGATCACGCCGATGGCCTGCATCTTGCGCACCAGCTCCGCCACCGAGCGCGAGCGCATCTTGCGCATCGCCTGCCCGCGGTGGATCTTGGCGGTGATCTCGGCGATGCCCATCTCGCCGGCGATCTGCTTGTTCATGCGCCCCGAGGCGACATGCCCCAGCACCTCGCGCTCGCGCGGCGTGAGCGAGGCCCAGCAGCCGCGCACGTCGTCGAGCGCGCGCTCCACCGCCAGCCGGCGCGCATCCGCGTCCAGCGCGGCGACGACCGCATCGATCATGTCCTGGTCGCGGAACGGCTTCTCGAGGAAGTCGCGCGCGCCCGCCTTCATCGCCCGCACCGTCATCGACACGTCGCCGTGGCCGGTCATGAAGATCACCGGCATCGGCCCGAGCCCGCGGCCCGCCATCGACTGCTGGAAGGCCAGGCCGCTCTCGCCGCGCAGGCGCACGTCCAGCACCAGGCAGCCGGGCCCGGTGCCCTTGGGCGCGGCGAGGAAGGCGGCGGTGGTCGGGAAGTCGCGCACCTCCAGGCCCATCGAGCGCAGCAGGCTGGCGAGCGAGCCGCGGATCAGGTCCTCGTCGTCGACGATGTAGACGGTGCGGCGGGCGGCCGCATCCGCGGTCGCCACGGCGGGAGGGCCGGGTCGGAGGGACGATGGGATCAGGGACTGCATGACGGACACCTCGATGCGCAGGCGCGCAAGGTAGCAGAAGCAAAGGCGCCAGGGACGCCCGCGAGGGCGTCCCTATACGCATGTATGAGCGGGCGCTCAGCCGAAGGTGAAGGCATAGGCGCGCACGCCGGGGTCCAGGAAACGGATCTCGAGGCGCCGGTCGCGCACCGCGCCGCGCTGGCGCACCAGCTGGTAGAGCCGGCTGGCGTTCACGCGCCCGCGACCCTGCGCATCCACGTCCAGGCCGTGTTCCTCGCCGGGCGGCTGGCCGTCGATCGTCAGCACGAAACGCGCGCCGTCGGGTGGCCCGGCCATCACCAGATGCAGGTCCCGCGCATGGAAGCGGATCGCGATCGCGCCGGCACCGCCCGGGCCGCCCACGCCGGCAGGGCCGCTCGCATCGGTCCCGGTCGTCATGCCGCCCAGCTGCGCGAACTCCGGCCCCACGGTCCAGATCCCCGACAGCGCCCATTCGTTCAGGCCCAGGCGCCCCGCCGAGTAGCGCCGCGGCTGGTCGCGCAGCAGCGGCTCCGGCGAGGCCATCGCGTTGGCCTGCGCATACCCGAGGTAGCTTTCCGGCGAGCGCAGGTTGTCGAGGTCCGCCGGCATGCCCACGCCGCTCAGGTCGGTGCCGGCGCGCGCGGCCGACGGGGCGGTGCCCGACGGCATGGCCTCGCGCAACAGCGCCTGGATCACCTGCTCGGTGGCGTCCGCGCCGTCCTCGCCGAACTGGTGATGGCGCAGTCGCCCCTGCGCGTCGACCAGGTAGATCGCCGGCCAGAAGCGGTTGCGGTACGCGCGCCAGATCCGGTAGCCGTCGTCCAGCGCGATCGGGTAGTCGAGCTTCAGGTCCTTGGCCGCGCGCGTCACGTTGGCCGGGTCCTTCTCGAAGGCGAATTCCGGCGAGTGCACGCCGATCACCACCAACCCCTGCCCGGCGTAGCGCTGCGCCCAGGCGCGGACGTGGGGCAGCGTGCGCAGACAGTTGATGCAGGAGTAGGTCCAGAAGCTGACGACGACGACCTTGCCGCGCAGCGCCTCGAGCGCCAGCGGTGGCGAGTTGAGCCAGCCGGTGGCGCCCGCGAAGCCGGGCGCGACGCCCTCGACGGGCGGCGCCGCGACCGGGCGGCCTTGTGCGACGGCGGGCACGCCGGTCGACAGGCCGGCGGCCATCGCGACCGCCGCGAACAGGCGCCGCGGCGGCGCGACGGCGCAGGCGCCGGCCGCGAGTCCGAGCGCCAGCGCGCAGGCGCCGACGGCGATCAGGGCCAGCGTCTCCATGGCCGTCAGCCCTGGCGGCCCAGCGCCGTCACCAGCGTCTGGTAGCGGCCATCGCGCTTGAGCGCCTCGTAGCGCGCGCGGGCGGCGGCGTAGGCGGCGGTGTTGGCGGACGGCTCGCCCTCGCTGCGATCGAAGGCGGCCAGGCCGGATTCGCGGTAGATCTGCAGGTCGGCCAGCACCTCGGCGCGACTGAGCGGGCGGTCCATCATGTCCATCATCGTCAGCTCGTCGTAGCGCTCCCGCGCGGCCAGCAGCGCGGCGGAGGTGTTGGACTCCTCGCCATCGCGGCGCTCCGCGTCGGCCAGGCCGGAGTCACGGTAGACCTTCAGGTCCTTGAGGACATCGGCGCGGCTCAGCGCCTGCATGCGGGACACCGGCAGGCCGCGCAGCGCCAGGTAGCGCCGGCGCGCCTCCCGCCAGGCCGCGGTGCCGACCTGCGACTGCGAGTCGTCGCGCTCCAGCGCGGCCAGGCCGGACTGCTGGTAGGCGGCCAGGTCCTGCTCCACCTGCGCGCGGGTCACCGGCGCGGCGGCGGCGGGTTCGCCGGCGAAGGCGACCGACATCAGACCGGCCAGCAAGGCGCCACCGAAGGTGAGGGCCAGCACCAGGCGTTGCGGCTGGAAGCGCGGACGGAAAGTCATTGGGGACGGATTCATCTGGAACTCCTTGGATCGGGGTTGCCCGGCGGCACGGGCCCGCCACCCTGTGCGGCGGACCGCCGACGGGACGGCGGATCGCGGTGCGCCGGGTCCGGGGACACCGTCTCCGCGATGGGATCGATCGGACCAGAGCGCGGCCCGCCGGCCTATCCGACCGAGCGGCGGTCCTTCCCATACCTGGGTTTCATCCCTCCCCTTCCCAGGGCGACGCGTCCGAGACCCGCGCTCCGCCCTCCTCATCCCTTCGCACAGGATGTCCCGGCGCCGCGCCTGGCCGGCCGCGCAGGCGCGGATCCGACCGCCCCGCCCATCGACGCGAGCCGAGGCCACGGTCAGGCGTCCGCCATCGCCGCGACGCCGGCGGGATGCGGCGCCGTCGGCGTGCTCCGTGCGCCGGCACTCGGCAGCTGCAAGGTGACCAGCGTGCCGCCCTCGCGGCCCGGCTCGAAGGCCAGCGTGCCGGCATGGGCGTCGACGATGGACTTGCAGATCGCCAGCCCCATGCCCATGCCGTGGGACTTGGTCGTGAAGAAGGGCTCGGTCAGCTGCGCCGCCGCATCGGGCGGGATGCCGGTGCCGCGATCCTCGATCTCGACGCGGATCAGGTCCGGCAGCGCCGCGCCCCAGCGCATCGTCAGGCGACGCTGTCCCTCGGGCACCTCAGCCATCGCCTCGGCGCCGTTCATCAGCAGGTTGATGGCGACCTGCTGCAGCTGCACCCGGTCGCCGCGCACGCGGCAGGGCTGCGCCGGGCCGAGCACCGAGAGCGTCACCCCGAGCTCCGCCATCGAGCCGGCCACCAGCGACACGCACTCGCGCAGTGCGTCGCACAGGTCGATGTCGGCGAACTGCGGCTCGGCCTTGCGCGCCATCGCGCGCAGGCCCTGGATGATGCTCTTGGCGCGCTTGGCGCTGAGCCGGACATGGGAGACCATCGCCAGCGCCTCGCCGATGTCGGGCTCGTCGCGCTCCAGCCAGCGCGAGGCGGCGCTGGCCGAGGTGTCGATGGCGCTCAGCGGCTGGCCGATCTCGTGGACGATGGAGGCCACCAGCTCGCCCATCGCCTTGAGCCGGCTCGCGCGGCCGAGCTCGGCCAGCGCCGCGCGCAGCCGCTCCTCGGCCTCGGCGCGCTGGCGGTTCTGGTCGACGAGCTCCTCGTACAGCCGCGTGTTCTCGAGCGAGAAGGCCGCCTGCGAGGCGATCACCTCCAGCAGCTCCGCCTTGGCCGGCGTGAACACCCGCGGCGCCAGGCTGTTCTCCAGGTACAGCACGCCGATCAGGCGCGCGTAGCGCATCATCGGCACGCACAGCAGCGAGCGCGGCCGCGCGCGCTTCACGTAGTCGTCCTGCGCCAGCGCCAGGGCCTCGCGCGCGTCGTCGTACTGGGTCGCATGCTGCGTGCGCGCGACCGCATGGGCGATGGTCACCGGCAGCTGCTCGGCGCTGAAGGCCGCCGGCGTCTGCGTCACCGCGATCTGCCCCGCGACCATGCGCGCGCTGGCCCGCACCGTCCACTCGCCGTCGCGCCACAACGCGAGCGCGCCGTAGTCGGCGCCCGCCGATTCGAGCGCGGTGCGCATGGTCGTTTCGACGATGCGCTCGGGCACGATGTCGCTGGCCAGCGCATGGGTGATGCGCAGCACCGCCTGGACATCGAGTTCGTGCAGGCGGCTGGTGGGCCCCGGCGCGTCGGCCTCCTGCAGCTCCGGATGACGCTGCTGCAGCTGGCGCGCCTTGGCCGCCGCGCCCCAGCGCTGCCAGGCGGCCAGGGCATGGCGCAGGTAGGCGCGGCGCTCGATCTCGCGACCGAGGCCGGCGTGGAAGGCCGCGGCCAGCTCCGCCGCCAGCGCCTCCACCTGGGTGAAGCCGTGGCGCCGCGCCTGCGTCACCGCGGTGGAGAACAGGTCCGCCGCCTCGGCCAGATGGCCCAGCGCGCGCGCCTGCTCGGCCAGCACCAGCGCGCGGCGCGCGCCGAAGTTCTCCGGACATTCCGCGGCCCAGCCGTCCAGCGACGCGAGGTGGTGGCGCAGCGCCGCCTCCTGCGTCTCGTCGCGCTCACGCAGCTGCAGCAGCGCGAGCGCGCCGTAG
The DNA here is from genome assembly GCF_014193045.1 of Mitsuaria sp. BK037. Taxonomy (NCBI): domain Bacteria; kingdom Pseudomonadati; phylum Pseudomonadota; class Betaproteobacteria; order Burkholderiales; family Sphaerotilaceae; genus Roseateles; species Mitsuaria sp. BK037. Next base: position 946,972 of record NZ_JACHYS010000003.1, on the reverse strand, counting down.
AAGGCCAGGTCGCCGCATTCGGCGAAGTTGCGGGCGACGGCCACGCAGGCCTGCGCGCGCCGGCGCGACTCGAGCGCCTCGGCCAGGTCGCCGAAGAGCAGCCCCGCCTGCAGCCGGTAGGTCCAGTAGGCCAGGTCCACCAGCGTGACCGGCGCGCCCTCGACGGGCTCGGCCATGCGCTCGCCGCGCGGCTCGCCGTCCTGCAGCACGCTCAGCAGCGTGCGCTGCGCCAGCACCGCGTCGACGACCAGCCGGAAGTTGGCGTCCTTCGCCCGCGCCAGCGCGCCCTCGACGGTCTGGCGCACGTCCTCGAGGAACTCGCCCGCGAAAAGCATGCCGGTGGCCTGGTTGCGGCCGCAGTACAGCGCGAAGGTGTGGTCGCCCTCGCGGGTGGCGATCTCGAAGGCGCGGCCGAAGACCTCGCGCGCGCCGCGCGCCGGCTGGGTCCAGGGCACGACGAAGGTCGCATAGGTGTGCAGCACGCGCGCCTGGTAGCGGCGCAGGCCGCGCTCACCGACGAGGTGCAGCGCGAGCTCGCCGAAGGCGCGCGAGCTGGCGAAGTCGCCATATCGCGCGCCGAGCACCTGGATCAGGCAGACGTAGGCGTTGGCGGAGGCGTCGCAATGGCCGTGCGCGATCGCCAACCGGACCACGCGCAGCAGCATCAGGTCGACCAGCTGCTGGTCCGAATACATCGCCGGCGGGACCAGGTCGGCGAAGACGTTGACCAGCGCCCGGCGGCGCGGGTCCGGATCGACCGGCCAGTCGCGCAGCGCGTCGACGCCGTGTTCGTCGATCCAGGCGCGCAGCGGCGCGTATTCCGCGTCGACCTGCGCCGGCGTCGGATGGCGCGGCAGCACGATGCCCGCCGCGCTGGCCAGGAAGGCCAGGCCGATGTCCAGCGCCAGGTCGTAGCGGCCCAGCGTCGTGTACAGGGCCACCCGCAGCCGGGCCACCTCGGCGCTGAACAGGCCGTCGCCGGCCAGGCCCTGCAGCGCCGCCAGGCGCATCTCGGCGGCCTCGAGCGCACCGGTCATGAACTCGGCCTCGCCGCAGAGCAGGCTGGCCTCCAGCGCTTCGGGACTGGTCTGCTCGTCGCCCAGCCAGGTCAGCGTCCAGCCGAAGAAATCCAGCGCCGCGTGATGCGCGGTGGCCGCCTTGGCGCGCTTGCCCGCTTCCAGGTTGATCAGCGCGAAGGCGCGATGCTCGATCGGATGCACCACCGCCGGCCGCGCGAGGTTGGCCTGCGTGGCGATCAGGAAGGCGGGGATGCGTTCGTCGTTGGCGGCGCGCAGCCGGCGCGTGATCGCCAGGTGCAGCGCGGCCCGCTCGGCCGGCGCGATCGCGCCGAGGACCGCCTCGCGGACATGGTCATGGGTGAAGGTCCAGTCGCCGCGGTCGAGCACGACAAAGCCCGCCTGCAGCGCCGGCGCCATCGCGGCCGCGAGCGGGCCCTCGGTGCTGTCGACGGCCACCGCGAGCAGCGCCGGCGCCGCGCGGTCGCCCAGGCCGGCCATCGCGCGCAGCAGGGCGAGTGCGGTGTCGGGCAGCTCGTCGAGCTCGCGCGCGAGCAGCTCGCCGACGTCGTGGATGACCGGGCTGGCCGCGCTGCGCTCGGCATGCCAGGCCCAGCGCGTGCTCGCGGGGTCGTAGGCGAGCAGGCCCTTCGCGACCAGCCGCCCCAGCAGCCGGCGGATGAAGAAGGGGTTGTGGCCGGTCAGGTGCTGGACCAGGTCCAGCAGCGGCCCCAGCGCCGAGACGTCCTGGTGCAGCACCTGCGCGACCAGCGCGCGCACGGCGTCGTCGTCCAGCGGCCGCAGCGCCAGGTGGCAGGCGCCGGCGCGGCTGAACAGCGGCGCCGCGCGCAGCGGATGCGGCGCGTCCGTCTCGCCCGACCGCATCGAGCCCGCCAGCAGCAGCGGCGCATCGGCGTGGTCGATCAGCAGGCGCTCCAGCACCTTGAGCGTGTCGACGTCCGCCCACTGCAGGTCGTCGATCAGCAGCACCAGCGGACGCTCCGGCCGCGCGAAGGCGGCGAACAGCCGGGCCATGGCGCGCAGGACGATCTCGCGCTCGAAGACCAGCGCCGCGTCGCCCGGCACCGGCGCGGCCGGCCCGTCCTGCGGACCGAGCACGGCGGCCAGGCCCGGCACCCAGGCGGCGAGCGTCGCGCCGACCGGCTGCGCGGCGCGACGCAGCCGGTCCCGCCAGGTCTCGAAGTCGGCCTCGGCGCTGCCCAGCACGCCCTGCAGCAGCGGCTCCAGCGCCCGCGCCAGCGCGTCGAAAGGCACGCCGCTGCGCGCGGCGTCGCACTTGCCGGCCGCCACCAGCGGCGCGACGGGCTGCCGCATCCGCGCGACCGCCTCGCGCAGCAGCGCCGACTTGCCGATGCCCGGTCCGCCCCAGACCCAGGCGGTGCGGGCGCCTTCGCCCTCGGCCACCGCGCGATAGAGCGCGGCGAGCTGGGCGAGCTCGTCGTCGCGGCCGACCACCGGGCCGGGTTCGTGCGCGCCGGCCAGCGCGGCGCCGGCATCGAGCACGAAGTCGGGGATGGTGCCGTGGCGGCGCAGCAGTTCGTCGCAGCTGCGCAGGTCGGCCAGCAGCGCGCCGGCGTCGGCATAGCGGCGGTCCGGCGACTTCTGCAGCAGGCGCAGCACCAGGCGCGAGAGCTGCGCCGGGACCTCCGGCCGCAGCGCGTGCACCGGCGACGGCAGGCGGGTCGCATGGGCGTGGATGCGGGCGGCGGCGTTGTCGCCATCGAAGGGCGGCGCGCCGGTCAGCAGTTCGTGGAACAGGCAGCCCAGGGCGTAGAGATCGGCGCGCGCGTCGACCTCGACATTCATCCGCCCGCCCAGCTCCGGCGCCATGTAGTCGAAGCGGGCATCGTCCCAGGCCAGCGCTTCCTCGCCGCGGGCCTGGGGCTCGCCCTGGCGCAGCGCGAAGCCGAAGCCGGTCAGCGTCGCCCTGCCGGCGGCCTCGTCGACCAGGATGCAATCCGGGCCGAGCGCCCGATGGACGATGCCGGCGGCATGCATCCCGGCGACCGCCGACACGATGGCCCGCGCCAGGCGCAGGAAGGCCGCCGGCGCCATCGGCGGCCGGGCGGTCTCGCCGAGCAGCCGGCCGCCCGGGTCCTGGAGCAGCAGCACGACGCCCTCGCCACTGGGCTGCAGCGCCTGCGGCACCGCGGCCCAGTCCGGCCGGAGCGCGCCGCGCAGCGCGTATTCACGCTGCAGCAGCGCCAGCGCGGCCGGCGCCTGATGGCCGCGTCCGGCCACGAGGACGGACGGACCGCGCTGCGGACTGGCCCGGTGCAGGCGAGTCCCGCGCGGGGTCAACTCGAGGAAGGGGAGGCGGGCAAGGTCGTTCATCGCTGGCTTCAATGTAGGGAACACTACATGAAATTCGATGATATGGGCCGACCTCGGCGACCGCAAGGCGACACCCGCGCGACAACTCCCTCGAAAGAGTTAGTCCGAGGGTTTATCGGGGGTTGGCGGAGGGATTGCGCCGTGACGGCGCGCGGCGCGGGCGCGAAGCCGGCGCTCAGCGATTGACCATCACGATGCCGGCCGCGAGCCCGGCCAGCGCGAGCATCAGCCGCGGCGTGATCGGCTCGCCGAGCAGCATCGCGCCCGCGAGCAGCCCGAACAGCGGCGTGCTCAGCGTGAAGCTGGACAGCCGGGTCGCCGGGTAATGGCGGATCAGCCAGAACCACAGCAGGTAGCTGGCGAAGGAGACGATCACCGCCTGGAAGCCGAAGAGCCCGATCAGGCGCCAGGACCAGGCCAGCGGCAGCACCTCGCCGGTGGCGAGCGCGCCCGCCGCCAGGGCCAGCGCCGACACGCCGAGCTGGTACAGCAGCGTCTTCTCCGCGCTCGCCGACGACAGCCGCGTCGCACGGATCGCCAGCGTCGTGCCGCCCCACAGCAGCGCGGCCAGCACGCCCAGCGCGTCGCCGAGCCATTGCATCGCCTGCCCGGTGCCCTGCAGGCCCTCGCCGAACGCGAACGCCACCGCGCCGAAGGCGATCAGCAAGCCCACCGTCTGGCGCATCGTCAATCGCTCGGCGGGCGAGATCAGCGGCATGCCCAGCGCGACGACGAAGGGCGACAGGTAGAGGAACACCACCATCCGCGACGCCGTCGTGTACTGCAGCCCGACGAAGATGCAGGCGAACTCGGCCGCGAACAGCAGGCCGGCGAGCAGGCCGCCGGGCAGGCTGCCGTCAGGGCGGAAGAGCGCGATGCCGCGCGCCGCGGCGAAGCCCCACACCAGCAGGCCGGCCAAGCCCGAGCGCAGCGCGGCCTGCCACAGCGGGCCGATCTCCGCCAGCGCGGCCTTGGCCGCGACCTGGTTCAGGCCCCACAGCACGCAACATCCCAGCAGGATGACCACCGCCGCGCCGTCGAGTCGCTGTTTGCGTTCCATGGCGCCGGATCATGCCCGGCGGCGTGTCCAGGCCCGCGCGGCCAACGCACACAGCAGCGCCGCCGCGGTGCCCGCGACCAGGCCGGTGAAATGCGACAGCGGCGCGATCGCGATGTTCCAGCCGTCCCAATGCCGCAGCGGCGGGCCGGCCAAGGGGCGCTCCGCCGCGACCTTCGCGATCAGTCCCAGCCCGATCAGCAGGCCGATGACGCGCTCGCGCCCATGCGAGGCGCGCATCCGCATCATCCCGATCGCGGCGACGGCGACCCCCGCATGCAGCACGCCGGAGGCGCCGCCGAAGCGCTCGAGCGACGGTTCGATCAGCAGCCCAAGCTGCGTCAGCGGCCAAGCCAGCAACCAGGCGACCGCGTCCCGTGGCCCCAGGCGCGCGGCGACGCCCAGCAGGCCCACGACGGCACAGCCGGCGAGGTTGGCGATCAGGTGCTGGGGACTCCAGTGCAGCCACGCGGCGCTGACCGCGCGCCACGGCTCGCTGGCCGCGAACCCGGGCCGCCACTCGAGCGCGGCCTGCACCGGCGCGGGCTGGACCCAGGCGACCAGCGAGCCGATCGCGAGCGCCATCGCCACCAGCAGCCAAGCGCGTCCCGGCATCGGGGCCTCGTCCGCGACGCGTCAGCCGAAGACGGCCCGCCAGAGCGCCAGCACCGCGTCGCGCTGCGGCGCGAGCGCCTCGGCGGCCTCGCCGTCGAGCGCGGTGGACTGCTCGTTGAGCCGCGCCCGGTGCTGCACGCGGCGCAACTCGCGATAGGCATCGGCGGCGTCGCGGCCGACGTTGGCGGGCAGCAGCCCGGCGGACTCGGCACGCTGCAGCAGCGCGATGTTGCCGGCGTTGGCCAGCAGCTCGGGGTGTCGCGCCGAGTGCGCCAGGATCAGGTACTGCAGCGCGAATTCGGCGTCCACCATGCCACCCGGGCTGTGCTTCACGTCGAAGAAGCCGGTCCGCACCGAGCGCGCGACGCGCAGCTTCTCGCGCATGGCGACGACCTCGTCGCGCAGCGCCGCCGGATCGCGCGGCGCGGTCAGCACCGCGCGGCGGGTGGCCTCGAAGCGCTCGGCCAGCGACGCATCGCCGGCGCAGAAGCGCGCCCGCGTGATCGCCTGGTGCTCCCAGGTCCACGCGGTGTTGCTGCCGCGGCCGCCCTGGTAGTTCTCGAACGAGGTGATCGACGTCACCAGCAGCCCCGAGTTGCCGTTGGGGCGCAGCGCGGTGTCGATGTCGAAGAGCTCGCCCGCGGCGGTGCGGATCGTCAGCCAGGTGATCAGCTTGCGGATGAAGGCGCCGTAGATCTCCGCGGCGTTGTCGTCCTCGTCGTCGAAGAGGAAGACCAGGTCCAGGTCACTGCCGTAGCCCAGTTCCTTGCCACCGAGCTTGCCGTAGGCGATCACCGCCAGCCGCGGCGACGGCCGGTGCTTCTGCTTGAGCCGGTCCCAGGCCCAGTCCAGCACGCATTGCACCGTCGCGTCGGCGAGCAGCGACAGCTCGTCCGCCACCTGCTCGACGCTGATCTGCCCCTCCACGTCGCGCACCAGCGTGCGGAAGACCTCGGCGTGATGCGCGCGGCGCACGCTGTCCAGCAGCGCGTCCTCGCTGGCCTCGCCATGCTCGGCCCAGGCGTCATGGCGCGCCTGCAGGTCCTGGATGAAGGCCGCGCCATCGAAGCGCTCGTGCAGCAGCCGTGCATCGGCCAGTTCGTCGATGACGCCGGGATGCTGCATCAGGTAGCGCATCGGCCAGCGCGCCAGGCCCAGCAGCCGCAGCAGCCGGCCCTGCACCGCCGGCCGCTCGACCAGCAGCGCCAGGTAGCTCTCGCGGCGCAGCAGCGGCTCGATCCAGTCGACGAAGCGCTGCGCCGCGTCCAGCGTGCATTCGCCCTGGCGCACCGCCAGCGCCGCGCGCCCGACCAGCTTGGCCAGCCGCAGCCGGGAGTCCTCGCGCAGGTTCTGCACCCGCGCCTGCTGGGCCCAGCGCCGCACGTTGGCGGCCAGCTCGGGCTGCAGCTTGTCGAGGAACTCCTCGCTGTCGATCGGCAGCGGCGGGCCGCCGCACATGCCGTTCTTGCAGCTGCCCTTGCCCGGCGCGACGCCGTCGTGCAGCAAGGCGTCGAACTCGGTCGCCACCAGCTCGCGCACCTCCATCAACCGGTCCAGCAGCGGGCAGGCGTGGCTGTTGCAGCTCAGGCAGAGGCTGCGCGCGATCCAGCCGATGTCCTCGTCCGAGGCCGGCAGGCAGTGGGTCTGCTGGTCGTCCAGGTACTGGATGCGGTGCTCGACGCGACGCAGGAAGTCGTAGCCCTTGGCCAGCGCGGTGGCGGTCTCGGGTTTCATCAGGCCGCGCGCCGCCAGGCGCGTCAGCGCCTTCAGCGTCGAGCGGGTGCGGATCTCGGGGAACTGCCCGCCGCGCACCACCTGCAGCAGCTGGACGATGAACTCGATCTCGCGGATGCCGCCGCGCGAGAGCTTCACGTCGTTGGCGCGCTCGGGCCGGCCGGCGGCGCGGCGCTGGGCCTCGTCGCGGATCTTGCGGTGCAGTTGCCGCAGGCCCTCGAAGACGCCGTAATCCAGGTAGCGCCGATAGACGAAGGGCGTGACCAGGCTGCGCAGCTGCATCGCGCGACCGCTCTTGACGCTGGCGCGCGGCGCGACGACGCGGCTCTTCAGCCAGGCGAAGCGCTCCCACTCGCGGCCCTGCACGAGGAAGTACTCCTCCAGCATCGCCATGCTCACCGCGGGCGGACCGGAGTTGCCGTTGGGGCGCAGCGCCAGGTCGACGCGGAAGACCTGGCCGTCCTCGGTCACGTCGCCGATCAGCGTCGACAGCCGGCGCGAGAGCTGCGCGAAATATTCGTGCGCGGAGATCCGCTGGCGGCCCGTGCCGCTGTCCGGGCCCTCGGTCTGGCCGTCGTCCTCGTAGACGTAGATCAGGTCGATGTCGGACGAGACATTCAGCTCCCGCCCGCCGAGCTTGCCCATGCCCACGACCCAGAAGTCGATGTCCTGGCCGACCGCGTCGCGCGGCGGGCCGTACAGCGCGTCGAGTTCCGCGCGGCAGTGCGCGACGCCAATGTCCAGCGCCACCTCGGCCAGATGGGTCATCGCCTGCGTGACGTCGGTCATCGGCGCGCCCTGCTCGACGTCGAGCACCGCCAGCCGTTCCATCACCAGCTGGCGCATCACGCGCAGCGCGGCGGGCAGCGCACGCCCGCCTTCGCACAGGCGGTCGACGACGGCGCGCATGACCGCGTCATCCGGCAGGCCGGGCGGCAGCAGGGGCAATTCGGCCGCGTAACGGCGGCGGATGCGCTGAACGAATCGGCTGTGGTCCGCGCTCGCGGCCGGCGTCGAAACGCCTGCCGGATCGGCGGTTGCCGGGGCAACTGAATCCATCGGTAAAGAAAGCTCTCGCTGGCTCATGGCCGGAAATGGCTGTGCTAGATTCGGCGACCGCCGTCCCCTCTTACATGTCTTCGTCCGCCGTCACCAGTTCTGACTCCGGTTCCGCGGTCGCGAAGCGACGCTGGTGGGCACGCTGCGCCCTCTGGCTCGGTCTGGCTTCGCTGGGCCTGTTCTCCCTGCTGATCGCGGCCTGGCTGGCATTGCACTGGGCGATTCTGCCGCACATCGACGACTGGCGGCCCCAGCTCGAAAAGCAAGCCACCCAGGCATTGGGGGTACCCGTGAAGATCGGCGCCATCAGCGCCCGATCGTCGGGCTGGATCCCCACGCTGGACCTGCGCGACGTGCGCATCGTCGAGGCCTCCGGCCGCGAAGCGCTGCACCTGCCCCGCGTCAGCGCCGCGCTGTCGCCGCGCTCGCTGCTGGCCTTCGAACTGCGCTTCTCCCAACTGCTGCTGGACAGCCCCGAGCTGCTGCTGCGCCGCGACGCGCAGGGCCGGGTCTTCGTGGCCGGCCTCAGCGTCGACGGCCCCTCGGACACGCAGGCCTCCGAAGCGGCCACCGACTGGTTCTTCGAGCAGCACGAGTTCGTCATCCTCCATGGCCGCATCCGCTGGGTCGACGACCTGCGCGCCGCGCCACCGCTGGAGCTCTTCGACCTCAACCTGGTGCTGCGCAACGGCCTGCGCCGCCACCGGCTGCGGCTGGACGCCACGCCGCCGGCCGGCTGGGGCGAGCGCTTCACGCTGCGCGGCGAGTTCACCCAGTCGCTGCTGGACCGGCCCGGCGCGGTGCAGCGCTGGAGCGGCCAGCTCTTCGCCCACCTGCCGCGCACCGACGTCAGCGAGCTGCGCCGCTACGTGGACCTGCCCTTCGAGCTCAACGAGGGCGACGGCGCCCTGCGCGCCTGGCTGGACGTGGACCGCGGCGAGCCGCGCAGCCTGACGCTGGACATGGGCCTGCGCGCGGTGAAGCTGCGCGTCGCGCCCGGCCTGCCGGAGCTGGCGCTGGCGCGGATCGGCGGGCGGCTGGTGCTGAAGCAGACTCCGCAATCGCTCTCGCTGGAAGCGAAGCAGCTGGGCTTCCAGGCGGGGGACGGGCTGGACTGGCCGCGCTCGGACTGGGCGCTCGAGGTCAAGCGCGACGCGCGGACCGGCACCATCACCGGCGGCGACTTCCAGGCGCAGCAGCTGGACCTGGCGCTGGGCGCGCAGATCCTGGCCCGCCTGCCGCTCGCCGAGGCTCAGCGCCAGTTGATCGCCGACATGAAACCGGGCGGCCTGCTCAATGCGCTGCAGCTGCACTGGGACGGCCCGCTCGACGCGCCGCGCAGCTATCGCGCCAAGGGCCGGCTGCAGGGCCTGCAGCTGGCGGCCGCGACGCCGGAGCCGCCGTCGGATCCCGCCTCCTCGCCGCCGACCGGCCGACCCGGCGTGCGCGGCGCCGACCTGCAGTTCGAGGCCACCGACCAGGGCGGCAGCGCGACCCTGGCCGTGACCGACGGCGACGTGACGCTGCCCGGCGTCTTCGAGGAAGCGACGGTCCCGCTCAAGCAGGCGCAGGCCAGCGTGCAGTGGCGCGCGCAGCGCCCGGTGGCGGTCGGCGGGGCCAAGCGCGCGCCGGCGCCCGGTCCCTTGTCCCTGCCGGCGACGCGTCCGCTGGCCGCGGCCTCGGCGGTGGCTACCGCCGCGTCGGCGCCGGCCGAGCCCGCCACGCGCTGGACGGTGCAGTTCAACGACGTGCGCTTCAGCAACGACGACCTGCACGCCGAGGTCGACGGCAGCTGGCAGAGCGGTGACGGCAAGCGTCCGCATGACCACGGCCGCCTCGACCTCACCGGCCGCATCGACGAGATCCGGGCCCCGCGCGTGCTGCGCTACCTGCCGGCCTCGATGGGCCACGACGCGCGGCGCTACGTGCGCGACGCCATCCGCGACGGCACGGTGCACCGCATCCAGGTGCGCCTGCAGGGCGACCTGATCGACTTCCCCTTCGACGCGCCGCGCAGCAAGGGGCAGTTCCGGGTGTCGGGGCAGGTCCGCGGCCTGACGCTGGCCTACGTGCCCAGCCATCCGGCCGAGGGCGAACTGCCCGCCTTCCAGTCGCCGTGGCCGGCGATGGAGCAGCTCGACGCCGAGCTGGTCTTCGACCGCGCCGCGATGAGCATCCGCAACGCCAAGGCCCGGCTGATGGGCGTGGACCTGGTCAACGTGCAAGGGTCCATCGCCGACCTGTACCACCACGCGCCGGTGCTGGAGATCGACGGCCAGGCGCGCGGGGCGCTCGCCGACGCGCTGCGCTACGTGAAGGCCTCGCCGGTGGCGGCGCTCACCAGCCACGTGCTGGACACGACCACCGCGACCGGTCCGATGGCGCTGAAGCTCAATCTGCGGCTGCCGCTGATGCATGTCGACGACACGACGGTCAAGGGCCTGGTCACCTTGACCGGCAACGACGTCCGCATCCGGCCCGACACGCCGCTGCTGGGCCAGGCCCGCGCGCAGGTCAGCTTCGACCAGAAGGGCCTGCAGATCCGCGGCGGCCAGGCGCGCGTGCTGGGCGGCGACGCCAGCTTCGATGGCGGCAGCCTGCCCGACGGCACGATGCGCTTTGCCGCGCAAGGCACGGTCACGGCCGAGGCGCTGCGCAATGCGCCGGAGCTGGGGCTGCAGCAAGCGGCGTCGGTGATGACTGGCCAGGCGGCGGTGCGCTTCGAGCTGGGCGTGCTCAAGAACGGGCAGACCGAGATCGCCGTGACCAGCCCGCTGCAGGGCATCGCGGTGAACCTGCCGGCGCCGATGCACAAGGCGGCCGAGGAGGCCTGGCCGATGCGCATCGCCACCAAGGCGCTGGCGCCGGCCGGCGCGGCCCTGCGCGATGAATTGCGCGTCGAGGCCGGCCCGCTGCAGGCGCTGTACCAGCGCGACGTGACCCACGAGGCCAAGGTGCTGCGCGGCGCCATCGCGGTGCGCGAGCGCGCGCCCGAGCTGCCCGCGCAGGGCGTGACGGCGCGCGCCAGCTTCGACCAGTTCAATGCCGACGCTTGGCAGACCGCGCTGCCGGGCCTGACCGGCGCGAAGGCCGGCGCCGAGCTCGAGGGCGCGGCCGAGGGCGGCTACGCGCCGACGCAGCTGACGCTGAAGGCGCAGACGCTGCAGGTGGCGGGCCGCACGCTCAACGGCGTGACGGCGGGCATCTCCCACGACGCCGGCGCGGGCTGGCGCGTGTCGGTCGATGCGCAGCAGCTCAGCGGCCTGATCGAGGTCCGCGCGGCCAGGCCGGACCAGCCGGGCCGGGTCTTCGCCCGGCTCTCGCGGCTCTCGGTGCCCAAGAGCGATGCCGATTCCGTCGAGCAGCTGCTCGACAAGCAGCCGCGCTCGGTGCCGGCGCTGGACATCGTCGTCGAGGACTTCGAGCTGCGTGGCAAGCGCCTGGGCCGGCTCGAGATCGATGCCCAGCAGCAGAGCGAGGCCCGCGACTGGAAGCTCAACCGGCTGGTGCTCAAGAGCCCCGACGCGACGCTGAGCGCTTCCGGCAAGTGGGCGCCCGAACCCGGCCAGGCGCTGCGCCGCACCGAGCTCGACTGGAAGATGGACGTCGCCGACGCCGGCAAGCTGCTGGAGCGGCTCGGCCAGGGCCAGGTGCTGCGCGGCGGCAAGGGCGTGCTCACCGGCCAGGTGGCGTGGCAGGGCTCGCCGATGTCGCCGGACTACGCCAGCATGAGCGGCCAGCTCAACGTCTCGATGGAATCGGGGCAGTTCCTCAAGGCCGAGCCCGGCGTGGGCCGGCTGCTGGGCGTGCTCAGCCTGCAGTCCATCCCGCGGCGGCTGATGCTGGACTTCCGCGACGTCTTCTCAGAAGGTTTCGCCTTCGACAACGTCACCGGCGACATCCGCATCGCCAAGGGCGTCGCGCGCAGCGACAACCTGCGCATGAAGGGCCTGCAGGCGGCGGTGCTGATGGAAGGCAGCGCCGATCTGGCGGCCGAGACCCAGGACCTGCATGTGCTGGTGCTGCCCGAGATCAATGCCGGCGGCGCGGCGCTCGCCTACGCGGCGGTGAATCCGGCCATCGGCCTGGGCGCCTTCCTGGCCCAGTGGCTGCTGCGCAAGCCGCTGGCGGCGGCCAACTCCGAGGAGTTCCGCGTCACCGGCACCTGGTCCGATCCGCGCATCGAGCAGCTGCCGCGCCGTGCGCAGCCGCAGGGCAGCTACAACAACGCCACCACCGCGCAAGGAGAGTCCGTCCAATGAGCACCTCGACCCCGCAGGCGGCGCCGCCGGTCACGATCGCCGCGATCCAGATGGTCTCCGGCCCGCGGCTGGAGGAGAACCTCGAGCGCGCCGCCCACTGGATCGGCGAGGCGGCGCGCCAGGGCGCGCGGCTGGTGTCGCTGCCCGAGTACTTCTGCCTCATGGGCCACAAGGACACCGACAAGCTGCCCTACGCCGAGCGGCCCGGGGACGTCGACGCGCCCATCCAGGGCGCGCTGCGCCGGGCGGCGCGCGCGCACGGCGTGTGGATCCTCGGCGGCACCTTGCCGATGGCGATCGACGGCGCGGCCCTGCCCGCCGAGCGGGTGCGCAACACCACCTGCGTCTTCGCGCCGGACGGCACGATGGCCGCGCGCTACGACAAGCTGCACCTCTTCTGCTACGACAACGGCCGCGAGCGCTACGACGAGGCCCGCGTGCTCCAGGCCGGCGAGGCGCCGGTGAGCTTCGACGCGCCGATCGCCGACGGCCCCACGCTGCGCGTGGGCCTGTCCATCTGCTACGACCTGCGCTTCCCCGAGCTCTTCCGCGCGATGAGCTTCGGCGGCCCCCGGCCGCTTGACCTCATCAGCGTGCCGGCGGCCTTTACCTACACGACCGGCCAGGCGCATTGGGAGCTGCTGCTGCGCGCCCGCGCGGTCGAGAACCAGGCCTACGTCATCGCCGCGGCCCAGGGGGGCACGCACGAGAACGGACGCCGCACCTGGGGCCACAGCCTCATCGTCGATCCCTGGGGCGAAGTGCTGGCCTGCCTGCCCGAGGGCGAGGGCCTGGCGATCGCACGCCTCGACCCGGCGCGCATCGCGCAGGTGCGCGAGCAACTGCCGGCGCTGCAGCACCGTCGGCTCTGAGACGCGGCTGCGGCCGCGTTCCGTGAGCAGGCCCGCGAGCGCGTCCGCGTTCCGGTCCTGCGATCCGGTCCTGCGATCCGGCGCCGGAATCCGGTTCAGATCGGGCGATCGGCGGCCGCTTCCTGGAGGCAAGATGCCCGGCATGATCGACCGCCGCCCTGCCCGCCCTCTTCGCTCCATGCCGGCGCTGCTGGCCGCCATGGCCTGCGCGCTGCTGGCGGGCTGCGGCACGCCGGCGCGGCCGCTGGAGTCCTCGCTGACCGACATGGAGTCGCTGCAGCTGCGCTCCTGGCTGAGCCCGCAGTTGCGGCGCAACATCGACCTGCTGCCGGTGAGCGGCGGCCAGGAGACCTCGCGCTGGTGGGGCAGCCGCATCAACGCGATGACGCTGAACCAGACCTACCAGGAATCGCTGCGGCGCCTGGGCCTGATGCCGGACGTACCGGACACCGGCCGCTACCAGCTGCAGGTCGAGGTGCTGGCGCTGGCGCAGCCGAATGTGCCGGTGCTGCCGGAGGTGGCGATCTCGGTCCGCTACACGCTGACGGAGCGCGCCGCCGGCGGCGGCAAGGTGCTGTACCAGCGCACGCTGCGCACGACGCAGAAGGCGGGCGTCGACGACAGCCTGAACCCCTCGGAGCAGTTGCGCATCGCCACCGAGGCCGCGCTGCGCAACAACATCGCGGACCTGATCCGCGACCTCGCGTCCCTCTCCCTCCCGGCCTAGACGGCAGGAAACCCCGCCTTCCCGATATAAGAATTCAGCGGAATTCCCACCCCGGCATATGCATATAAGCATTGATTGCTTGCCAACGGCCGGGTTATCCCTAAGCATCACGGCTTTCCGCCCCAAAAAGGCGCATGTCGGCAAAAGGTCCCGAACGGCGGCCAGCTGGCGCGAGCGTCCGTCTTTCGTCCGTGATCGAACTCCAACAGCTGCACAAATCCTATGAGGTCGAGGGTCGCCGCGTGCCGGCGCTCCAGGGCATCGACCTGCGGGTGGAACCGGGAGAAGTGTTCGGGATCATCGGTGCCTCGGGCGCCGGCAAGAGCACGCTGCTGCGGGTGATCAACCTGCTGGAGCGCCCGGACAGCGGTCGCGTGGTGGTGGCCGGCCGGGACCTGCAGGCGCTGGACGCGGCCGGCCTGCGCGCCGCCCGCCAGAAGATCGCGATGATCTTCCAGCACTTCAACCTGCTGAGCTCGCGCACCGTCGCGCAGAACGTCGCCTGGCCGCTGCGCATCGCCGGCTGGGAGGCCGCGCGCATCGCGCCGCGCGTGCAGCAGCTGCTCGCCCGCGTCGGCCTGTCCGACCAGGCGGACAAGTATCCGGCCCAGCTCTCCGGCGGCCAGAAGCAGCGCGTCGGCATCGCCCGCGCACTGGCGCTGGACCCGCAGGTGCTGCTCTGCGACGAGGCCACCAGCGCCCTCGACCCCGAAACCACCCGCTCGATCCTGGACCTGCTCGCCGAGCTCAACGAGGAGCTGAAGCTGAGCATCGTGCTGATCACCCACGAGATGGACGTGGTGCGCCGCGTCTGCGACCGCGTCGCGGTGCTGGAAGGTGGCCGCATCGTCGAGCTCGGCCCCGTGGCGCAGGTCTTCCTGCATCCGCGCTCGGACACGGCGCGGCGTTTCGTGCTGGCGGCCGAGCATGTCGACGAGGGCGAGCAGCGCGACGACTACGCGCATGTCGCCGGCAGCCTGTGGCGCCTGACCTTCTTCGGCGAGCGCACCTACGAGCCGCTGCTGGGCGAGGTCGCCCGCCGCGCGAACCTGGATTTCGGCATCCTGGCCGGCCGCATCGACCGCATCAAGCGGCAGCCCTACGGCCAGCTGACCATCGCCGTCAGCGGCGGTGATCGCCAGGCCGCCCGCCAGCTGCTGGCCGAGCGCGGCGTGCAGGTCGAGGAGCTGCGCGCATGAGCCTCACGCCCTCCCTGATCGAGACCCTGCGGACCATCGACTGGCCCGAGATCGCCACCGCCAGCGGCGACACGCTGCTGATGCTGGGCGGTTCGCTGCTCTTCACCGCGCTGCTGGGCCTGCCGCTGGGCATCGCCCTGTACCTGTTCGACCGCGGTCGGCTGGTGTCCTCGCCGCGGCTGTACGCGCTGCTGTCGCTGGTGGTGAACGTGCTGCGCTCGCTGCCGTTCGTGATCCTGCTGATCGTGCTGATCCCGTTCACGCTGCTGGTGACCGGCACCTCGCTGGGCGTGGCCGGCGCGATCCCGCCGCTGGTCGTCGGCGCGACGCCCTTCCTGGCACGGCTGGTGGAAACCGCGCTGCGCGGCGTCGACCGCGGCATCGTCGAGGCCGGCCTGGCCATGGGCGCCAGCACCCGCCAGATCGTCGTCCAGGCGCTGCTGCCCGAGGCGCTGCCCGGCATCGTCTCGGCGCTCACCGTCACCGCGATCACGCTGGTCGGCTACACGGCCATGTCGGGCGTCATCGGCGGCGGCGGCCTGGGCGACCTGGCCATCCGCTTCGGCTACCAGCGTTTCCAGACCGAGGTCATGGTCGTGACCGTGGTGCTGCTGCTGGTGCTGGTGCAACTGCTGCAGATGCTGGGCGACTGGCTGGTGACCCGCGTGTCGCACCGCTGAGCCCGTCCGGCATCGACCAGACCCCGCCTCCCCCCTTTTCAGCGCCGATCGCCCCAAGCAGGCGAGCGGCATCATTCCTCAGAGGAGTTTGCAAGCATGAAGAAGCTGTTCGCCGCCACCGTCGCGGCCCTGTCGCTGGCCACCGCCGGCACCGCCTCCGCCGAGAAGCTGAGCGTCGCCGCCACCGCGGTGCCGCACGCCGAGATCCTGAACCTGGTCAAGCCGGAGCTGGCCAAGCAGGGCGTGGAGCTCGAGGTCAAGGTCTTCACCGACTACGTCCAGCCCAACGTGCAGGTGGCCGAGAAGCGTCTGGACGCCAATTTCTTCCAGCACAAGCCCTACCTGAACGAGTTCAACAAGGGCAAGGGCACGCGGCTGGTGGCCGTCGCGGCGGTGCATGTGGAGCCGTTCGGCGCGTATTCGACCAAGCACAAGACGCTGGCCGCGCTGCCCGAGGGCGGCACCGTCGCGATCCCCAACGACCCGACCAACGGCGGCCGCGCGCTGCTGCTTCTGGACAAGGCCGGCGTGATCAAGCTCAAGGACAAGGCCAACATCCTGGCGACGACCAAGGACATCGCCGACAACCCGAAGAAGCTGAAGTTCCGTGAGATCGAGGCTGCCACGCTGCCGCGCATCCTGCCGCAGGTGGACCTGGCGCTGATCAACACGAACTACGCGCTGGAGGCGAAGCTGAACCCGGCCAAGGACGCGCTGGCGATCGAGGGCGGCGAGTCGCCCTACGCCAACTGGCTGGTCACCCGCGACGACAACCAGAACGCTCCCGCGGTGAAGAAGCTGGCCGCCGCGCTGCAGAGCGAGGCCGTCAAGCGCTTCATCCAGGCCCAATACAAAGGGGCGGTGGTGCCCGCCTTCTAACGACGGCTGCGGCCAGGATTGATTCCGTACAGCGCCCCGCGATCGCGGGGCGCTTTCATTTGGGCGCTGGATATCGAGGATTTGTGCCGGGCCGCCTTCCCGGCTTCTTGGCACCATGGCGGCCTCCTCCCTTGTCCCTCGGAATGGCGCCGCCAGGATGCCGCTCCTCGCCCGTCCGTGTCCGAACTCTCCGCGGCGCTGCCGCAGTTCTTCCTGCTTCGCGATGGCGCCCCGACGCTGCTGCTCACCGGCCATTACGACGGGGCCCTGGTGCTGCTGTCGCTGGCCGTCGCCTCGCTGACCTCGGCGCTGGCGCTGCAGGTCGCCGGCATGGCCAAGCCGGCCACGGGATGGCGTCGCCAGTCCATCCTGGCCACGGGCGCGCTGGCGCTGGGCGGCGGCATCTGGTCGATGCACTTCATCGGCATGCTGGCCTTCCAGCTGTGCGCGCAGATCGCCTTCAACGCCCATGTCACCGCCGCCTCCATGGTCCCGGCGCTGATCGCCTCCTGGGTCGCGCTGGCCCTGCTCTCGCGCCGCGAACTCGACCGCTGGCGCCTGGTCGCCGGCGGCGTGCTGGTCGGCGCCGGCATCGGGACGATGCACTACACCGGCATGGCGGCGATGGAGATGTCCGCCGCGCTGCGCTACGACCCCGCCTGGTTCGGCGCCTCCATCGTGGTCGCGGTCCTGCTGGCGATGCTCGCGCTGTGGATCCGCTTCGGCCTGGCCGGCCGCCTCAGCCGGCCCTGGGCGATCGCGCTGGGCGGCGTGGTGATGGGCGGCGCCATCGCCGGCATGCATTACACGGCGATGGGCGCCGCGCGCTTCGTCGGCCTGGCCGACGGCCCCTGCAACACCTCGATCGAGAACGCCGGCTGGCTCGCCCTGGCCGTGACCGTGATGGCGCTGGCCATCAGCGCCATCACCGCCGGCGCCAATGGCCTGCTGGTGCTGCGCCGGCTCAACACCGAGCTGGTCGAGGAACGCGGCCGCATGCTGGTGATGGAGACCGCGCTGCGCGACAGCGAGACCAAGTACCGCACCGTGATCGCCAACAGCCCGGGCGTGACCTTCCGCTGCCGCCTGGACGAGAACTGGTCGATGCTGCTGATCAACGACGCCGTCGAGGACCTGACCGGCTGGACCGCCCGCGACTTCCTGGAAGGCCGCCAGCACTTCGCCGCGCTGATCCATCGCCACGACCAGGCGCGGGTGAACGCGGCCGTGGAAACCGCCGTCGCCGCCGACACGCCCTATGCGCTCGAGTACCGCGTCCACACCCGCGACGCCGGCGAGCGCTGGGTCTCCGAGCGCGGCCGCGCGGTGCGCGACGCGCAGGGCGCGCCGCAGTGGATCGACGGCGTGATCCTCGACATCACCGAGCCCAAGCGGCTGCAGCGCCAGCTCGAGGAAGCCAAGGAGCGCGCCGAGTCCGCCGCCGCGGCCAAGAGCGCCTTCCTGGCCAACATGAGCCACGAGATCCGCACGCCGATGAACGCCATCCTCGGTTTCACCGAGCTGCTGCTGGACACCACGCTGACCGAGGCCCAGCGCCGCCACCTGACGACGGTGCGCGGCTCGGCGCGCTCGCTGCTGGCGCTGCTCAACGACATCCTGGACACCGCCAAGCTCGACAAGGGCGCGATGGAGCTGGAGTCGGTCGACTTCTCGCTGCGCACCGTCTGCGAGCAGGCGCTGAACTCGCTGCGGCTGCTGGCGCAGCGCAAGAACCTGGTGCTGCACCTCGACTACCCGTCCGCCGCGCCGCGCTTCTTCCAGGGCGATCCGCTGCGGGTGCAGCAGGTGCTGCTGAACCTGGTCGGCAATGCGATCAAGTTCACCGAGCGCGGCGTGGTCACGCTGCGCATGCGGCATGAAGGCGGCCAGGTCCACCTGGCCGTCGTCGACACCGGCATCGGCATCGCCCCCGACCGGCTGGACCGCATCTTCGACGCCTTCGCGCAGGCCGACGCGTCGACGACGCGCCGCTTCGGCGGCACCGGCCTGGGCACCACCATCTCGCGGCAGCTGGTCGAGCGCATGGGCGGCCGCATCACTGTCGAGAGCGAACTCGGCCAGGGCAGCACCTTCCACGTCTGGCTGCCGCTGCCGGCCGGCAACGCGGCGCTCGCCGAGGCCCAGGCGAGCGAAGCGGCCGTCGCCCTGCCGCCACTGCGGCTGCTGGTGGCCGACGACGTCGCGCAGAACGGCGAGCTGCTGCAGCTGATCCTGGGCCGCGAGGGGCATCAGGTCACGCTCGCCGCCGACGGGCTGCAGGCGCTGAAGGCCTTCTCCGACGAGCGCTTCGACGCGGTGCTGATGGACGTGCACATGCCGGGGTTGGACGGCCTTGGCGCGACGCGGCGGATCCGCAACTTCGAGCATGCGCAGGGCCGCGGCCACACGCCGGTGGTCGCGCTGACGGCCAGCGTGCTGGAGGAAGACCGGCAGGCGGCGCTGGCCGCCGGCATGGACGGCTTCGCGGTCAAGCCGGTGGAGCCGGCCCGGCTGTTCGCCGAACTCGCTCGGGTGCTGGGCCTGTCGCCGGGCCGCGGCGCCGGGGAGGCCGGGCCGGCGCCGTCGACACGCCATGCGGCGGGCCTGGGCTCAGCGGGCCCCGGCACCGAGCCGCTCGACTGGCAGCAGGGACTGCGGCTGTGGGGCAGCGTCACCGCGTGGCAACGCGGGCTGCGCCGCTTCGCCGAGGAACAGCGCGAAGGCGTCGCGCGGCTGCACCAGCTGACGCAGGCGCGGCAGTGGATCGAACTGCGCGGGCTGGTGCACCGCTGGCGCGGCGTGGCCGGCAGCCTGGCGATGCCGCGGCTGCTCGCCCACGCGCAGCCGGTCGAGACCGCCCTGCGCCTGGGGCGCGAAGAGGATCTGATGGCGCTGGTCGACACGCTGGCGCTGACGCTGCAGGACACGCTGGACGCGGTCGCGGAGCTGGATGGCCGGCCCTCGGGCTTCGCGGCCAGCGCGCCGATGCCGATGTCGGCCGATCGGCCCGCCGATCCGTCGGCCGAGGCGGCCGCGCGCGACCTGCGCGCCTCGAAGCAGCTGGTGGACCGCCTGGCGGCCGCGCTCAAGCGCAGCGAACTCGACGACGAGTCGCTGAGCGCGCTGCGGCTGGCGCTCGGCGCCGAGGCGCTGGGGCCCTTGACGCGCGCGCTGGACGACTTCGACTTCGACGCCGCCCTGCTGCTGCTGCAGTCGCTGCGCACCCGGCTGAGCACGCCGAATGCCCCGCAAGGCCTGTCGTGAACGCCGATCACCGTCCCAAGCTGCTGCTCGTCGACGACGAGCCCGCCAACCTGCAGGTCCTGCGGCATGTGCTGCAGGACGACTACCGGCTGCTGTTCGCCCGCGACGGCCAGAAGGCCCTGGAGCTCGCGAAGAGCGAGGCGCCGCAGCTGATCCTGCTGGACATCATGATGCCGGGGCTCTCCGGGCTGGATGTCTGCCGCGTGCTCAAGTCGCAGCCGGCGACGCGGCGCACGCCGGTGATCTTCGTCACCGCGCTGGCCGACACCAGCGACGAGACCGAGGGCTTCGAGGCCGGCGCGGTCGACTACATCACCAAGCCGGTCAGCCCGCCGGTGGTGCGGGCGCGGGTGCGGACCCACCTGTCGCTGGTGCGCGCGGACGAACTGCGCGAGACCCGGCTGCAGATCGTGCAGCGCCTGGGCCGCGCCGCCGAGTACAAGGACAACGAGACCGGCTGGCACGTCGTGCGGATGAGCCACTACGCCCAGCTGCTGGCGCTGGCGGCCGGCTGGACCGACCAGGACGCCGACGACCTGCTGCATGCCGCGCCCATGCATGACGTCGGCAAGCTCGGCATCCCGGACGCGATCCTGCAGAAGCCGGGTCCGCTGACCGAGGCGGAATGGATGGTGATGCGCCGCCATCCGGCCATCGGCGCCGAGATCCTGGGCGATCAGGCGACCGGCCTGCTCGGCATGGCGCGGCGCATCGCGCTGGCCCATCACGAGAAATGGGACGGCAGCGGTTATCCCGAGGGCCTGGCCGGGGAGTCCATCCCGCAGGACGCCCGCATCGTCGCGATCGCCGACGTCTTCGACGCGCTGACCAGCATCCGCCCCTACAAGCCGGCCTGGCCGGTGGAGCAGGCGGTGGCGCACCTGCGCGCGCAGGCCGGCCGACACTTCGATCCGGCGCTGGTGGAGCTGTTCATCGGCGTGCTGCCGCAGGTGCTGGAGGTGCGGGACCGCTTCCTGGAGGAAGGCTAGGCCCCGCGGCCGGTTATGGCCGCCCGCCAGATCGTGATGCTCGCATTCCCGCAACACCGGGCGTGCGCAGCGCCCGGCATCGCCGCGGCCCGGAATAATCCGCGCCCATGGTGCTGAACTTCATCTGGATCGGGTTCTTCCTGATCGGCTTCGCGGTCGCGCTGGCGCGGCTGTTCCAGGGCGACCTGACCATCTTCACGCAGGTGCTGACCGGCATCTTCGACACCGCCAAGACCGGCTTCGACATCTCGCTCGGCCTGGTCGGCGTGATGAGCCTGTGGCTGGGCCTGATGAAGGTCGGCGAGACCGCCGGCGTGATCCAGCTCTTCGCCCGCGCGATGGGACCGTTCTTCGCGAGGATCTTCCCCGAGGTGCCGCGCGGCCATCCGGCCGGCGGCTCGATGGTGATGAACTTCTCGGCCAACATGCTGGGGCTGGACAACGCCGCCACGCCGCTCGGGCTCAAGGCGATGAAGGAGCTGCAGGAGCTGAATCCGCGGAAGGACACCGCGTCGAACGCGATGATCATGTTCCTGGTGCTGAACACCGCCGGCATCACGCTGATCCCGACCTCGGTGATCGCGATCCGCCAGGCGATGGCGGTGGACCAGGGCCTGGTCGGCTTCAACGCCGCGGACATCTTCCTGCCCACGCTGATCGCGACCTTCATCTCCTTCATGTCGGGCTTGGTCGCGGTGGCATGGGTGCAGCGCATCAACCTGTTCAGCGCGCCGGTGCTGGTGTTCGTCGGCGGCTTCATCGCGATCATGGCCGCGGTCTTCGGCTGGCTGCACAGCTATCCGCCGGAGGTAATGTCGCAGTACATCGGGCTGCTGGGCAGCGGCGTGATCCTGAGCATCATCGTGATGTTCATCGCGGTCGGCGCCTGGCGCCGCGTCAACGTCTACGAGGCTTTCGTCGAGGGCGCCAAGGAAGGTTTCGGCGTCGCGGTCCAGATCATTCCCTACCTGATCGCGATCCTGGTGGCGATCTCGGTGTTCCGCACGACGGGCTGCATGGACTTCGTCGTCCAGGGCATCGCGGCGGGCGTGGCGGCGCTGGGCCTGCCCACCGACTTCGTGCCGGCGCTGCCGGTGGGGCTGATGAAGACGCTGTCGGGCAGCGGCGCGCGCGGCCTGATGGTGGACGTGCTCAAGACCTATGGCGTGGACAGCTTCGAGGGCAAGCTGGCCGCGATCATCCAGGGCTCGACCGAGACGACCTTCTACGTGCTGGCCGTCTACTTCGGCAGCGTCAACATCAAGAAGACGCGTTATGCGCTGAGCTGCGGCCTGCTCGCGGACGCGGTGGGCCTGGTCGGCGCGATCCTGGTGGGCTACTGGTTCTTCAAGTGAGCCGCGCGACGGGCGCGCCTCACTCCACCCGGTTGCGCCCGTTGGCCTTGGCGCGATAGAGCGCCGCGTCGGCGCGCGCGAGCAGCGCGTCCAGGCTGGTGTCCCCGGGCTGCGCCCAGGCCACGCCCAGGCTGGCCGAGCACGGCGGGATGCCGGGCTCCGGCGCATGCGCGGCCAGCGCCGCGCGCACGCGCTCGGCCGAGGCGCGCGCCGCCTCGGCGTCGGTGGACGGCAGCAGGATCACGAACTCCTCGCCGCCATAACGACCCAGCCGGTCGTTCACCCGCAGTTCCCCGCGCATCGCCGCCACCGCGCCGCTCAGCACCCGGTCGCCGGCTTGGTGGCCGTGTCGGTCGTTGACCTGCTTGAAGTGGTCGATGTCCAGCAGCACCAGCGACAGCGGCTGGCCGTAGCGACGCCAGCGGTCGAATTCCTCGCCGCCGGCCTGCAGCACCGCGCGGCGCGTCAGCGCGCCGGTCAGCGCGTCGCGGGTGGCGAGCAGCTCGAATTCCTCGCGCACCCGCTCGCTGGCCATCAGCAGGACGCCCACGCTCAGCAGCAGCACGCTGAAGCAGTAGCTGGCGATGTAGGCGGTCTGCACCGTCGTCATCGCGAAGCGCGAGGACTGCGCCCCGTCCACCCAGAAGCTCGCCAGGCCGCGGCCGACCAGCACGGCCGCCTGCAGCAGCAGCGTGCCCGCGATCAGGCGCGCCGCGAAGCCGCGGCCGTCCCGCAGGACCAGCCGCGCGTGCGCCAGCACGCAGGCCGTCATCGTCCCGGTGAACACGACCATGCGCACGCGGTAGTCGGGCCGGATCAGGAACCAGGTCAGCACCGCCAGGCTCAGCAGCGCGATCGCGCCCCACAGCCGCCAGCTCACCGGCCGGCCGAAGAAACGCTGCGAGCCGAAATAGAAGAGCCCGCAGCCCGTCAGCAGCAGCGCGTTGCCGGTCTGCGCGACGACGAATTCGGGCCACAGCCCCTGCAGCGCGTAGACACCGGCGGCGAAGGCGCAGGTCATCGGCGCCATCGCCCAGGGCAGCAGCCCGTGGATCGTCGACGGATAGTTGCGCCGCACCCCGAGCAGCACCAGCCCCAGGACCGCCGCCATCAGCGCGGTCATGACGGTGATCGAGCGGGGATCGAGCTGCATGAGGCCGGCAGTGTAGGCGGCGCCGATGACAGGCGGGCCGCCGCTGGCCGGTCGCGGGCGCGGTGCGCGCCCCGCCGTTCACATCGACCGGAAGAGGTGGACGTAGGCGCGGCTGACCGGCAGCTCGCTCGCATGCCCGCGCACGCGGACGAACAGCCGGCTCAGTTCGTCGCGCCGCGTGCCGGCCACATGGTCCAGGTTGACGATGGTCGAGCGATGCACCTGCCAGAAGCGCTCGCCGTCCAGCTGCGCGACCAGCTCGTGGATCGGCGTGCGGATCAGGTATTCGGCCTCGGCGGTCTGGACACAGGTGTACTTGTCGTCGGCGCGGAAGAACAGCACGTCGTCGACGCAGACCTGGTGCATCAGGTCGCCCTGCGTCGCGCGGACCCAGCGCAGCGGGCCGGCGGGCCGGGCACCGCCGCCCGCGGGCGCGTGCAGCGTGCGCAGCGCCGCCAGCAACCGGGCGTCGAGCGCCGCGTCGCCGTCGGCCTCCGGCTTCGCGAGCGCGCGCCGGATGCGCTCGACCGTGCGGCCCAGCCGCTCCGGCTCCACCGGCTTGAGCACGTAGTCGATCGCTTCCTGCTCGAAGGCCTGCACCGCGTACTGGTCATAGGCGGTGACGAAGACGACGCGGGTCGCGCCCTCGATGCCCTCGGCGACTTCCAGGCCGGTCAGGCCCGGCATCTGGATGTCGAGGAAGGCCAGGTCCGGCCGCAGCGCGGCGATCCGCTCTGCCGCCTCCGAACCGTTGCGGGCGACGTGGACGACGTTCAGCTCGGGCCAGACGGCGGCCAGCTGCGCAGCGAGCGCGCGGGCCAGGTGGGGTTCGTCGTCGGCGATCAAGGCGGTGGGTGCGGTCATGGTCGGAGAGGCGAATGGAAGGGAGCGAAGGACGCAGCGAATGAGGGCGGCAGGGCAGTGGCGGTGGCGACGTTCAGCCGTCCAGCGGCACGCGCAGCGTGACGAGGCATCCCGGCTCGGCGGCCACCAGGTCCAGCGAGGCACGGTCGCCGTAATGCGTCATCAAGCGCTCGCGCAGGTTGGACAGGGCGATGCCGTTGCCCGCGCGGCGCGACGCGCCCGGCCCCACGCCGTCGTCCCGGACCTCGACGACCAGGAAGCCGGCGCGCAGCGCCGCATCGACCTGGACCGTCCCGCCGTCGATCTTTGGCTCCAGGCCGTGGTGCACCGCGTTCTCCACCAGCGGCTGCAGCAGCATCGGCGGCAGCATCACCGCGCGGGCCTCAGGGGTGGCATGGACCTCGAAGCGCAGCCGGTCCTCCATGCGCGTGCGCAGCACCGTCAGGTAGGCCTCGGCCAGCGCGAGCTCGTCCTCCAGCGGGCCGCTCTCGCGCCGCAGGCCACCGAGCGAGGCCCGCAGATAGGCCGTGAAGGCGCCCAGCATGTCCTTGGCCTTGGCCGCGTCGTAGTCGATCAGCGAGTGGACGTTGGCCAGCGTGTTGAACAGGAAATGCGGCTCGATCTGGCCCTGCAGCAGGCGCAGCTGGGCCTCGGTGGCGCGGCGCTCGGCCTTGAGCTGCCGGTTCTTCGACGCGAACCAGTGATGCAGCACGAAGGTGATGCCCAGCGACAGCACCGAGGTGATGCCGATGACCTTGCCGCCCTGCGCCCAGTCCAGCCGGACCCAGGAGGTGAGCCCCGCGAGCCACATGCCGGGCAGCCAGCCGATCACGGTGCCGAGGATGGGCACGCCGGAGAAGAACAGCGTGCGGCGCCAGTCGCTCCATTGGCGGATGCGGGCGCGACCGCCCAGGCGCGGCGTCAGGATCGCGAAGAGCACCTGGATGACCACGCCGATGGTGAGGCACACCGTCAGGTTCTTCCCGTACCACCATCCCCAGAGGCGCAGGTCGAACCAGTCCACCACCCGGAAGTTCATGACGAACCCCAGCACGGTGAAGCCGGCCGAGAGCGCGGCGCAGAAGACCAGGGTCCAGACCCATTGCATCCAGGCGGGGCCGCTGGGCTGGACATCGTTGCTGATCCAGGCATGCCAGGAGGCACGCAGGCGACGGGCATCGCGCCAGAGCGGTCGGGACGGGGCGGGAGTCATGCGCTGCAGTGTAGGAAGCGGTCGATCGCCGGCCGCCCGGGGAAACGACGGATCGACAGCCCGCCGGATGGATCGACGGCCTGCGGCGCGGAGGGGCCCGCTCGGCGCCCGCGCCCATGCCCCTGACCTTCGGCTGGACATCCGGTCCATGGTGTCCAATAGCCCGCTGATCCGCCTCCCCGGCATTTCGCCCGCATTCCACGGAGACCCGCATGAGCTACATCCTGCTGATCAACGAACCTGTCGGCCAACGCGAGGCGCGCACGCCGGAAGAGGGCCGCGAGGCCTATGCGCGCATGACCGCCTTCGCCGGCCAATTGCAGGCGCAAGGCCTGCTGCAGGCGGCGCAGTCGCTGCAGTCGGTCAACGGCTCGACCCGCGTCGCCAAGCGCGACGGCCGCATGACGACGATCGACGGCCCCTTCGCCGAGGCCAAGGAAATGGTTGGCGGCTTCTTCTGGCTGAACGTGAAGACCCGCGAGGAAGCGCTGGCGATCGCCCGCGAATGCCCGGCCGCCGAATGGTGCACGGTGGAAGTGCGCTCGCTGGTGCCCTGCTACGAGGAATCGAAGGCCTGAGGGCGCGTCGGGACGAACAGCTCGTCCCGGTTTTTCTCGCTGATCGTGTCGAGACCTGTCGAAACCGGCGGGCCTGGGCCGTCGTGCCAGTGTGGACGCCCCGGAAGGACCGGGGCGCCGCCCGCCGGAGGGCACGATGCGACCGCTTCTTCACCCGCTCGGGCTCGACCCCCTCACCCCGCTTCAGGACAAGCACCATGCGCCACAAGCAAATCTTCGTGAACCTGCCCGTCAAGGACGTCGAGCGCAGCAAGCGCTTCTACAGCGCGATGGGTTACGAATTCAACCCGCAGTTCTCCAACGAGCAGGCGCTGTCGATGGTCATCTCGGACGACATCTACGCGATGCTGCTGGTCGAGGAGTTCTTCCAGACCTTCACGCCGCGCAAGATCTCGGACGCGCACACCACGACCGAAGTGCTGACCTGCCTGTCCTGCGAGAGCAAGGCACAGGTGGACGAGCTGATCGCCAAGGCCCGGGCCGCCGGCGGCACCGTGCCGCGCGAGCCGCAGGACATGGGCTTCATGTACTCCCAGGCCTATGCGGACCCGGACGGGCACATCTGGGAGCTGATGTACATGGACATCACGCAGTTCCCCGGCGCCTGAGCCCTGGCGGGCCCGCCCGGGCGGCGACGCCGCTGGCGCCGGTGCCCGCGGTCCGGCGCCCGACCCCACGCGCGGCATGCGGAGCGGCATCCCCGCCGCCCAGGCCGTACGATCGCGCGCATGACCGACGAGACCCATCGCGCGATCACCACCGTCTGGCGGCAGGAGTCCGCCAAGATCATCGGTGCCCTGTCACGGCTGACCCGCGACGTGTCGCTGGCGGAGGAGCTGGCGCAGGACGCGCTGGTGGCCGCGCTGGAGACCTGGCCGAGGCAGGGCCTGCCCGACAAGCCGGCGGCCTGGCTGATGACCACCGCCAAACACCGGGCGCTGGACCGGCTGCGCCATGTGAAGCTCAGCGGCGACAAGCTCGAGCAGCTGGGGCATGAGCTCGATGCGCGCGAGGCGATGATCGTGCCGGACTTCGTCGACGACCTGGACGACGAGCGCGCCGCGCGGGAGATCGGCGACGACGTGCTGCGGCTGATGTTCTGCGCCTGCCACCCGGTGCTGGGGCTGGAGGCGCGGGTGGCGCTGACGCT
This sequence comes from Mitsuaria sp. BK037, assembly GCF_014193045.1. Lineage (NCBI taxonomy): Bacteria > Pseudomonadati > Pseudomonadota > Betaproteobacteria > Burkholderiales > Sphaerotilaceae > Roseateles > Mitsuaria sp. BK037. The sequence continues at coordinate 919,951 of NZ_JACHYS010000003.1, read as the reverse complement.
GAAGATGGTGGCCGGCCTGACGACCGGCGAGATCGCCCGCGCCTACCTGCAGTCGGAGCCGACGGTGGCGCAGCGGCTGGTCCGCGCCAAGCGCACGCTGGGCGAGGCGAACGTGCCCTTCGAGCTGCCGCGCGGTGAGGCCCTGACCGGCCGCCTGGCGGCGGTGCTGGAGGTGCTCTACCTGATCTTCAACGAGGGCTACGCCGCCACCAGCGGCGAGCGCTGGATCCGTCAGGATCTGTGCGACGAGGCGCTGCGGCTGGCGCGGATGCTGGTGCGGCTGGCGCCGCGCGAGGGCGAGGTCCACGGGCTGCTGGCGCTGATGGAACTGCAGGCTTCGCGGGCCTCGGCGCGCGTCGATGCGCAGGGGCAGCCGGTGCTGCTGCTGGAGCAGGACCGGTCGACCTGGGACCAGGGATCGATCGAGCGGGGGCTGGCGGCGCTGGCCACCGCCGAGCGGCTCCCCGCCGAGCCCGGGGGCGACGTGGGTGACAACGCGGGTGCCGGCGAGGGTCCGGGGCCGTACGCGCTGCAGGCGGCGATCGCGGCCTGCCACGCGCGGGCACGGCGCGCCGAGGACACCGACTGGCCGCGCATCGCGGCCCTCTACGAGGTGCTGGCGATCCGGCAGCCTTCGCCGGTGGTGGAGCTGAACCGCGCGGTGGCGCTGTCGATGGCCTTCGGGCCGGCGGTCGGTCTGGAGATCGTCGACCAGCTGATGGAGGAGCCGGCGCTGAAGCAGTACCCCTGGCTGCCGAGCGTGCGTGCCGACCTGCTCGCCAGGCTGGGACGCAATGCCGAGGCGAAAGAGGAATTCGAGCGCGCCGCCGCGATGACCGCCAATGCGCGGGAACGGGAGCTGCTGCTCAGGCGGGCGAGAGAGCAGGGGCACTGAGGGCCCCGCAGCTCAGAACACGCGCACACCGACACGCTCCGCCGCGGCGATCAAGCCCCGATCCTTGGTCGCGATCGACGCGCCCGTGGCCAGCGCCAGGTCCAGATACAGCAGGTCAAAGCCTTGCACATGGCGCTTGACCGCGGCGTCCACATGCTCGAGCAAGAGCGTGATCTGGGGATGCAGGACCACGCGATAGGACTCGATCATGGCCGCGTAGTCCTGGACGGTCCCCGGCGGCCAGCCCCCTGATCGACTCCGCTTGAGCAGCGAGTGAGCGCATTCGGCGTGGAACACATACGGCGCGATGCCCAGCGCGACGTTCGCGTCAACAACCACCGCAACCATGGCGCATCTCCATCAGCGCACCCTGCAGCTCACCCGCACGCGGCGGATAGTTCAGGACATCGGGATTGCGGGCGTAGATCGCGATCAATCGTTCGGGCAGGTCGAACGGTCGGGCATCCTCCCCTGGCGCGACGACCCGCTTCCGGGAGCGGCAGTCGATCAGCGATTGAACGTAGTCGAGTCGTCGTCGACCGGCATCGGTCAACGGACCCGGAATGGAAGGAAACCTCGGATCTCCCATCGGGGCGATCCGTCCCGACGATCCGGCAGCATGGGCATCAGTCATGAAACCTCCTGGCAGGCAAGGTGCGAAAGAGGTTTCCATTCTTGGCACCGATCGAACCGGTCGACCTTCACCCACGGCGCGTTTTCGGCGAAACCGCCACGCAGGTTCTTGTGTATTTGCGCCGACGCCGTCGCCCGACGGCCTCGATGAGCACGGTCCTTCCGGCCGATTCAATCCGGCGCGTCGCCTTCGCCTTCGCTCTCGTCGGTGAGGCGCACGCCGGCGCCCTGACGCTCGCGCTTGGCGGCGTACATCGCGGCATCACTGCGCGCCATCAGCGTCTCCAGCGTATCGCCCTCCTGCCGCTGCGCGGCCCCGATGCTGATGCTCACGCGCAGGCCGTCCGACACCGCGTTCCAGTCGTGCCGGCGCACCGCCTCGTCCAGCCGGCGACAGGCCTGCTGCGCGACCTCCTCGGTCGCGCCGCGCAGCAGCAGCACGAACTCGTCGCCGGCCAGGCGCGCCGCGACGTCGTGCTCCCGCACATGCTGGCGCATCAGCCGCGCGATCTGACTCAGCACCTGGTCCCCGACCAGGTGCGAGTGCTGGTCGTTCACCTGCTTGAAGTGGTCGACGTCGATCAAGGCCAGGCTCACCACGCCGCCGGCCGCGAGCTGCGCCCGCGCGTGATCCTCGAAGCTGCGGCGGTTGGCGAGCTCCGTCAGCGGATCCTCCATCGACAGCTTCTCCAGCCGCTGCGCCTCGCTGGCGAGTTGCACGCGGTCGCGCTCGCTGCGGCGCGCGTCGAGCTGCCATTGCACCGTCGACTCGCGACTCGCAAGGCTGGCGATCCGCACCCGCGCTTCGCGCTCGCGCAGCGCGCGCAGGCGCTGCAGCGCGCGTTGCGGCTGCCCCTGCTGTTCCTCGATCTGGCTGGCGATCAGCTCGCCCAGCTGCGCCAGGGGCTCGTGCTGGACCAGGTCGGCCTCGGTCACCAGCTGCGCCGCGGCCCGACGCGCCTGCGGCCACAGCCGCCGCGCCCAGGCCAGCTCGGCCTGCACCCAGCCCGCCAGCGAGGCGAGCCAATGCCGCTCCTGCGCCGGCAACTGCGCCAAGGCCAGCTGCAGTTCCGGCTGCGCGAACGCCGAGGCGCCCTTCCAGATCTGCGCCATCGTCTGCATCAGCGTCCACCAGCACTGTGCTTCGGCATCGCCTTCGGCCAGCAGATGCCGCGCGTTGATCAGGTGCCCTTCGAGCGGCCCCAGCGGCGGCAACTGCCCCCGCTGTTCCCGCTCGCCCGCGTAGGCCAGCAGCGAGCCCATCGCCAGCCACAGGCAGGCCGTCAGCGGACTGCGCCTGGGCTTGCTGGCGTTGGCGGCGTCGGCCGCCTGGCGCAGCACCTCGGCCGCCTTGTCGAAGTTGCGGGCCCACACGTGGCAGGCCCCGAGGTCCTCCAGCGCCAGCACCAGCGCCGCGCCGTCGCCGCGCAGCTGCGCGAGCCGCAGCCCCAGCAGCGCCGCCTCGATCGCCTCCTCGTGATGCCCGGCCAGCGACGCGCTGTGCGCCAGCACCGACAGCGCCCCGGCCTCGCCGGACGCGTCGCCTTGCTGCCGGAACAGCCGGGCCGCCAGTTCGCTGCGTCCCCGGGCCTCGCCCGGTCGATGCAGCGCGCGATCACAGCGCGCCAGGTGCAGCAGCGCCTGGGCCTGCTGCGCCTCGTCCGCCTGCTCGAGCGCCAGCAGCAGCCACTCCTCGCCGAGCGGTTGCGCCGCGGCGACATCGCCGGCGGCGAGCACGGCGCGGGCTTGCTGGGACAGCGCGGACGGCGGGTCCAGGACGGGATCGGAACGCAAGGCGGTTCAGGAGGTGGGTACCGAGGAGGCAGAGGATAGCGGCAACAGCCGCGGCGCCAGCAGCTCGGCCAGCCATTGCATGAAGGCCTGCACCCGCCGCGGCAACTGGCGCCGGTGCGCGTAGAGCAGGTGCACCGGCATCGGCGCGGGCCGGAAGCGGGGCAGCACCTCCACCAGACGGCCGTCCAGCACCTCCGCCTCGATCCCGTGGCGCGGCACCTGCGTGAGGCCCAGCCCCGCCAGGCAGGCCGCCGCGTAGGAGCCGGAATCGCTCACCGTCAGCGCACCGGTCATCGGCACGAAGTGCGTCGCGCCGGCGTCGTCGCACCATTCGAAGCCGGGGCAGCGCTGACCCAGCGTCGTCACGTACTGGACCAGCCGATGGCGCGCCAGGTCCTCGAGGGACTCGGGCATGCCGAACTCGGCGATGTAGGCGGCGCTGGCCAGGTTGGCCATCGCCAGCGCGCCCAGCGGCCGGGCCACCAGGGTGGAATCGCCGAGCGGCCCCACGCGCAGCACGCAGTCGAAACCCTCGCGCACGAGGTCGACGCGGCGGTCGGTGCTGCTGAGCTCGACCTCCAGCCCCGGATGCGCCGCGAGGAACTCCGGCAATCGCGGGACGACGAGGTCCTGGGCGATCCGCATCGGCATGTCCACCCGCAGCCGGCCGCGCAGGCCGCTGGCGGCCGGCTGGAACATGGTCTGCATGTCGTCGAGGTCGGCCAGCAGGTCCTTGCAGCGCTCGTAGCAGGCCTGCCCGTCCTGCGTCAGCTGCACGCGCCGCGTCGTGCGGTGGAAGAGCCGCGTGCCCAGGCTGGCCTCGAGCCGCTGCACGGCCGTGGACGCGCTGGCCTTGGGCAGGCCCAGACTCTGCGCGGCCTGGGTGAAGCTGGCCAGTTCCGCGACCCGGACGAAGACCTGGAGCGTCTCGATCGAAGGCGGCGGGGAGGCCGGCAAGCGGAGGGGAGCGTCGCTCATTTGTTCGTCTCGCATGAACGGTCAAATCGGTTCAGGACGATTTATACGCCAGCCATCGATCAATAAAGTTCCTGCATCCGATTCACCGACCCCAGCAGGAGCTCACCATGACGGCGACCACCGCTTCCACTTCCGCCTCCATTTCCGCTTCCACCTCCACCCCGACCCGCATCGCGCTGATCACCGGCGGCAGCCGCGGATTGGGCCGCAACGCCGCCGTGCATCTCGCCCGCCGCGGCATCGACAGCATCGTGACCTACCGCAGCCAGCAGGCCGAGGCGCAGGCGGTCATCGACGAGATCCGCCAGCTGGGCGGCCGCGCGGCGGCCTTGCCGCTCGACGTGGGCGACAGCGGCAGCTTCCCGGCCTTCGCCCAGGCGCTGAAGCAGACGCTCCAGCAGCATTGGCAGCGCGAGCGCTTCGACCACCTGGTCAACAACGCCGGCATGGGCGTGCATGCGCCGCTGGCCGACACCACCGAGGCCCAGTTCGACGAACTGATGCGCGTGCACCTGAAGGGCCCGTTCTTCCTGACGCAGGCGCTGCTGCCGCTGATGAACGACGGCGGCAGCGTGCTCAACGTGTCCAGCGGCCTGGCGCGCTTCGCGATGCCCGGCTACGGCGCGTACGCGACGATGAAGGGCGGCGTCGAGGTGATGACGCGTTACATGGCCAAGGAGTTCGGCGCGCGTGGCATCCGCGTGAACACGCTCGCGCCCGGCGCGATCGAGACCGACTTCGGCGGCGGCACGGTGCGCGACAACGCACAGGTCAACGCCCTTGTCGCGTCGGTCACCGCGCTGGGCCGCGTCGGCTTGCCGGATGACATCGGACCGGTCGTCGCCTCGCTGCTGTCGGACGACAACCGCTGGGTCAACGCGCAGCGCGTGGAAGCGTCGGGCGGCATGTTTGTCTGATCGGTCTCACCCCGCGCGCGCATACGGGGCCTGCGGCTCCTGCGCGCGCTGCACCACCTCTCCGAGGCAGTCGGGATAGCGACGCTGCAGATGTTTCAGTCCCGCCTGCCGACTGGCCTTGTAGTCCAGGGTTTCCTGGAGGAATTGCAGGCGGGCCCGGTTCTCGTCGATCAACTGCGCCCAGGTCACGACGTGGACGGAATAGTTGAACGGGCTGCGCAAATGCAGCTCTTCCTGCAGCCTCGCGCGGTTCCGCGAGCCTTCTTCGATGTCCCGCCCCACCAGCCAGAACGACCACTTGACTTTCACAGACAGGAATCGTTCGTCGCCCGTGACGTCCAGCGCGTAGTCGGAGATCTGGTTGATCTCCCTGCGCCCGATCGCGACACGCGGCGCCTTCAACTCGACGACGAGGTGCTCCAGCGTCGACGGTTGGTGCCGCCTGGTCGCACGGGAGAACATGAGGTCGATGATCGAGCGCTTGTCGCCGACCGCCTCGATGGGCTCATCGATCGCGACATTGCGTCCCAGCAGTTCCCGGTGCTTGCGCAGCACCTCCGTCAATGATCGGTTGTCCACTGAAAGCGCGAACTCGTCGCCGAACAGCCAGGGGTTGCGCGCGACGATGCGGTGCAGTTCCCCACGCTCCTTGACGTGCGGTCGCAGCACTTCATCGAACAGGAGCGTCTCCAGCCCGTCGAGCAGCTGAAGGCGCTGGGTCACCACATGGGATTCGCGGATCACCGAGGACAAGGACACGTCCTTCAGCAGTTCCGCCATCCTCTGGCGGTCCTCCGCCGGCAGGTTGAGCACCTCGGTCAACAGCGCCTGGAGTTCCTCGGGACCGCATTCGACGGCCTGCCGGAGCACCCGGAACTGCAGGGCCACCGCCTCCGGCGCCAGGGTGCGAAACACCGGATGAAAGCGCGACAGGTGCCACGCAACCTGGTCGAACAGCTGTCGTTCCAACAGTTCGACCGGCGTCTCCGGATCGCGGGAGAACGGATAGAGGCCCTGCGCCTGCCAGGCCTCGACCGGCGGTCGATCGGGCTCGCGCTGGGGAGTGTTCGTCATGACTGCACCTCGCTGGAGGAGAAGCCCCGGAGCGGGGCGAGGCAGTCACTCTAGGCAGCGCGTCGACCCGCGGCACTCCTGCATTCGCGATGGACATCGCGGCGATTCCAACTGCTTGGAGGCGCGCGATGCCCGATCGGAGTCGTCGCGCGGGTCGGGCGGGCGCCCGGGCCCGGCGTCAATGCCCGCCGCCCAGATAGGCCGCCTTCACCGCCGGATCGGTGCGGAGCTTCTCCGCCGGACCGTGCAGCGAGATGCGCCCGTTCTCCAGCACGTAACCGTAGTCGGCCACCGCCAGCGCGGCCGCGGCGAACTGCTCCACCAGCAGCATCGTCACGCCTTCCCCCTTCAGCCGCTCGATGATGCGGAACACCTCGTCCACCAGGATCGGCGCCAGCCCCATCGAGGGCTCGTCCAGCAGCACGACCTCGGGGTTGAGCATGGTGGCGCGCGCCATTGCCAGCATCTGCTGCTCGCCGCCCGAGAGCGTGCCCGCGAGCTGCTGGCGCCGCTCCTTCAGGCGCGGGAAGAGCTCCATCGCCTTCTCCAGGTCGGCGTCGACATCGCCCTTCGGACGCGCGCCCGTGTAGCGCGGGAACGCGCCCAGGCGCAGGTTGTCGGTGACGCTCATCGTGGCGAACACGCGCCGTCCCTCCGGCGAATGCGCCAGCCCCAGCCGCGCGATGTGGTACGACTCCAGGCCGTCGATGCGCTTGCCGTTGAGCGTGATCTGCCCGGCGCTGGGCGCGATCATCCCGGACACCGCCCGCATCGTCGTCGTCTTGCCGGCCCCGTTGGAGCCGATCAGCGTCACCACCCGTCCCTTGGGCACCTCCACCGAGATGCCGTGCAGCACTTCGACCTTGCCGTAGCCGGCATGCAGTTGATCGATCTTGAGCATGTCTGTTCCGCTCCGCGCTCAGGCCGGCTGGCCGCCGAGGTAGGCCTCGATCACCTTGGGATCGGCCTGCACCTGCGCCGGCCTGCCCTCGGCGATCTTCTGGCCGAAGTCCAGCACCGACACCACGTCGCAGATGCCCATCACCACATCCATGTGGTGCTCGATCAGGATCACCGTGATGCCGTGGTCGCGGATCTTGCCGATGATGCGCATCAGCTCCTTGATGTCCGGCGCCGTCAGGCCGGCCGCGGGTTCGTCCAGCAGCAGGAGCTTCGGGTCCAGCGCCAGCGCCCGCGCGATCTCCAGCAGCCGCTGCTTGCCGTAGGGCAGGTTGCGCGCCTCCTCGAAGGCCAGCTCGCCCAGTCCGACGAACTCCAGCAGGCCCAGCGCCCGGGCCCGGGCCTGGGCGTCCTCCGCGTTGTAGCGCGGCGAGTGCAGCGCCACCTGCACCAGGTTGCTGCCGAAGCTGTGATGCAGCGCCACCATCACGTTGTGCAGCGCGCTCATCTCGCCGAACAGCTGCACGTTCTGGAAGGTCCGCGCGATGCCCGACAGCGCGATGTCGGCCGAGGTGCGCCCCACCAGCGAGCGGTCGACGAAGCGCAGCTCGCCCGCCGTCGGCACGTAGATGCCGGTCAGCACATTCATCATCGTGCTCTTGCCAGAGCCGTTCGGGCCGATCAGGCCGTGGATCGTGCCGCGGCGCACCTGCAGGTCGACGTTGTTGAGCGCCTTCAGGCCGCCGAACTGCATCAGCACGCCCCGCGCGTCGATCAGCAGCTCGTCCGCGCCGCCGGCCCGCGCGATGGCGTCCGCGGGTTTCTCGGCCACCGGGCCGCCCTCGCCCACCGGCCTGGCCTTGATGTGCAGCGCGCCGCGCACGAAGCCGACGATGCCGTCCTGCAGGTAGTAGACGACGAACAGCGTGATGAGCCCGAAGATCGACAGGCGCCAGTCGGTCATCGTCTCCAGCACGAAGGACAGCCCCGCCAGCGCGATGCTGCCCACCACCGGCACCGCCGCCTGCAAGCCGCCGACCTTGCCGCGGCGCAGCGCCACGACGGTCACCGCCACCACCAGCAGCGCAAAGGCCACCGACACGTAGCGGAACAGCTGCAGGTCGTCGAGCAGCTTGGGCAGCAGCACGATGATCGCGGCGCCCAGCAGCGCGCCGGTGCGGGTCTTGCGGCCGCCCATGATGATGGCCAGCAGAAACATCACCGTCAGTTCGAAGTTGTAGGTGTTGGGCGAGATGTACTGCTCGGAGTAGGCGTACAGCGCGCCGGCCAGGCCCGCCAGCCCGGCGCTGACCACGAAGGCGTAGACCTTGTAGCGGTAGACCGAGACGCCCATGCAGTCCGACGCCACCGGGCTGCCGCGCAGCGCCTCGAACGCGCGGCCCAGGTGCGAGCGCAGCACGCGATGCACGAACACCAGCGACGCCAGCAGCATCACCGCGACCAGCCAGTAGAACTCCGTCTCGTCGAGCTGGTGGCCCAGCAGCTTGGGCTTGGTGAGCGTGATGCCCATGGGCCCGTTGGTCAGGAAGTCCATCTCGTTGATCAGGATCTGGATGATGGTGCCGAAGGCCAGGGTCACCATCGCCAGGTAGGGCCCGGTCACGCGCAGCGCCGGCAGCGCCAGCAGCGCGCCGAAGGCGGCCGTCACGCCGACCGCCAGCGGCAGCGTCACCAGGATCCAGAGCCCGAACTTGGTGATCAGCACGCCGGCGGTGTAGGCGCCGATGCCGAACAGCCCGGCATGGCCCAGCGAGACCTGCCCGGTGTAGCCGACCACGATGTCCAGGCCGAACAGCACGATCGCGTAGATCATGATGGTCTCGACCAGGTGGATGTAGTACGGGTTGCCCGACACCAGCGGGAACGCGAACAGCGCCACGATGGCCACGGCGCCCGCGACGAATTTCTTCGGATTGATCTTGGTCGTCATGGGGGCTCAGACCTTCTTGATCGCGGTCTTGCCGAACAGGCCGGCCGGCTTGAGCGCCAGCACGATCAGCAGCAGCACCAGGCCCGGCACGTCCTTGTAGCCGGTGGACAGGTAGAAGCCGGTGGTCGTCTCGGCGATGCCCAGGATGATCCCACCGACGATGATGCCCATGCCCGAGGTCAGCCCGCCGATGATCGCCACCGCGAAGGCCTTCAGGCCGAGCACCGCGCCCATCGTGGCGCCCGTGAGCGTGAGCGGCGCGATCAGCACCCCGGCGAAGGCCGCCGTCAGCGACGACAGCGCGTACGAGAAGGTGATCACCAGACCCGTGTTGATGCCCATCAGCTTGGCGGCGTCGCGGTCGTTGAAGGTCGCCACGACCGCGCGGCCGTAGATCGAGCGCCGGTTGAAGAGCTCGACCGCCAGCATCATCAGCAGCGCGCCCACCACGACCAGGATCTCCATCGGCAGCACGTTGGCGCCGAGCAGCTTGATCGGCGCCTCCGGCAGCGGCGACGGGAACTTCAGGTCGTCGCGGCCCCAGACGTTCTCGGCCACGTTCTTGAAGATGATGCCCAGCGCGATGGTGGACATGATCCAGCCGAACTCCGACTTGATCTTGATGGCGGGACGCACGCCGATGCGCTCGACGAAGGCGCCCTGCAGCGCGCCGAACAGGCACACCAGCGGGATCATCAGCCAGTAGTTCACGCCGTGCCCGACCAGCGTCAGGCCCACGAGCGCGCCCAGCATCAGCGCGTCCCCCTGGCCGAAGTTGAGGGTGTCGGAGGTGGAGAAGGTCAGCTGGTAGCCGAAGGCGATGACCGCGTAGATCATGCCGAGCGCGATGCCGCTGAACACCAGTTGGGTCAGGATCTGCATACGGAGTCCGGGACGTCAGGGAAGAAAAAACGGCCGCACCGGGCGGCCGTTTCGTGGGGTCACTTCTTCTGGGTCAAGGCGCCCTTGGCGTTGACGTCCTTGACCTTGACCTCGGAGGCCGCCTTGAAGTCGGCCTCGTAGGCATAGACCACGCGCTGGCCCTTCACCTCGCCGAACACCGGGATGTTGGCGGTGATGGCCTCGTGGTCGGTCTTGGTGAACGGCTTGTTGTAGGTCGTGACGACGCCCTCGACGGGGGCCTTCAGGTCCTCGAGCGCAGCCTTGACCTTGGGGCCTTCGGTGCTGCCGGCCTGCTTGATCGCCGCGGCCAGCAGGTAGATCGAGTCGTAGCCCTGCGCGGCCGAGACCGGCGAATCGATGCGGCTGTTCTTCGGGTTGAACGTCTTGAGGTAGTTGACGATGAAGGACTGGCGCTTGGGCGTGGTCGGTTCCTGGATGAAGGTCTGCGGCATGCGCGCGCCTTCGCCGCCGGGGCCGGCGTTGTCGATGTAGTTGGCCATCGACAGCGTCCAGCTGCCCACCATCGGCACCTTCCAGCCAAGCTTGGTCATGCCGTTGGCGATCTGCGCCAGCTCGGGGCCGATGCCGTAGGTCAGGATGGCCTCGGCGCCGGCCTCCTTGGCCTTGAGCAGCTGGGCCGTCATGTCGACGTCCTTGATGTTGAACTTCTCGACGGCGACGGGCTTGATGCCCTTGAGCTCGAGCGCCTTCTCCAGGTCGGCGCGGCCGAGCTGGCCGTAGTTGGTGGAGTCGGCCAGGATGGCGACCTTCTTGAAGCCGCGGCGGGTGATGGCCTCCTCGACGATCATCGGCGCCTGGATCGAGTCGTGGGCGGCGTTGCGGAAGACGTAGTTCTCGGGCTGGTCCTTGAACTGCTGGGTGATCACCGAGCCGGTGGCCACGTTGTTCATCACCGGGATCTTGGCGTCCTGGTAGAAGCGCTGCGCGGCGAGCGCGACACCGGTGTTGATGAAGCCGACGGTGGCGACGACCTTCTCGCGGTTGATGAGTTCCTGGGCGATCTGGACGCCGCGTTCGTTCTTGGCCTCGTCGTCGCGCTCGACGAGCTGGATCTGGCGGCCCAAGACCCCGCCGTTCTTGTTGATTTCCTGGGCTGCCAATCGCACACCGTCGCGCATGCTGACGCCCATCGACGACGAACCGCCGGTGAAGGGGCCGGAGACGCCGATCTTGATCGGGTCGGCCGCGAGGGCGGCGAAGCTGGCGGCGGCCAGGGCGGTAGCGGTGATCCAACGCGCGCTGAACATCATGTTTGTCTCCGAATGGTCTGGTCCATGAGGGGTCGGAACGCCAACCCTCGAGCGCCGGTACAACAAACAGCCGGACGCACGGCGTCAGCCTTCTCGGAACATGGTGCATCAAGCGTGTCGGATTGCACGCATGCGATTACGTACTCGCAAACCCGGAGCGCGGCGTTCAGCGTGGTGTCAGGTCTGTGGACGTGCCGCCGGCACGCGCCACTGCGGTGCGCGCGTGGCTCGCCGGACTCAGGCGTCGGCGGCGCGCCCGCGCGCCCGCAGGGCCCACGCGGCGATCACAGCCACCGCCAGCACCGCCATCGCGTACCCGCTCAGCGCGCCCCAGCCGCCGTGGTCCCAGAACCATCCGCCCATCGCGCCGAGCGTGCTGGAGCCGAGGTAGTACGCGAGCAGGTAGAGCGAAGCCGCATGGCCCTTGCTGCGTCCGCCGAGCGCGCCGACCCAGGCGCTGCTCACCGAGTGCGCGACGAAGAAGCCGATCGTCAGCAGCACGATGCCCAGGATCACCGCCGGCAGCCAGGCCAGCAGCGTGAGCCCCACGCCCGCCGTCGCCAGCGCGATGCCCGACAGCAGCGCCGGCGCCCGCCCGAAGCGGTCGGACAGACTGCCCGCCGTCGCCGACGCGGCAATGCCGAAGAGGTAGGCGCAGAAGATCAGCCCGATCGCGCTCTGGCTCAGCGAGAACGGCGGCCTCATCAGCCGGAAGCCGGCGTAGTTGTAGACCGCGACGAACATGCCCATCATCAGGAAGCCCATCGCGAACAGCAGCGGCAGCATCGGATGCGTGAGATGCGCCCGCCACGTGGCCACATGCTCCGACAGCGTCACGCCGCGGCGGCGCACGAAGTGCTTCGATGGCGGCAGCAGCAGCCAGAAGCCGATCGCCGCGAGCAGCCCCAGCACGCTGACGATGAACAGCGCCGGCCGCCATCCGAAGGCATCGCTCAGCAGGCTCACCCCGACCCGGCCCATCATCCCGCCGAAGGCCGTGCCGCCGACATACTGGCCCATCGCCCGGCCCAGGCCCTTCGGATGGATCTCCTCGGCCAGGTAGGCCATCGCCACCGCCGGGACGCCGCCCAGCACCAGGCCCTCCAGCGCCCGCGCCACCAGCATCCCATGCCAGCCCGGCACCACCGAGGCGATCAGGTTGAGCAGCGCCGCCATCGCCATCGACCCGAACATCAGCCGCTTGCGGTCCATGCTCTCCGACAGCGCCCCGGCGCAGAGGATCGCGAACGCGAGCGCACCGGTCGCCAGCGACAGCGACAGCGCGCTTGTCGCCGCGCCGACCCGGAACTCCGCCGCGAACAGCGGCAGCAGCGGCTGCACGCTGTACAGCAGCGAGAAGGTGGTGAAGCCGGCCAGGAACAGCGCGAACGCGATGCGGCGGTAGGCGCGCGTGCCGGGCTCGGCGTGCTCGCCGTGCGGGGCAGCGGCGGGCGCCGGGCCCGGGGAACTGCTCATCGGGAGGTGGGCAGGCGGTGGCCGCTCAGCGGCGGCCGAACATCATCTGCCCGGCCAGCGCCCGCTTGAGCGGCGGCATCGCCTGCAGCGCCGCCAGGCCGAGCCCGCGCGCCGCCGGCAGTCCGGGCCAGCGCCAGGCGAAGGTGCGGGCGAGGAAATCGGTGGTCAGGATCGTCGCCCAGCGGTCCGGCGCGCGCTGCCACTCGACGCGCCGCAGCGCCTGGTCGACCTGCGGATCGCGCCGCAGCGCCTCGACCAGCGCGAAGGCGTCGCGCAGTCCCAGGTTCAGGCCCTGCCCCGCCACCGGATGCAGCGTCTGCGCCGCGTTGCCGATGCGGATGCGGCGGCCCTCCACCAGCGTGCGTTCGGCATTCAGGCCGAGCGGGAAACACTTCAGCGGACTGATGCCCAGCAGGCGGCCGACGCGATCCGGCAACTGCTGCTGGATCACCGCCAGCCGCTGCGCGTCGCTCAGGCCCTCGACCTCGTCCTCGTCCTGCGGCTGGCACCAGACCAGCGCGGCGCGGCGCTGGCCGTCGCGGTCGGGCAGCGGCAGCAGCGCCAGCGGCCCGCGCCGCGTGAAACGCTCATAGGCCACGCCCACCGGGCTGTCCGGCGCCAGCGTCACCGTGCCCACCCAGGCGTTCTGCCGGTAGTCGCGCGTCAGCGACTTGCGGGCCTGCTCGGAGAACACGCCGCCCTCGGCCACCACCGCCAGGTCGAAGCGCTCGGCGATGCCGGCATCGATCTCGATCTCGTCCGGCCGGTCCTGCTTGAGGCCGTCCACCGCCTGGCCGAAGCGGCTGACCAGCCGCCGCGGCTCCAGCGCGCTGGCCTGCTGCCAGGCGGCCTGCAGCGGCGCGACCAGCTGGCCGTAGGCCAGCACCGCGCCGAGTTGCGGCACCGCCTGCTCGGCGGCGCTGATGCGGACCTCGGGCTCGCCCGAGGGACCGAACCAGGGGCTGGAGAGCGTCGGCGGCGCCTGGCTCACATGGACTTCGCGGATCGGCTGCGCCTGCGCCGCCGGCCACACGCGCAGGCGCTGCAGCAGCTGCATGCTGCCCAGCGACAGCGCCAGCGTGCGCGGATCGCCGGAGACATCGCGCTCCAGCGGCCGGGCGTCGAAGAGGCTCACCTGCGCCTGCGGCAGGTAACGCGCGGCCAGCAGCGCGAGCGCGAGCCCGGCCGGTCCCGCGCCGATCACGGCCAGACGCAGCGGCGGGGCCTGGCCGTCGAAGGCGGCGTCGAAGGCATCGGGCGCCGTCGAGGCGGAATGAGCGGCGGAGTCTGGAGCTTGGGACATGACGTCGACCCGGGAAAACTGGTGCCGGCCGCGTCAGGCGGCCGGCTGCGGACGACTATAGCGCCGGCCCTTTCGCCGTGGCTCGGCGGGATCGCAGCGGCTTGCGCCAGCGCGCATCGGCGCGCGAAGGCCCGCGACCGGGCGACGGCCGCCGGTCACACCGCGACCAGCCTGCGCTGTCCCGCGCCCGGCAAGGTGCGCAGCGACTGCGCCAGCGACGCGGTGTAGTCGCGGCTCAGGATGGTGCTGACGAAGATCCAGTCGCAGCGACACTCGGCCGCCGTGGCGGTGATCACCATGTAGCCGCGTCGCGAGGTGTCCGCGTAGACCAGCGGTCCGATCAGCTGCGTCAGCGCGCCGGCAAGCTGCTGCGGGTCCTCGTTGGGCAGGTACTCCTCGAAGCCCGGCGAGGTCACCGAGGAAGTCGCGAACTCGACTCCGACCTGGCGGTTGGCCCCGTCCAGCAGGTCGTTGGCCCAGGCGTTGTGGGTGTCGCCCGCCAGCACGACCAGGTTCTTGTCGAGCTGGCGCGCCGCACCCAGCAGCGTCTCGCGGGCGACCGGGTAACCATCCCAGGCATCGAGGTTGTAGGGGAGGCTGGGCGCGTTCAGCACCGCCTGCTCCTGCGGCGTCAGGCTGGCCGGGTCGTTCTGCGCCTTGGCGACGATGGCCGCGTACTGCGACACGGTCACGCCGGTGCCGGGCGCATTGGCCTCGAAGAGGATCGGCGACGGGATGTCCATCCGGCCCATCAGCACCTGCTGCCCCAGTACCTGCCAGGTCGCCGTCGATGCCTGCAGGCGCGCCTGCAGCCACTCCTCCTGCGTCGTGCCCAGCAGCGTGCGGTCGGCGCGGGCCATGTCGGCCTGGAACCGGCCGCTGTCCAGGCCCGAGGCGCCGAGGTAGTCCGCGTAGTCCAGCTGCTCGCTGCGCGCGATCACCCGCGTGTCCAGCATGTGCAGCGACATCAGCGAGCCGAAGTCGAAGCCGCGGTAGGTCGTCAGCGGATCGGCGCCATCGCGCACCGGCAGCCACTCGTGCCAGGCCTGCACCGCGGCGGCCCGGCGCGCGGCGAAGTCGCCCTCGGTCGCCGGCTGGTGGTTCTGCGCGCCGCCCCGCCAGGCGTCGTTCGCGATCTCGTGGTCGTCCCACACGGCGATCATCGGCAGCAGCGCGTGCAGCCGCTGCAGGTCGGCGTCCGAGCGGTACTGCGCGTAGCGGCGCCGGTAGTCCGCCAGGACCACGATCTCCTGCTGCGGCTCGACCACCCGGCCCAGCGCCTGGGCGTTGCCGCTCGCGTACTGGCCAGGGCCGTATTCGTAGAGGTAGTCGCCCAGGTGCACGGCGAGGTCGTAGCCCTCGGCCTCGGCGCGTTTGGCGGCCTCGGCGTAGACGTTGAAGTAGCCGGTCGGATAGTTGGCGCAGGAGAACACCGCCAGCTTCGCCTGCGCGACATTGCCGCTGGGCAGCGTCTTCGCGCGGCCCACGGTCGACACCGCCTGGTAGGCCTTGAAGCGGTACCAGTAGCGCGTGCCCGGCTGCAGGCCGGTGGCATCGACCTTGACGCAGAAGTCGCCGGCCGCGCGCGCGGCCGCGCCGCCGCTGGCCACGAGGGTGCCGAAGGCGGCGTCGCTGGCCACCTCCCAGGTGACCGGCACGTCGCGCGTGTCCGCGGCGTCCTGCGCCAGCACGCGGGTCCAGAGGATGACCCGATCGCCCAGGGGATCGCCGCTGGCCACGCCGTGGCTGAACACGACCGCGACGCGCGGGCCGCCGTCGTCCCCGCCATCGCCATCGCCGCCACCGCAACCGGCCAGCGGCAGCCCGGCCAGCGCGCCGGCGGCCAGCGCGCCGCGCACCAACTGGCGGCGGGCGTGGTCGACGGTCTCCGCCGGCGAGGCGGCCTCGTCCTTCTTGATCCAGTTGAGCAGGGGTGTCTTGGTCATGGTCGGTGCCGCCTCTCGCACAAGCCGTCCCCGCCCTCCGGGGCATTCGGCATGCCGCGCCACCACCGCGCGGTGCGTCCGCTACCCTTGCGCCCCGACCCGAACCACGCACGAGGAAAAGCGCATGCAATACCGTCGACTTGGCCGCAGCGGCCTGCAGGTGTCCGAACTGTCCCTGGGCTCCTGGGTGACGTATCACAACCAGGTCGACACCGGCTCGGCCGTCGAGATGCTGGCCGCCGCGCGTGACGCCGGCATCAACTTCTTCGACAACGCCGAGGCCTACGCGCTGGGCAAGAGCGAGGAGATCATGGGCCAGGCCTTGCGCCAGCTGGGCTGGGGCCGCCACACCTACGTCGTCTCGACCAAGTTCTACTGGGGCATCGACAAGTCGGGCACGACCGTCAACTACAAGGACACGCTGAACCGCAAGTACCTGATGCAGGCCATCGATGGCTCGCTCAAGCGCTTCGGCCTGGACGAGATCGACCTGGTCTACTGCCACCGCCCCGACCCGCACACGCCCATCGAGGAGACGGTGCGCGCGATGAGCGACATGATCACGCAGGGCAAGGCGCTGTACTGGGGCACCAGCGAATGGAGCGCCGACGAGATCCGCGCCGCCTGGGAGATCGCCGAGCGCCACCACCTCCACAAGCCGGTGATGGAGCAGCCCCAGTACCACCTGTTCCACCGCCAGCGCGTCGAGAAGGAATACGCCCGCCTGTACGAGGACATCGGCCTGGGCCTGACGACCTGGAGCCCGCTGGCGTCCGGCCTGCTGACCGGCAAGTACCGCGACGGCATCCCGGCGGGCAGCCGCGGCGCGATGGAGAGCATGTCCTGGCTGCGCGAGCAGCTGCAGGAGCCGCAGCGCAATGCCGCCGTCGGCGAGCTGGCCACGATCGCGCAGGAACTGGGCTGCACGCTGGCGCAGCTGGCCATCGCCTGGATCAACCGCAACCCGCGGGTCTCCACGGTGATCCTGGGCGCGAGCCGGCTCTCGCAACTGCAGGACAACCTCGGCGCGCTGGCCGTCACGCCGCGGCTCACGCCGGAGATCCTCGCGCGCATCGACGCCATCACGCTCCCGCTGGCGAAGTAGGCCCATGCCGCCTCGCCAGGCGTGCCCGCCGCACCGCGGCGCGCCGTCGTCGGGGTTTATCCGCACACCGCCCGCCAAGCCCCCCATTGACGGGGCTCGTCTGTCGCGCCGCTGCCGCAACCGCGGAGAAGGGCGCCGCTAGCATCCCCGGCGATGCTGCGACGACGTGCCCTGCCCCTGCTGCCGAGCCTGTGCGCCGCCGTCGCGCTGGCCCTGGCCGTCGCGCCGGGCGGCGTCGCGGCGCTGCCGGACGCCCCCCTGCCGGAACGGGCCGCGCCGGCGGCGGTGCCGCTGCTGGCCGAGCCGCGCTTCGAGACCGTCGGCATCGACGCCCCGGTGCCGCTCAACGTGATCTCCGCGCTGGCGCAGGACCGCGCCGGCTTCCTGTGGATCGGCACCGGCGCCGGCCTGGTGCGCTTCGACGGCTACCACTTCCGCCAGCCCGGCGCGCCGCTGGAGAACGGCGTGCGGTCCGCCCGCAGCCTGGGCTTCATCCGCTGCCTGCTGGTGGCGCGCGACGGCCGCCTGTGGATCGGCACCGAGGCCGACGGCCTGGCCGCCTACGACCCGCAGAGCGAGAAGCTGTCGCTGTTCCGCTCCGATGCCAGCCCGCAGCAGCCGCAGGGCGCGGTGTCGGCCGGCACCATCCGCGCGCTGGCCGAAGACCGCGACGGGCAGCTGTGGATCGGCACGATCGGCCACGGCCTGGACCGTTACGACCCGGTCGAGGGCCGCTTCCAGCACTTCCGCCACCAGCCCCGGCAGGCCGGCAGCCTGCCCGACGACCGGGTCCAGTCACTGGCGATCGACCGCGAGGGCTCGCTGTGGGTCGGCACCTGGCGCGGCCTGGCGCGCAAGCGCGCCGGTGAAGACGCCTTCGAGCCGGTGTTCTCGACGCCGGGCCGTCCCGGCCTGGCCGGCAAGATCGTGCTCAGCCTGTTCGAGGCGCCCGACGGCCGGCTCTGGGCCGGCACCCAGCAGGGCGACCTCGCGCTGATCGATCCGAAGACCGGCGAGGGCCGGATGCTCGAGCGCGCCGAGGACGCCGTCCACGGCTCGGTCAACAGCTTCGTCGCGGTGGATGAACGGCATGTCTGGCTGGGCCGCAACGGCGGGCTGGAGTTGCGCGCGACGGCCGACGGCGCACTGCTGCGGGTGATGAAGCACGATCCGCTCAATCGCGACAGCCTGGGCGGCAACGAGGTCCGCGCACTGATGCGCGACCGCGCCGGCTGGATCTGGACCGGCGGCTACGGCGGCGGCCTGCAGCGCCACAACCCGGCCAACACCAGCACCTGGGTGCGCGGCCGCGACCCGGGCCAGCTGCCGCAGCTGGTCGACCCGAGCACGCGCGCGATGGTGCAGCTCGACACCGGCGAGATCTGGCTGGGCAGCAACGAAAGCGGCGTGACGGTGCTCGACGAGCAGCTGCGCTCGATCGCGACGCTGCGACCCGCGCCCGGCCAGCGCGGCGGGTTGTCGGGCGGACGCATCTCCAGCTTGGTCCAGATGAAGGACGGCAGCGTCTGGCTGGGCAGCGATGGCGGCCTGCACCAGTACACCCGCGACCGCCAGCTGCTGCGCGTCATCCAGGCCGGCACCGGTCGCGCGCGCCGGCTCCTGGCGGGCCGCGACGGCACGCTCTGGATCGGGACGCAGGACGGGCTCTATCGGCTGCCGCCGGACGCCGGCCCGCAGGCCGCGCCGGAGCGCCTGCGCCAGGACGGCGGCCAGCCGCTGACGGGCGACGTCAACGCCCTGTCCGAGACCGCCGACGGCGGCCTGTGGGTCGGCACCGAGAAGGGGCTGTACCGGTTCGCGCCGGGCGCCAGGGAACTGATCGCGGTACGCGCCCAGCCGGGGCGCGACCTGAGCCATCACTCGATCGTCGGCCTGCTGGTCGATTCGCGGCAGCGCCTGTGGGTGGACACCGCGTCCGGCCTGCACCTGCTGGCGCGCTGGGACGGCCGCGAGGCGGCGTTCGAGCGCATCAGCGAGAAACACGGCGTGATCGGCCGGGCCTTCGGCGCCAACCTGCTCGAGGACCGCGACGGCCGCATCTGGACGCAGAGCTTCGTCTACGACCCGGCCAAGGACAGCTACTACGAGCTGACCAACGCGGATGGCGTCGACATCGGCACCGGCTGGTTCCGCGCCTACCTGAAGACGCGCGACGGGCGCCTGCTCTTCGGGGGCAGCAAGGGCGTGCTGGTGGTGACGCCGGAGCGCTTCGAGGCCTGGACCTACCAGCCGGCGCTGGTCGCGACCGAGTTGCGGGTCGACGGTCAGCGCCTGGGCGCGGGCCGTCTGCCGGAGGAAGGACTGACCCTGACCGCGAGCAACCGCAGCTTCAGCGTCGAATTCGCCGCGCTCGACTTCAGCGAGCCGCAGCGCAACCGCTACGCCTACCAGCTCGAAGGCTTCGATCCGGAATGGATCAGCACCGGCGCCGACCTGCGCGTGGCGGTCTACACCAACCTCGATCCCGGCCGCTACCGGCTGCGGGTGCGCGGCACCAACCGCAACGGCGTCTGGAGCCCGCTGGAGCTCAGCATCCCGGTGCGCGTGCTGCCGGACTGGTGGCAGACCTGGTGGGCCCGCACGCTCGGTGGCGCGGCGCTGATCGCGCTGGTCTATGCGCTGGTGGCGCTGCGCACGGCCTACCTGCGGCGCTCGCAGCTGGCGCTGGAGATCAAGGTGAAGGCCCGCACCGCGGAGCTGGAGCGGCTCTCCGCCGACCTGCAGGCCAAGAGCGTGGCGCTGGAAGAGTCCAGTCTGTCGGATCCGCTCACCGGCCTGCGCAACCGGCGTTTCCTGACGCAGCACATCGAGGCCGACGTGGCGCTCGCGGTGCGTCGTCACGAGCAGGCGCGCGACGACGGCTATGCGCCGCCCGACGATGGCGACCTGATCTTCTTCCTGCTCGAC
Source organism: Mitsuaria sp. BK037 (assembly GCF_014193045.1). NCBI lineage: Bacteria > Pseudomonadati > Pseudomonadota > Betaproteobacteria > Burkholderiales > Sphaerotilaceae > Roseateles > Mitsuaria sp. BK037. The sequence continues at coordinate 899,877 of NZ_JACHYS010000003.1, read as the reverse complement.
CTCGACTTCTTCAAGGCGCTCAACGACCGCCTCGGCCACGCGGCGGGCGACGCGGTCCTGCAGCAGATGCGCGGCCGCCTGACCGCCGTGTTCCGCGAGGCCGACTACCTGGTCCGCTGGGGCGGCGAGGAGTTCCTGATCGTGGCGCGTGGCACCTCCCGCCGGCATGCGGCCGAGCTCGCGGAGCGCGCGCGGCTGCAGGTCTGCGGCGCGCCCTTCGAGCTCGGCGAGGGCCGGCAGGTGGACGTCACCTGCTCGGTGGGCTTCGCGGCCTTCCCACTGTCGCCGGCGCTGCCGCGCGCGCTGGACTGGGCCGCGACGGTGGCCCTGGCCGACGAGGCGCTGTATGCGGTCAAGCGCGCCGGGCGCAACGGCTGGGAAGGCGTGACCGGCATCGCCGGGGCCGTTCATGGTGTCGACGTCGCAGGGCGCTTTGCGCCGGACGTGACGGAGCTCGAGGGCGCATTGCGCCAGCGTTCGCGCGGATCGATGGCAGACTGGCTGGCCAGCGGCGACCTGAAGGTCGTGCGCTCTTCGCCGCCGGCCGATGCCGGAGCCGCCGTCGCGCGGCCGATCGACGCCGGCAAGTCCTGACCCTGGACGCTCGCCGCGCTGGTCCCCGCAGGGGCGGACCCGCCAATTGCCGAGCGCTGGATGAGAACGGCACGAGCGCGGCAAATGGCGCTCCCGCCGAGTGCCGATGACCGGCAATCGGTAAAGCCGACAAGTAAAGGCTGCCAGCGCCTGCCCCGGCTTCGCTCCATGGCGACCGGAATGGCCCGATGATCGGGGGCTTCCCCCGGCCGGATTGGCCGCCGTCCACGAATCGAGGAGAACCTTCGTTTTGATGAACGACCTTGCGAACTTCCTGCAGTTCAGCGCCTGGCCGCCGCGCCCGGACTGGCTGTTCTGGGCCTCGCTGACCATGGTGGCCGCCGGCGTGCTCGGCGAATTCGTGAACCGCCGCCTGGGCCTGCCGCGCGTCGTCGGCTACAGCGTCGTCGGCATGATCCTGGCGGCGCTGGGCCATGGCATCTTCGCCAACGGCGCGCTGGACGCGCGCTTGCGGCTCGTCGTCGACCTGGCGCTGGCGCTGCTGCTGTTCGAGATGGGCTCGCGCGTGAACCTGCGCTGGCTGCGCAACAACAAGGCGCTGCTCGGCGCCAGCGCGGCCGAGGCCGCGGTCAGCTTCGTCGTCGTCGGCTACGGCCTGACGCTGCTGGGCGTGAGCCCGCTGGTGTCCATCAGCTGCGCGGTGCTGACGATGGCCTCGAGCGCCGCGGTCGTCGGCCGCGTCGGCGCCGAGCTGCGCGCGGCCGGCCAGGTCAGCGAACGCATGCTGGCGCTGACCTCGCTGAACACGATCTACGGCGTGCTCGCGCACAAGCTGCTGCTGGGCTGGCTGGCGCTGGACCAGAAGGGCGACTGGCTGGAGGCCGTCGCGCAGCCGCTGTATGCCTTCGTCGGTTCGGTGATCGTCGCGGCGCTGCTGGCGCGATTGACGGCCGGCCTGATGCGGCGGCTGGACCTGCGCAACGAGAACTCGGTGCTGATGCTGCTGGGCCTGGTGCTGGTGGCGCTGAGCGTGGCGCGGGTGCTGAACCTGTCGACGCTGCTGGTGCCGCTGCTGGCCGGCATGATCCTGCGCAACACCACCGAGCGGCCCTGGGTCTGGCCGCGCCACTTCGGCACCGCCGGTGGCGTGCTGGTGCTGATGCTGTTCGTGGCGGTGGGTTCCGCCTGGACGCTGCAGGCGCTGGCCGCGGGCGCGGTGCTGGCGCTGGCCCTGCTGCTGCTGCGCCTGTTGGCCAAGGCGATCGCCCTGACCGGCATGGCGCGGCTGAGCGGCATCGACACCCGCCAGGGCGTCGCGCTGGCGGTGTGCCTGAGCCCGGTGTCGGGCACGATGCTGGTGCTGTTCAGCGAGGTGCAGCTGCATCACCCGCAGACCGCCGCGCTGCTGGCGCCGGTCATCCTGTCCACGATCGCGCTCATGGAGCTGGTCGGACCGATCGCCGTGCAATGGGGCTTGCGCCTGGCCGGCGAGCATCACCCTGAAACCCCTGTGAAGGAGGCTGCGAAGCGATGAGCCTCGAACCATTCGCCACATCCAAGCCCTTGACGATGGGCGTGGAGCTGGAGCTCCAGATCGTCAACCGTCACGACTACGACCTGATGCCGGGGTCCAAGGACCTGCTGCGCGTGATGAAGGGCGAGACCCTGCCCGGCGATGTCACGCCGGAGATCACCGACTCGATGATCGAGCTCTGCACCAACGTCTGCACGAACTACGAGCAGGTGCTGGAGCAGTTGACGATCACCCGCGACGCGCTGGTGCGCAGCGCCGACAAGCTCAACCTCGGCCTGTCGGGCGGCGGCACGCATCCCTACCAGCACTGGAGCAAGCAGCGCATCTTCGACAAGCCGCGCTTCCAGGAGATCTCCTCGCTCTACGGCTACCTGAGCAAGCAGTTCACCGTCTTCGGCCAGCACGTGCACATCGGCTGCGAGGGGCCGGACCATGCGCTGCGGCTGCTGCACGGGCTGTCGCGCTTCATCCCCCACCTGATCGCGCTGTCGGCCTCCTCGCCCTACGTGCAGGGCAACGACACCGGTTTCCATTCGGCGCGGCTGAACTCCGTGTTCGCGTTCCCGCTGTCGGGGCGCGCGCCCTTCGTGCTGACCTGGGACGACTTCCTGGTGTTCTTCGAGAAGATGACGCACACCGGCGTCGTGAAGAGCATGAAGGACTTCTACTGGGACATCCGTCCCAAGCCCGAGTACGGGACGATCGAGGTGCGGGTGCTCGACACGCCGCTGACGATCGAGAAGGCCTCGGCGCTGGCCGCGCTGATCCAGTGTCTGGCGCGGTGGATCTCTCATGACCAGCCGTTCGCGCTGCACGAGGACGACTACCTGCCCTACACCTTCAACCGCTTCCAGGCCTGCCGCTTCGGACTGGACGGCACCTTCGTCGACCCGAAGAGCGGCGAGCACCGCAGCCTGCGCGAGGACCTGAACGTCACGCTGCATGCGCTGGAGCCGCACGCGGCGGCGCTGAAGGCCGAGCCGGCGCTGCGCTACGTGCGCGAGGAGATGCGCTGGCAGGGCAACGACGCGACCTGGGCGCGCGGCGTGGTGGAGAAGGAGCAGTTGCTCAACGAGCTGGTGCGCCAGCAGTGCGAGCGCTGGGCCGGTCGGCCGGTGGCGAACGCGCGCTGAGCGCCGGCCCTCACCGAGGTGAGGGCCGCGTGTTCCTGAATGCCTGGGGACCGCCGTGGCGGGGCGGATCAGCGAGCTGTCGTCGCGTTCGCGTGTCGCTTCACCACGGCCTGAAGCGCTTTCCACGAAGTCTCATCGGCGAAAAAGCTTCGCGGGAGAAAGTACGCGCACAGCGGCGTGTAATAAAGCAGGACCAGTTGATCATCGATCTTGTATCCCGTGATCTTGGTCCACGGCAGCTCGGCGGTCACAAACTCAGTCTTCAATCGCAGGCCGGCGGTCCCGACCTCTCCGCTGGTCCGGCCTTGCAGCTTGAGGTGGGACTTCCACTGCCAACGCTCGACCGCCTTGATCGCCCAGGCGGCGATCAGCAGCAACAGTCCCATAGGCAAGAGCTGGAATACGAATTCGCCTGGATCGTTGCGGGCGGCGTCGATGTCGATGTTCCAGAACATCAGGACCGGAAACGCGATCGTCCAGATGAATGCTGGCCGGCCCCACCACGGCAACAGGCGGCGCCGGACATGGCGATATTCGGGCCAAGTGATTTCGCCTTCGAAGCGAACGGGCTCATTTCCCATTGAGTTCTTCCAACTGATCCGGCGAACCCACGTTCGCCCAGGGCCCGGTGTAGAGCTCCGCGGTCACCGCGCGCGCCTGGATCGCGCGGTCCAGGCTGACGCGGATGCGCTGGTGCTCTCCTGGCTGCACGCCGTCGAAGAAGGCGCGCTTGTAGAGGCCGATGTTGCTGTAGACCTCGAGGTTGCCGTCGATCGTCGCGAAGCCGGCCGCGTCGATGCCGAAGTCTCCGGTCGGATGGCGCGGCTGCTTCGGCACGAACCACAGGTGCGCCAGCAGCGGGCTCGCGGCGAAGGCCGCGGCCTGGGCCGGATCGAAGACGAAGTCTGGGATGAAGATGTCGGCCGAGACTGCCCAGAAGGCCTCGTCGCCGTCGGCGCACAGCAGGTCCAGCGCCGTCGCGATGCCGCCGCCGGTCTCGAGTGCGCGGCCGTAGCGCGCGCCTTCGTGGCTGTAATGCAGCCGCAGGCCCCAGCGCGCGCCGTTGCCCAGCGTCGCCTCGAACTGCTCGTGCAGCCAGGCGGTGTTGATGACGATGTCGCGGATGCCGGCGCGGGCGAAGGCCTCGATGTGCCATTCGATCAGCGGCTTGCCGCGCACTTTCAGCAGCGGCTTGGGCGTGTGGTCGGTCAACGGCCGCATGCGCTCGCCGCGCCCGGCCGCGAGGATCATGGCTCGCATCGATTCACCAGAAAAATTAGCCGGCGAGTTTAAAGCGCGCCCTCTAGTGACCCGGAGCCGTAGCCCAGCTATGGCGAGGATTCGCAACAACGCGGAGCGGCCAAAGCGGCTTCGCGGCGGGTCACTAGAATGCGGGCTTTGCCCCACTCTCGCCCCAGACACCATGGCCGACACCGCCGCAGCTGCCGCTTCCACCCCGAACACCACCCAGATGGCCAACGCCATCCGTGCCCTGGCGATGGACGCTGTCCAGCAGGCCAACTCCGGTCACCCGGGCGCCCCGATGGGCATGGCCGAGATCGCTGTCGCGCTGTGGAAGCGCCACCTGCGCCACAACCCGGCCAACCCGCTGTGGCCGGACCGCGACCGCTTCGTGCTGTCCAACGGCCACGGCTCGATGCTGATCTACGCGCTGCTGCACCTGACCGGCTACGACCTGCCGATCGCGGAACTCAAGGCCTTCCGCCAGATGCACTCCAAGACGCCGGGCCACCCGGAAGTGGGCATCACCCCGGGGGTGGAGACCACCACCGGCCCCCTCGGCCAGGGCATCACCAACGCCGTCGGCCTGGCGCTCGCGGAAAAGCAGCTGGCCAAGGAATTCAACCGCGACGGCCACACCATCGTCGACCACCACACCTACGCGTTTCTGGGCGACGGCTGCCTGATGGAAGGCATCAGCCATGAAGCCTGCTCGCTGGCCGGCTCGTGGAAGCTGAACAAGCTGATCGCGATCTACGACGACAACGGCATCTCCATCGACGGCCAGGTCGGGCCCTGGTTCGGCGACGACACCGCCAAGCGCTTCGAGGCCTATGGCTGGAACGTCGTCGGCCCGGTCGACGGCCACGATGTCGACGCGGTGGACGCCGCCATCGCGCTGGCCAAGACCAGCAAGGACAAGCCCTCGCTGATCATCGCCAAGACCCACATCGGCAAGGGCAGCCCGAACCGGGCCAACACCTCCAAGGCCCACGGCGAGCCGCTCGGCGCCGAGGAAATCAAGCTGACCCGCGAGGCGCTGGGCTGGTCTCACGAGCCCTTCGTGCTGCCCGCCGAGGTCTACGCCGACTGGGACGCCAAGGCCGCCGGCACCGCGGTGGAAACCGCCTGGGACGACAAGTTCGAGGCCTATGCCACCGCCTTCCCCGAGCTGGCCGCCGAGTTCTCGCGCCGCATCGCCGGCGTGCTGCCGCCCAACTTCGCCGACGTCGCGGCGCAGGCCGTCATCGGCGCGCACGACAAGGCCGAGACCGTCGCCTCCCGCAAGGCCAGCCAGCTGGCGCTGGAAGCCTTCACCGCCGCGCTGCCCGAGCTGCTGGGCGGCTCGGCCGACCTGACCGGCTCCAACCTGACCAACACCAAGAGCACGCCCGCCTTCCGCCTGGAAGCCGACGGCAGCTCCAACGGCGGCCGCCACATCAACTACGGCGTGCGCGAGTTCGGCATGGCCGCGATCATGAACGGCGTCGCGCTGCACGGCGGCTTCATCCCCTACGGCGGCACCTTCCTGACCTTCAGCGACTACAGCCGCAACGCCATCCGCATGGCCGCGCTGATGAAGCAGCGCGTGATCCACGTCTTCACGCACGACTCCATCGGCCTGGGCGAGGACGGCCCGACGCACCAGTCGGTCGAGCACGTGTCCAGCCTGCGCCTGATCCCCGGCCTGGACGTCTGGCGTCCGGCCGACACGGCGGAAACGGCCGTCGCCTGGACCATGGCCCTGGCCAACGCCCAGCGCCCGAGCGCGCTGGCGCTGAGCCGCCAGAACCTGGTCTACCTGAAGAAGTCGGGCGAGGCCGTCGACGCCATCACCAGCGGCGGCTACGTGCTGAGCGAACCGGCCGACATCGGCCTGAAGAAGAAGGCGCAGGCGGTGCTGATCGCCACCGGCTCGGAAGTGCAGCTGGCCATCGCGGCGCAGCAGCAGCTGGCCGTGGCCGGCATCCCGGTGCGCGTGGTTTCGATGCCTTGCACCAGCTTGTTCGACCGCCAGGACGCCAAGTACAAGCAGAGCGTGCTGCCGGACGGCCTGCCGCGCGTGGCCATCGAGGCTGGCGTAACCGACCTGTGGTGGAAGTACGGCGTCTCGGCCGTGGTCGGCCTGGACACCTACGGCGAATCGGCCCCGGCCAACGTGCTGTTCAAGCACTTCGGCTTCACGCCGGAGAACGTCGCCGACACCGTCAAGGTGGTGCTCGGCAAGGCCCGGCTGAAGGGCTGATCGGCGCCCCGGGCCCAAGTGGGTCCCGTCGTCTCCCTCGAAGGGGTGCCTCTGGCACCCCTTTGTCGTTTCCACCCATCGGAGGCCGCCGAGTCCCCTGTTTCCTGACGGCCGCTTCACGCCGCCGCGCCTAGACTGCCCGCGCCCGCCAGCGACCCGCCCCACGAGCCGGCGCGCGGGCCCAGGGACAGGACAACACGGAGGACTCCCATGACTCGATCTCGTCTGGCCGCCACGGCCCTGCTCGGCCTGCTCGCCGCCTTGATCGCGCACGGGCCGGCACGGGCCCAGCAGAACGACATCTCGCCGCTTCCCGTCGACCCGGCCACCAGCCCGCTGCGCTGCCTGCAGCAGCCCGAGGCCCCGCTCGAGTACCCCGCCGAGGCGCGCCGCCTGCAGTTGGACGGCACCGTGCGCGTCGGCCTGGCGTTCACGGCGCCGGACCGGCCGCCGGAGGTCGAGGTCCTCGCCCGCTTCGCCGACGAGCGCTTCGTCAACGCGGTGCGCGAGCGCGTCGCCGCCTACCGCCTGCCCTGCCAGGCCGCCGCCCGCGGCACGGTGCGCGCGGTGCAGACCTTCGTCTTCCGCCTGCGGGAGCCGGTGCCGGTGCGCTGGTCCCAGCCGGTCGAGCTCCAGGACACCGACCGCGCCCGCGCGCTACGCGCCTGCCTGCGCACGCCGGACGACCAGCTGCAGGTCAATGCCTCGCGCTTCGACCAGAAGACCGTCGGCAACGTGATGGTCCGCATGACCTTCACCGCCCCGGACCAGCCGCCCGAGGTCCAGGCCCTGTACGCCTCCACCAGCGGCAACACGCAGGACGCGATCCTCGACCGCGCCCGCAGCTACCGCCTGCCCTGCCTCTCGGCCGAGGACCGGCCGATGAGCTTCGTCCAGCACTTCATCTACCGCAAGCACGACGCCGGACGCGCCAGCTTCAAGGACGAGGTCACGCTGGGCGAGTTCCTGTCCAACATCAAGGGCATCCGCCAGCAACAGGCCGAGTTCGACTTCAACACGATGAACTGCCCGTTCACCGTCGCCTGGACGCTGGGCAAGCCGGCGCTGGCCAACCGCGTCGGCGAGATCGGTACCGGGCGCGACCCCAACCGCGCCGAGTTCCTGGCCTGGCTGGCCGGCCTGGAGATGGACCTGACGCCGGATCGCTTCGAGCACCTGCTGGGCCGCATGATCAAGATCAAGGTCGCCTGCGGCACGCTGCGCCTGCAGCCGGCCACGGCAGCCGCCGCCGCGCCACCGGCGCCGTGATGTAACCGCGCGGCTCCGCGCGGTGAAACCCGGTAACCCGTTCGAAACGAGTGGGCGCGCCGATCTGTTCAAATCGTGCGTTTCCGGCGCCCGCGCCCGGCCCTCGTGCCGGGCCTCGCGGATGCACCGACCGAACACCTCCGCGGCACGACGTCCACTGGCTGGGCGACGCGCCCATGACGTCATCGATTCATTTCACTCGCAGGAGACTTTCCTCATGACCATCAAGATCGGTATCAACGGCTTCGGTCGCATCGGCCGCATGGTGTTCCGCGCCGCCGTGGCGAACTTCAAGGACATCCAGATCGTCGGCATCAACGACCTGCTGGAGCCGGACTACCTGGCCTACATGCTGAAGTACGACAGCGTGCACGGCCGCTTCGACGGCGATGTGGCGGTCGACGGCAACACCCTGATCGTCAACGGCCAGCGCATCCGCCTGACCCAGGTCAAGGACCCCGCCGAGCTGAAGTGGAACGAGGTCGGCGCCGACATCGTCGTCGAGGCCACCGGCCTGTTCCTGACCAAGGAAACCGGCGAGAAGCACCTGGCCGCCGGTGCCAAGAAGGTCATCATGTCGGCCCCGTCCAAGGACGACACGCCGATGTTCGTCTACGGCGTCAACCACACGACCTACGCCGGCCAGGCCATCATCTCCAACGCCAGCTGCACCACCAACTGCCTGGCCCCGCTGGCCAAGGTGCTGAACGACAAGTGGGGCATCAAGCGCGGCCTGATGACCACCGTGCACGCCACCACCGCCACGCAGAAGACCGTCGACGGCCCGTCCAACAAGGACTGGCGCGGCGGCCGCGGCATCCTCGAGAACATCATCCCCAGCTCCACCGGCGCCGCCAAGGCCGTGGGCGTGGTGATCCCCGAGCTCAACAAGAAGCTGACCGGCATGTCCTTCCGCGTGCCGACCTCCGACGTCTCGGTCGTCGACCTGACCGTCGAGCTCAACAACGAGGCCTCCTACAAGGAGATCTGCGCCGAGATGAAGGCCCAGAGCGAAGGCGCCCTGAAGGGCGTGCTGGGCTACACCGAGGACAAGGTGGTCGCCACCGACTTCCGCGGCGACCCGCGCACCTCGATCTTCGACGCCGAAGCCGGCATCGCCCTGGACGGCACCTTCGTCAAGCTGGTGTCCTGGTACGACAACGAGTGGGGCTACTCGAACAAGGTGCTGGAGATGGTCAAGGTCGTCGCCAAGTAAGCGACCTGGCCCCTTTCCCCGAAGCCCCGCCCCGGCGGGGCTTTTCATTTGTGCGCGTACCGTTGGCGTCCCGGATACGGCCCGTCACAACCGCCGCTGGGCGCCGAGTCGATTGGTGTGAGAAATCCCTCATCGCTATTGCTCTACTGCAAATGTGTCAGGGGATTAGTGATTTCTCGGTGATGGCCACCCTAAACTGGTTAGCCCAGTTTTGTGGAGCCGTCGCATGTCCGTGCTGTCTTTGCCCAAGCGCCTGGCCGCAGCCGTGGCCGTGTTCGGGTTGTTCGGAGCTGGCGGCGCCAGCGCGGTGACCGGGGCGGCGGTCCGCCCCGACCAGCAGCCCGATTTCGCCCGGGTGATCGTGCGCTTCAAGGCCCAGGCCGACGCGGTGAAAGCGCGCCCGCTGGCGACGCGGGTGACGGCCTCCGAGGCTCGCGACATCGCCCAGGTCCGCGGCACGACGCTGGGGCTGCGCCATGCCGCGTCCCTGCATGCCCGCCTCAGCCTGGACAGCCGCACCCACGTCTACACCGCCAGCGGCATGAGCTCGGCCGAGCTGGCGCGCCGGCTGGCCCAGGACACCGAGGTCGAGTCGGTCGAGGTCGACCGCTGGTGGCGGCATTTCTCGGTGCCCAACGATCCGCTGTACGCCACCGCCGCCTCGGCGGGCGTCACCGCCGGCCAGTGGTACCTGAAGGCGCCGGACGCGACGGTGGTCTCCTCGATCAACGCGCCTGCGGCCTGGGACCGGGCGACCGGCACCGGCGTCGTCGTCGCGGTGCTGGACACCGGCGTGCGCTTCGATCATCCCGACCTGAGCGGCCAGTTCGTCGGCGGCTATGACCTGGTGGGCTACAACCAGGGCGGCACGGCGACCTCCACCCAGATCGCCGCCGCCAACGACGGCAACGGCGCCGACAGCGATGCGAGCGATCCCGGCGACTGGGTCAGCCAGGCCGACATCGACTCGGGCGCGCTGGGCAGCACCTGCACGTCCGACGACATCGGCAGCAGTTCCTGGCACGGCACGCGGGTGTCGGGCCTGATCGCGGCGCTCACCAACAACGGCCAGGGCATGGCCGGCCTGGCCTACAACGCGAAGATCCTGCCGGTGCGGGTGCTGGGCAAGTGCGGCGGCTGGGCCTCCGATATCGCCGCGGGCATGCGGTGGGCGGCTGGCGTGGACGTGCCGGGCCTGCCGACGAATCCCAACAAGGCCAAGGTGATCAACCTCAGCCTGGGCGGCGACGGCAGCTGTGGCTCGACCTACCAGGACGCGATCAACGCCGCCTACAACGCGGGCGCGACGGTCGTGGTGGCAGCGGGCAACGGCGTCGAGAACGACGACCCGACCAAGGAAGGCGGCATCGCCGTCGGCACGCCGGCCAACTGCAACAACGTCATCGCGGTGGCCGGCCTGCGGCATGTGGGCACCAAGGTCGGGTTCTCCAACCTCGGACCGCAGGTGACGATCAGCGCGCCCGGCGGCAACTGCGTCAACACCACCGCCGGCAGCACCTGCCTGTATCCCATCCTGTCGACCAGCAACGCCGGCACGACGACGCCGGTGGCGGGCAGCGGCGCGTTCAACTACAGCGGCACGGGCACCAGCTTCTCGACGCCGCTGGTCAGCGCGACCATCGCGCTGATGCTGTCGAGCAATCCGGCGCTGACGCCGGCGCAGATCAAGGCGGCGCTGCAGAGCTCGGCCCGCGCGTTCCCGACGGCGAGCGGCGTCGCGCAATGCGTGGCCGGCAACAGCGCGCAGCCGCAGCTCGAGTGCAACTGCACGACCAGCACCTGCGGCGCCGGCATGCTGGACGCGAATGCCGCGGTCGCCGCGGTCGCGCCGACGACCAATACGCCGACGACACCCACGACGCCGACCGAACCCACGTCGGGTGGAGGTGGTGGCGGCGGTGGCGCGATGAGCGCCTTCTGGCTGGCCGCGCTGGTGCTGGCGATCGTGGCGCTGCGCTGGCCGAGGGCTGGCGTCAAAGGGCCCTCAACGCCCTAAAAGCCCTAAAGGTCCTGAGGGCCTCAACGCGCGGCGGCGCCCGAACCGGCTCCGTTGGTGGCGCTGGCGCCTGACCCGGCGGCGCTGGCCTCGGAGGCCGCCGTCGGCGCCTCGGCGGCGCAGTCCTTGCGCTTCTCGCCCCAGGGCGGGTTGGACAGCGCGTTCAGCTTGCCGATCTGCACGCCATCCAGGCGCGCCAGGCGCAGCGTCGTCTGCCGCAGCGGCTCCTGCAGCCGCAGCACGCGCAGGCCCTTGTAGTTGCGACGGGTCATCGCGTCGAGCGCCGCCTGCGCCGCCGCCTCGCTGTCGTGCTTGCTCAGCACCAGCGTCGGCTGCTCGTCGGGGAAGCCCTGCAGCGGCTCGAAGGCGATCCGAGCATTGCGGTAGGTCTCTTCCTTGCGCTCGCGGAAGTCCTTGCTGGGCATCTTGATCGTGGCCAGCGCCCACACGCCGCCGGTGTCGACCACGCGCGACTCGATCGCGGCGCCAGGCACGCCGGCCGAGGCCAGCGTCGCGTTCGCGCGCTTGAGCAGCTCGTCGCCGATCAGCGGTCCGAGCTCGACGCAGGTGCGCGTGGCCAGCTGCGTCACCGCCTGCTGGTTGAGCAGCGACAGGCGCTGCGGATTGACCTGCTGCTCCAGCCGCGGCGCGGTGGCGGCCGCCCCGCCGACCCAGCCCTTGTTCCACGCGAACACCAGCACATTGGCGACGAACAGCAGGACGACCGCGGCGCGCAGCATCGCGGCTTACCCCTGCGCGCCGGCGGACGCGCCGCCGAGTCGCACGCTCACCTCGCCGCCGCTGACCGTCTGGCGGCCCTGGGCGGTGTCGATCAGCAGTTCGCCGCGTTCGTTCACGCCGGCCCCGGTGCCTTCGAGCGCCCCGGCGGTGATCGCCTTGCCCTGCAGCAGGTCGCGCGCCGCGAAGCGCTCGCGCCAGGCACCGAAGCCCTCGCGCGGGAAGGCCGCCAGCGCCTTCACCAGCACCGGCGCCAGCCGCGCCAGCGCCTGCGGCGGGGTGATGTCGGGCAGCAGTTCCTGCAGGCAGGCGAAGCCGGTGTTGAGCTGCGACTCGGCCACCTTGGCGCGGTCCGACACGTTCAGCCCCACGCCGATCACCGCCATGCGCGACGACCCGGCGGGCACGGTCTCGATCAGGATGCCGCCGAGCTTGCGCTCGTCCAGCCACAGGTCGTTGGGCCACTTCAGGCCGAGCCGGCGGCCGTCGGGATCGAGCGCCTCGGCGATGGCCGCGCCGACCACCAGGGACAAACCCGACCAGTCCGCGATCTCCAGCGGCAGCGACAGCGAGAAGGTCAGCGACGCGCCGGCCGTGCTGTGCCAGCTGCGGCCCTGGCGACCGCGGCCATGGGTCTGGTGCTCGGCGATCAGCAGGCAGGGATGCAGGTCGTGCTGGCGGCGCCCGTAGGGACGATCGCCCGCCCGGCCGCCACCACCGCCACCGCTGGCCGCGGCGCCTTCATCGCGCCGTACGCGCTCGACCAGGGTGGCGTTGGTCGATTCGACCCGCGCCAGCACCTCGATGCTGAGCCCCGGCAGCAGCGGCTCCAGGTCTTGCCAAAGGGCTTCGGCGCCCCAGTTCTGATGTTCTTGCATCGCCGCGAATGTGATCCTGCGATTCCCGTCTTGGTCTTCCCGGGCCGGTCGGTCCGGTGGTCGTGGATGGGCGGAGTCTAGAGGGAGACGCCCCCCTTCCGGGGGAGCGGCACCACGAATCGGTGGCTGTAGGACCTGACAGGGTCCCCCGCCGCCCGTTCGGCGCCCGCTCGGCGCCTTCCCGGCCGGGAGACCGATCCGCCCTCAGCGCCCCTTGGGCGCGAGCATCGTGCCGCGGCAGCCCGGCGTGCCGCAGCGGCACTCGAAACGCTTCTTCAGCTTGGGCGTATAGCGTTCCTCGATCACCAGACCATAGTCGTAGAACAGCTCCTCGCCCGGGTAGATGTCCGTCAACGCGTGGATGAACACCCGGCCCTTCTTCTCCCGCGCTTCGCAGTTGGGGGTGCAGGCGTGGTTGATCCAGCGCGCGCGGTTGCCGTCGACGGCGGCGTCGATGACCCCACCGGTCTCGAGGTGGAAGTAGAAGGTATGGTCCGGCTGCGACGGATCGTGGGGATGGCGGCGCAGCGCCTCGTCCCAGTCGATGCGCTCGCCCTTGTATTCGATGAGCTTCTCGCCCGCCTTCAGCGGCTCGACCGCGTAGACGCCGCGGCCATGCACGCCGGACGCCCGGACCTCGATCCGGGCGCTGCGCTTGCCCGGCTTGCCGGCCTTCCCGGACTTGTCCGCCTTGTCCGCCTTCTTCCCCTTGCCGGCCTTCTCCGCCTTCTCCGCCTTCCTGGCCTTCTTGCCCTTGCTGGCCTTGTCGGCCGGGACGGCGGCGGCGCCGGTCTCCGGAGCGGTGGGCGGGAGCTGCGAATCGGGACGCTGTTGCGGCATGGAGCGAGTCCGGTACATTGAATTCATGGGTGCGCGCGCGTGCACACACGTACGTAGGTGCGTGGGCGCGCGCGAGGCCGGATTGTAGGCAGGCGTTCACGAGGATTTCGGACGCCTGAACGAAGACGAAAGAAACAAGCGCATGAGCAAGGCATTGGTGATCGCGGAGAAGCCGTCGGTGGCGCAGGACATCGTCAAGGCGCTGACCCCGCTGTCGGGCAAGTTCGAGAAGCACGACGAGTATTTCGAGAACGACGAGTACGTCGTCAGCTCGGCCGTCGGCCACCTGGTGGAGATCAAGGCGCCGGAGGAATTCGACGTCAAGCGCGGCAAGTGGAGCTTCGCCCACCTGCCGGTGATCCCGCCCCACTTCGATCTGAACCCGATCGACAAGAGCAAGGGCCGGCTCAACGCGCTGGTCAAGCTGATCAAGCGCAAGGACGTGACTTCGCTGATCAACGCCTGTGACGCGGGGCGCGAAGGGGAACTGATCTTCCGCCTGATCGTCCAGTACGCGGGCAGCGCCAAGGCGCAGGTGACCAAGCCGGTGAGCCGGCTGTGGCTGCAGTCGATGACGCCGCAGGCGATCCGCGAGGGCTTCGAGCGCCTGCGCACCGACCAGCAGATGCTGCCGCTGGCCGATGCCGCGCGCTGCCGTTCCGAGGCCGATTGGCTGGTGGGCATCAACGGCACGCGCGCGATGACGGCGTTCAACTCGCGCGATGGCGGCTTCTTCCTGACCACCGTGGGCCGCGTGCAGACGCCGACGCTGTCCATCGTCGTGGAGCGCGAGGAGAAGATCCGCAAGCACGTCTACCGCGATTACTGGGAGATCCGCGGCACGTTCGACGCCGAGGCCGGCCAGTACGAGGGCAAGTGGTTCGACCCCGCGTTCAAGAAGAACGCCGAGGACCCCGAGCAGCGCGCCGACCGCGTCTGGACGCAGGCCGAGGCCGATGCCATCGCGGCCGCCGCCAAGGGCCAGCCCGCCACGGTGACCGAGGAATCCAAGCCCAGCACCACCGCCAGCCCCGGCCTGTACGACCTGACCACGCTGCAGCGCGAGGCCAACTCGCGCTTCGGCTTCTCGGCCAAGACGACGCTGGGCCTGGCGCAGGCGCTGTATGAGAAGCACAAGGTGCTGACCTATCCGCGGACGGACTCGCGCTACCTGCCGGAGGACTACCTGGGCGTGGCGAAGCAGACCGCCGAGATGATCGCCAGCGAGGACCTGCCCGGCCCGCTGCAGGCGCTCGCGCCGCACGCGCGCACGGCGCTGGACAAGGGCTACATCAAGCCGACGAAGAAGGTCTTCGACAACGCCAAGGTGTCGGACCACTTCGCCATCATCCCGACGCTGCAGCCCCCGCGCAGCCTGACCGAAGCCGAGGCCAAGCTCTACGACATGGTCGTCAAGCGCTTCCTGGCGGTGTTCTTCCCGCCGGCCGAGTTCCAGGTCACGACCCGCATCTCGACGGTGAAGACGGCGGCCAAGTCCTATGCCTTCCAGACCAACGGCAAGGTGCTGGTCAAGCCGGGCTGGCAGGCGGTCTACGGCAAGGAAGCCACCGACGAGAACGCCGAGCCGGGCACCAGCGGCGCGATGCTGGTGCCGGTGAAGGCCGGCGAGGTGGTGCGCACCGAGGACACCGACGTCAAGGCGCTGGTGACCAAGCCGCCGGCGCGCTACACGGAAGCGACGCTGCTGTCGGCGATGGAAGGCGCGGGCAAGCTGGTCGACGACGACGAACTGCGCGAGGCCATGGCCGAAAAGGGCCTGGGCACGCCGGCCACGCGCGCGGCGATCATCGAAGGCCTGCTGGCCGAGAAGTACATGCTGCGCGAGGGCCGCGAGCTGATTCCCACCGCCAAGGCCTTCCAGCTGATGACGCTGCTGCGCGGGCTGGGCGTGGAGGAACTGACCAAGCCCGAGCTGACCGGCAACTGGGAGTTCCAGCTGTCCGAGATGGAGAAGGGGCGGCTCAAGCGCGAGGCCTTCATGGCCGAGATCGCCGCGATGACCGAGAAGGTCGTGCGCAAGGCCAAGGAGTACGACCGCGACACCATCCCCGGCGACTACGCGACGCTGAAGACCCCGTGCCCGAAGTGCGGCGGCGTGGTCAAGGAGAACTACCGCCGCTTCACCTGCACCGGCAGGAGCGGTGATGGCGAGGGCTGCGGCTTCTCGATTCCCAAGATCCCGGGCGGCCGCAGCTTCGAGCTGCACGAGGTCGAGGCCTTCCTGCGCGACAAGAAGGTCGGACCGCTGGAGGGCTTCCGCTCCAAGGCGGGCTGGCCCTTCACGGCCGAGCTGGCGCTGGTCTTCGACGCCGAGATCGACAACTGGAAGCTGGAGTTCGACTTCGGCGAGGACGCGAAGAAGGCCGAGGAGAACGGCGAGCCGGTGGACTTCAGCGGGCAGAGCTCGCTGGGCCATTGCCCCAAGTGCGGCGGCCGCGTCTTCGACTTCGGCAGCAACTACGTCTGCGAGCACGCGGTCGGCGACAAGGTCACCTGCGACTTCAAGAGCGGCAAGATCATCCTGCAGCAGCCGGTCGAGCCGGAGCAGGTGAGCAAGCTCCTGACCACCGGCAAGACGGACCTGCTGGAGAACTTCGTCTCCAACAAGACGCGCCGCAAGTTCAAGGCCTTCCTGGCCTACGACAAGAAGGAAGGCAAGGTGGTGTTCGAGTTCGAGCCGCGCGCCGCCAAGACCGGCGCCAAGCCGGCCGCCAAGAAGGTCGCCGCCAAGAAGGCGACCGCGAAGGGCTGATCGACGGCTCCGCCGCGGCGCCGTGGCGTCACCGAACGACCCAGGGGCCCGACGGGCCCCTTGTTCATGGCGACGCCCGGCGAGGCGGACCTTGCCGGGCCTCGCTCCGGCCCCGCAGCGCCTCAGCGCAGGAAAGCTTCACCGGCCAGCACCGGCTGGTCGCGCAGCCGCGCGGCCATGTGATCGATCAGCAGCCGCAGTGGCGCGGGCACGCGCCGGCCGGCGGCATGCACCAGGTGCACCGGCGCGGCGGGGATTTCATGGTCCGCCAGCACGATGCGCAGCCGCCCGGCCCGCACCGCCTCCGCCGCCTGGTAGACCTGGCAGCGCGCCAGCCCCACGCCGGCCTCGGCCGCGGCGATGCCTGCCGCGCTGTCGTTGACCATCAGCGTCGGGGTCAGCGCCTGCGATCCCTCGCGGAAGCGCCAGGGCGTCATGCCCTGGCCGTCGAAGTAGCCGGCCACGATGCGATGCCCCACCAGCTCGCGCGGCGACCGCGGCTCGCCGGCCCGGGCGAGGTAGTCCGGCGACGCCACGATCACCCGCCGCATCGCGCCCACCGGCACCGCGGTCAGCCCCGAGTCCGGCAGGTGGGCGATCCGCACCGCCAGGTCCTGGGCCTCGTCCAGCAAGGACACGACGCGGTCGACCAGCAGCAGCTTCATCCGCATCCGCGGGTACTGCTGGAGGAACTCGGCCGCCAGCGGCGCGACATGCAGGCGCCCGAACATCGACGGCGCCGTCAGCGCCAGCAGCCCCGCCGGCTCGGCCTGCGCGCCGGCGACGGCCGCTTCCGACGCGTCGAGGTCGCCCAGGATGCGGCGGCAGTCGAGGAGGAAGCGCTCACCGGCCTCGGTCAGCCGCACCGAGCGCGTGCTGCGCTGGAACAGCTGCGCGCCCAGGCGCTGCTCCAGCGCCGCGATCGCGCGGGTGGCGGCCGGTGCCGAGCAGCCCAGCCGGCGCGCCGCGCCGGCGAAGCTCTGCGTGTCGGCCACGGCGACGAAGCAGCGCAGGCGTTCCAGGTGGTCCATGGCGATTCGCCGTCCGGGCAGAGCGGCGTTCATTATTTCGACAGCTGCAATTCTCAATGATCTCCTCCGGCCATTCCGGTCACGCGCCGCAATGGATACGGTAGAGGCCTCGCTGATCCACGATGGAGCCTCGCTCGATGAACGCCTCTCCCCTCGCCGCAAGCTCTCCGGCTTCGACGCCTATGGCCACGACCGCCGGCGCCGCGAGCGCCCCGGCCACCCCGCTGCGCCTGCACCGCCTGGCCGCGTCGGGCCATTGCCACCGCGTCGAGCTGCTGCTGTCGCTGCTGGGCCTGCCCTACGAGGTGATCGACCTCGACCTGCGCCGCGGCGACCAGCACCAGCCGGCCTTCCTCGCGCTGAACGCGCTGGCGCAGGTGCCGGTGCTGGAGGACGGCGAGCTCGTGCTGCCGGAGAGCAACGCGATCCTGGTCTACCTCGCGACCCGCTACGCGCCCGAGGCCGGCTGGCTGCCCCGCGATGCGGTCGAGGCGGCCTGGCAGCAGCGCTGGTTCAGCCTGTCGGTGAGCCTGCTCGGCCCGGGCGCGGCCTCGCCGCGCTACCGCGCGCTGACCGGCCAGCCGGTGGATCCGGCCTCACTGGCGCTGGGGCACCGGCTCTTCGCGCTCATCGAGGACCGGCTCGCCCGCGTCGCCTTCCTCGTGGCCGACCGGCCGATGCTGGCCGACCTCGCGTTCTACGGCTACACCTCGCAGGCGCCGATCGGCGGCGTGTCGCTGAGCGACTACCCGCGCCTGCGCGCCTGGCTCGCGCGCATCGAGGCGCTGCCTGGCTTCGTCCCGCTCACCGACCAGCTCTGAACGACGCCGGAGGCTCCCCATGGACAAGTCCTGGCACCCCGGCGAACAGACGCTGCAGGCGCGCGTCGGCATGCGCGAGCGCATGGCCGAGATCGGCCCGCAGGTGATCCGCGACCACATGCCGGACCAGCATCGCGAGCTCTTCGGCAAGCTGCCGACGATGCTGCTAGGCGCGCTCGACGCCGCCGGGCAGCCCTGGGCGACGATGCTGGCCGGCCCGCCGGGTTTCGTCGCGACGCCCGACGCGCGGACGATGACGATCACGACGGCGCTTGATGGGCAGGACCCGGCGCTGGCCGCGCTGCGCGCGCGCGGGCCGGGCGCGCCGCTCGGCCTGCTCGGCCTGGAGCCGCACACCCGGCGTCGCAACCGGATGAACGGCCGGCTCGCGGCGATGTCGGAAGGCGGGCTCGAGGTGGCCGTCGTGCAGAGCTTCGGCAACTGCCCGAAGTACATCCAGGCGCGCGACCCGCTGCGCTGGGACGACACGCCGCCGGCGCTGGCGCAGCCGCTGGGCGCGGCGCTCGATGCCCGCGCGCTGGCGCTGATCGAGGCCGCCGACACCCTCTTCATCGCCAGCGCCTCGGCGCCGGTGCCTGGCGACGGTCGCGCCGAGGGCGTGGACGTGTCGCATCGCGGCGGTCCGCCGGGCTTCGTCGCGGTGCAGCGGCGGCTGGATGGCGGAATCGAACTGCTGATCCCCGACTTCCCCGGCAACCGCTTCTTCATGACGCTGGGCAACCTGCTGCGCCATCCGCGCGCCGGGCTGCTGGTGCCGGACTACGCCGGCGGCGAGCTGCTCCACCTGGCGGCGGATGCGGAGATCGTCTGGCGGGACGACGCGCGCGGGCTGCGCCTGCGGGTCACCGCCGGCCTGCGCCGGCCGGGCGCGCTGCCCTGGCGCTGGAGCGCCGCGCAGCTCGCGCCGCAGTTCGAGCCGGCGCCCTAGCGGCGTCCGTGGCATCCGCGGCGGCGGCCGCAGCCCAGGCGTCTCGAGTGCCCGCGGCGCCCCTTTCGCGCGCCCTCAAATCGCAACCCGTGAAATCCTGGGGGCCGGTTCGTGCCTGCGTGCCGGGCGCGCTCGCGCATTTGCGCGACACTCGGCCGCAAACAACGTGCGAGTCAGGAGAGGGCATGGGGTCATGGGCCGATCGACGCTGAGCATCCAGACGCGGCTGGTGGCCGCGCTGAGCCTGAGCGCGACGGTGCTGGTGGGCTTGATCGGTCTGTACTGGGTCGACCGCCACGAGCACGAACTCAACGAGGCGCTGACCGAGCGCCAGCAGCGCATGGCGCAGCTGGTGGCGCGCGGCTTCGCCGAGCCGGTCTGGAACCTGGACAGCGCGGCGCTGTCCGAGCTGCTGGACGCGGTGATGGCCGATCCCGAAGTCCAGTCCATCACCCTGGCCGCGCCCGGCCTGGAAACCCTGCAGCGCGCCCGCGAGACGCCGGCGGTGCGGCCGCTGACGCTGGAATTCGAGCTCAGCCATCGCGCCGGCGCCCAGGGCGCGGCCGGGGCGCTCGGCCGCGCGACGCTGGTCTACACCCGCAGCTACATCGACCAGACCCTGGGCGAGACGCGCCGGCTGGTGGCCAGCCTGCTGGCCACGGTGCTGGCGGCGATCGCGCTGACCAGCTACGTGCTGGTGCGCCGCCTGGTGGAGCGGCCGGTCTCGCGCCTGCGCGGCCTGGCGCAGCGGGTGGCCAGCGGCGAGCTCGGCGCCCACATCCAGCCCGAGCATGCCGACGAGATCGGCGACCTGACCGACCAGCTCAACGCGATGAGCGCCAAGCTGCGCGACTTCGCCGAGGGCCTGCGCAGCAGCGAGCAGCGCTACCGCAGCCTGTTCGAGAACGCGGCCGAGGGCATCTTCCAGGCCGACGGCCACGGGCGGCTGCTGCGCGTCAACAAGGCGCTGGCCCACATGCTGGGACTGGGCCGGCCCGAGGACGCGCAGGGCGTCACGCTGCGGCGCGTGGTGCGCATCGAGCGCGACGAGTACCGGCGCCTGGCCCTCGCGCTGGAGCGCCACCGGCTGCTGCAGCAGGTGCCGCTGCTGGTGACCACGCGCGACGGACGCGACCTGTGGGTCGAGCTCAGCCTGCACCTGGTGCTCGACGGCGCGCCGCGCATCGAGGGCCTGGTCAGCGACATCACGCTGCGCCGGCTGGCGGAGCAGGAACTCACCCAGCATCGCGATCACCTCGAGGAACTGGTCACCGAGCGCACCGTCGAGCTGTCCCAGGCCAAGCAGCGCGCCGAGGCGGCGAACCAGGCCAAGAGCCGCTTCCTGGCGACGATGAGCCACGAGTTCCGCACGCCGCTCAACGCCATCCTCGGCTTCGCGCAGCTGCTGCAGATGGATGCCTCGCTCAGCGAGGCGCAGCAGCAGCGCATCCGCCTGATGCGCGAGTCCGGCGAGCACCTGCTGGTGCTGATCACCGACCTGCTGGACGTCGCCAGCATCGAGGCCGGCAAGCTGACCCTGCAGCTCAGCCCGCTGGACCTGCGGGCGCTGCTCGAGATCTGCAGCGAATCGATGCGGCCGCGCGCCGCCGAGAAGGGCCTGGCCTTCGACGTCCACCTCGACGCGCAGCTGCCGACGCGGGTGCGCGCGGACGGCCAGCGGCTGCGCCAGGTGCTGCTGAACCTGCTGTCCAACGCGGTCAAGTTCACCGACCACGGCCGGATCGGGCTGTCGGTGGACGTCGTGGCCCAGGGCCCGAGCAGCCTGATGCTGCGCTTCACCGTCTCCGACACCGGCATCGGCATGGCACGCGAGCAGATGGAACGGCTGTTCCAGCCCTTCGAGCAGGTGGCGGACCTCTCGCGCCGCGCCGGCGGCACCGGCCTGGGCCTGGCGATCAGCCAGCAGCTCGTCCGCCTGATGGGCGGGGAGATCACCGTCCAGACCTCGGTGGACGAGGGCAGCCGCTTCAGCTTCGCGCTCGAGCTGCCGCTGGCCTCGTAGCCCAGCCCCCGGGTCCGCGGCCTCACGGCTACACGGGTCCCCGGCCTCACGGCCACACCGCCCTTGCTTTAGCCCCGGCCCACTGTGCGGGCGGCGCCCGGCGCGCGCGGGCGCTTGGGCATACTTCCCGGCCATGACTGCCGTCCTGTTCTACAAGCTGCTGGCGATCTTCATCGCCGCGGGGATGGGCTGGTTCGTCGGACACATGCGCTGGCTGGGCAAGGCCGGCGGCGAGAACGATCCCGCCCGCATCCTCTCGAACCTGGCGTTCTACCTGTTCGTCCCGGCGCTGATGTTCCGCACCACCGCGCGGGTGGAGTTCTCCGCCCTGCCCTGGCTCACCGTCGCCGCCTTCTTCGCGCCGGTGGTGCTGATGCTGGTGGCCGTCTACCTCTACGAGCGCCAGCGCCATCCCGACAGCCCCGCCGCCCCGGCGGTGCGCAGCATCACCGCCAGCTTCGGCAACACGCTGCAGGTCGGCGTGCCGCTGGTGGCCGGCGTCTTCGGCGAGAGCGGCCTGGCGGTGCACATCACCGTCGTCAGCCTGCACGCGCTGACGCTGCTCACCGTCGCCACCGTGCTGGTGGAGATGGACCTGGCGCGCCACAGCGCCGGCGGCGCCAGCCTCGGGCGCACCGTCGCCACGACGATCCGCAACACCGTCATCCACCCGGTGGTGCTGCCGGTGCTGTGCGGCTTCGCCTGGCACCTCACCGGCATCCCGCTGCCCACCGTGCTGGACGAGGTGCTGCAGATGCTGGGCAGCGCCGTGGTGCCGCTGTGCCTGGTGCTGATCGGGATGTCGCTGGCCTACTACGGCCTGCCGCGCGGCGCGATCCGCTCGCTGCTGGGCCTGGCCGCGCTCAAGCTGCTGGTGCTGCCGGCGCTGGTGCTGGGCATCGCGCACTGGGGCTTCGGCCTGTCGGGCATGCCGCTCGCCGTGATCGTCATGATGGCGGCGCTGCCGCCCGGATCGAACGCGATGATGTTCGCGCAGCGCTATCGCACGCTCGAGGCCGAGGCCTCCGGCGCCATCGTGCTGGGCACGCTGCTGTTCGCGCTCACCGCGCCGCTGTGGCTGGCGATCCCCGCCTGGCTGGACGGCGCCGGCGCGCCGTGACGAGCGGCGCCGCGGCCCGCGCGCGGCACCATCGCCGTTCCCACCGATCGTTAGGAGCCCCATGACGGCATCGCCCTCCGACCCGACGAGCACCTCCGCCCCGCGTTTCGCCTTCGTCCGCGGCGACGAGATCGCCCCGCAGGCGCTGCATGCCGCCTTCACCGCGGCCTTCTCCGATTACCTGATCGGCCCGTTCCAGATCCCGCCGGCGCAGTGGCCGATGTTCCTGGCGCGGCAGGGCGTGGACCTGGCGCTGTCGCGGGTGGCGCTCGACCCGGCGGGCGCGGCGCTGGCCTTCGCGTTCGTCGCGCCGCGGCCGCTGGCCGGGCGCTGGCGCCTGGCCACGATGGGCGCGCTGCCCGCCGCGCGCGGGACCGGCGCCGCGCCGGCCCTGTTGGACGACCTCATCGCCCGCGCCGCCGCCGCCGGGCTGCGCGCGGTGGAGCTGGAGGTCTTCGCGCAGAACGAGCGCGCGCGGCGGCTCTACGAGGGCCGGGGCTTCACCGCGCGGCATCGGCTGGACGGCTACACCGCCGAGCCCGGCACGATCGCGACGCCGCCGCCGCAGGGCCGGGCCGCGCCGCATGCGGTGGAGATGCCGGTCGCGCTCGCCTGGCTGGAAGCCGCGGAGCAGCGCCTGCCCGAGCTGCCGCTGCAGGTGACCGCGGCGACGCTGCGCCATGGCGTCGACTACCACGCCTGGCAGGTCGGGGCGTCCGGCGATGGGGAGGCGCCCGGCGGCGACGCGGCCGCGCAGGTTGTCTTCAGCCTGCCCGACGAGACCGTCATGGTCCACAGCCTGGTCGCCCCGCGCGAGGCCGACGCCCGCGCGCTGGTCCAGGCACTGGTGGCCGTGCATCCGCAGCGCCGGCTGCGCGTGCCGCAGCTGCAGCGGGACGACCTCGGCGGCGCGGCCTTGCTGGCGCTGGGGGCGGTGCCGCAGCCGCTGCACCAGCAATGGATGCTGCGCCCGCTGTGAGGTGGCTTCGGCGCCGCTGCGGTGCCGTATCGGTGCCGCTTCCAGGCCATGTCGACGCCATGTCCACGCCCTATCGACGCCGCGTCGACGCGGTCTTGACGCCCGCCGGCCACGCGGGCGCGGTACCCTCGCCCCGCCTTGATCTGCCTGAGTTCCGGCACTTGTGAGGGCCGCCCGCTTTGGATAGCGTGCGCCGCACCAACCTTGAAGGGAAGCGTCCCACCATGCGATTCATGCCCGCGGCGCCCGCCGCCATCACCCTGGCTGTCCTGACCGCGCTCGGCGGCCTTCATGCGGCCGTCGCCGCGCCGGCCGCCGCCGGCACCAGCGCCGTCTCCACCGTCGGCGGCACGCTCAACGTGAAGCTGGAGAAGGTCAAGCTGCCCAACGGCTTCGAGGTGATCCTGGTCGAGGACCACCGCCTGCCGCTGGTGGCCTTCAACCTGTGGGTGCATGCGGGTCCCCGCAACGAGGTCAAGGGCCAGACCGGCTTCGCCCACCTGTTCGAGCACCTGATGTTCGCCGGCACCCGCCACATCCCGCGCGGCCAGGCCGACAAGATCATCGACGCCGCCGGCGGCACCGATTCCAACGGCACGACCGACTTCGACCGCACGAACTACTTCTTCACGTTGCCGTCCAACCAGCTCGAACTGGGCCTGTGGCTGAAGTCGGACATGCTGGGCTACATGATCGACGAGGTCGATTCGGTGGCGCTGGCCAACCAGCAGGACGTGGTCCGCAACGAGCGCCGCCAGTCGGTCGAGAACCGGCCCTACGGCATCGTCGAGGAAGCGCTGTACCAGGCGCTGTTCCCCGAGGGCCATCCGTACCGCGCCACCGTGATCGGCTCGCATGCGGACATCCAGTCGATCAAGCTGGAGGACGTGAAGGCCTTCGCCCGCAGCTACTACCGGCCCAACAACGCCACGCTGGTGCTGGCCGGCGACTTCGACCCGGCGCAAGCCAAGCGGCTGGTGCAGAAGTACTTCGGCCCGCTCAAGGCCGGTGATCCGGTGCCGCCGGTCAAGGTCGAGCAGCCCCGGCTGACCGAGGAAAAACGCATCGAGGTGACCGACCGCATCGAGCTCTCGCGCCTGGACGTGGCCTGGCACACGCCCGCCGTGTTCCAGCCGGGCGACGCGGAACTGGACATCGCCTCGCACGTGCTGGGCGGCGGCAAGTCCAGCCGCCTCTACAAGACGCTGGTCTACGACAAGCAGCTGGCGCAGTCGGTGCAGGTGCAGCAGTACTCGCTGTCGCTGGGCTCGGTGTTCTCGATCGAGGTGGTGGCGCGGCCCGGCAAGTCGCTGGACGAGATCCAGAAGATCGTCGACGACGCCGTCGCCGAGCTGGCCACCAATCCGCCCACGCCCGAGGAGATGGCCCGCGCCCGCGCCGCGATCGAGACTGGCACGCTGTCGCGGCTGGAGAAGGTCCAGGCCCTGGCCGACCAGATCAACTACTACAACCAGCAGGCCGGCGACCCGAACTACATCGGCAAGGACCTGGCCCGCTACCAGGCGATCACCCCGGCGCAGGTCCGCGACGTGGTGGCGCAGCAGCTGAAGAAGAACGCCCGCGTCGTCGTGCTGGCCACGCCGGGCGAGCAGAAGCTCGCCGCCGAGGTGCCGACGCCGCCGGCGCCCACGAAGGCCGCCCAGGGCGAGCGCGAGTCGATGAACCCGGACGTCGCCTGGCGCAAGACGCCACCCAAGGGCGGCAAGGCCAAGGCGCCGGTGCTGCCCGAGGGCCGGCGCCTGACGCTGGCCAATGGCCTGACGCTGATCCACATCCCCAACCCGGGACTGCCGCTGGTGAGCGCGACGCTGGTCGTGCGCGCGGGCCAGACCGCCAATCCGGCGGACCGGCCGGGCCTGTCGAGCTTCACCGCCGGCATGCTGCAGCAGGGCACGCAGACGCGCACCGCGCAGCAGATCGCCGACGAGGCCGCCGCACTGGGCGCCGCGATCAGCAGCGGCGCCGGCCGCGACGAGGCCCGCATCGAAGCCAGCAGCCTCAAGCGCAATTTCCCGCAGACGCTGGCGCTGATGGCGGACGTCGCGCTGCATCCGGCGTTCGATGCGGCCGAGATCGCGCGCATGCAGAACCAGCGCCTGGCCGCGCTGCAGCAGCAGCGCGAGCAGCCGCCGGCGGTGGCCGCGATCGTCGCCAACCGGGTGGTCTACGGCGAGGACCATCCGCTGGCCAAGACCTCGCTGGGTGATGAGACCGCGATCAAGGCTACCGACGCGGCCGCGCTGCGCCAGTTCTGGTCCACCCACTACCGGCCGGACCAGGCCGCGCTGGTGGTGGCCGGCGACATCTCGGCCGACGAGCTCAAGGCGCTGGCCGAGCGCCTGTTCGGCGGCTGGGCGCGCCCGTCGACCGCGGCGGCGACGGTGAACACCGCCGCGCCCCAGCCGGTAGCCGCACGGGTCGTGCTGGTCGACAAGCCGGGCGCGCCGCAGACCGCGCTGAGCGTCGTTGCTCCGGGCCCGAAGGCCGGCACGCCCGACGCCGAGGACATCAAGGTCATGAACGCCGCGATGGGCGGCCTCTTCACCTCGCGGATCAACACGCAGCTGCGCGAGGTCAAGGGCTACACCTACGGCATCTATTCGGCCTACACGATGAACCGCGACAGCGGCCTGTTCGGCATCCGCGGCAGCGTCCGCACCGACGTGACCGGTCCGGCGCTGAGCGACATGTTCAAGGAGATCGAGGGCATGCGCGCCAAGCCGATGGGCGCCGAGGAACTGAACCGGGTGCGCAACGCGCAGCTGCTGGCGCTGCCGGGCCTGTTCGACACCAACCGCGTCGTGGCGTCGAGCTACGCCAGCGAGTGGGCGGTGGGCATGCCGGCGGACAGCATCACCGCGCTGCCCCGCAAGTTCGCCGCGGTCACCGCGAACAGCGCCTACCAGGCGACCAGGACCCACGTCGACCCGGCGGCGCTGATCGTCGTGGCCGTCGGCGACAAGGCCAAGGTGCTGCCGCAGCTGGAGGCGCTGGGCCGCAAGCCGCTGGAGATCCGCGATCCGCAGGGCGCGCCGGTCGGCGTGACCGCGCCGTCGGTGCCGTCCTCCGCCGCGAAGCCCTGACCGAGCTTCGGCGACGCCCTCTTCCCCTCGCGGGAAGAGGGGATGAAGCTTCGCGAAGGCTAGGCTGGCCGCTTGCGATGGCCCCAGGGCGGTGGAGACCGCGGGGCATCGGTCAGAATCCCCGTCCATGACCGACCTCACCGCCTACATGACCGGCGTCGGCGAGGCGGCCCGCGCGGCCGCGACGCTGATGGCCGCCGCGCCGACCGCCGCGAAGAACATCGCCCTGCTGGCGCTGGCCCGCCGCCTGCGCGAGGCCGGCCCGGCCCTGGCCGCCGCGAACGAGCGCGACCTGTCCGCCGCCGTCGAGGCCGGCCTGGACGCGCCGATGGTCGACCGCCTGCGCCTGACTCCGAAAGTGCTCGCCACCGTCGCCGAGGGCTGCGAGCAGATCGCCGCGATGCCCGATCCGATCGGCGAGATCACCGGCGTGAAGCGCCGCCCCACCGGCATCAGCGTCGGCCAGATGCGCGTGCCGCTGGGCGTGTTCGGCATGATCTACGAGAGCCGCCCCAACGTGACCATCGAGGCCGCGTCGCTCGCCATCAAGAGCGGCAACGCCTGCATCCTGCGCGGCGGCTCCGAGGCGCTGCACAGCAACCTGGCCCTCGCGGCGCTGGTGGCCGACAGCCTCGAGGAAGCCGGCCTGCCGCGCACCGCCGTGCAACTGGTCAACACCACCGACCGCGCCGCGGTCGGGCTGCTCATCACGATGCCGGCCTTCGTCGACGTGATCATCCCGCGCGGCGGCAAGGGCCTGATCGAGCGCATCAGCCGCGAGGCCCGCGTGCCGGTGATCAAGCACCTGGACGGCAATTGCCACAGCTACGTCGACGCCGAGGTCGACCTGGACCTGGCGGTGACCGTCGTCGACAACGCCAAGACGCAGAAGTACAGCCCCTGCAACGCGACCGAGTCGCTGCTGGTCCATGCGAAGCAGGCCGCCGATTTCCTGCCGCGCATCGGCATGGTGTTCGCGGCCAAGGGCGTGGAGATGCGCGGCTGCGAGCGCGCGCTGGCACTGCTGGAAGCGGTGCCGCGCGACCTGCTCAAGCCCGCCACGCCGCAGGACTGGGACACCGAATACCTGGCGCCGGTCATCAGCATCAAGATCGTCGACTCGCTGGACGAGGCCATCGCTCACATCAACCGCCATGGCTCGCATCACACCGATGCGATCCTCACCACCAACCACCTCAGCGCGATGCGCTTCCTGCGCGAGGTCGACTCGGCCAGCGTGATGGTCAACGCCAGCACGCGCTTCGCCGACGGCTTCGAGTACGGCCTGGGCGCCGAGATCGGCATCTCCACCGACAAGTTCCACGCCCGCGGCCCGGTGGGCCTGGAAGGCCTGACCTCGATGAAGTGGGTGGTGCTGGGCCAGGGCGAGATCAGGACCTGACGCGATCCCGCCCGCCCGGCCGCCCGACGGCGCGCAGCCTCAGGGCAGGTTCGGAACGTTGGCGTCCTTGGGCGCGCTGACCTTGTAGACCGCCTGGAAGCGCTGCGTCTGGTTCGGCGCCAGCGGCAGCTCCCACATCTGGATCCCGCGCTGGTCGCGCCAGTCGGCCTTGGTCACCGGCGGCGTGAACTGCGTCTGCACGCGGATGTCTTCGTGCTCGGACACCGGCGCCGGCTCCAGCACCTGCAGCGTGACCTGCTTGCCGCGCAGGTTCTCGACCTGCCATTGGCGCGTCACCACGACTTCGCGGCGCCCGCCGATGAAGCCGCCGTTCGCGCCATCGCGCTTGTCGGGCTCCACGCGCACGCGCAGCCGGTCGTCGAGGCCGAAGGGCAGCGTCCACGTGGTCTCGCCGCCGAACTGCAGCGGCACCTGACCGATCAGCGCGTTGTCGCGGAACAACTGCACCGGCCCCGCGGGCCACGAGCCCTGCGGGCGCGGCAGCTCGGCGACGAGGTAGGCCGCCGCCTCGGTCCGCGGCTGCACGCGGGCGAGCACCCGGGCCTGCTCGGCCGTGCGGCCCAGGCTGACCGTCGACATCGCGCCGTCCGCGCGCAGCGTCACGCGCTGCGGCAGGTCGTATTCGGCGCCGAACTCCCCTTCGAAGACGCTCGGATCGAAGCGGATCGTCTCCGCGACGCGCGAGCCGGTCACCTCGACGGAACGCAGATCCGCAGCCGGCGCCGGTGCGGCCATCGCCACCGGTGCGATCGCCATCCGGGAACGGGTCATCTTCTCGAAGATTTCCTGCTGGACCGCCAGCGTCCACGGCACCAGCGGCTCGAGCGCGACGGCGTCGCGCGGCCGCACCGTCGAGAGCTTGAGCTTCACATCGGTCCAGTCCTCGCCGCTGGTCTGCGCGATCTGCGCCAGGCGCTCGATCGCCAGCGCGCCGGTCGCGGTGTCCAGGCGCGCGCGATATTGCGGCTGCCAGCCCGCGCCCGCGACGCGATAGGAGAGCCCGACATCGGCCGCCTCGGCCGTCGACAGCCGCAGCGTCACCACCGACACCTGGGCCGATGCCGTCGGCGCCACGGCCTTCGCCGCCGCCAGGTCGTTGCCGAGATCGGTCAGCCGGTCCTTCAGCGTCTGACGCCGCGCGGTCAGCTCCTGTCCGTTGCGGCGCAGCGTGTCCAGGCTGGCGCCGAGCGCGGCGCCAGGCCGCGCCTCGCGATCGGAGAGGCCCTTCAGGTAGCCGAGCGCCAGGTCGACGCCGGCGATCTCCGCTTCCACGGCGGCGCGCTGCTGCTCGATGTCGCGCACCCGCGGATCGCGCTGGCGGCATTCCGGCAGGGAGTCGCGCGGGGCGCGCTCGATCTTGAGCTCGCCGAGGTTCACGCCCGGCGGCGCCTGGACTTGCAGCGCGTCGCGCTCCAGGCTGGCGGGCAGACAGGCGAAGCGCGCCTGGACCGCGCCAGCCGGCACGCGCAGCGCGCGATCGACCTGCGCGCCACCCGGGTACAGCAGGACCTGCGAAATGGTGGACACCCCCGCGGAACCGGCGGCCGCGCGGGCCTCGCCGAGGGCCAGCGGGCCGGCCGCCAGCGCCGCCAACGCGGCGCCCGCGACGGCGCGCGTC
Organism: Mitsuaria sp. BK037; assembly: GCF_014193045.1. Classification (NCBI taxonomy): domain Bacteria; kingdom Pseudomonadati; phylum Pseudomonadota; class Betaproteobacteria; order Burkholderiales; family Sphaerotilaceae; genus Roseateles; species Mitsuaria sp. BK037. The sequence goes on along the minus strand of NZ_JACHYS010000003.1, from coordinate 870,369 downwards.
GTGAACAGTCGTTGCATTGCTTTTCCTCCTTGGGCCGGCCACGCTATCACGGTGCTGGCACACTTCCGGCCTGCCGTTTTCCTTGTCAACCGCTGGTCCGCCATGTCCGACGCCGCCCCCGCCCCGATCCCCGCCGTCCACGCCTCGCGCCGCAAGGCGCTGGTGCTGTTCTCCGGCGGCCAGGACTCCACCGCCTGCCTGGCCTGGGCGCTGGACCGCTTCGCCGAGGTCGAGACCCTGGGCTTCGACTACGGCCAGCGCCATCGCATCGAGTTGGACTGCCGCCGGACCGTGCGCGCCGAGATCGCCGCGCAGTTCCCGCACTGGGCGCCCAAGCTGGGCGAGGACCACCTGCTCGACCTCGGCCTGCTGGGCCAGATCTCCGACACCGCGCTGACCCAGGAGCGCGAGATCGAGTTGCAGGCCAACGGCCTGCCCAACACCTTCGTACCGGGCCGCAACCTGCTCTTCCTGACCTTCGCCGCGACGCTGGCCTACCGGCGGGGCGCGTCGGTGCTGGTCGGCGGCATGTGCGAGACCGATTTCTCCGGCTACCCCGACTGCCGCGACAACACGCTCAAGGCGCTGCAGGTCGCGCTGTCGCTCGGGCTGGACACGCCGATGACGCTGGACACGCCGCTGATGTTCCTGACCAAGGCGCAGACCTGGGCGATGACGGAGGCACTGGGCGGCACGGCGCTCAACGACCTGATCGTCGAGCACACGCACACCTGCTACCTCGGCGAGCGCACCACCCGCCATGCCTGGGGCTGGGGCTGCGGCCGCTGCCCGGCCTGCGAGTTGCGCGCCCGGGGCTGGGACGAGTTCCAGCGCGCCCGCTCCGGCGGCGCGGCGGTCTCGGCCTGAGCGCGGCGGACGCGATGCAGTGGCATTGGAACTGGGGGCTGTGGGCGCTGGCGGCGGTGCTGGTGTTCTGGAGCATCGGCGCCTACAACCGCGTGATGCTGCTGCGCAATGAAATCGCCAGGGCCTTCGCGCAGCTCGACGACGCCTTGACCCGGCGCTTCGCGCAGGGCGACCTGCTGCTGGAGCGGCTGCGCGAGCGCCTGCCCAGCGAGCAGGCCAGCCTGGACGCGCTGGCCGCGGCGCAGGTCGAGGCGCGCGCCGCGACGCAGGCGGTGCGTGTCAGGCCGCATGCGGCCGATCCGGTGGCGGCGCTGGCGGTGGCCGCGGCGGTGCATGGCGCGGCGCTGACGCGGCTGGTGTCGCTGGTGGAGCATCACGCCGAACTCAGCATCGAGCCCGACCTGGCCGGCGCCGTGGACGAGCTCAAGATGATCGAGCGCCAGCGCGCGTTCTCGCGCCAGGTGTTCAATCAGGCGGTCGAGGCCTACAACGCCGCGATCCGCCAGTTCCCCACCCGCGTGCTGATGAGCTTCGTCGGCTTCAGCGAGGCGCGCAGCCTCTGAGCCTCTGAGCCTCTGAGCCTCTGAGCCTCTGAGCGCCTGGGGCGCCTCAGCCCTTCTGCTTCATCAGCGCCAGGAACTCCGCCCGCAGCGTCGCGTCCTTCAGGAAGGAGCCGCGCATGACGCTGTTGGTCATCGTCGAGTCCATGTCCTTGACGCCGCGCCAGTGCATGCAGAAGTGGTCGGCGTCCATCACGATCGCCAGCCCGTCGGGCTGGACGCGTTCCTGCAGCTCGTTGGCCAGCATCACGACGGCCTCTTCCTGGATCTGCGGGCGGCTCATGATCCATTCGGTCAGGCGCACGTACTTGGACAGGCCGATCAGGTTGGAATGCTCGCTGGGCAGCAGGCCGATCCAGACCTTGCCGATGATCGGGCACAGGTGGTGCGAGCAGGCGCTGCGCACCGTGATCGGGCCGACGATCATCAGCTCGTTCAGGCGCTCGGCGTTGGGGAACTCGGTCACCGGCGGCGGCGGCGCGTAGCGGCCGGCGAAGACCTCCTTCAGGAACATCTTGGCCACCCGCTTGGCGGTCTCCTGGGTGTTGTGGTCGCTGTCGGTATCGATGACCAGCGCTTCCAGCACGCCCTGCATGCGCGCCTGCACCTCGGCCTGCAGCTGGTCGAGCTCGCCCGCCTCGATGAATTCGGCGATGTTGTCGTTGGCGTGGTGGCGCCGCCCGGCCTGGACCAGCCGGTAGCGGATGCGCTCCGAGGCCGGCAGCGCGGCCAGGTCCTCGGGGCTCAGGATCGGGGTGCTCGTCATGAAGCCTGCGTTCTCATGGGGGACCGGCGATTGTCGCGGCTTCCGCCCGGGATTGCGAAAGCCGGGGCTTGGCCTTGCGCGGGGCCCGGTCGGGACGGGCCCACTAAACTCGCGCGGTGTCTTCCGTCCCCTCCCCCAAGAACGCCGCCAGCGGCAGCGCGCCCCCGCTGCACCGGCTGCTGGCCAATGCCTCCGACGCGGTCCAGGCCGTGCGCGACGGCCACTCGCTGACCGACTGGCTGTCGCGCTGCCCTGCCGAGATCCGACCCGGCGTGCAGGCGCTGAGCTTCACCGTGCTGCGACGGCTGGGCGCCGCGCAGGCGGTGCGCGCGGCGCTCGCCCCCAAGAACCCGCCGCCGCGCGTCGACGCGCTGCTGCTGACCGCGCTGGCGCTGCTCTGGCCCGGCGAATCGGCCTACGCCGAGCACACGCTGGTCGACCAGGCCGTCCATGCGGTCCGCCAGCGCGCGCCCAACAGCGCCGGCTTCGTGAACGCGGTGCTGCGCCGTTTCCTGCGCGAGCGCGAGGCGCTGGTCGCCGCCGCCCAGGCCGATCCGGTCGCCCGCTTCAACCATCCGCGCTGGTGGCAGGACCGGCTGCGCACGGACTGGCCCGCCGCCTGGGAAGGCCTGCTCCAGGCCAACCAGCAGAAGCCGCCGATGACGCTGCGCGTCAACCCGGCCCACGACGACCTCGACGGCTACCTCGCCCGGCTGGGCGAGGCCGGCATCGCCGCCCATCCGGCCGGCGCGCTGTTCCCGCAGGCGGTGGTGCTCGACGAGCCGCGTCCGGTCCAGGCCCTGCCCGGCTTCGACGACGGGCATGCGTCGGTGCAGGACGCCTCGGCGCAGCTCGCCGCGCCGCTGCTGCTCGGCCAGCGCCCGCCTCAAGACCTGGCCCCCGGCGAGGACTGGCCGGTGCTCGGCGCCGGCGCGCGGGTGCTGGACGCCTGCGCGGCGCCCGGCGGCAAGACCGCCCATCTGCAGGAACTGGCCGGCAACGGCCTCGATCTGCTGGCGCTGGACGCCGACGCCAAGCGGCTGGAGCGGGTCCGCCAGAACCTGCAGCGGCTGCGGCTGGAGGGCGCGGTGCGCGCCGCCGATGCCCGCGACACCGCCGCCTGGTGGGACGGTCGCGCCTTCGACGCGATCCTGCTGGACGCGCCCTGCAGCGCCTCCGGCATCGTGCGCCGCCATCCCGACGTGCGCTGGCTGCGCCGCCCCGACGACATCCCGGCGCTGGCGCGGATCCAGTCCGAGCTGCTGGAGGCGCTGTGGCCGCTGCTCAAGCCGGGCGGCCGGCTGCTCTACGCGACCTGCTCGGTCTTCCGGTCCGAGGGCCAGGACCAGATCGACGCGTTTTTGCAACGCCATGGCGATGCGCGGTCGCGTCAGTTCGACCAGGGGGCCGGGCATCTGCTGCCGCTCGCGGACAATGCCCGCCAGGACCTCGCGCCCGGCGCGGCGGCCGTCACCGACGGCTTCTATTACGCGCTGTTGCACAAGGCCTGATCCCCGAACTCCTCGTCGAATCCCGTCCGCGTGTCCCCGCCGTCCCGTTCCGTTCCGCTGCGTGCCTGGTGGCAGCGCCTGACCCTGGTCGGCGCGCTGCTGGTGCTGCACGGCTGGGCACTGGCGCAGGGCGTGGCGCTGCAGCTGCTCAACGCGGAGCGCGCCGAGGACGGCCTGGCGGTCAGCTTCAGCACGCGCTTCGAGCTGCCCCGGCAGGCCGAGGACGCGCTGCTCAAGGGCGTGGCGATCTACTTCGTCGCCGAGGTCCAGGTGCTGCGCAGCCGCTGGTACTGGCGCGATGCCCGGGTCGCCCAGGCCAACCGCACCTGGCGCCTGACCTGGCAGCCGCTGACCCGCCAGTACCGCGTCAGCACCGGCGGCCTGCATCAGAGCTTCGACACCCTGGGCGAGGCGATCGCCTCGCTGCGCGGTGTCTCCGGCTGGCGCGTCGCCGACGCCAAGGAGATCGAGGACGACGGCCGCTATTACCTGGAGTTCAGCTACAAGCTGGACACCGCGCAGCTGCCCAGACCGCTGCAGATCGGCCTGGGCGGCAGCCAGGGCTGGACGCTGGGCGTCGACCGCACGCTGACGCTCACGCTCGAGGCGCCGGCCGCGCCGCCGCCCAACAAGCCGCAGCCCTGACCGCGCGCCGCCCCATCCGTTCCCGCCTCTCGTGACTCAGCAAGGATCCTGACCCGTGACCAAGTCGGCACGCCTGGCGTGGTTGATCTCCGTGGCCGCGATCGCGGGCGCCTGCGGCATGCTGGCCTTCCTGCTGTCCATCAGCACCACCGCGCAGCGCGGCTTCCTGGAGCGCCATTTCGTCTGGCTGTTCTGGGTGAACGTGGCGGTCGCCACCGCGCTGGTCATCGTGATCGGCGCCGCCGGCACGCGGCTGGCGCTGCGCGTCAAGCGCGGCCGCTTCGGCAGCCGGCTGCTGCTGAAGCTGGCCGGCATCTTCGCGATCGTCGGGGTCGTGCCGGGGCTGCTGATCTACACGGTGTCCTACCAGTTCGTGAATCGCAGCATCGAGAGCCTGTTCGACCAGCGCCTGGCCAGTGCGCTGGAAGCGGGCCTCGCGCTGGGCCAGGACACGCTGGAGAACCTGCGCACCGAACAGAACGCGCGCACCCGTGCCGCGGCCGAGCGCTGGGAGGACGGCGCGCTGGCGCCGCTGGCGCTGGAGCGGCTGCGCGACCAGATGAACGCGCGCAGCGTCGCGCTGATCGCCGGGAACGGGCAGGTCGTGCTGTCCGCCGGCGGGGAGTCGAGCGAAATCCCCGAGCGCCCCAGCAGCACGCTGCTGGCGCAGGCGCGCAACAACGGCGTCGCTTCGCGCCTGGAGGGCCTGGAGGACGAGCAGCAGGCCGTGCTGGGCGAGGCCCGCATCCGCTCGCTGGCGCTGCTGCCCAGCAGCGCGCTGCAGCTGACCAACAGCGACCGCTACCTGATGGTCGTCAAGCAGATCTCCGGCAAGGTCATCAGCAACGCGCTGAACGTGTCGGCCGCCAACCAGGAGTACCTGCAGCGCTCGCTGCTGCGCGACGGCCTGCGGCGCATGTACCTGGGCACGCTGACGCTGGTGCTGATCCTGGCGGTGTTCGCGGCGCTGCTGCTGGCGGTGGCGCTGTCCAACCAGCTGGTGCAGCCGCTGCTGCTGCTGGCCGAGGGCATGCGCGAGGTCGCGACCGGCGACCTGAAGGCCAAGCCGGTGTTCCGCTCGCGCGACGAACTCGGCGGGCTGACGCGGTCCTTCGCCGACATGACCCAGCAGCTGGCCGACGCGCGGGCCCAGGTGGAGCTCAGCGTGACGCAGCTGGAAAGCGCGCGCACCCATGTGCAGACCATCCTGGACAACCTGACCGCCGGCGTCATCGTGTTCGACCGCGACCGCCGCATCGAGACAGTCAATCCCGGCGCGACCCGCATCCTGAAGCTGCCGCTGTCGGCCTACGTCGGCCGGCCGCTCGAGGACCTGCCGGCGCTGGCGGCCTTCGGCAAGGACATCTGGCAGCGCTTCGAGCTGCAGAGCCCCGAATCCGGCGAGCGCGAGCACTGGCAGGACTCCTTCGAGCTGCAGCTGGACGAGAAGACCGCGCTGACCCTGCTGGTGCGCGGCGCGCTGCTGCCGCAGGAGGCGCGGCTGCTGGTCTTCGACGACATCAGCGAGGTGGTGTCGGCGCAGCGCTCCGCGGCCTGGAGCGAGGTCGCGCGCCGGCTCGCCCACGAGATCAAGAACCCGCTGACGCCGATCCAGCTGTCGGCCGAGCGGCTGCAGTTCAAGCTGGAGTCCAAGCTAGAGGGCACCGACCAGGCGATGCTGGTGCGTTCCGTCGGCACGATCGTGAACCAGGTGCAGGCGATGAAGCAGCTGGTCAACGAGTTCCGCGACTACGCCCGCCTGCCGGCCGCCAAGCTGGCGCCGCTGGACCTGAACGCGCTGGTGGCCGAGGTGCTGACGCTGTACGCCGAGGCGCAGGAATCCGGCCATCTGGGCGCGGACCTGGCGTCCGATCCACCGGCGATCCTGGGCGACGCGCCGCAGCTGCGGCAGGTCATCCACAACCTCGTGCAGAACGCGCTGGACGCGGTCAGCGAGCGCCCCGACGGCCGGGTGACGGTGCGCACGCAGAAGGCGATGAACGAGGCCGGCGAGCTGCGGGCGCTCCGGCTGGTCGTCACCGACAACGGCCACGGCTTCGCGGAGAACGTGCTGAAGCGGGCCTTCGAGCCTTACGTCACGACCAAGACCAAGGGCACCGGCCTGGGGCTGGCGGTGGTGAAGAAAATCGCGGATGAGCATGGCGCGCGCATCCGGCTGGTGAATCTCCCAGCCGCCAGCGGCGCCGATCTGCCGCCGAGCGGCGCACAAGTTTCGTTATCATTTTCAAAACTCGCGACTGCACCGAGCCCTGCGCAGGACGCGCCTCGGCCCGCGTGAACAGTAGGCATACATGGCAACCATTCTTGTTGTTGACGACGAATTGGGCATCCGCGCCCTCTTGTCTGAAATCCTCTCGGACGAGGGGCACACGATCGAGCTCGCGGAGAACGCCCAGCAGGCGCGCGCCGCCCGCGAGCGCTCGCGGCCCGACCTGGTGCTGCTGGACATCTGGATGCCTGACGTCGATGGCGTGACGCTGCTGAAGGAATGGGGCAGCTCCGGCCAGCTGACGATGCCGGTGATCATGATGAGCGGCCACGGCACGATCGACACGGCGGTCGAGGCGACCAAGTTCGGCGCGATGGCCTTCCTGGAAAAGCCGATCACGCTGCAGAAGCTGCTGCGCGCGGTGGAGCAGGCGCTGGTGAAGACCACGCCGCGCCCGGCCCCGCCGGCCGCGCCGGTGGTGGGTGTGGGCCTCAACATCGGCAACAGCTACCCGCGTCCCGAGGTGCTGCCCGCGATGACGGCCGGCACGCTGCCGATGCCCTCGGCCGGCCTGGCGCCGGTGGCGCCCCTGCCGCACCAGGGCCTGGCCTCCGAGCAGGTGTTCGAGCTGGACCGACCGCTGCGCGAGGCGCGCGACGCGTTCGAGAAGAGCTACTTCGAGTTCCACCTGGCCAAGGAGAACGGCTCGATGACCCGCGTGGCCGAGAAGACGGGGCTGGAACGGACCCACCTGTACCGCAAGCTGAAGCAGCTCGGCGTCGATCTTTCAAGAAACAAGCGGGGCAGCGGAATTTAGTGCTATAGTCGCGGTCTTCGTTGTTCAGCACGAGTCGCAAGACCCGGAACAACGGAGACAGAGACCCAGTCTCATGGCCAAGTAGCTCAGTTGGTAGAGCAGCGGATTGAAAATCCGCGTGTCGGTGGTTCGATTCCGCCCTTGGCCACCAGATTCAAGAAAGCCCGGCTCCGCCGGGCTTTCTGCTTTCTGCGGCTACAACGACGCTCATCACCACACGCCGAACCAGCGCCGCACACGCGGCTGGGCTCACCGCGTGATGATGTCCCGATGCATTGGCGCGAGCAGCGCCAGCAGGCGGTTCTGAACGGCAAACGGCACCCGCCGCGCGTCCATCGCCAATTGCAGGTCTTCGACCAACGCATTGAAGTCGGCCTTGTCCAGGGCGAGGTGGGCATGCGACTTCGCCATCGTCTCGCCGTCGTAGACGCATGGGCCGCCGCTGAGCTGGCAGAACTGCTTGCGGATCGATTCCTTCAGCGCTTTCGGGTTGACGCCATCGAACTTGCGCTTGATGCGCTCATCCGCATAGGCGCGATCGATCATGCCGTCGACGATGTGGGCGATGCCCTCCTCGCCGCCCAGCGCGCGATACAGCCCGTCATCCGCCGCGCCGGCGATCGACGCGGCGCCCACGCCCATCAGCAGCGCCAGCGCGCCTGCCCTCCACAGCCTTCGAGCGGATCGCATCGTGCAGACCTCCTGGTCGAGTCGTCGGAGCGCGGCGAGGCCGCGGTCAGTAGGCGAATTGGATCGAGCCGTAGACGCCGCGCTGACGACGCGGCTGGATTCCCGGCACGATGCCACCGAGGTCCACATAGGCGGCCGTCAGCGACACATGCTTGTTGGGCGCCCAGGCGACGAACACATCCTTCCAGTCGTCCTCTCGCAGCGCGTCGCCCAGGATCGATGAATTGAGCTTGTCGGGCTTCACGCGGTACTCGACGCCCACCGCCCACTGCTTATTCAGCAGGTAGGCGATCGACACCTCCGGCACCAGCGAATAACTGCCGCTCGCCGTCCCGCCGAAGCCCAGCAGGCCGTTCTGATTGGCGCGCGTCGCGCGCAGCGTCAGGTTCACCAGCGTGCTTTGCGCCAGGAACAGCTTGGTCGCGCTCAGATAGATGTCCACGCCCTGACGCTTCGCGCCGAGCGCGCTCAGCGTCGGCGCCAGGCCACCCGCGTCGAGGTGCTTGTACTCGACGCCCAGCGCGAGCTGCGGCATCCAGGTGTCGGCATCGAGCACCGCATCGCCGCCCAGTCGCACCTTCGCGCCGAGGATCGTCTGCTTGAGCCGGAGCCCAGGCAGCCCCAGCGCTGCGCCCGTGGCGCCAGCGCTCAAGTCCTGCCGGGCGATCGACAGCTCGGCGCGCTCGCCAAAAGCCACGGCGGCACCGTAGCCGGTGAAGCCGTAGTCCTGCACCGGCAAGCGCGTGAGGTACGCGGTCGCGCCGATCTGGCCCGCCGTCGCGTAGCTGCCGGTCAACGCCCATGGCGACAAACCGCCACCAGCCGCGCCATCGATGCAGCTCACCCCGCCGGTCAACAGCAGCTTGCCTTGCGCCTGTGCGGCGCAGGCCAGCGGCGCGGCCATCAACAGCGGCGCGATCAATCGCAGCAGCAGGCGGTGCATGGGCAGAGACGGTGAGGATGCCGAAGACGTCGCGCTGGCGCTTACCAGGCGCCGGTGTTGGGCATCGAGATCCAGGGCTCGGCCGGCGGCAGCGCCGGGCCGTCCTGCAGCAGCTCGATCGAGATGTTGTCGGGCGAGCGCACGAAGGCCATGCGGCCGTCGCGCGGCGGGCGGTTGATCGTCACGCCAGCGTCCATCAGGCGCTGGCAGGCGGCGTAGATGTCGGGGACCGCGTAGGCCACGTGACCGAAGTTGCGACCCCCGGTATAGATCTCGGGATCCCAGTTGTAGGTCAGCTCGATCTGCGCGTCCTCGTCGCCGGGGGCGGCCAGATAGACCAGGGTGAAACGGCCGGCCTCATGCTCGCTGCGGCGCACCTCCTGCAGCCCCAGGGCGTCGCGGTAGAACTTCAGCGAGGCATCGAGATCGGTCACTCGGACCATGGTGTGCAGATACTTCATGAGCGGTGTCGGATGGCGTTGGACAGTGGAATCGACGCGAGGTCGGACGGCGCATTGTGGCCGGGCGGCGAGCGGTTTGCATGCAGCGGGGGCATGCGTGGGAACACCCTCGAGGAGCGCTGCGGCTCAAATGAAGAAGGCCCGCGTCGGCGGGCCTTCGTGCGAGCGGAAACCGCGAGGGTCAGGTCGCCTGCGGCGTGGCGTCGCCACCTGGCGCCTGCTGCGTCGCCTGGGCCAGGCGTTGCGTCAGCTCCTTGCGGAAGCGGTTCAGCTCCTGGACGCTCACGAAGCTGCGCTCCATCAGCAGGCTCATGTTGTGCAGGATGCGCTCGACGACCTTGTTTTCCCAGACGCTGTCGAACTGGATCTGCTTGTCCAGCCAGCGCTCCAGCCACTCCGGATCGGGCAGGCGGCTCTGGATGGTGTCGCGCGGGAAAAGCTTGGCGTTCACATGCAGGTTGGTCGGGTGCAGCGCCTGCGCGGTGCGGCGCGCGCTGGCCATCAGCACGCCGACCTTCGCGAATGCCGCCTTCGCCTCGTCCCCGAACTTGCTCATCGCGCGCTTCATGTAGCGCAGGTAGGCGCCGCCATGGCGGGCTTCATCGCGCGACAGGGTCTCGTAGATCGCCTTGATGACCGGCTCGGTGTGCCATTCGGCGGCGCGGCGGTACCAGTGGTTCAGACGGATCTCGCCGCAGAAGTGCAGCATCAGCGTCTCCAGCGCCGGGGCCGGATCGAATTCGAAGCGCACCTCGTGCAGTTCCGCTTCGGTCGGCACCATGTCCGGACGGAAGCGGCGCAGGTATTCCATCAGCACCAGCGAATGCTTCTGCTCCTCGAAGAACCAGACGCTCATGAACGCGGAGAAGTCGCTGTCGTCCTTGTTGTCGCGCAGGAACATCTCGGTGGCGGGCAGCGCGGACCACTCGGTGATCGCGTTCATCTTGATCGTGCGCGCCTGGTCGTCGGTCAGCTTGGACGCGTCGAACTTGTCCCACGGAATGTCCGTGTCCATGTTCCAGCGCACGGCCTCGAGTTGCTTGAAGAGTTCGGGATAAAGCATCTGTCTGCGTCCTGTTAAGCGCGCCGGATTCTACCGGTCGCACCATGACAATCCCTTACGGCATCGGCCCATGGGGCGATCTGGCCTAATCCCGCATCCGACCGATCTCACGCCGGGTTCGCTTATTACGAAGCAGCACGACCGTTCGGATTCACCGATCCTGGAGACACAGCCCATGAACACGTCCTTCGGTTCCCTCCTGCGGCGCGCCGCCTTCGCCGGCCTCGCGATGGTCGCGATGGCTTTGGCCACGACCGCCGCCCATGCCGCACCGGCGGCCGAGCCCGCGACTTCCGGCGCAGCCTGCCCGGAACTGCTGAACCGGCAAATGCCTCGCCTGCAGGACGAGAAGCCACAGGCGCTGTGCCAGTACGCCGGCAAGGTGGTCCTGGTGGTCAACACGGCAAGTTTTTGCGGCTACACGCCCCAGTACAAGGCGCTGGAAGCGGTGTCCGCGCGCTATGCGGACAAGGGGCTGGTGGTACTTGGTTTTCCATCCGGTGATTTCGGCAACCAGGAGTACGGCAGCAACAAGGAAATCGCCGAGTTCTGCGAGAACACCTTCAACGTGAAATTTCCGATGTTCAGCAAGAGCAGCGTCGCGGCCGGAAAAGCCGATCTGAACCCGCTCTTCGCCGACTTGGCCAAGCGCACCGGTCAGGCGCCGAAGTGGAACTTCCACAAGTACCTGATTTCGCGCGACGGCAAGCAGGTCATGAGCTTCGCGTCGGGCGTGAGCCCGGACAGCTCGACCTTCACCCAGGCCGTGGAAAAGCTGCTGGCGCAGCCGCAGTGAACGGGCATCGCAGCGGAAACTCGAAAATCCTGTCGCTTGAGTTCGTTCCAGCTTGCAAAAGCTGAATGAAAGGCGCGGGAGGAGGCAATCGGCACGCCTGTGGCGAGGGGCCTTCATCAGCCTGAAAACTGTCCCGGCTAGCCGGGACAGCAGTGACAGTTGCTCACGTATTTGTCGCTCGGCGGGATGACTTCCGCGTCGATGCGCTGCACCATAACGACTCGATCAATACATCGCTGATGAGAAACGCAAGCGACGACGCCGATAACAGCGCTCACTTTGAGCTGACTTAAACACGGCGGATGGCGCAGCAGCGTGGGAGGGCATTCCGCGGGTTTACACCGACCCCATCAGCGATGGGAGTACAGTCGACGCAACCACTTTCAGCCGCAAGACCTGCTTCTTCGTGAAGCTGCAATCCCGAGGCCTTTCTCCTCCTCCTCCCTCCCTCCCTCGTTGGCCAGGGGCGTCTTGAGGCTACTTTTCTACCCAGGGCTTCCGCTTCGCGGAAGCCCTTTGCATTTGCGGCGTCCAGCCGAAAAAAAGCGCGCCTCCTGGCGCGCCCTGGTCAGCGTCGAGCGGGCTTGATCAGGCCAGCCAGCCCTTGCGGCGGAAGTAGATGAAGGGCGCCGCCACCGACGCCACCATCAGCCCGATCGCGAAGAAGTAGCCGTACTTCCAACGCAGTTCCGGCATCGCCTCGAAGTTCATGCCATAGACGCTGGCGATCAGCGTCGGCGGCAGCAGGGCGACGCTCGCGACCGAGAAGATCTTGATGATCTTGTTCTGGTTGATGTTGATGAAGCCGACCGTGGCATCCATCAGGAAGTTGATCTTGTCGAACAGGAACGCGGTGTGCGAATCGAGCGAATCGATGTCGCGCAGGATCTGGCGCGATTCCTCGAACTGCTCGGCGTTGAGCATGCGGCTGCGCATCATGAAGCTGACCGCGCGCCGGGTGTCCATGACGTTGCGCCGGATGCGGCCGTTCAAGTCCTCCTCCCGGGCGATCGCCGCCAGCACCTGGCCCGCCTCGGTGTCGTTGACGTCCTTCTTCAGGACCCGCGCGCTCACCTTCTCGAGGTTGTCGTAGATGCCCTCCAGCACGTCGGCGGAGTACTCCGCGTCCGCGTCATAGAGCTTGAGCAGCACGTCCTTGGCGTCCTCGATCAGCGCCGGGATGCGACGGGCCCGCAGGCGCAGCAGCCGGAACACCGGCAGGTCCTCGTTGTGGATCGAGAAAAGCACGTTGTCGAAGAGGATGAAGGCGACCCGCACGTTGCGCGGCGCTTCCATGTCGTCGATCAGGAAGTCCGAGCGGATGTGCAGCTCGCCGTTGTCTTCCTCGTAGAAGCGGGCCGATTCCTCGAGATCCTCGTCGACGATGTCCTCGGGAATCACCAGATGGAAGCGTTCGCGGATCCAGTCCTTTTCCTCCGGCGTCGGCGACTGCAGGTCGACCCAGACCGGGTTGCGGTCGGCCCCGGCGAGCGAGAGCAGTTCGGCGGCGGTGGAAATCTCTTCCTGGACCATGCCTCCCTTGAGGCGGCCATTGTCCAGCGTGAACACATTCAGCATGCGGATCCTTCGTCGGCGGTGCGCGCTCGGGCGAACGCGCAAGCCGGAGTGCGCGTTGACGGACCCTTCGAGGGTCGCCGCGGCGCGAGAGTTGCCAGGAGCAGGCGACGCCAGGCGGCGCGCCAGGGGGTCGAGGTGGCCCGTCTCACTCCGGACAAGCGTCGCGGCGGCGTTGGATGCGGTGGAGCAGAACGCTCAGGGGCTGCGGCGGATTGACGCTGGAGTGGACGGCCACCGAGGGTGGTCGCTGTCCAAGGGGGACTCCAGTAATCGGGACGCGGGATTATCACATCGCGTCCCGAGGGCCAGCAAGGAAGCGCGGGGAGGACGCCCGGTCCGGAAGGCTCGCGCCGCACAACATCCAGCATTCCAGCACGGACCTCGCCCTGCTGCAAGGCGGGAAAATTCGCCCCCAAACTTGCTTTCCATCACTTGCCGAGGCTGGGGATCGGGAGCAGACTGGACTCGTCTTCTTCATCGATTTCGCCTCAGAACCCGCATGCCATCGGCCCTCGCGGCCTTCCGGGTCCCTCGCGGACCGCTCACCCGTCAAGCCGTTTCCGACACTCCATCCGCTTCCCCCGCGTCTCCAGCTCGATGCCGGCGACGTGCCGACCGACCCTCACCGACTCCCCACCTCACCAAGACCCTGCCCGCTCTTTCCCCGCGGCAACGACCGCCGACTCCGACTCTGTTTCCGACCAAGCCCTTGTGAAAGGAGGCTTTATGAACCTGACCATCAGCGGCCACCATCTCGAAGTGACACAGGCTCTGCGCGAATACGTGCTGAACAAGCTCAGCCGGGTGCTCCGCCACTTTGACCAGGTCGTGGACGTCAACGTCCTGCTGACCGTGGAGAAGCAAAAGGAAAAGGATCGACGCCAACGCGCTGAAGTCACGCTGCATGTGAAGGGACGGGAAATCTTCTGCGAACACTCGAACGGCGATCTCTACGCCGCCATCGACGAGCTGATGGACAAGCTGGATCGGCAGGTCTGCCGCCACAAGGATCGGGTGCAGAACCATCACCATGAATCGGCCAAGCGCATGGACTTGAGCGCCGGATGACCGATCTCCGCGAATCCGACGGCCTCTCCCGGCCCGTCGGACTCGCTGCCGGATCTTCAGGGATTACCCGGAGATCCCCCGCAAGGCGGCCCATCGGGCCGCCTTTTTGCCGAGAATTGTTGCGATGCAACACCAGCGGAGACGTTTTCACAGAAGCGTCGCATCCGTCACACCCCCTCTCGGTAGCGGGATTCCTATAATCCAGTCCTTCAACCCTCGAATCTGCGTACCCGCTGGTGCGCAGGCTGCTTCCCCAGCTCGCCGGTCGACATGGCCGGTAAATGCCCGATGAACCGTCTCGCCGCCATCCTTCCCGCCAGCAACGTGCTGGTCGATGTGGACGCTTCCAGCAAAAAGCGGGTCTTCGAACAGGCCGGGCTGCTTTTCGAGAACAACCATTCGATCTCCCGCGCCGCGGTCACGGACAACCTGTTCGCCCGCGAGCGCCTGGGCTCCACCGGTCTGGGCCACGGCGTCGCGATCCCGCATGGCCGCATCAAGGGCCTGAAGAACCCGCTGGCCGCGGTGCTGCGCGTGCAGCAGCCCATCGGTTTCGACGCCCCCGACGACGAACCGGTCACCCTGCTGATCTTCCTGCTGGTGCCCGAGGCGGCGACCCAGAGACACCTCGAGATCCTGTCCGAGATCGCCGAGATGCTGTCCGACCGCGAACTGCGCGAACGCCTCAAGACCGAGGCGGAGGCCGCCACCGTGCATCGCCTGATCGCCGACTGGGAACCGCTGAAGTCGGTGGCCTGAGCAGGCCCAGCGCCTCGAGACGATCTCTCCACCTCCAGCACCCGCCCAACTTGAAAGCCACCTCCATCAGCGCGGACCGGTTGTTCGAGGAACACCGCGAGGCCTTGCGTTGGGAGTGGATCGCCGGGCATGCGCACCCTGAACGCCGTTTCGACGAAGCCGCGCTGCGGGACGCCCAGTCGGCCGCCGACCTGGTCGGCTACCTGAACTACATCCACCCCTACCGCGTCCAGATCGTCGGCCGGCGTGAAGTCGCCTACCTGAGCCAAGCCTCGGGCGACGTGCTGGACCGCCGGATCTCGCGCATCGTGACGCTGGAGCCGCCGGTCATCATCGTCGCCGACGACCAGGTGCCGCCGGACCGGCTGGTCGCGATGTGCGACCGCGCCGAGATCCCGCTGTTCACCACCGCCGAGAGCGCCGGCCACGTCATCGACCTGGTGCGCGCCTACCTGGCCCACGTCTGCGCCAACCGCACGACACGCCACGGCGTGTTCATGGACATCCTCGGCCTGGGCGTGCTGCTGACCGGCGAATCGGGACTGGGCAAGAGCGAACTCGGCCTGGAACTGATCAGCCGCGGCCACGGCCTGGTGGCGGATGACGCGGTCGACTTCTTCCGGATCGCGCAGACGGCCATCGAGGGCCGTTGCCCCGAGCTGCTGATGAATCTGCTGGAAGTCCGCGGCATCGGCCTGCTGGACATCAAGGCCATCTTCGGCGAGACGGCGGTGCGCCGGAAGATGCGGCTCAAGCTGATCGTGCACCTGGTCCGCAAGGAGACGATGGAGCGCGACTTCGAGCGCCTGCCCTACGAGCCGCTCTACGAGGACGTGCTGGGCATGCCGGTGCGCAAGGTCGTGATCGCCGTGGACGCGGGCCGCAACCTGGCCGTGCTGGTCGAGGCCGCGGTGCGCAACACCATCCTGCAATTGCGCGGCATCGACACCTACCGCGAGTTCGTCGAGCGCCACCAGCGCGCGATCGAGCAGGGACTGAACGACAACAACTGAACGCGGCACCGCTTTCGACGGTGCATGACGAAGGGGCTCCGCGGAGCCCCTTGTCGTTGACGCCGCGATCGCCGGGCCGGGTCAGCGGGCCATCTTGTGCGGGCAGTCCTTCTTGACGCAGTTCGCGTACAGCGCGAGCGAGTGCTCCTGCAGCTGGAAGCCACGCTCCTGCGCGATCGCGTGCTGGCGCTCCTCGATCTTCGGATCGTAGAACTCCTCGACGAAACCGCAGGTCAGGCAGACGAGGTGGTCGTGGTGGTGGCCCTCGTTGAGCTCGAAGACCGCCTTGCCCGATTCGAAGTGGTTGCGCGACAGCAGGCCCGCCTGCTCGAACTGCGTGAGGACGCGATAGACGGTGGCCAGACCGATGTCCGCGCGTTCATCGAGCAAAGCTTTGTAAACGTCCTCGGCGGTCATGTGCCGCTGCTGGGCGGTCTGGAAGATCTCGAGGATCTTGATGCGGGGCAGCGTGGCCTTGAGCCCGCTGTTCTTGATTTCGTCTGACCGGTTCATGGGGTTTGCGCCTGCGGGGAAGCGGGGGTGCGTGCCGCTAGAATCTCGCGATCATAGCCCTTGCGCCTCGGCCAATCCGCGCCATGTCATTGAATTCCCGTATCGCCTGCATTGCCCGCCGGAACGCCTCCGGCGCCGCGATGGCAGGCCTGGTTGTCGGTCTGCTGGCGCTGGGCGGCTGCTCGCAGATGCCCAAGTTCGACGCGCTCTCGGTGAGCGGCGACAAGGTGCTGGGCCTGGTGACGCCCTACCGCGTCGAGATCGTGCAGGGCAACGTGGTCACCAAGGAACAGCTGGCCGCGATCAAGCCGGGCATGACCCGCGTCCAGGTGCGCGATGTCCTGGGCTCGCCGCTGCTGACCGACGTCTTCCATGAGTCCCGCTGGGACTACGTGTTCACGATCCGCCGCCAAGGGGCCGCGCCGCAGAACCGCCACATCCTGCTGACCTTCGACGGCGACCAGCTGTCCAAGATCGACGCGCCGGACGACCTGCCGACCGAGAAGGAATTCATCGCCTCGATCAACACGCTGAAGGTCTCCGGCAAGGAACCCAAGCTGGAGCTGACCGAAGAAGAACGCAAGGCGCTGCCGCCGCCGGTGCGCACCGCCGCGGCCTCGGCGCCGGAGCCGATGGGCCCGACCCGCGACTACCCCCCGCTGGAGCCGCGCCGATGAGCCGTCTGCGGATCGCGATCACCGGCGCGTCCGGCCGCATGGGCCGGATGCTGGTCGAGGCGGTGCTCGCCGCCGACGACCTCGAGCTGGCCGCTGCGCTCGACCGCGACGGCAGCCCGGCGCTCGGCCAGGATGCCGGCGCCTTCCTCGGTCAGATCACCGGCGTGGCGATCACCAGCGACGTGCGGGCCGGCCTGTCGCGGTCCGACGTGCTGATCGACTTCACCCGCCCCGAAGGCACGATGGCGCACCTGGCGCTGTGCGCCGAACTGGGCGTGCGCACCGTCATCGGCACCACCGGCTTCAGCCCCGACGAGAAGGCGAAGATCGGCGAGTACGCCCAGCGCGCCGCCATCATGATGGCGCCCAACATGAGCGTCGGCGTCAATGTCGTGCTGAAGCTGCTGGCGCAGGCGTCCAAGGCGCTCTCGCAGGGCTATGACATCGAGATCGTCGAGGCCCACCATCGCCACAAGGTCGACGCGCCCAGCGGCACCGCGCTGAAGATGGGCGAGGTCGTCGCCGAGGCGCTTGGCCGCGACCTGAAGACCTGCGCGGTCTACGGCCGCGAAGGCGTCACCGGCGAGCGCGATCCGTCGACGATCGGTTTCGCGACGGTCCGTGGCGGCGACGTCATCGGCGACCACACGGTGATGTATCTGGGCATCGGCGAGCGCATCGAGATCAGCCACAAGGCCTCGAGCCGCGCGACCTTCGCGCAGGGCAGCCTGCGCGCGGCGCGTTTCCTGGGCGAGCGCAAGACCGGGCTGTTCGACATGAACGACGTGCTCGGCATGGCCTGAGCGCGACGCGCTCGATCACCGGCGATCGACGAACGACGCGATGACCGAACTGATCCATCTCTGGCAAGCGGGCGACGGTGTCGCCCGTTTCGTTTCCCTGCTGCTGCTGGCGATGTCGGTGTGCAGCTGGGTGCTGATCTTCTGGCGCGGCTGGACGCTGGCGCGGGCCCGCGCCGACCTGGGCCGGGGGCTGCCGGTGTTCTGGACGGCGCCCGACCTGGGCCAGGGACGCGAGCACCTGGCGCCGCTGGACCGCGGCGCGCTGATGCTGCCGCTGATCGACGCCGCGATGCAGGACAGCGCGCCCGGCACCCTGGCCGCCACCGCGCGCAAAACCTCGCAGCTCACGCGCCGTCTGCGCGACGCGCTGCACGCGGTGCTGGGCGGCCTGAACCGGGGCCAGGTCATGCTGGCGACCATCGGCGCGACCGCGCCCTTCGTCGGCCTGTTCGGCACCGTCTGGGGTATCTACCACGCGCTGCTGAGCATCTCCTCGACCGGCAACTTCAGCCTGGACAAGGTCTCGGGGCCGGTCGGCGAAGCGCTGATCATGACCGCCGCCGGCTTGGCGGTGGCCATCCCGGCGGTGCTGGCCTACAACCTGTTCGGCAAGTGGGTCGCCGCCTGCGAGGCGGAGCTCGAGGGCTTCGCGCACGACCTGCGCGAGTTGATCGACGAGGCGTGAGCGCCCGCCCGACCTGAGCTGATGCCATGAAGTTCGGCCGCCTCGAACGCCGCGAAGCGCCCAAGCCGATGGGCGAGATCAACATGACGCCGCTGATCGACGTCATGCTGGTGCTGCTGGTGATCTTCATCATCGCCGCGCCGCTGATGGGCAGCGCGTTGAAACTGGACCTGCCCAAGAGCGATGCCGCCGCGCCCGGCCCGGGCGCCAAGTTCATCGCCCTGGTGATCACCCCGGAGGGGGACTACCTGCTGGGGGATGAGCCGCTCGACGCCAAGGCGGTGCGCGAGCGCCTCGTGCAGCTGGCCGCACGCCAGCCCGACGCCGAGCTGCGCCTGAGCGCCGACCGGGCCGTGCCTTATGGGAAGGTCGCCCAGTTGATCGGCTGGGCGCAGAAGGCGGGGCTGAACCGGATCGCTTTCGTCGCGGAACAAGGCGAGGGCGAGGGCGGCGAAGTCGGCGAGGCCGGCCCCGCCAGAGCAGCGCCCGACCCCGCCGCGAAGCGCTGATCGCTCACCCCCGCAGGGTGGCGCCCACCGGGAGGATGGGCGGCGGCGCGCGGCCTCCTACAATCGGCGGCTACGTTGCCCGAGCCACCATGAACGAGAAATACGCTCCCTCCGAGGTCGAACAGGCCGCCCGCGACCACTGGAACGCCAGTGACGCCTACCGCGTCGTCGAGGACGCGTCCAAGCCGAAGTTCTACGCCTGCTCCATGCTGCCCTACCCGAGCGGCAAGCTGCACATGGGCCATGTCCGCAACTACACGATCAACGACATGTTGACGCGTCAGCTGCGCATGAAGGGCTACAACGTGCTGATGCCGATGGGCTGGGACGCCTTCGGCCTGCCCGCGGAGAACGCGGCGATGAAGAACAAGGTGCCGCCGGCCGCGTGGACCTACGACAACATCGCCTACATGAAGTCGCAGATGCAGGCGATGGGCCTGGCGATCGACTGGTCGCGCGAGATCGCCACCTGCAAGCCGGACTACTACCGCTGGAACCAGTGGCTGTTCCTGAAGATGCTGGAGGCCGGCATCGCCGAGCGGCGCACGCAGGTCGTGAACTGGGACCCGGTCGACCAGACCGTGCTGGCCAACGAGCAGGTGATCGACGGCAAGGGCTGGCGCTCGGGCGCGACGGTCGAGAAGCGCGAGATTCCCGGCTACTACCTCAAGATCACCGACTACGCGGAAGAGCTGCTGGCCGCGGTCGCCGATCCGTCGGACAAGAACTTCCTGTCGGGCTGGCCCGAGCGGGTGCGCCTGATGCAGGAGAACTGGATCGGCAAGAGCGAGGGCCTGCGCTTCGCCTTCCCGCATGCGATCCAGGGCGAGGACGGCCAGCCCATCCAGGACGGGCTGCTGTACGTCTTCACGACGCGCGCCGACACCATCATGGGCGTGACCTTCTGTGCCGTGGCGCCGGAGCATCCGCTGGCCGCGCACGCCGCGAAGACGAATCCCGCGCTGGCCGACTTCATCGAGGAATGCAAGCAGGGCGGCACGACCGAAGCCGAGCTGGCCACGCAGGACAAGAAGGGCCTGGCGACCGGCCTCTTCGTGACGCACCCGCTGACCGGCGAACAGGTCGAGGTCTGGGTCGGCAACTACGTGCTGATGAGCTACGGCGACGGCGCCGTGATGGGCGTGCCGGCGCATGACGAGCGCGACTTCGCGTTCGCGAAGAAGTACGGCATCGCGATCAAGCAGGTCGTCGCCGTCGAGGGCGAGACCTACTCGACCGACGCCTGGGCCGAGTGGTACGGCGACAAGCAGCGCGGCACCTGCATCAACTCCGGCGCGCTGGACGGCCTGACGCACAAGCAGGCGGTGGACAAGGTGGCCGAACTCGTCGGCACCAAGGGCCTGGGCGAGAAGAAGACGACTTGGCGCCTGCGCGACTGGGGCGTGAGCCGCCAGCGTTACTGGGGCACGCCCATCCCCATCATCCATTGCGACAGCTGCGGCCCGGTGCCGGTCCCGGAAAAGGACCTGCCCGTCGTGCTGCCGGAGGACTGCATCCCCGACGGCAGCGGCAATCCGCTGAACAAGCGCGCAGACTTCCTGAACTGCAGCTGCCCGAAGTGCGGCGCCGCCGCCAAGCGCGAGACGGACACGATGGATACCTTCGTGGACAGCTCGTGGTACTTCATGCGCTATTGCGATGCGACCAATCCCGAGCAGATGGTCGCGAACGGCACCGACTACTGGATGCCGATGGACCAGTACATCGGCGGCATCGAACACGCGATCCTGCACCTGCTGTACGCGCGCTTCTGGACCAAGGTCATGCGCGACCTGAAGCTCATCAAGTTCAACGAGCCGTTCACCAACCTGCTGACGCAGGGCATGGTGCTCAAGGGCGCCTTCTTCCGCAAGCCGGAAGACGCCGGCAAGCACTACTACTGGGAGCACGAGGTCGACGTCATCCGCAACGAGCATGGCCTGCCCACCGGCGGCACGCTGAAGGCCGACGGCCTCCCGCTCGAGTACGAGATGACGACGATGTCGAAGTCGAAGAACAACGGCGTGGACCCGCAGGCGCTGATCGACGAATACGGCGCCGACACCGCCCGCCTGTTCGTGATGTTCGCGTCCCCGCCCGAGCAGACGCTGGAGTGGAACGACGCCGGCGTCGAGGGCGCGCACCGCTTCCTGAAGCGGGTCTGGGGCTTCGGCGCGAAGCAGGCCGAGGCGATCAAGGCCGGCGGCGCCGATTTCGCCGCGCTGAACGACGAGGGTAAGGCGCTGCGCCGCGAGGTACACCTGGTGCTCAAGCAGGTCTCGTACGACTACGAGCGCATGCAATACAACACCGTCGTGTCGGGCGCGATGAAGCTGCTGAACGCGCTGGAAGGCTTCAAGGCCGAGGGCCAGTCGGCCGCGGTGCGGGAAGGCTTCTCGGTGCTGCTGCGCGTGATCTACCCCGCCTGCCCGCACATCGCGCATGCGCTGTGGACGGAACTGGGCTTCGCCGCCGAACTGGGCGAGCTGCTGGACGCCCCCTGGCCGCAGGTCGACGAAGGCGCGCTGGTGCAGGACCAGATCGAGCTGATGCTGCAGGTCAACGGCAAGCTGCGCGGCTCGATCAAGGTCGCCGCGTCGGCCGACAAGGCGGTGATCGAGGCCGCCGCGCTGGCCAATCCCGAGTTCGAGAAGTTCGCCGAAGGCAAGACGCCCAAGAAGGTCGTCATCGTGCCGGGCCGCCTCGTCAACGTGGTGGTCTGACGCCATGAAGCGCCGCCACCTGCTGTCCTTCGCTTCCCTGGGCGCGCTGGGCGCCGCGGCCGGGCTCCCCGGCTGCGGTTTCGAGCTGCGCAAGGAACCGGTCTACCACTTCAAGACGCTGGCGCTGACCGGCTTCGTGCCGCACTCGCCGCTGGCGCAGGAGCTGCGCCGCCAGGTGCAGCGCAGCACGGTGCGCCTGGTCGAGGACCCCAACCGCGCCGACGTCATCATCGACGCCGAGCGCGAGGTGCGCGACAAGACCTCGGTGGCGACGACCGCCGCGGGGCAGATCACGGAATGGCAGCTGCGACTGTCGCTGGACTACTCGCTGCGCACCGCCGGCGGGGACATCCTGCTGCCGCGCACCGAGCTGCGCCTGACCCGCGACATGAACTACAGCGAAAGCGCGGCGCTGGCCAAGGAGCAGGAAGAGGCCTCGCTGCAGAAGGCGATGCAGGTGGAGGCCGTCGGCCTGCTGCTGCGCCGCCTGGCGGCGGTCCACCTGCCCAACTGAACGCCGACGGGACGCGCGGATGCAGATCAAGGGCGAGGCGCTGGCCGGCCAGTTGGCCAAGGGGCTCAAGCCGGTGTACGTGGTGCACGGCGACGAACCGCTGCTGGCGCAGGAAGCCGCCGACGCGCTGCGCGCCGAGGCCCGCCGGCAGGGCTACAGCGAGCGCCAGGTGTTCACCGTCAGCGGCGCCTACTTCGACTGGGCGCCGGTGATCGCGGCTTCACAGGCGATGAGCCTGTTCGCCGACAAGCAGCTGATCGAGATCCGCATTCCCACGGGCAAGCCGGGCAAGGACGGCTCCGAAGCCCTGCAACGCTACGTCGACGGCCTGCCGCCCGACGTGCTGACGCTGGTGACGCTGCCGCGGCTGGACAAGACGCAGCTGAGCAGTGCCTGGTTCACCGCGCTGGACACGGCCGGCGTGTCGGTGAAGGTCGATCCGGTCGAACGGCGCGAGCTGCCGGCCTGGATCGCCCGGCGCCTGCAGCAGCAGGGCCAGTCGGTGGCCTCCGGGGCGCAGGGCCAGCAGGCCCTGGAGTTCTTCGCCGACCGGGTCGAGGGCAACCTGCTCGCCGCCCACCAGGAGCTGCAGAAGCTCGCGCTGCTGCACCCGCCGGGCGAGCTCAGCCTGCAGCAGATCGAGGCGGCGGTGCTGGACGTGGCGCGCTTCGACGTCTTCAAGCTCAGCGAGGCGCTGCTGGGCGGCAAGATCGGCCGCGTGCTGCGCATGCTCGAGGGCCTGAAGGCCGAGGGCGAGGCGGCGGTGCTGGTGCACTGGACGATGGCCGAGGACATCCGCGGCCTGAAGCGGGTCCATGACGCGGTGGCGGCGGGCAAGCCGCTGCCGATGGCGCTGCGGGAATCCCGCATCTGGGGACCGAAGGAGCGCCTGTTCGAGCGCATCGTGCCGCAGCTGCATGGCGCGGCGCTGACCCGGCTGGTGGTGGCCGCCCAGACCTGCGACGGCATCGTCAAGGGGCTGCGCCATCCCGAATGGCCCACCGATCCGTGGGAGGCGCTGGGGCGCCTGGCCCTCATGTTGGAGCAAGCCCTGCGTCCGCCGGCGCAGAAAAACCGCTATGGTTGACGGCATCTCGTCCACCTGACGTCGCCGATGCGCCTGCTCCGCTCCGCAGCCCTGTCGACCGGCCGATCCGGTACCGTCGCTTGCCGCCCGTCCCCTGACGGCATGGGGACGCCGGGCGCGCGGCGCGCCTCGCCGCGGCAGGCGTGGACCTCGGCGCCAGGACGGCTCGCCGCCCTGGCGATCGCGCTGGGCAGCGCCGGCGCGAGCCAGGCCGCGGGCCAGGCCACGGATTGGACCCTCCAGGTGCGCGACGCCACCGGCGCTCCGGTGCCGAACGCAGCGGTCGCCGTCGAGCTCAAGGGCCAGCCCGTCCGGCCGGCGACCGGCGCCGCGGCCACGATGCCCCAGCGCGATCGCCAGTTCCAACCCCAGCTGCTCGTGGTGCAGACCGGCACCGCGGTGAACTTCCCCAACTTCGACACCGTCCGGCACCACGTCTATTCGTTCTCCCCGACGAAAAAGTTCGAACTCAAGCTGTACTCGGGCACGCCGGCCGAGCCGGTGGTCTTCGACAAGCCCGGTGTCGCGCAGCTGGGCTGCAACATCCACGACCGGATGAGCGCCCACATCGTCGTCGTCGACACCCCGCTGTTCGGCATCACCGACGCCAAGGGCGAGGTGACGCTGAACCTGCCGCCGGGCGAGCACCGCCTGCGGCTGTGGGCGACGCGCATGGGCAATGCCGCGCCGAGCGCTCAGCCGCTGGTGGTCGCCGCCGGCGCCGCGGGCGTGCTCAAGGTCGAGCTCAAGGACTGAGGCGCCGATGCGCTGGCCGGACTTCCTCAACCTGCGGCGGCTGGAGGGGCGCATCGTCGCGCTGTTCCTGGCGCTGCTGCTGGTCGTCCAGCTGCTGAACCTGGCGCTGATCAACGAAGGCATCGGCCGCAACGCGCGGGCCTCGGTGGCCGAGGAACTCGAGGCCGGTGAGCGCATCCTGGTCCAACTGATCGAGGAGGACAACGAGCAGCGCGGCCTGGTGGCCGACCTGCTGCAATCGGACTACGGCCTGCGCCAACTGGTCGCGGCCGGCATCCAGGGCGAGGAACTGCGCGGGATGCTGCAGGACGTCTTCACCAACCTGAGCGCGCGGGGCGACGCGTCCTTCATCGGCTACGCGGACGACAGCTTCAAGCTGGTGACCGCGACCGATCCGATCGCCGCCAAGGTCGCTCCGCTGTTGCGCGGCGTCACGCGCCAGCAGCAGGGCCGGACGCAGAGCCAGCTGCTGCTGGTGGGCGGCAAGGCCTATCAGGTCGTGGTCGCGCGGATGCGGGCCGCCGGGCTGGGCGGCTGGATCTTCACCGGCTTCGAGATGAAGAGCGACCAGCTCCAGGAGCTCAAGCGCATCGTGCGCATCCAGGGCGTGCTGCTGGCGCAATCGGCCGCGGGGCAATGGCAGGTGCTGTCGACCGTGCTGGACGCGACCGCCACGGCGCGCGCGGTGCAGGCGCTGCCCACCTTGAGCGCGACGGACCGCACGGTGCAGACCTTCCATCTGGAACTGGAAGGCGAGCAGTTCCAGGCGCGCCTGCAGCCGCTCGACCATGGCGGCGATACCGACAAATCGGTGGCGGTGCTGCTGCTGCGCTCGGTGGACGAGGCCCTCGCGCCTTACCGGCGGCTGCAATGGATGCTGCTTGGCCTGAGCGTCGCCGGGGTGTTGCTGTTCGCGATCGGGGCGGTGTTGACCGCCCGCCGCATCACCGGGCCGGTGAAGGCGCTGGCCAGCGAGGCGCACAGACTGGGCCAGGGCGACTATGCGCGGCCGGTCGAGCGGCCGTCCAGCGACGAGATCGGCGACCTGGCGGAGGCCTTCGAGGCGATGCGCCAGGGCATCCGGTCGCGCGAGGAGGAGGTGAACCGGCTCGCCTTCTGGGATCCGCTGACGGACCTGCCGAACCGCGAGCAGTTCCACCAGGCGCTGGCGCGGCGCATGGCCGAGAGCGAGGTGCGCTTCTCTCTGCTGATGCTGAACCTGGACCGCTTCAAGCATGTCAACGACGTGCTGGGGCGCGCCTTCGGCGACCGGCTGCTGCGCGCGGTGGCGGACCGGCTGCAGCATTTGCTGAAGGACGAGGTGCGGCTGACCGCCCGGGTCGGCGGGGACGAGTTCGTGCTGCTGATCGAGGGCGCCGGCGCGACGCGCGCGGAGACGATCTGCAAGCGCATCCAGCGAGATTTCGAGCGCGCGCTCAGCATCGACGACCAGACGGTGGACCTGTCTGCCGGGATGGGCGTGGCGCTGTATCCGCAGCACGGCCGCGATCCGATGCTGCTGCTCGCTCGGGCGGAGCTGGCGATGCATGCGGCCAAGCGCGGCCAGAGCGGCTGCGAGGTCTATGCGCCGAGCATGGACGCGGCCAGCCAGGAGTCGCTGTCGCTGCTCAGCGAGCTGCGCCACGCGATCGACGCGGGGGAACTGCGGCTGTTCCTGCAGCCCAAGGTGGACCTGCATGCGCAGAAGATCTCGGGTGCGGAGGCGCTGGTGCGCTGGCAGCATCCGTCGCGCGGGCTGGTGCCGCCGATGGCCTTCATCCCCTTCGCCGAGCAGACCGGTTTCATCCGCCAGATCACCGCGTGGGTGCTGCAGGCCTCGGCGCAGGCCTGGATGAGCCTGCAGCGCGAGGGCCTGGCGCTGCCGATCAGCGTCAACCTGTCGACGCGCGACCTGATGGACCAGGACCTGCCGATCAAGGTGGCGGACCTGGTGGCCGGCGTGCCGCCGCCGGCCCTGTGCCTGGAGATCACCGAGTCCGCGATCATGGACGACCCGCAGCGCGCGCTGCAGACGCTGGAGCAACTGCACGCGCTGGGCTTCAAGCTGTCGATCGACGACTTCGGCACCGGCTACTCGTCGCTGGCCTACCTGAAGCAGTTGTCGGTCGACGAACTCAAGATCGACCGCAGCTTCGTGATGAACATGGAGCGCGACATCGACGACGCGAAGATCGTGCGCTCGACCATCGAGCTGGCGCACAACCTGGGCCTGTCGGTCGTGGCCGAGGGCCTGGAGACCGGCAAGCAATGGACGCTGCTGCAGACGCTGGGCTGCGACCAGGGCCAGGGGTATGCGCTGTCACGACCGATGCCGGCCGAGCAGTTCGCGCAGTGGCTGCGCGACTGGCAGCCGCCGGACCTCGGCGATGCGCGCGCCAGCACGATCCTGGCCGGGCTGTGACGACGAGCCCGAGCGTCGCGTCGCTCAGGGGGCTCAGGGGGTGATGTCCGGGCCGGCTCGATCCCTCGAGCCAGGCGCTCAGGAGTCCCGATCCTCCAGCGCATCGCACAGCGCCTCGAGGCCAGCGCGCACCGTGCGGGCGCGGACTTCGTGGCGGTCGCCGGTGAAGTGCTCCCTCCACACGCGGATCCGCGAGCGGCCATGCATCAGCGCCAGCCACACCGTGCCCACCGGCTTGCTTTCGGTCCCGCCGCCCGGCCCGGCCACGCCGGTCACCGCGATCGCCCAGTCGATCGGCGCATGCGCGACGAGGCCACGGGCCATCTGCTCCGCCACCTCGCCGCTGACCGCGCCGTGCAGGCCGATCAGCGCCGCCGGCACGCCCAGCAACTCGGTCTTGGCCTCGTTGCTGTAGCTCACGACGCCGCGCTCGAACCATTGGCTCGATCCCGCCAGGCTGGTGCAGGCCGCGGCGATCAGCCCGCCGGTGCAGGACTCCGCGGTGCCCATGCGTTCCTTGCGCTGGATCAGCGCCAGCGCGATGCGCTCGATCAGTTCGGACTCGTCGGGAAACAGCATGGGGATCTCCTCGTCGATGGATCTGGCATCCGTGGATGAAGGCGCGGCTCGCAGCGTCAATGCAGCAAGGCCCGCGCGCCGGCCAACACCACGAGCGTACATCCGGCGGCGACCAGATCGTCGAAGAGGATCCCGAAGCCTTGCCACACCGTCACCGGCTGCCCGGGCTCGATCTTGAAGAGGCCGTCGGCCCAGCGCACCGGCCCCGGCTTGGCGGCGTCGAAGTAGCGGAACAGCGCGAAAGCGGCCAGTTGCCACCCGAAACCCGCCGGCATCAGCAGCCACAGCACGAGCCAGATCGCGATGATCTCGTCCCACACCACCGCCCCCGGGTCGCAGGTGCGCAGGTGCCGCGCCGTCACCGTCGACGCCCACCAGCCGACCGGCAGGCTGACCGCGATCAGCACGGCCCACTGCGCCGGCGACAGCCACAGGTTCAGCACCGCGAACGCGGCCCAGCCCCACAGCGTGCCCACGGTGCCCGGCGCCTTCGGCGACAGGCCGCTGCCGAAGCCCATTGCGATCCAGTGGGCGGGGTGTCTCGCCATGAAGGCGAAGGTCGGTCGGACGGCGCTCATGACTTGAAATGGTCGAAGCTGCGCGGCAGGTCCTGCACCGGATGCCCCAGGCCGTCGACCACGCGCAGGCCGGGGGCCGACTCGATCCGTCCGATGCGGTAGACCGGCGTGCCGGCGGCGCGGCCGGCCTCGAGGACCCGCTGGCGCGCATCGGGCGGCGCGGTGAAGACGAGTTCGTAATCGTCGCCGCCGGTCAGCAGGCACAGCCGCTGGAGGTCCTCCGGCATCGCGCCGAGCACCGCCGAGCGCGGCAGGTCCGCCAGGCGCAGCGTCGCGCCGACGTTGGAGCGCCGGAGCACGTGCCCGAGGTCGCCCGCCAGCCCGTCGGAGACGTCCACCGCGCTGGTCGCCAGGCCTCGCAGCGCCTTGCCCAGCGCCACGCGCGGCTCGGGCATCTCCATCCGCAGGCGGACTTCATCGAACTGCGCGGCGCTCAAGGACAGCGTGCCGCGGAACACCTCCAGCGCCAGCCGCGCATCGCCCAGCGTGCCGCTGACCCAGAGGTCGTCGCCGACGCGCGCGCCCGAGCGCAGCAGCGCCTGGCCGGCGGGGACTTCGCCCATCGCGGTGATGTTGAGGTTGAGCGGCCCGGCCGTCGTGTCGCCGCCGGCCAGCACGATGCCCTGCGCGTCGGCCAGCTCGAACAGCCCCTGCGCGAAGCCGGCCAGGAAGGCCTCGTCCACGCGCGGCAGCGCCAGCGAGAGGAAGAAGGCCCGCGGCGTCGCGCCACAGGCCGCCAGGTCGCTGAGATTGACCGCCAGCGCCTTGTGGCCGAGGCGCCGCGGCGAGACCGTCGACAGGAAATGCCGGCCCTCGACCAGCATGTCCGCCGTCACCAGCCATTGATGGCCGGCCGTCGGCGTCAGCAGCGCGCAGTCGTCACCGATGCCCAGCGCCACCGCGCCGCCCTCGGTGCGGCCAGCGCGCGCGTCGCGGCCGAAGAAGCGATCGATCAGGTCGAACTCGCCCAGCGGCCGCCCGTCCCGTCGCTCGCGCGAATCAGAAGAATCACCCATGGGCGGCATTGTCGCCGCGCAGCAGGTTGGACAGCTCCACCGCGGACTTCACGTCCATCTTCTCGAACACCCGCGCGCGGTGGACCTCGACGGTGCGCACGCTGATGTTGAGCTGGTCCGCGATCAGCTTGTTGGGCAGGCCCTGCACCACCAGCTGCATGACCTCGCGCTCGCGCTCGGTCAGCTCGCCGACACGGTGTCCCAGCGCCGATTTCGCGTCGCGCGCGGCGATCGCCTCGGCGCTCTGCGCCAGCGCCTGTTCGACGCGGTCGACCAGCGCGTTGTCGGAGAAAGGCTTCTCGACGAAGTCGTAGGCGCCCTGCTTCACCGCCGCCACCGCCGTGGGCACGTCGCCATGACCGGTCAGGAAGATCACCGGCAGCGTGTCCAGCAGGCCGCGCTCGATGAGGCGCTCGAACAGCGCGAGCCCGCTCATGCCCGGCATGCGCACGTCCAGCAGCAGGCAGCTGGGCGCCGACGGCCAGTCGCGTCCGCCGCGGGGCAGGCCGTCGAGCAGCGACTCGAAGGCCTCGGCGCTGCCGAAGCCCTCGGACAGCAGCCGGCGCGAGCGCAACAACCAGGCCAGCGCATCGCGCACCACATCCTCGTCGTCGACGAGGTAGACCATCGGCAGGGACTGCGGCTTCATGCGGACGACTCTCCAGATCCAGTGACGGGCAACCGGTCGGCCCCGGTGCCGGGGGCCGCGCCAGGCGCATCCTCGCACGGCAGGCTGAAGCGGAACTCGGTGCCGGTCGGCGACGCGGGGGCGACGCGGCTCTCGAAGTCCATCGCACCGC
Source organism: Mitsuaria sp. BK037 (assembly GCF_014193045.1). Classification (NCBI taxonomy): domain Bacteria; kingdom Pseudomonadati; phylum Pseudomonadota; class Betaproteobacteria; order Burkholderiales; family Sphaerotilaceae; genus Roseateles; species Mitsuaria sp. BK037. Next base: position 840,940 of record NZ_JACHYS010000003.1, on the reverse strand, counting down.
CGTGCTGTTCCACGACCGTGCGGCACAGGCTCAGGCCCAGGCCCATGCCCTCGGTGCGGGTCGTGAAGAAGGGCGTGAACAGCTGGCGCGCGACTTCCGCCGGAATGCCCGGCCCATGGTCGACCACCGCGAAGCTCAGCCAGCGCGGCTGCAGGCGTCGCACGCGCAGCACCAGCGCGCGGTCCGCCAGCGGCGTGGGACCGTCCATGGCCTGGATCGCGTTGCGGGTGAGGTTCAGCAGCACCTGCTCGACCATCGTGCGGTCGCAGCGCACCCGCGGCAGGCCCTTGGGCAGGTCCATCTCGATGCGGGCGCCGCTCTTGCGCGCCTGCAGCCGCACCAGCGGCAGCACCGCGTCGAGCAGCTGCTCGACATGGACCCACTCGCGCGCCGCCTCTCGCCGCCGCACGAAGTCGTGGACGCTCTTGATCACGCGGCCGGCCCGCTCGGCCTGCTCGGCGATGCGGGTCACGGCCTGCCGCACCATCGCCGGCGTCTGCGGGTCGTCGGCCTCGCGCACCATCAGGTTGATCGACGCGGTCGCGTAGCTGGCGATCGCGGCCAGCGGCTGGTTCAGTTCGTGGCTCAGCAGCGAGGCCATCTCGCCGACCGTGGCCAGGCGCGCCGTCGCCTGCAGCCGGTCCGACTGCTGGCGCGACAGCTCCTCGACCTTGCGCTGCGCGCTCAGGTCCAGCACGGCGCTCATCCAGCCGGTCTGCTGGCCCTCGGCGTTGAGCAGCGGCGCCTCGTAGATCATCACCGGGAAGCGCTCGCCGGTGCTGCGCGCGAAGACCGTCTCGAAGCCCTCGCGCGGCGGCAGGCCGGCCTCCCATCTCGCCTCGCGGTCGTGATGGCGGCGCCAGTATTCCTCGATGAACTCGGGCGGCCAGTACGGCGGCGCCTGCGGCGGGCGGCCGGTGCCGACCAGTTCTTCCGCGGCGTACCCGACCATCGCGCAGAACGCCGGGTTGACGTAGCTGATGTTGCCGTCCAGGTCGCGCGCGCGCAGGCCGGTGATCAGCGAGTTCTCCATCGCCTGCCGGAACGCGAGCGACTCGGCCAGCGCGTGCTCCGCCTGCGCGCGCTTGCGCGTGTCACGCGCCAGCACGATGACCAGCGCGAACAGCGCCAGCGACAGGCCGATCACCAGCGCCGTCGCCAGGTTGGGGATCAGCTGCGGCCGGCCGGTCGCGTTGTCCACGCGCAGCTGCAGGCTCAGGCCGGGCAGGTCGAGCAGGCGCTCGGACAGGTAGAAGCCGCTGCCGCGCGTCAGGCCGGTGCGCGCGAGCCGCGTGCCGTCGCCCTCGACGAAGGACATCTCGAAACGGCGCGCCTGCTCCTGCGAGACCGATTCCTCCAGCAGCGGCCGCAGCCCCATGGTCGCCACGACGTAGGAGCGCGGCTCGCCGGCGCGCACCCGGGGCAGGCACAGGTCGGCGACCTCCATGCCGTCGCCGCCGGGGCCCGGCACGAAGTACGAGCGCGAGAACAGCGGCGTGCCCTGGCGCAGCGCGGCGATGCAGGCGAGCTCGGTCTCGATCTGGAGCTGCTCGCGCGACAGCGTCGAGAACAGCGGCGGCGCATAGGGCGTGTCGACCGCGCGGCGCACCTGGCGCTGCTCGTCGCGCAGCTCGATGCGCAGCATGACCCGCGTCTGACGCAGCTGCGCGGCGGCGTTGCCGCGCCAGTCGTCGTCCTCGGCCCACATCAGGCCCTGCAGGCCCTGCAGGTCGCGCCCGATCAGCTGCTTGGCGCGCGCGGTCACCTCGGCGGCGGCGAGATCGGAGGCCTCCTGCGCGCGCGCAGCCTCGTGGCTCAGCGTCAGCGTCAGCAGCAGCGACTGCGCGATCAGCAGCAGTCCCACCAGCGTGCCCCACAGCAGCGCACGCCGCCAGCGCCGCGGCCGGGTGCCACGTGCCAGGGGGGTGGAAGGGGCGGACAGCATGATGGTGGGCGAAGGCAGGCAGGGACCGCGGCGCGGCGTGAAGGGGGCGTCGGGACGCGCCGCGAAGGACTTTGGAGTGCCTTGAAAGGACCTTGAAAGGACCTTGAAAGCCAGGTCCGGACGAGGGCCTCGCGCGCGTGCGGGGCAGGCAGTATGGCGCTCGCGCGGGCGCTCCGGATGCGCAGTTTCGCGTATGCCCCTGCGGCCCGGGCGACATGCAGCATACGCATAGTCCGCACTGTCGCCGCCGGGTCGGACTCCTACAATCGCCGACCCGGCCCACGACGGCGGACCGGTTTCAACCAGAAGAGTCCCCCATGTCCACGTCCGAAGAAAAACGCGCTCAGCTGCGCCAGGCCGCTCTCGAATATCACGAGTTCCCGACCCCCGGGAAGATCGCCATCGCCGCCACCAAGCAGCTGATCAACCAGCGTGACCTGGCGCTGGCCTACTCGCCGGGCGTGGCCGCCGCGTGCGAGGAAATCGTCGCCGACCCGGCCAACGCCTTCCGCTACACCTCGCGCGGCAACCTGGTGGCCGTGATCTCCAACGGCACCGCCGTGCTCGGCCTGGGCGACATCGGCCCGCTGGCCTCCAAGCCGGTCATGGAGGGCAAGGGCGTCCTGTTCAAGAAATTCGCCGGCATCGACGTCTTCGACCTCGAGATCGACGAGAAGCACGACCTCGACAAGCTGGTCGACGTGATCGCCGCGCTGGAGCCGACCTTCGGCGGCATCAACCTCGAGGACATCAAGGCGCCGGACTGCTTCTACGTCGAGCGCGAACTGCGCAAGCGGATGAAGATCCCCGTCTTCCACGACGACCAGCACGGCACCGCCATCGTCGTGGCCGCCGGCCTGCTCAACGGGCTGAAGGTCGCGGGCAAGGACATCCGCTCGGTCAAGCTGGTCACCTCGGGCGCCGGCGCCGCCGCCCTCGCCTGCCTGAACCTGCTGGTCAAGCTCGGCCTGCCGCGCGAGAACATCTGGGTGACCGACCTGGCCGGCGTCGTCTACGAAGGCCGTGCCGAACTGATGGACCCGGACAAGGCCGTGTACTCGCAGAAGACCGAGCTGCGCAGCCTGCGCGAGGTCATCGCCGGCGCGGATGTGTTCCTGGGCCTGTCGGCCGGCGGCGTGCTCAAGCAGGACATGGTCGCGTCGATGGCGGCCAAGCCCATCATCTTCGCGCTGGCCAATCCGAATCCGGAGATCCAGCCCGAGGACGTGCACGCGATCCGCGACGACGCGCTGATGGCCACCGGCCGCACCGACTATCCGAACCAGGTCAACAACGTCCTGTGCTTCCCCTACATCTTCCGCGGGGCCCTGGACTGCGGCGCGACGACGATCAATGACGAGATGGAGATCGCCGCCGTCCACGCGATCGCCGAGCTGGCGCAGGCCGAGCAGAGCGAGGTCGTCGCCGCCGCCTACGCCGGCGCCAACCTCAGCTTCGGCCCCGAGTACCTGATCCCCAAGCCCTTCGACCCGCGCCTGATGATGAAGATCGCCCCGGCCGTCGCGAAGGCGGCCGAGGCCTCCGGCGTGGCGCTGCGTCCGATCCAGGACATGCCGGCCTACCTGGAGAAGCTGCAGAGCTTCGTCTACGCCTCCGGCACGACGATGAAGCCGATCTTCCAGATCGCGAAGAAGGCGCAGCACAAGCGCGTCGCCTACGCCGAAGGCGAGGAGGAGCGCGTGCTGCGCGCGGTGCAGGTGGTCGTCGACGAAGGCATCGCCCGCCCGACGCTGATCGGCCGCCCGCAGGTGATCGCCCAGCGCTGCGAGCGCTTCGGCCTGCGCCTGCAGGAGGGCCGCGACTACGACGTGGTGAACACCGAGTTCGACCACCGCTATCGCGACTACTGGCAGACCTACCTCGCGATGACCGAGCGCAAGGGCGTCACGCAGCAGCTCGCCAAGATCGAGATGCGCCGCCGCCTGACGCTGATCGGCGCGATGATGCTGCACAAGGGCGAGGTCGACGGGATGCTCTGCGGCACCTGGAGCAACACCGCGATGCACCTGCAGTACATCGACCAGGTCATCGGCAAGCGCCCCGGCGTCAAGAACTTCGCCTGCATGAACGGCCTGATCCTGCCGGGCCGCCAGGTCATGCTGGTCGACACCCACGTCAACTACGACCCGACCGCCGAGCAGATCGCCGAGATCACCGTGATGGCGGCCGAGGAAATGATGCGCTTCGGCCTGCGCCCGAAGGCGGCGCTGCTGTCGCACAGCAATTTCGGCTCGAGCAACTGCCCGTCCGCGGTCAAGATGCGCGACGCGCTGGCGCTGATCAAGGACAACGCGCCCTGGCTGGAAGCCGACGGCGAAATGCACGGCGATGCCGCGCTGGACCCGCATTACCGCGAGCAGCTGGTCTCCAACAGCACCCTGACCGGCGAGGCCAACCTGCTGGTCATGCCCAACATCGACGCGGCCAACATCAGCTACAACCTGCTGAAGACGGCGGCTGGCGGCGGCATCGCCATCGGGCCGGTCCTGCTGGGCGCGGCCAAGCCGGTCCACGTGCTGACCCCGTCGGCGACCGTTCGCCGCATCGTGAACATGACGGCGCTGACCGTCGCGGACGCGAACGCGGCTCGCTGAGCCAGCGGCGATTCCGGGGCCGGACAGGCCCTGGTATCGCTCATCCAAGCCGCCGGAGGGCCTTTAATCCCGACCTCCGGTCCGGCCTATAGAAAAAGTTTGTAGTGGCTCACCAGTCAATTTCCACTGGATGACTACTCACGTTTGTGGGCGTTCGGGCGAATGTGTGCGCATGCTAACAATGCCGCTTTTTAAGGCATTGTGGTAGCCCCTGGCTTGAGCATTCGAGGCCCTTTCTGTACCATCTTGGTTTCAGAGTTCAGGGTTAACCCTCGCTGGCTCAGCCCTCCCCCACCGACGATCACAGGCCCCGCGGGCGCTGTTCCGGTGCACGGCCCCACCCAGACATGAGCTCGGATACCCCATCTAGGAGGAACGCGACAATGCTTTTGCAGACAGTCCGTCCCAACATCGTGCAGGCGATCAGAGCCTACCGGGTCGAGGACTTGATGCAGGCCGCGCAGGACGCCGGCCAACATTTCCTGTACGCCAACCTGTCTCCGGCCGAGACCAAACAGGACGTGCTGGAACTGATTGCCAGCAACTTCCTGTTCCCGGCGCACTTCGGCAAGAACATGGAAGCGCTGTACGACTGCATGACCAATCTGGTCCACAAGTCGGGCACGCAACCAGGGTTCGTCGTGGTGTTGGACCAGTTGCCCGATCACGCGAAATTCGATCGGGAGGCACGCGAGCAGTTGCTCGATGTCTTCCGCGAGGCGGCCGACTTCTGGGCCGAGCGGAAGATCTCCTTCAGGTGTTTCTATTCTTTTCAGTAGCCCGCTCCCAAGAATCAGGGTCATGGGAGCGGGCGACTGAGGTGGCCCCCGAAGCGAAGCCGGTGCTCAAGAGCACCAAGACCAATCCGAACCCCAACTTCGGCATGAACATGCCGATGATGTGCAGCGCGTTCGACACGTCGATGTGGCTCAGCGCCGCTTGATGGACTGAAGCGCCGGTTCTGCGCACAAGGCCTTCCGGCGACGGAAGGCCTTTTTCATTGGGCGTCGCCGGCCCATGCGCCCGCTAGCTGCCGCTCAGCCCTGGACGGCCTGCGCCAGCGCGACGAACTCGGCCACCGGCACTTCCTCGGCACGGCGCTGCAGGTCGAAGGTCCCGCCGAAGCCGCGCGCCTCCAGCCACTTCCCCAGCGAGTGCCGCAGCAACTTGCGGCGCTGGGAGAACGCCGAGGCCACCAGCTCGCTGAGCAGCGCCTCGTCGATGCGGGCGGGCGCCGACAGCGGCACCATGCGCACGATCGCCGAATCGACCCGCGGCGGCGGATCGAAGGCCTCCGGCGGCACATCGAACAGCGCCTCGACGTCGTACCGCCATTGCAGCATCACGCTCAGCCGGCCGTAGTCCTTGCCGCCGGGCCCGGCGGCCATGCGGTCGACGACTTCCTTCTGCAACATGAAGGTCTGGTCCACCACATGGTCCACCACGCCGAGCAGGTGGAAGAGGATCGGCGAGGAGATGTTGTAGGGCAGGTTTCCGACGACCTTCAGCTTGCGGCCCCGTTCCGCGGCCAGCGCCGCGAAGTCCACCTTCAGCACGTCGGACTCGATGACGGTCACATCGCCGCGCTTGCGCATGCGCGCGGCCAGGTCGCGGTCCAGCTCGATCACGGTGAGCGGCTGGCTCGAGGCTGGCAGCCGCTGCAGCAGTGGCAGCGTCATGGCGCCCAGCCCGGGACCGATCTCGACCATCGCCTGGTCCTCGCCCGGGCCGATGGCGTCAATGATGCCGTCGATGATGGCCTTGTCGGTCAGGAAGTGCTGGCCGAAGCGCTTGCGCGCGACATGTCCCATGAACTCAGTCCCGGCCGCTCAGTCCAGCCACTCGCGCGTCTCGATGAAGGCGCGGGCGCGCATTTCCTTCATCCAGTCGTTGTACGCGTCGTCGTACTTGCGCTCGCGCAGCGCGTTGCGCGCCTGTTCGCGCAGCTGCTTGTTGTCGAGCACCACGTCGCGGCGCTCCATCACCTGGATCAAGTGGATACCGAAGCGCGACGGCACCGGGTCCGAGATGCCCTTGAGCGGCAACGCATCCATGGCCTGCTCGAACTCGGGCACGAAACCACCCGGCGACACCCAGCCCAGGTCCCCGCCTTCCTGCGCGCTGCCGTCTTCCGAGTTGGCTCTGGCCAGTTGCTCGAAGGTGGCGCGGCCGGACTCGATCGCGCGCTTGAACTCGACCAGCCGGCGCGTGGCCTGCTCCGGCGTCAGCTGCTCGGACGGGCGCAGCAGGATGTGACGCGCGCGCGTCTGCACGACCACGTTGATCGAGGCCTTGCCGGTCTGGCGCTCGATCAGCTTCATCACATGGAAACCGGCCTCGGAGCGCAGCAGTTCGGGGCGCACCTCGCCGGGCTGCAGGTCCTTGACCGCATCGACGAAGACGTCCGGCAGCTTGTCCGCCGCCCGCAGGCCGATCTCGCCGCCGCGGTTCTTGTTGGCGTCCTCCGACAGCTCGCGGGCGACCTTGGCGAAGTCCTCGCCCGCCTTCACCCGCGCCAGCGCCGATTCGGCGCGCGCCTTGCGCTCAGCCAGCACGACCGGGCCGGCGCCTTCGGGCACCGGCACCAGGATCTGCGCCACGTTCAGCTGCGCGCGGCCCTGCAACGCGGCCTGGCGCTCGTCCAGGTACTTGTCGATGTCGCCGTCGGTAACGCGGATGCGGCCCTGCACCTCGCGTTCGCGCACGCGCTCGCTCAGCATCTGGTCGCGCAGGTTCTCGCGGAAGCGCTTGAAGTCGATGCCTTCGGCGGCCAGGCGCTGGCGGAGCTCCGGCATCGTCAGCTTGTTCTGCGTGGCCACGTTCGCCACGACCCGGTCCAGCTCCGGCTCGTCGACCCGGGGACCGTTCTCGCGCGCGTAGGTGACGACCACGCGCTCGTCGATCAGGCTGTCCAGGGCCTGCTTGTGCAGCAGCTCGTTGGTCACGTTCTGGCCGCGCTGGCGGGCTTCCTCGCGCATGCGCTCGGTGCGCTGGATCACTTCCGACGCCGCCACGATGTCGGTGTTGACGATCGCCGCGATGTAGTCACCCGGCTTGAGCTGGCGCTGTTCGACGACCGGGCGATTGGGCGTCGCGGCGGCCGCCGATGCGGCCGGGGCGGGGGCGGCGGGCCGCGTCTGCGCCAAGGATGCCGAGCCGGCCAGGGCGGCGGTCAGGGACAGGAGCGTGGCCGCCACAGGCTTGAGATGTCGCATCGAACGCAGTTCAGTCATAAGTGCCAAAAGCCGACCGCTCGGAGCTGAGCGACCGGTAACCCGGAATATTGTCTCTCAACACCTTCAGGGCATTGGAGCCCAGCGGCGACAGGCCGACCAGCTCCAGCTGCAGGATCAGCCGGGTATTGGTTTCCGCGCGGCCGGTGGCCTGGCGCTCGGCACCGACACGCAGGATCCAGCAGCCCGAGTCGTATTCGGCGCCGATGACGGAATCGGTGAAGCGCTTGTCGCGCATGCTGTACTGCAGGCGGCCCGCGCCGTACCAGGCGCCGGCGCAGCCCGGTCCGCCCGCCACCGACTTGCGGTCCGGTCCGAACAGCGGCCACTGCCAGGCCAGCTCGACCTGCTCGCTCTGGCCGCGCGCCAGCCGGTAGGACGCGCTGACGGTGCGGAACGGCCCCGGCGAATAGCGCAGCCGCAGCACCGTCCGCTCGACCTTGCCGTCGGACGAGTTCAGCTGCAGCGTGCTGTCGGTCCACCACGCCTGGTTCAGGTGGGCCGAGGCCAGCAGCACCACGTCCGAGAGGCGGTGCGTCTGCGGCGTGCCGTCCGGCGTGATGCGCTGGTTGCGGAACAGGTAGCGCTGGACCATGCCCAGGCGCAGCTGTTCCTCGCCCTTCTCGTCCTCGATCCAGCGCGTGGTGGCGCCGAAGGCCAGCATGTTGGCGTCGTTGACGCGGTCCACGCCGGAGAACTGGTTCTCCGCGAAGACCGAATCGAAGTTGTAGTCGCGCGGCGCGGCGTCGAAGTTGGGGATCAGGCTCTGGTCCCGGTACGGCGTGTTCACGTACAGCAGGCGCGGCTCGAGCGTCTGGCGCATCGCCTGGCCGAACAGCGAGGTGTTGCGCTCCAGGATCCAGCCGTGGTCGACGCTGAAGGTCGGGATGGTGCGGCCGATCGAGCGCCGGCCGGTGGCGTCGATGGGCTGGTCCAGGTTGTAGCTGGCCGAATTGACCGACAGCTTGGGGATCAGCCACCAGGCCGCGCCGCTGAAGGGCAGGCTGACGTGACCCAGCAGGTGCATGCGCTCGCCGGTCTGGGTCTGCGAACTCAGCGCGCCGCCGGGCAGGTCGAAGCGGTTGTACTCGACCTCCAGCCCGCCTTCCAGGCGCGCGCGACGGCCGGTGGGCAGGTAGCCGGCCAGCACCGATTCATCGGCCCCGGTCTGCAGCCGCACGCCGATCTGCGGCGAGCGCTGGTAGGGCGACGCGAACTGGTCCTCCACCTGCGCAACCTGCAGCGGCTGCCACTTCTGCACCCGCGCGTAGGTCTGCATCTCGCCCCAGTTGAAGCTGAAGTCGCGCTGCGTGCGCAGGTCCGTCGACAGCAGGCGCGGCGTCTGGGACAGCATGCGGCTGCGCAGGTCCTTCCAGTAGTCGTCGTCGGAGACACGCTCGGTGTGGACGTTGTAAGTCCAGTTGGGCGTGATGTCGCCGTCGCCGTTCAGGCGCAGGTCCCAGCGCGAGCGGCCGGTCACGCGGTCGTGCGGCAGCAGCGCGTAGTCGATCTGGCCGCGATGGCCGGGCTCCAGGTAGCGGAACTGGCTGTCCACGCCGGGGCCGCGCCGCGTCATGATGAAGGGCGTGATGGTCGCGTCGCGGTTGGGCGCGATGCTCCAGTAGAAGGGCTGGCTGTACTCGACGCCGCTGCGGTTGTCGATGTTGACGTTGGGCGGCAGCAGGCCGGACTTGGGCTGGTCGCCGAGCGGGAAGCTCAGCGACGGCGCCGCCAGGATGGGCACGCCCAGGAAGCGCACCACCGCGTCCTTGGCCACGCCCTCGCCCGCGTCGAAGTCCAGGTTCAGGCTGCTGGTGACCAGCTCCCAATCGCGCTGGCCCTTCTTGCCGGCCTTGGCGTCCTGCAGGTCCTGCTCGCCCTTGTCCGACACCGGGCAGGTCGAGTAGGTCGCCTCGTCGGCGCGCATGCGCTGGTCGCCGAGGAAGTGCAAGGCCTTGGCGCTGCCGCTGCCGCCGGTGGCGGCGAAGAAGTAGGTCGGGCTCTCGAGCTGGCCTTCGAACTTGTCGACGAAGAGCTCCAGCTTGGGGCCACGCAGCACCGCGCCGTTCTGGCTGAGCTCCACCTCGCCCTCGGCGGTGGCCAGGTCCTGCGGGTAGTCGTAGCGCAGCGTCTTCGACTTCAGCAGCATGCCGCCGTAGCGCAGCTGGACGTCGCCCTCGGCGGTCGAGGTCTGGTCCATCTCGCTGGTGATGCGGTCGGCGCTGAGCGCCATCGCGGGCCGGGCGTCCTTGCGCTTGGTCTGGTGCAGCTGCTTGACCGACTTGAGGATCAAGGGCTGGCCGGCGGACTCCTGCGCCTGCGCCGTAGACACGGAGACCGCGGGCAGCGCGACCGCCAGGGCGGCGGCCAGGGAGATCGGACGGGGTCGGGAAACCGGAGGGCGCATCAGGCGGGCAGCGTCTTGCAGAGGTCAGGCGGCCGCGCGTCGGTCGCGCCGCGCTGCCCGGGGTTTGTAGAATCATTATCCACGAGGCTCGCCGGCCGGCAGGACCGCCGAAGCGCCTTGTCACCGTCCTCCGGGGCCGCTCGCGCAGCGGCCCTTCTGCTTCCCGCCCCTGCCTCGCCGGGCTCGATCCCGCGCCCTTGCCGATGACCGCTTCCGCTCCGCCCGCCGTGCCCTGGCCCGACGCCGACCGCGCCGCCCGTTTCCACGCCTGGATCGCGCCGCTGGTCGAGCCGCTGGGCCTGCGGCTCGAGACGCTCGCCGTCGCCAGCAGCGACGCCGGCTTCCGCCGCTACCTGCGCGTGGCGACGAGCACCGGCGGCACGCTGGTCGTCATGGACGATCCCGCGACGCCGAATCAGCTGGCCGCCTTCCTGCACGTCGGCGCGCTGATGGCCGAACGCGGCCTGCATGTGCCGCGGGTGCTGGCCCACGATGTCGCGCAGGGATTCGCGGTGATGGAGGACCTGGGCCGCCAGTCCTACATCGCGGCGCTGATCGAGGCGCAGCGCGCGGGCGACGAGGCGCTGCCGCGGCAGCTGATGCGCGACGCCACCCAGGCGCTGCTGCGCTGGCAGACCAGCGCGTCGGCCCGCGCCGAGGGCGCGCTGCCGGTCTTCGACGACGCCTTCGTGCGCCGGGAGCTGCAGATCTTCGTCGACTGGTGCGTCCAGGCCCATCACGGCAAGCAGTGGAACGACAAACAGCAGGGCTACTGGGACCGGACGGTCGCCCTGCTCGCCGCCAACATCGCGGCCCAGCCGCGCGTGCCGATGCACCGCGACTACATGCCGCGCAACCTGATGGTCTGCCCCTCCGGCGAAGGCACCGGCGCCTTCGCATCGCCCGGCATCCTGGACTTCCAGGACGCGGTCATGGGGCCGGTCACCTACGACATCGCCTCGCTGCTGCGAGACGCCTTCATCTCCTGGGACGAGGCCGAGGAGCTCGACTGGGCGGTGCGCTACTGGGAAGGCGCCCGGCGCGCCGGGCTGTTCGGCCTGGATCCCGAGGGCGAGGACCCGCACGAGATGGCGCTGGACTTCGGCCTGTTCTGGCGGCGCCTGGAATGGACGGTGCTGCAGCGACAGCTGAAGATCATGGGCATCTTCTGCCGGCTCAAGCACCGCGACGGCAAGCCGCATTACGCCGAGGACCTGCCCCGCTTCTATGCCTACGTGGTCAAGACGGCGACCCGCTACATCGAGCTGTCGCCGCTGCTGCGCCTGATCGAGGACCTGCAGCCGCAGTACACCCAGACCGGCTTCAGCCTGCGCTGATCAGTCGCCGTCGGCAGGCGCCGAGGCCGAGGCTGCCGACGCCTTGGCGGCCCTGGCCTCGCGGGCGGCCTGGAGCGCGAGCAGCTCCTGCGCCGCCAGGTAGCTGGGGCAGCCCGCAGCGGCCAGCCACGGATCCTCATCGCGGCCGCCGAAGATCTCCACCAGGAAATCCATGAACGCGCGGGTGCGCGCCGGGACGAACTTGCGCGTCGGCATCGCCGCCCACAGCTGGTAGCTGTAGATGCGCCACTGCGACAGCACGCGCTCGAGCGCGCCCTCCATCAGCGCGTCGCCGACGACGAAGGACGGCAGCCCCGCGATGCCCAGCCCGTGCAACGCGCAGGCGTACTTGGTGTCCACCGACGAGGTCGTCATCACCGGGCGCGACGGGATCGCGAAGAAGCTCTCGGCGGTGAGGCCGTCGGCGCCGCAGCGCTCGAAGGTCACGCCGCGCGACAGCTCATGGATGGGCGGCAGCATGATGTCGTGCTGCTTGAGCTCGGACGGATGCTGCGGCCGGCCGCGCCGCGCGAGGTACTCCGGCGAGGCGCACATGATCACTTCCGTGCGCGCCAGCTTGCGGGCGATGAAGTCGCCCTGCAGCGGGCTGCGCGTCGAGATGACGGTGATGTCGAAGCTCTCGTCCAGCGTGTCCACCGGCCCGGGGGCGACCAGCTCGACGCTGACCAGCGGGTACATCGCGTGGAAGCGGGCCATGTGGCGCGCCAGCTGGTGGATCGCGATCGCCGGCGGCATCAGCACGCGCAGGCTGCCGCGCGGCTCGTTGGTGGCGGCGGAGGCCAGCGCCTCGGCCTCCTCGATGTCGCTGAGGATGCGGCGGCAGCGCTCCAGGTAACCCTCGCCGACATCGGTCAGCGACAGCCGCCGCGTCGTGCGGTTGAGCAGCCGCGCACCGAGGTGCTCCTCGAGGTCGGCCACCAGCCGCGTGACCACGGCCGGCGCCAGGTCCATGGCCCGCGCCGCGCCGGCGAGGCTGCCCTCGTCGATCACGCGGGTGAAGACCCGCATCGCCTTGACCTGATCCATCCCGTCTCCTCCGGACGACTGCCGCGGGGTTCCCGCGTCGGTCGCCTCTCTATGACTTCGCGATGCGCCGGAGACCGGCCTCAGGGTGCGCGACGGCCGGGCCGCCGCGCTGGGGAAGCGCCTCGGCGCCCCGTCCGTCGTCAGGGGTGCGCGGCGATCACCTGCGCCACCGCGGCGGTCAGGCGCTTGCCGTAGGGCACGTGCAGGAACTCGTTGGGGCCATGGGCGTTGCTCTTGGGGCCCAGCACGCCGCAGACCATCATCTGCGCGGCCGGGAAGCCCTTCTGCAGCATGCTCATCAGCGGGATGGTGCCGCCCTGGCCGATGTAGCCGACCGGCTGGCCGAAGTGGGCCCGGCTGGCCTCGTCCAGCGCCTGGCTCAGCCACGGCGACAGCTCCGGCGTGTTCCAGCCGGTGGCGCCATAGGCGCCGGCGCGGCCGTCCGGCACGAAGCTGACCTTGGCGTTGTAGGGCGCGTTGTCCTCGAGCAGCGCCTTGAGCTTGAGCGCGGCCTCGTTGCCGTCGATCAGCGGCGGCAGGCGCAGCGACAGCTTGAACGCGGTGTACGGGCGCAGCACGTTGCCGGCGCTCTTGAGCTCGGGGAAGCCGTCCACGCCGGTGACCGACAGCGTCGGGCGCCAGGTGCGGTTCAGCAGCACCTCGACCGGATCCTGCGTCACCGGCAGCACCGGGCCGCCGTCCGCGCCGCAGGCCCAGGGCAGGCGCTTGTAGACCTCTTCCTTCAGGATCGCGGCGGTGGCCTGCGCCTGCTCGTGGCGCACGCCGGGGATCTCGCAGTGGAAGGACTCGGGCAGCAGGCGGCCGGTCCTGGAATCCTCCAGCCGGTCCAGCACCTGGCGCAGGATGCGGAAGGACGAGGGCACCACGCCCGACGCGTCGCCGGAGTGGATGCCCTCGGTCAGCACCTCGACCTTCAGCACGCCGGAGACCATGCCGCGCAGCGAGGTGGTCATCCACAGGCGGTCGTAGTCGCCCGCGCCGGAGTCCAGGCAGACCACCAGCGAGACATTGCCCAGCCGCGGCTTGAGCAGGTCGATGTAGGCCGGCAGGTCGTAGGAACCCGATTCCTCGCAGGCCTCGATCAGGCCGACGCAGCGCGGGCGCGGCACGCCCTGCTGGTCCAGCGCCAGCAGCGCGGTGATCGACGCGTAGATCGCGTAGCCGTCGTCGGCGCCGCCGCGACCGTAGAGCTTGCCGTCCTCGTACTTGGGCGTCCACGGGCCCAGGTCGGCGCGCCAGCCGTTGAACTCCGGCTGCTTGTCCAGGTGGCCGTACAGGACGACGGTGTCGGTGCTGTCGGCCTTGGTCGCCGGCAGCTCGAAGAAGATGACCGGCGTGCGGCCTTCCTGGCGGATGACCTCCAGCTTCAGGCCGGGGATCTTCTTGCTTTCCACCCACTGGGCGGCGTCGCGGACGACGCGGTCGATGTAGCCGTTGGCCTGCCAGTCGGCGTCGAACATTGGGCTCTTGGCCGGGATGGCGATGTAGTCGGTCAGCGCGGGGACGATCTCCTGGTCCCACACCTTCTCGGCGAAGGCGCCCAGGGCGCTGATTTCATCGGCTTGCAGCGGCAACGACGGGTCACGTGCGTTCATGCGGGTCTCCTGCGCGGCCGGTCGGGCCGCCGTGGCTGGGTCCGGGGTCGCGGTCGCGGCCGGTCCGGGCGGAAGGGTGAATCGGGCGATTCTAGGAGCGTGCGCCCAGCCAGGCGCGCAGCCGGGCGAAGACCTGTTCGCGCTCAGGTTCGTTGAAGATCTCGTGCGCCAGGCCCGGGAAGGGGACGGCCTGCACCGCGCCGCCCGCGGCGGCGGCCGCGGCGAAGGCGGCGCTGCCCGCCGGGGCCACGCAGCGGTCGGCGCCGGCCCACATCAGCAGCGTCGGCGTGGTCCAGCGCGGCACCAGCGGGAGGGTGTCGGGGCCGAAGCTGGCGATCATCCGCGCCAGCGTCGGGGTGATGCGGTCGTGGACCAGCGGATCGTCCTTGTAGGCCTGGACGACCTCCGGGCTGCGCGAGACCCACGACGGATTCAGGCCGTTGCCCACGGCCAGGTGCGGCACCAGCGGCAGGGTGGCGCCCAGCAGGCCGCGCTGGAACGCCGACAGGCCGGGGTCGAGCGCCGGGGAACTGAGGATCAGCCCGTCGACCGGGCGCGACCAGGGCGCCTGCTCGAGCGCGCCGGCGACGAAGCGGGCCGCGACGGCGCCGCCCATCGAATGGCCCAGCAGGATCAGCGGGCCGCGTCCCTTGCGGTCGTCGGCGCGCAGGCCGTCGATCGCGGCGGCCAGGTCGCGCAGCAGGCTGTCGTGGGCGGGGATGTCGCCGCGCGGTCCGCCGGAGGCGCCGTGGCCGCGTTGGTCGTAGCCGGCGGCATGCCAGCCCCAGTCGTTCAGGCGCCCGGCGACGGCCTCGTAGCGCCCGATGTGCTCGCCCAGACCGTGGACGATCAGCACGGTGCCGCGGGTGGGCAGCGACAGGTCGGCGCCCCATTCCCGCCAGTGCAGCGGGAGGCCGTCATGGCCGGTCAGAGTCTTCATGGGGCCGGAGTGTAGGATCGCCCGCGCCCAGTCTTCCCGCCGGGGACGCCCCCCGTTCCGACGACGATGACCCCTGCCCTGCTCGAGTCCTTCCCCGCCTTCAACCCGGAAGTGCGCCTGCAGCCGCCGCCGCTCGATCGCTGGCGCCGCGGTACCGGCACGGACGTGGCGTTCGTCCACGTGCTGGACTCGGGCCGGCCGGGCCCGGTGGCGATGGTGGTGGCGCTGGTGCACGGCAACGAGCTCTGCGGCGCGATCGCGCTGGACGGACTGCTGGGTCGGTCCCTGAAGCCGCTGCGCGGCCGGCTGGTGCTGGCCTTCGCGAATGTCGAGGCCTACGGGCGCTTCAATGCGCTGACGCCGTTCGCGTCACGCTGCGTCGACGAGGACATGAACCGCGTCTGGGACGAGGCGGTGCTGCGCGGGCCGCGCGACTCGGTCGAGCTGCGCCGGGCGCGCGAGCTGGCGCCCTTCGTGGACGCGGCGGACGTGCTGCTGGACCTGCACTCGATGCAGGAGCCGGGCGCGCCGGCGCTGACGATCTGCGGCATGACCGACAAGAGCGTGCCGCTGGCCCGGGCACTGGGACAGCCGGAGACGCTGCTGGTCGACACCGGCCATGCGGCGGGGCTGCGGATGATCGACCGCGGCAGCTTCTCGGATCCGCGGAGTCCGCGGCAGGCGGTGCTGGTCGAGTGCGGCGCGCACTGGGAGCCGGCAAGCGCCACGATGGCGACCGACGTGACGCTGCGCTTCCTGCGGCATCTGGGGATGATCGACGACGCGTGGATGGCGGCATCGCCGCGCCTGCCCACGCCGGCGCGGCAGCGGCTGGTGCGCGTTGGCGAGGGCGTGACCGCGGCATCGCCCGACTTCCGCTTCCTGCTGCCCACGCATCACCTGAAGCTCATTCCCGCGGCCGGCACGCCGCTGGCCGAGGACGGCGCGCGGCGCTGGGTCACGCCGCACGACGACTGCGTGCTGATCATGCCGTCGCGGCGGGCCGGCGTGGCCGGGCAGACGATGGTGCGGCTGGGACGCTACGAGGACTGATCACCGCCGTCGCACGCGAGGGCCCGTCCTCAATCCCGGTCGAACTTGAACACCGCCATGCTGGCCATCAGGTTGGGCAGCACGCGGACCTGGCGGCCGTCCTGGACGCCGAAGCTGTCCAGCACCCGCAGGCCGCACTTGCGCGCCAGCACATGGAAGTCGGCGTAGGTGCCGACGCGGATATTGGGCGTGTCGTACCACTGGTAGGGCAGCACGCGGGTCACCGGCATGCGGCCCGACAGCACCTGCAGCCGGTTGGGCCAGTGCGCGAAGTTGGGGAAGCTGACGATGCCGATGCGACCCACCCGGGCGGTCTCGCGCAGCATCGCCTCGGTGTTGCGCAGGTTCTGCAGCGTCTCCAGCTGCAGCACGACGTCGAAGCTCTGGTCCTCGAAGATCGCCAGCCCTTCCTCCAGGTTGAGCTGGATCACGTTCACGCCGCGCTGCGCGCAGGCCAGCACGTTGGCGTCGTCCAGCTCCACGCCGTAGCCGGTGCAGCCCTTGGTGGCCTGCAGGTGCGCCAGCAGCTCGCCGGTGCCGCAACCCAGGTCCAGCACCCGCGAGCCCGCGGGCACCAGCTCGGCAATCATGTCCATCACGGCCCGGTCGCTCATACCGCCACTCCCTGCAGGCGATGCGAGACCGCCGCCGTGCCGCCAGGCACCGGCCGTTCATGCTCTCCGGCGATGCGGTCGAAATAGGCGCGCAGCACGCCGTGATAGCGCGGATCCTCGAGCAGGAAGGCGTCGTGGCCATGCGGAGCGTCGATCTCGGCATAGGAGACGTCGCGCTTGTTGTCGAGCAGGGCCTTGACGATCTCGCGCGAGCGCGCCGGCGAGAAACGCCAGTCCGTCGTGAAGCTCACCACCAGGTACTTGCACAGCGCGCTGGCGAAGGTGCGGCTCAGGTCGCCGCCGTGCTCGCGCGCCGGGTCGAAGTAGTCCAGCGCCCGCGTGATCAGCAGGTAGGTGTTGGCGTCGAAGTACTCGCTGAACTTGTCGCCCTGGTAGCGCAGGTAGCTCTCGATCTGGAACTCGATGTCCGAGGTCGAGTAGCCCAGCTCCGCGGCGCGCATCTGGCGGCCGAACTTCTCTTCCATCACGTCGTCGCTGAGGTAGGTGATGTGGCCAATCATCCGCGCCACCCGCAGGCCGCGACGGGGCACGACACCGTGTTCGTAGAAGAAGCCGTCGTGGAATTCGGGGTCGGTGATGATCGCGCGCCGCGCGACCTCGTTGAAGGCGATGTTCTGCGCCGACAGGTTGGGCGCCGTCGCTACGGCGATGCAGTGCCGCATGCGCTGCGGGTAACGCAGCGACCAGTCCAGCGCCTGCATGCCGCCCAGCGAGCCGCCCAGCACCGCCGCCAGCTGCTGGATGCCGAAGCGGTCCAGCACCCGGGCCTGGGCGTCCACCCAGTCCTGCACGGTGACGACGGGGAAGTCCTTGCCGTAGACGCGGCCGGTGGCCGGATTCAGGTGCATCGGTCCCGTGGAGCCGAAACACGAGCCCAGGTTGTTGATGCCGATGACGAAGAAGCGGTCGGTGTCCAGCGGCTTGCCCGGTCCGACCAGGTTGTCCCACCAGCCCTCGCTCTTCTCGATGCCGGCATGCGTGCCGGCCACGTGGTGGCTGGCGTTCAGCGCGTGGCAGACCAGCACCGCGTTGGACTTGTCCTCGTTCAGGCGGCCGTAGGTCTCGACCATCAATTCGTAGCCCGCGATGCGGGCGCCGCTGCGCAGGGTCAGCGGCTCGTCGAACAACAAGCGCTGCGGTGTGACGTCACCGACAGATCCCATGAAACACCCCAAAAAAGCAAAACCCGGCGCCGCGCTTGAAGCGGAACACCGGGTCTCGATCCGTGGATCGGGTGTCCCTCTTTAGCTGCATTTCTTGGGCGCCCGCAAGCCGGACAAATCGGCGCCATGGGGCGGGAGTATAGCCACGCCTCCGGAGCCCGCCGCCCCGGAGGCGCACCGCGCCGCGCTCAGGGCGCCGTGCAGAGGCAGTGCACGATCGCGCGCACCGGCGGCTTCGACCCGGCCGGCCCCGCCTGGGCCTGCTCGGCCAGCCAGGTCATGTCGACCTGGGCCTCACGCAGCGCGGCCGGCATCGCCGGAACGCCGCCCAGCGCGTGCATCACCATGCCGCGCAGCGAGGGCGCGGCCGCGTCGCCGACGCTGGTCAGCAGGCGGTCGAGCGTGCTGCGCTCGGGCTCCACGTAGCGCACCGTCGGGTCGTCGCCGAGCTTGGCGCGCTTGGCGGCGCTGGCGATCGCGTCCTGCAGCAGGCCGTTGCGGTCCACCAGGCCGCGCTCCAGCGCCTGCGCGCCCGTCCACACGCGGCCCTGGCCGACGGCGTCGATCTGGGGCTGCGTCTTCTTGCGGGCCTGGGCGGCCTTGCCGGTGAAGTCGGCATAGATGTGCTCGATCGACGACTGCACCACCTGCGCCAGGCGCGGATCCAGCGGACGCCGCGGGTCATACCCATTGGCCAGCCAGGTGGTCGTGTAGCCGCCGGTGTGGATGGACAGCTTGTCCATCAGCTTCTCGGCGGTCGGCAGCATGCCGAAGACGCCGATCGAGCCGGTGATCGTGGAGGGGTCCGCGATGACCTCGTCCGAGGACATGGAGATCCAGTAGCCGCCCGACGCGGCCACGCCGCCCATCGACACCACGACCGGCTTGCCGACGGCGCGCGTCAGCTCCAGCTCGCGGCGCACCAGTTCGGAGGCGAAGGCACTGCCGCCCGGCGAGTTCACACGCAGCACGATGGCCTTGACCTTGTCGTCCTCCCGCGCCTGACGGATCAGCTTGGACATCGAGTCGCCGCCGATGCGGCCCGGGCCGGCGTTGCCGTCCACGATCTCGCCTTCCGCCACGATCACGCCGACCTGGCCTTCCGGCTTGGGCAGCGTCGGCGACAGCTGGGCGACATAGGCGCCCAGGCCGATGCGGCGCAGCTGCTTCTCGTCCTTGGCGCCGCGCTTCTCCAGCAGCGCCTCGACCTGGTCCTGCGTCTTCAGGCCGTCGACCAGCTTCTCGGCCAGCACGAACTTGCCGGGATCGCCGCCGACCGCCTGCAGGCGCTGCGGCAGCTCGTCGATCGCGCGCTGGATCGCGCCCTTGGGCAGCTTGCGCGCGGCCTCGACGCTGGTCTGGTAGCGGGTCCAGAGCTCGTCGTACAGATAGCCCTCGGCTTCCAGCGTCGCCTTGGACGGCCCGTTCGCGAAGTAGGGCTCGACCGCATTCTTGTAGGTGCCCACCCGCATCACGTTGGGCGCGATGCCCAGGCGGTCCAGCGCGTCCTTGTAGTAGTTGCGGTAGCGCCCGTAGCCCTCGATCATCACGCCGCCCATCGGGTGGACGTAGACCTCGGTGGCCTGCGCGGCCAGGTAGTAGGCGCGCTGGTCGAAAGCCTGGCCGAAGGCCACGACCGGCTTCTTGCTGGCCTTGAAGCGGGTCAGCGCCACTTCGATCTCATGCAGCGCGGCCGGCGTGGCCGAGCCCATCTGGTCGAGCTCCAGCAGCACCTGGACGATCTTGTCGTCCTTGGCCGCGGCGTCGATCGCGCGCAGGATGTCGCGCAGCCGCGTCTGGGCGCGGTCCTCGCCCTTGATCTGGGCGATCGCCTGGTCGCGTGGCGAGCCCGAGAACTGCTCGACGACATCGCCGCGGATGTCCAGCACCAGGGTCGTCTTCTCCTGCAGCGGCTTGCCGCCGCGCGTGGCGGCCCAGACCAGGCCGATCACGATCAGCCAGAACAGCAGCGTGAACACCACGCGCCGCGTGCCGTCCAGGAACCACCACAGCCGGCCGAACAAGCGCCCGATCGGCGCCAACGCTCGCTTCACACCCATCCAATCCTCCCGGGATCTGTCAAAGGAATGCGCCGGCCGGGGTCGGGATCGGACCCGGGCCGGATCGGGCGATTGTGGGCCCAGTCGGGCGAATCGGCGGGAAGTCAGCGCCGCCCTCGCCCGTAGGGGGGAGAGCCTGGAAGCGACGACGCCCGGCTGGACCGGGCATTCGTGGGGTCGCGGGATGGGTGGCGGGCCGGCCGGCCCGCGGGGCTCAGGCGTTGGCCGGCGGCACCGTGTCCTGGAAGCTCTGGCGCGTCATCAGCTTGTCGAAGTGGCGGGCCAGGTTGGGATAGGCCGCGCGCCAGTCGATCTGCGGGAAACGGAAATCCAGGTAGCCGAGCGCGCAGCCCAGCGAGACGTCGGCCAGCGTGAAGTGGTTGCCGGAGCACCAGGTCTTCTCGCCCAGGCCATGCGCCATCGCCTGCAGCGAGGCATGGACCTTGTTCATCTGGCGCGTCACCCAGGCCTCGCTGCGCTCGCCCGGGGCGCGACCGGACCAGGTGTGTTCCAGGCGCGCGGCGACGCAGGCGTCGATCAGGCCATCGGCCAGCGCTTCCCAGGTCCGCACCTCGCAGCGCTCGCGGCCGCGGTCGGGGATCAGGCGGCCGACCGGCGACAGGGTGTCGACGTACTCGACGATGACGCGCGAGTCGAACACGGCGCCGGTGATCGAATCCTGCCCCTCCATGACCAGGCACGGCACCTTGCCGAGCGGGTTCACCTTGAGGATGTTGTCGCTGCCCCAGACGTCTTCCAGCTCGAACTGATAGTCGAGCTTCTTTTCCGCCATGACGACGCGGACCTTGCGGACGTAGGGGCTGGTGAGGGATCCGATGAGCTTCATGGTGTCGCGGGATTCTAGCCAGTCGCTTCCCCGCGCTGACTCCCGCAAGCGACAGGTCGGTTGCCCTCATTTGGGTGTATTGCCGTCCCCTGCGCCGGTGACGCACACTCTCGCCCGCCCGCCGCTGAGCGGGCCGCGGCCGACACGGCCGACGATCGCGCTGCGAACCATCGCCGCGCGGACAACAACGGAGGGCCCCCCAATCCGGGGTCATCGAGAAGAGGGAAACATGCAACAGCACGAAGAAGCCGCGGCGACCGGCGGCCTGACCGGATGGCCGCTGTCGGAGTTCCGCAAGCGCAAGCTCGACATCCAGTTCACCGGATCGGGCAGCGAGTATTTCCGGATCTGGATCGTCAACCTGCTCCTGACGATCGTCACCGCCAGCCTGTACTGGCCCTTCGCCAAGGCGCGGCGCATCCGCTACTTCTACGCCAACACGCTGATCGACGGCCACGCGCTGTCCTTCCACGGCGACCCCTGGAAGATGTTCCGCGGCCACCTGCTGCTGCTGGTGCTGATGGGGACCTACTCGGCGGCGGGCCACTTCTCGCCGATGGCCGGCTTGATCGCCTTCGGCGTGATGGCCGCGATCTGGCCGGCGCTGTGGCGCGCGGGCATGCAGTTCAGGCTCGGCAACACCGGCTGGCGCGGCCTGCGCTTCGGCTTCGCCGGCACGCTCAAGGGCGCCTACGGCCCGGCGCTGCCGATCTGGATCTGCTCCGCCGTGATCCTGCTGGTGCAGGTGGTCGGCGGCCCGGCGGGGCTGCCGGTGGACGGCAAGCCGCGCTTCGGCATGGTCGAGAAGGTGGTCCTGCTGGTCGCCGGCGCCATCCTGCTGCTGACGCCCTGGGTGATCGCCGCGGCCAAGCGCTACCAGCACAACGGCTACCGGATCGCCGCCCAGCACGGTGAGCTGCGACTGGGCGCCGGCCCGGTCTACTGGCTGAGCCTGAAGACCCTGGGCGTCACGCTGCTCATCACCATCCTCATGCTGGTGCTGGCGGGCGCCGGCTTCGCGATCGGCATGTTCGTCCTGCACTCGCCGAAAGCCGCCAGCGCCGCGGCGGTCGTGGGCGCGATGGTCGGCTACCTGCTGTACTTCGCGCTGCTCGGACCGTTCTTCACCGCCCGCTTCCAGAACCTGGTCTGGAACGGCACCACCACCGAGGACCTGTCCTTCACCAGCCAGCTGAAGGTCGGCGCGCTGACCTGGCTGACGCTGAAGAACTGGGTGCTGACGCTGATCACGCTGGGCCTGTACCGGCCCTTCGCCGTCGTGCACACCACGCGCCTGCGGCTGGAGGCCGTCAGCGTGACGATGGACGGCGACCCCGAGACCTGGGTGGCCGGACAAGGCAGCGCCCCGCAGGACGCCGCGGGCGAACTCGCCGGCGACTTCTTCGGCATCGACATGGGCCTGTGATGACGGGCCAGGCCTCGGGCACGCCGACGCTGCTGGCGGACTACTTCGACGGCCGCAGCGCCCGCGCACGGCCGGTGCGTCTGTGGCTGGAGCATGAGCAGCTCGTCATCCACGACCAGGACCTGGACGGCGTCGAGCGGCGCTACCCGATCCGGCAGGTGCAGTGGCCGGAGCGGACACGCCACGGCCAGCGCCAGGCCCAGCTGCCTGACGGCGGCGTGCTGAGCACGCGGGACGCCGTCGGCTGGGACGACTGGGCCGCGGCCGCGACGCAGGGCCGCGGGCTCGGCGGCGGGCTGGCGGTGCGCTGGTTCTCCAGCTGGCGGCATTCGGTCGTCGCGCTCGGCGTGGTCGTCGCCGTCGGCGCGGTCGTTTGGCAGTGGGGCGTGCCCGCGGCCGCCGACACCATCGCCCGGCACCTGCCGACCTCCGTCGGCGAGTCGATCGGCGACGAGTCGATGGACCAGCTCGACGGCTACCTCCTCAAGCCCAGCCGGCTGGACGCGCAGGCGCAGCAGCAATGGCGCGCGCGCTTCGCGGCGATGGTCGCGAGCCAGCCCGGCGAGTTGACGCCCTACGAGCTGCACTTCCGCGATGCCGGCGACACCATCGGTCCCAACGCGTTCGCGCTGCCGGGCGGGCACATCGTCGTCACCGACGCCCTGCTGAAGCTGCTGGGCGACCAGCCCGACGCGGTGCTCGGCGTGCTGGCCCACGAGCTGGGCCATGTTCGCGAGCAGCATGGGCTGCGGCTGACGATGCGCGCCAGCCTGAGCGGCGCGCTGCTGGGCTTCGCGATCGGCGACTTCTCCAGCCTGCTGGCGGCGGCGCCGGCGGCGCTGACGCATGCCAGCTATTCGCGCGACTTCGAGCGCGAGGCCGATGCGCAGGCCAAGCGCCTGCTGATCGACAGCGGCCGTTCGCCGCGCGCGATGCTGCTGCTGTTCGAGCGCATCGGGGCGTGGCGCGCGGCCAGGACCGCGCAGGCCAAGGCCGAGCGCGCCTCCGAGCCGAAGACGCTGGGCCGCGAGGTCGGCGAGCACGCCAAGGCGGGCGCTGGCGAGCTGCTGCGCATCGCCTTCAACACCCATCCGGCCGACGAGGAGCGGATGAAGTTCTTCGAACGCTGACCGGCCGGGCCCACCGCCCTGCCCGGCACGCGGGCTTCCGCCGGGCGGCACGAGCGGCTCCTACACTCGCCGCTCCCCATTCCCGTGGAGTTCGACATGAGCGTCTCCAGTCCGGCGTCGGACGCCGGCTACGTCCTGTACGGCACCCAGGGCTCCGGCTCGTCGATCGTGGAGATCGGCCTGCGCTGGTGCGAGCAGGCCTACCGCACGGTGCACGCCTCGTCATGGGAGGACGCCTCGGCGCAGGAGGCGCTGCGCGCGCTCAATCCGCTGATGCAGATCCCGACGCTGCGCACGCCCGAGGGCGAGGTGCTGACGGAAAGCGGCGCGATCCTGATGCACCTGGGCCTGCGCTTCCCGGCGGCCGGGTTGCTCGGCGACGACGAGCGCCAGCGGGACCGCGTGCTGCGCGGCCTGGTCTACATCGCGGCCAACTGCTACAGCTGCATCAGCGTCATCGACTACCCGGGGCGCTACACCACCCGCAGCGACAAGGCCGATCACGACGCCATCGTCGCCGGCACGAAGGCCCGCCTGCATCACCACTGGGCGCTGTTCGCGGACATGTTCCCCGGCGCTCCGTGGCTCAGCGGCGCGCGGCCGGGCGCGCTCGACGTGATGGCGGTGATCGTGTCCAAGTGGTCGGGGTCGCGGAAGTTCCTGGAGGAACAGCGGCCGGCCTTCTTCGCGCTGCTGCAGCGCATCGAGGCCCTGCCCCACGTCGCCGAGGTCTGCGCGAAGCACTGGCCGCCGAAGCCGGCGTGAAGCGGCCTGAAGCGGCCCGAAGCGGCCCGAGCCTTCGCGGCCGCGCGTTCAGGCCGCCTGGTAGCGCGGGAGCAGCCGCACGTGGGTGTAGCGAGCCGGGCGCTCGATCGGCTCGCGCTGCGCGTCGATCGGGGCGAAGCCGCAGCGGCTCCAGAAGGACGCGGACTCGGGGCTCTCGCAATTCACATGCAGGCGGCTGAAGTGGCCTTGCGCGCTGGCCAGCACCGCGTTGACCAGCCGTCGCGCCAGGCCGTGGCCTCGCCAGGCCGGGTGCACGTAGAAGCGCCGCATGCGGCCGGTGCCGGGACGTCCCGGCGCGGGCTCGACATTCAGGCCGCCGACCGCGATCGCCTGGTCGGTGGCATCGAACCAGGCCCACAGCGATTCGCCGGGTTGCTCGTAGCGATTGGCGCCGCTGCGCCATTCGTCCATCAGCCGGCCCAGCATCTGCCAGCCCTCGCCCTGGCTGGCCGCGAGCAGCGGCGCCCACGCCAGGGGATCGATCTGATGCACACGGATCAGGCGCGGTGCGACGCCATCGGAAGCCAGCGAAACCATGGGACGAAGCGGTAACCAGACGTCAACCGAGCGGGAAAGGCCGGATTAAGCAGCAAGCCCACGCCCCTCACATCAGGGACAACCCGCCTGGCGTCGGGCCTGCCCAACGTCCGGGGCGATGCCGTGATCGACGTCGCGATCAACGCGGCGATCAGCGCCGGAATCAACGCCGCGATGGATGACGATCACGCGCCGCGCGGGACTCGTGCCGCGCGGCGGACCCTCGATCAACGCGGCGGTTCCGGCTTGGGCGCGCTGTCCGGATGCTCGATCCAGGCCTTCAGCCCCGCCGCGCGCGCATGCTGGGGCGAGAGCTCGATGAACGCGCGGTACGCCGCCTGCGCCCCCGCCTCATCGCCGGCGCGCAGCAGCGCATCGCCGAGGTTCAGGTGGGCCAGCGCGCGACTGCCGTCCATCTCGATGGCCTTGCGGTACCAGCGCGCGGCCTCGGCCGGCTTGTCGCGCTTGTAGTAGATGAAGCCCAGGTTGTTGGCGGCCAGCGCGAACTTGGGCTGCAGCTTGAGCGCCTCGGTGAAGGCGGCCTCGGCCTCGTCGTAGCGGCGCTCCTTGTAGAGCTGCAGGCCGCGGTCGTTGGCGCGCTGCGCCGCGACGCGCGCGCTGATCGGCGCGGGGGCGGCGCTGGTCGCGATCGCCGTGTCCGTGCCGTCCAGGCCCTTGAGCGTGACCTGCACCGCGGTCGCGCTCGCCGCGGCCGCTCCCGGCGCGGCGCCCGCCGGCGCGGTGGCCTGGGCGACCGGCTGCAGCTGCGCATTGCGGGCGTCATCGGCCTGCTTGGCCAGCGCGCTGGCCTTGGCGTCGAGCTGGTTGCTGTCGCCGCTCAGCGCCTGCTCCTGCGCGGACGCCAGCTCGAAGATGAACTCGCCGCCCTCGCTGCCGGGCAGGCTGCCGAAGGCCGGCGTCTGGTGCGCGATCGCCGACACCGCCGGCGCGACATAGGCGGCCAGCTCGGTCGCGGTGATGAGGCCGTCGCCATTGAGGTCGGCCTTGCCCGACAGCGCCTGCAGCAGCGTCCAGGTGAACACCGAATGACCACCGGGGCCGTCGTCGGCCACCTGCTGGTCGGCGCCGCCGGCCGTCATCATCTGGCGGCCCAGCCGGCGCGCGTTGTCGCGCACGAAGTTGGCGCTGCTGCCCGCCGCGCCACCGCGCGTCAGACCCAGGCCTGAGTAGCAGGCATCGATGACGAAGAACGCATGCTTGGCGGGCAGCGCCTCGCTGAGCTCCTGCAGCTGCGGCATCGCGATGGCGTCGGTCTGCAGGTCGTCGGTGCCGGCGTCGACCGGGATGATGTAGCCGACGTCGCGCCCGCTGGGCAGCTTGCGCGTGCTGCCATGGCCGGCGAAGAAGACGAACACGCGGTCATCGCGCTTGAGCCGGCCATCCCCGCCCTTGCGCGCCATCGCGTTGAGCGCGCGCAGGATGTTGGCGCGCGTGGCGTCGCCATCGGTCAGCGTGGTGATGTTCTCGGGCCGGAAGCCGAATTGCGTGCGCAGCGTTTCCTGGATGGCCTGGGCGTCGCGCACCGCATGCTGCAGGCGCGGCCAGCTCTTGTACTGGTCGATGCCGATCACCAGCGCGACGCTGTCGCGGTAGAGGTTGGCGCCCGCCAGGTCCGGCGCGGCCTCCACCGCGGGCGCGTCGACGGCGACGATCCGGCCGTCCTTCCAGGCCGCGAACTTGTAGCCCTCGGCCTTGAGCTGGTCCAGCACCAGCGGCAGCGCCTCGACGGTGCGGGCGTGGATGTCGTGGAAGAGCACGATGCCGCGCTGCTGCTTGCCGAGCTCGCCCAGCACGCGCGCGGCGATCGATTTCGGGATCGGATCGGACCAGTCCAGCGAATCGACGTTCCACATCATCGAGCGCAGCTTGAGCGCCTCGATCGCGCCCAGCGCCGCGTCGTTGCGCGCGCCGTAGGGGAAGCGGAACAGCGCCTGGCCATCGCGGCCGGCGGCGTCGAGCAGCGCCTCGGTCGAGCTCGCCTCCTGGCGGACCTTGTCGAGCTCGAACTTGGACATCACGCCGTGGCTGAAGCTGTGGTTCGCGATCGGGTGGCCGGCGGCGAGCACCCGCTTGGCGACCTCGCTGCCCGGCCCCGGCTTGACCTTGCCGCTGGCGTCGACGCTGCCCAGGTTGCGACCCAGCTCGAAGAACACGGCCGGCGCCTGGTAGCGCTTGAGGATCTCCAGGATCTCGTCGGTGTAGCGCGGATGCGGACCGTCGTCGAAGGTCAGCAGCACCGTCTTGGGCGGCAGCTGGCGGCCGAAGAACTCGCGCTCCTCCTTGCCGGGGCCGCGCGTGGCGGCCGACGCCGCGGTCGCCGCCGTGGCCGCGGTCCCTGCCGGCGTCTCGGCGACGACGCTCGGGCGCGCCTGCAGGTCGGGCAGGATGGTCGCGTAGTCCTTCAGGATGCGCTCGCGCGCGTAGAGCGCCTTGAGCTTGGCGACGTAATCGGTCCACTTCTCGCGCTTGGGCACGATGCCGCGCTGCGCGAAGCGGCCGAAGGTGTCGCGCAGTTCCTGCTCGTAGGCGTCCTCGATCTCGGCCAGCACGCCCAGGTCCTCGCTGGCGCGCTTGGCCAGCTTCAGGCCGGCGATGCTCTGCGAGGTCGAGAACTGCTGCGAGAGCTGCGTCAGGAACTCCTTGAACGCGAGCCGGTCGGCGTCGAACCACGACGGCTCCTGCTCGATCCGGTCCAGCAGCTGCGAGAGCGCGGCCAGGCCGGCGGGATCGGTGCTGCGGGCCGCCGTCTCGCCGAGCGCGCGGATGCTCTCCTGCATGTCGTGGAACAGCATCAGGCCGACGGCGCGCACCGCCTCGCGTTCGGCGGGCTTGAGCGCGGCCTCGCCGTCCATCAGCACGATCATCTGGCGATGACGCGCGAGCAGCTCGTCGCTCTGGCGCAGCAGCGTGGCGCTGATCGCCGGATTGGCGGAGGCCGCTTCCAGCGGGGCCAGCGGCTTGGGCGCGTCACCGGCCGGCTTGCAGCCGCTCGTCAGGGTCATCGTGGCGGCGCACGCCGCGGTCGTGAGAGCGCTCATCCAGACGGCGCCCTTGCGTTGACTTCTCTCTTGCATGCCTTCCCTCGAAGCTTCACGCGAGGCGGGTCGTGCCGCCTCGTCGGCGCCGCGCTGGCGCCTGCCGGAGGCCGCGCCTCGGTGGGCGGGGCGGGTCCGGAGCGGGGGCTATTGTGACCCCCTCTGTAGAATCCGCGGGTTTGTCCCACCCCCTGAACGGCCGGTCCGGCCGGCGCGCGCCATGAATCTCTCCGCCCTCACCGCCCTGTCGCCCCTGGATGGCCGCTATGCGTCGCGCATGGCCGCGCTGCGCCCGCTGCTGTCGGAGTTCGGCCTGATGCACCGCCGCGTGCAGGTCGAGATCGAATGGTTCATCGCGCTGTCGGATGCGGGCCTGGCCGAGTTCAAGCCGCTGCCGGCCGCGACGCGCGAGTTCCTGCGCGCGCTGGTGGCCGACTTCTCGGAGCGCGACGCGCAGGCGATCAAGGACATCGAGAAGACCACGAACCACGACGTCAAGGCGGTCGAGTACTGGATCAAGCAGCAGTTCGCCGGCAAGCCGGAGCTGGAGGGCGCCGGGGAGTTCGTGCACTTCGCCTGCACCAGCGAGGACATCAACAACACCAGCCACGGCCTGATGCTCAAGGCCGCGCGCGAGCAGGTGATCCTGCCGGCGCTGGACCGCGTGATCGCCAAGATGACCGAGATGGCGCAGGCGCATGCCGCGGCGCCGATGCTCAGCCGCACGCACGGCCAGACGGCCAGCCCGACGACGGTGGGCAAGGAGATCGCCAACGTGGTGGCGCGCCTGCGCCGCGCCCGCGCGGTGATCGCCGAGGTCAAGCTGCTGGCCAAGATGAACGGCGCGGTGGGCAACTACAACGCACATCTGTCGGCCTATCCGGAGAAGGACTGGGAGTCGTTCAGCCGCTCGGTCATCGAGCAGCAGCTGGGCCTGAGCTTCAACCCGTACACCATCCAGATCGAGCCGCACGACTACATGGCCGAGCTGTTCGACGCCGTGACGCGCGCCAACACCATCCTGGTGGACTGGTCGCGCGACGTGTGGGGCTACGTGTCGCTGGGCTACTTCAAGCAGAAGACCAAGGCGGACGAGATCGGCTCGTCGACGATGCCGCACAAGGTCAACCCGATCGACTTCGAGAATGCCGAGGGCAACTTCGGCCTGGCCAACGCGGTGCTGACGCACCTGAGCCAGAAGCTGCCGATCTCGCGCTGGCAGCGCGACCTGACGGACTCGACGGTGCTGCGCAACATGGGCGTGGCGTTGGGCTACGCGCTGCTGGGCTACGACTCGCTGAGCAAGGGTCTGGACAAGCTGGAGCTCAACCAGGCGGCACTGGACGCGGACCTCGATGCGTCGTGGGAAGTGCTGGCGGAGCCGATCCAGACGGTGATGCGCCGCTACGCGCTGCCCAACCCGTATGAGCGGCTGAAGGAACTGACGCGCGGCAAGTCGATCACCCGCGAATCGATCCAGCAGTTCATCCAGGGCCTGGAACTGCCCGAGGCCGAGAAGCAGCGCCTGCTGGCGATGACGCCGGGCAACTACATCGGCACGGCCGAGGCGCTGGCCAAGCGGATCTGACGCGTCCGCGACGGCGGTCGATGACGTTCAAAGGCCCGGCTCTGCCGGGCCTTTGTCGTTCTTGAGCGCAGAACACCACCCATGGAGCGCCCGGTCCAGTGCGGCGATCGCCAGGGCCATGCCTGCGAGGGCGCCGGCCATGGCCGCGAACAGCGCTGGATACGACCAGTTTGCGCAGCAATCGCGCAGGAGGAGCATCGACGCGGAAAAAAGCGTAACGGCCAACAGGCGTGACACAAGACGGAGAACGAAGTCTGGAAGGCAAGGCATGAGCAAGACTCGATCGGCAGCAGGAGGCACGATTCGACCTCCCGTGGCCACCGCTCGCCATGACCTTCATCGGTAGGCGCGTCTAGGACATTCCCCGACGCAGCGGACCTGTCTCGCTCATGAAAAAGAGGGCAGTGCATCACTGCACTGCCCTCGCACCTTCCGGGAATCAGGGGGTTTCGGGTGTCGCTCAGGAGCAGCCCGGAAGGCGCCGGTGCCGGGGGGAATCGGCACCGGTCAACCGTGACGGTCGATCAGAACTGGTAGGCCAGGCCCATGCTCAGTCGATCGTCCTTCTTGTTGAAGCCGTTGGCCTGCGGCATGTCGTTGTAGCGAGTCGCCTCGGCGCGCAGCGAGACGTTCTTCGTCAGCGCGTAGTCGACGCCCACGCCCAGCTTCAGGCCCGTCTTGTCCTTGTCGCCCAGGCCGTTGTTGAAGTCGCGCTGGGCGTAGGCCAGGCCCACCTTGCCGTAGACGCCGAAACCGGCACCCAGCGGCGCGCGGGCGATGCCGTCGAGCGCGTAGACCTTGTTCTTCGCGGTCACGCCGTCGAAGCTGATCTTGCCCAGGTCGGTGTAGGAGATCTCGGTCGCGAAGTTCTCGTTGAACTTGTAGCCGCCGAAGATGCTGTAGCTGTCCGAGGTGCGCTTCTGCGAGTTGCCATCCACGCGCTGCGTCGTCTTGCCGACGTCACCACCGATGTAGTACGGGGTCACCGGGTCGGCATGCGCCACGCCAACGCCCAGGGTCAGCGCCGCGGCGGCGACCGCCAGCAGGCCGGCCTTCTTGCCGTTGATCGAGGTGCGGGCGTTGTTGTTGTTGCGGTTCATTCGAAACTCCTTCAGAGCTGTTGATCGATGTCGTCCGGGGGTGCCTTGGACAACCGCCAGGCTCGTTCGACATGGAGCTCATTCTGGGAATTCGACCCGCCGGTGTCTGTGGACCGAGTTGGGCGCTTGTGTGACCGTCGATGACAGCGGCGCGCGCGGCGCAACACGAAGCTTCACAGGGCGACTTGCGCACGCGGCGCGAGGTCTTCAGCCTTGCGCCGACCAGTGCAGCAGCAGCCGCGCGCCGCCCAGGCGCGGCGCCTCGCCCAGGCGCGCGTGACCGCCGTGCGCATGCGCGACGTGCCGCACGATCGCCAGCCCCAGGCCGAAGCCGCGCGTGCCGCGACCCTTGCGCTCGAGCCGCTTGAAGGGCTCGAACGCCGCCTCGCGCAGCGACGGCGGCACGCCCTCGCCGTCGTCATCGATCGCGAGCCAGAGTTGCCCCGCCTCCACCCAGGCCGACAGCAGGATGCGGGCTTTCGCGTAACGCGCCGCGTTGCGCAGGCCGTTGCGCACCGCGTAGGGCAGCAGGCGCTCGTCGAAGGGCAGCGCGGCGGGCAGGCGCAGGTCGGTGTCGAGCGCCTTGCCGTCGAGCAGCGGCGCCAGGGACGCGGCCTCCCGCGCCAGCATGTCGCCCAGGTCGCCCTGCACCACGTTCGGTTGCAGCGCGCCCATGTCCAGCCGCGCCAGCGTCAGGCTCGCGTCGATCAACTCGTCGAGCTCGTCGATGTCGCGCTCGCAGGCCATCACCGCCTGTTCGCGCCGGTCGCGGTCATCCTCGTCGACCAGCGCGTCGACCGCGAAGCGCAGCCGCGCCAGCGGCGTGCGCAGCTCATGCGAGACCGCGCCGGTCAGCTCGCGCTGCGTCGCCATCGCGGCCGCCAGCCGCTCCAGCATCGCGCGCGTCGCGGCGGCCACCGGCGCGAACAGCCGGCTCTTGAGCGGCGGCAACTCGGTGTCCAGGCGTCCCGCGCTCAGCCGTTCCGCCGCGCGCTGCAGGCCGCGCAGGTCGCGCCACAGCGGCCGCAGCTGCCACCACGCGATCAGCGCGACCGCCAGCGCGATCACGACCGCCACGCCCAGCTGCGCCGCGAGCTCCTTCGGCAGTTCGCCCGCGCGCTTGGAGTCCAGCGGCCCGAGCAGCAGCAGCTGGTCGGGTTCGCCGGGCAAGGCGGCGTAGATGCGGCGGTTGAAGCCGGTGACCAGCACCTCGCCGCGGCCCAGCCGGCGGCGCTGCTCGGCGCTGAGCGGCGTGAGGTCCGTGCGCACGAGCCGGACGGGATAGTCGAACTGCGCATCGAGCTCGCGCACGCGCTCGCGCCGCGCCGGCGGATCGAGCGGGGCGAGGTCGCGCACCAGCAGGTCGACCGTGCCGCGCATGAAGTTGCGCACGTAGTCGTTGGTGACCTCGGACGCGCCGATCAGCACCAGGCCTTCGACAAGCAGGATCAGCGCCAGCACCGCCAGCCCCAGTCCCAGCGCCATCCGCAGCAGCGAGGCGCGCAGCGTCATCGCGGCCATCAGTCAATCGCGAAGAGGTAGCCCTGCCCGCGCACCGTCTTGATCCGCACCGGCGCCTGCGCGTCGTCGCCGATCTTCTTGCGCAGCCGCGAGATGCGCGCGTCGATGGCGCGATCCAGGCCGTCGAACTCCAGGCCGCGCAGGCCCTGCATGATGTCGTCGCGGCTGACCACCTGGCCGGCGCGCTGTGCCAGGAAGTTCAGCAGCTCGTATTCGGCGGTGGTGAGCGCCACCGGCTCGCCATGCAGGCGCAGCTCGCGCGACTGCGGCAGCAGCGTCAGCGGCCCGAAGTGCAGCGCCTCGCCGACCGGATGCGCGGCGGGCAGCGCGTCCCGGCGCAGCAGCGCCTTGAGGCGGGCCAGCAGCACGCGCGGCGCCACCGGCTTGGCGATGTAGTCGTCCGCGCCGCCCTCCAGGCCGAGCACCTGGTCGATGTCGTCGTCGCGGGCGGTCAGCATGACGATGCGGCCGGCGAAATCGCGCCGGGTGTCGCGCAGCACGTCGAATCCGTCCTTGCCCGGCAGGTGCCCGTCCAGCAGCACGAGCTCGAAGGGCTCCTGACGCATCAGCGCTTCGCCGGCCAGGCCGTCGCCGCAGACGGTGACGACGTAGTTGGCCTTGCGCAGCGCGTCGGCGACCAGTTGCGCCAGGCGCTCGTCGTCCTCGATCAGCAGGATGCGCGCGGCGCTCTGAGCAGAAATGTCCATGGCCGCGAGCATAGGCGAGGCCCCCTGCCGTCGACTTCAGCCACGCTTAAGCGCGCGCGCCACCGCGCATACGCGCGCGCAGCGATCAACGACCGGCCGTCAGCGGTCGGCGGGCACGTCGAGGCGCCAGCCGGCGGGCGTGCGCACGGCCCGCAGCGTCGGGTCGTCGGCCAGCGGCGCCCAGCGCTGCGCCAGGTGATCCAGCGCCTGCGGCGAGAGGTCGGTGCGGCTGGCCATCACGCGGTCGACGGCCTCCGGCGTCAGGCAGGCGGTCAGCGCCGCCCGCGCCGGTCCGGTCAGCGCCGCGCGCCAGCGCAGGCGCAGCGCGGCGATCTCCTCGGCGTCGCTGCGCTCGACCGGGTCGTGCCAGGTGTAGACGCGCGAGAGTCCCTCATGCGCCTCGGTCTGCTGCTCGCCTTCGTCGGTCATGCCGATGGCCACCAGCACGCGGCCCGAGGGGTGGTTCTCCGGCGCCGTCGTGCCCATCAGGTGCCGCATGCCCAGCACCTGGCGGCAGTAGTCGAAGGTCGCCGACGCCGCCTCGCGCGCGTAGCCGTGGCCCCAGAAGCGCGCCGGGAAACCGTAGCCGATGTCCGGATGCGGCAGCCCCTCGCGCTGGATCACACCGGCCAGGCCGAGCAGTTCCCCGTCCTCGAGCCGCTCGACGGCCCAGAAGCCGAAGCCCAGCAGCCAGTAGCGCGCCTCCAGGCGCTCGCGGATCCAGGCGGCGGCCTGCTCGTCGGTGCGCACCTGCGCGTCGTAGATGTGCTCGATCCACGCCGGCTCGTTGAGCAGCCCGCGGACGAAGGCCGCATCCGATTGGCGAAACCACCGCAGCCGCAGCCGCGCCGTCCTCAAGACTTCCATCCGCGCCTCCCAGCGCCCGTGAGCGTCGTCCGGCACCGGCGGGTCCGATCGGGGCCCGCCAGGCAAAAGCGGGACAATACCGCACCCCGCCGGCCCCGGTCAGCGCCGACACGCCCGGCCCCCCGAACGACTTTCTCCCGGACACCTCATGAAATTCATGCAGAAGCTGCAGGCCGCCGAGCGCCTGAACGACTCCCTGCTGTGCGTCGGCCTGGATCCCGATCCCGCCAAGTTCCCCGCCCACTGGAAGGGCGACGCCGGCCGGATCTACGACTTCTGCGCCGCCATCGTCGACGCGACCAAGGACCTGGTCAGCGCGTTCAAGCCGCAGATCGCCTACTTCGCCGCGCACCGCGCCGAGGACCAGCTCGAGCAGCTGATGGCCCACATCAAGCGCAACGCGCCGCACGTGCCGGTGATCCTGGACGCCAAGCGCGGCGACATCGGCGCCACCGCCGAGCAGTACGCCCGCGAGGCCTTCGAGCGCTACCAGGCCGACGCGGTGACGCTGTCCCCGTTCATGGGCCGCGACAGCGTCGAGCCCTACCTGCGCTACCCCGACCGCGGCGCCTTCCTGCTGTGCCGCACCTCCAACCCCGGCGGCGACGACTGGCAGATGCAGCGCCTGGCCGATGTGCCGGGCCAGCCGCGGCTGTTCGAGCACCTGGCCGCGATCGCGCAGGGCGACTGGAACACGAACGGCCAGCTCGGCCTGGTGGTCGGCGCGACCTATCCGAAGGAGATCGAGCGCGTGCGCGAACTCGCCCCGACGCTGCCCCTGCTGATCCCCGGCGTGGGCGCCCAGGGCGGCGATGCCGCGGCCACCGTCGCCGCCGGCTGGCGCCGGGACGCCGGCACGGTGATCGTGAATTCCTCCCGGGCGGTGCTGTACGCGTCCGCTGGCGAGGACTTCGCCGCCGCCGCCCGCCGTGTGGCGCTGGCGACACGCGACAGCCTGCGCCCCGCCACCGCCGCCTGACCGGGGCCTCACGGCGCTCGCCAACTAATTGGCAGAAACCCCGGGCGCGAGCCGGCAGGCGCGTGTTTCGGGATTTCTCGACGCTTCAGATCGGCCCCCGCTCGCCGAGACTCCGTTACCGGACGTTGCACTCCGAGGCCGCCGCGCGCCGAACCGGCTGACGCGGTCCTCGTTCCCCTGTCGCCGCGAGAGCGACCGCGCAAGGTCCCCGGACACAACGAGTTGGGCAAGGTCGAGTGAGCAAGGATTCCCAGGACGATCTGAGCAGTCTTGTGGGGCAGGAGCTGTCGCGCGGCGACCGCCTGCCCGCGACGCTGCAATGGCGCGCCGCGCGGCTGTTCATGGCCGCGTGCGTGCTGCTGTCCGGGTTGGCGGGCCTGCTGCTGCTGGCCAGCGCCGGCGCGGCCGAGCCGCTGCGCGGCCTGGTGCCGCCGGCGCTCGCGCTGGTGACCACCTTCGCCGCGCTGGCCATGCTCTGGAAGCTGCCCGCCGACCGCGGCCCGGCCGCCACCCTCCTGCTGATGGGCCTGGCGATGGCGACGGCGCTGTCGCTCGCCGTCTCGCGCCAGCTCGGGCTGAACGCCGCCAGCCTCGGGATCATGGGGCTGATGGTCGCGCTGGGCACCAGCATGATCGGCCTGGGCGCGGGGCTGTCGCTGTTCGGCCTGGGCCTGGCGGCGCTGGGCGGACTGGCGTCGGCCGAGCTCGGCGGCTGGATCCACGTCGGCACCGCGCCGGTCGGCCTGACCGCGCGGCTGATCACGCAGCTGCTGCTGCTCAGCGCCGGCCTGGTCGTCGGCCTGGGCACCGCCAAGCTGATCCGGCGCGCGATGCAGGAGGTCAACGAGCGCCACTCGCGCTTCCGCCACCTGCTCAACATGGCGGCGGACTGGTACTGGGAGATGGATCGCCAGTTCCGCTTCACCCACCTGGCCGAGCACCACGCCGGCGCGTCCGGCCTGTCCATCGCCGAGCGGCTGGGCCGCGCGCCCTGGGAGATCGAGCACCTGGGCCTGTCCGACGAGGAGCTCGACGCGCACCGCGCCGACCTCGAATCGCACCGCCCCTTCCGCGGCCTGGTGATGCGCCGCACCGCGGAGGACGGCACGCTGCGCTACGTCTCGATCAGCGGCGAGCCGCGCTTCGACGCCAAGGGCAACTTCCGCGGCTACTGGGGCGTGGGCCGCGACGTCACCGACGAGGTCCAGACCGAGCAGGCCATGGTGGCCACCGAGACCCGCTACCGCGAGTTGTTCCGCCGCTCGCCCTCGCCGCTGGTGCTGCACCGCTGGGGCCGGGTGATGGACGCCAATCCGGCGGCGATGGCGATGTTCGGCTACACCCAGCGCTCGTCGATGATCGGCCAGGACCTGTTCTCGCATTACGAGCCCGGCGACGAGGAACGCGCCCGCCAGCGCGCCGCCAAGATCGAGGCGCTGCCGGTGGGCGCGATGCTGCCGATGACGGAATTCCGGCTGCGCACCCTGTCGCGCCGACGCCGCCTGGTGCAGGCCACCAGCGTGCGCGTGGACGCGGCCACCGGGCCGGCGACGCTGTCCTTCTTCATCGACCAGACCGAGACCTCGCGCGCGCAGGAGGCGCTGCGGCGCTCGGAGGCGCTGCTGTCGCACCTGTTCGCGACCAGCCCCGACGTCGTCACCCTGACCGAGACCGTCAGCGGCCGCTACGTGATGGTCAACAAGACCTATGAGTCGATGAGCGGCTACAGCGCCGACGAGGTGCTGGGCCGCACCGCCGAGGAGGTCGGCATCTGGCAGGACATGGAGGACCGCGAGCGGCTGATCGAGGCGCTGCGCCAGCAGGGCCGCGTCAGCGACATGTCGGCCACCTTCGTGAACCGGCGCGGCCAGGCGATCCCGATGCTGCTGTCGGCGGCGCCGTTCGTGCTCGACGGCGTGTCCTACCTGGTGGTCAACGGGCGTGACGTCAGCGACACGGAGCGCACGCGGCTGGTCCACGCGGCGATCCTGGAGAACGCCTCGATCGGCATCGCGCTGACGCGCGACCAGCGTTTCGTGCAGGCCAACCGCCTGGTGGAGGAGATGTTCGGCTGGCCCGCTGGCGGGCTGATCGGCCAGCCGGGCAGCGTGGTGTGGCCGGGCATGGACGACTACGACGCGGTCGGCCGCGAACTCGGTCCGCGCCTGGCCGCGGGCGAGCAGGTCGAGGCGGAGCGCCTGATGCGGCGCCGCGATGGCAGCCGCTTCCTGTGCCGGATCCTGGCCCGCGCGGTGGACCCCAACCACCCCAGCCGCGGCGGCACGATCTGGATCATGGAGGACGTCACCGAGCGCCGGCGCGTCGAGGCGGCGCTCGCGCAGGCCAAGGACGAGGCGCAGGCGGCCAACCGCGCCAAGAGCGCCTTCCTGGCCAACATCAGCCACGAGATCCGCACGCCGCTCAACGGCCTGGTGGGGCTGGCGCGGCTGCTGCAGCAGCCGGATCTGGCCGGCGACACCCGCAGCCACTACCTGGACCAGATGGTGGACAGCGCGGAAAGCCTGTCGGGGCTGATGTCGGACATCCTGGACCTGTCCAAGATCGAGGCCGGCCGGCTGACGCTGGAGACGGTGCCCTTCGCGCTGCGCGACATGCTCGCCACCATGCGCATGGGCTACCTGACGCTGGCGCAGGCGCGCGGGCTGGGTTTCAGCATCGACGTCGAGGACGCGGTGCCGGGCTGGGTGATCGGCGATCCGGTGCGCACGCGCCAGATCCTGAGCAACTACCTGAGCAACGCGCTGAAGTTCACCGAGCAGGGCAGCGTCGCCGTGCGGGTGCGCCGGCTGGACGAGCGGCGGCTGCGCATCGAGGTCAGCGACACCGGTCCCGGCATCGCCGAGGCGATGCACGAGCGGCTGTTCCAGCCCTTCACCCAGGCCGACGAATCGACCACGCGCCGCTACGGCGGCACGGGGCTGGGGCTGTCGATCTGCCGGGAGCTGGCCACGCTGATGGGCGGCCAGGTCGGCGTGGAGAGCCAGCCGGGCGCCGGCGCGACCTTCTGGGCCGAGTTGCCGCTGCCCGCCGCGCCCGCACCGATGAGCGCCCAGCGCCGTGCGCCGGCGGACGACGCGGAGCTCGCGGGGCGCCGCATCCTGATGGTCGAGGACAACCCGGTGAACATGATGATCGCGGTGGCGATGCTGGAGCAGTGGGGCGCGGAGGTCTCGCAGGCCAGTGACGGCAGCCAGGCGGTGGAAGCGGTGACGGCGGCGGCCAGCATGGGCAAGCCCTTCGACGCGGTGCTGATGGACGTGCAGATGCCGGTCATGAGCGGCCACGAGGCCACGCGCCAGCTGCGCCAGCGCTACGACCCCGCGCAGTTGCCCATCGTCGCGCTGACCGCCGCGGCACTGGTGCAGGAGCGCGACGAGGCCCTCGGCGCCGGGATGAACGAGTTCCTCACCAAGCCCATCGACGCGCAGCGGCTGCGGCAGGTGCTGGTGAGGCTGACGGCGGGGTGATGGCCATGACGTGGTTTTCTCGCATTTCAAGTGCGAGAAAACCACGAGATTCGCTCCGAAATCGCCTGAATCTTGAGATAAGGCGGTCGCTCTGGTAATTTTCGCGCACTTGAAGTGCGAGAAAATCACATGAGCCTCTACCTCGTCGGCGAGAACCTGGACGCCAACCGCGGCTACCGCAGAGCGGAAACAGGCGAACTGATCCAGCTGATGCGCGGCATCTACGTGGACGCCGGCGATGACGCGGACGACCTCGTCCTGCGGCATGCGGTGCGCATCGCGCGCTATCTCTACCCCCGCGCCTTTCTCTCGGCCGCAAGCGCCGTGCTGCTCGCGCCGACCCGTGATGGTCGCCTCTACATCTCGGGGCAGCGCAGTCAACGCACACGGCTGCGTGGCCTGGAGATCGTCCAGAACCGCGCCCCCGCGCGCCCATCCACGATCGACGCCGTGGTCGCCGATGGATGGGGCGAGTTGCCGGTCCCGGTGTCCTCCCTGCGCCAGCGCTTCCTCGAGGCGTTTCGCCTGCGCAGCGAGCACGCCCAGTCGATGGACCTGGCGATGCGCGAGGCCCTGGCCGCGCGACTCGTGCGGGAGTACGGCGACGCGCAACGCGCTGCCGATGCGCTGTGGACGCTGGCGCGCGACAACGAGTGGTACCGCGAGGGCGAAGGCGCCGAACGCTTCCTGAAGCAGCAGTCGGACGGCCCGATGCGCAACGAGGCCGCGTTCGACCTGACCGTCGCCTGGCATGGCCTTGCGCTGGGAGACCTGGCTCATGACGGCACCGAATGGCGCTGGAACGCCAGTAGCGCCGGCCCGGTGCTGCCGCCGCTGATCCGCCAGACCACGCCGGGACGGCTGCCGCCGTTCATCGTGTCGCTGCTGCCGGAAGGCTGGCTGGAGTCCGTCCTGCACGACGCGAGCGACCGTGACGTCCTGCGGCGCGGCAAGCGCTACATGTCCAACATCACGATCTCGGAGCGACGCGCGGAACTGGCCGCCTTGCCGCAGGACACGCTGACGACGCGACTGGCCGACTTCACGCGGGACGGCATGTTCAGCGGCCACTACGCCGGGCCACGGCGCGACGCGATGGACGCCGACTTCGCCCACCGCCTGGCGCAGCTCTTCGCGAACCAGCAGACGCCGCGGCTGTCAGGCGTGCAGGTCAAGGCCCCAATGCACCTGGCGGCGGACGGCACGCTGCTGATCGCCACGCACCTGCCCTTCACCCACATCCTCAAGCCGGCAGGAGCGGCCGGCTTCGAAGGACTTCCGGTGGCGGAATGGATCGGGCTGACGCTGGCCCGCGGCGTGGGCTTCGAGGTCCCTGATCACGCGCTTGTCGCGATGCCCGACGAGCTGCCGGCGGCGCTGATCGTGGAGCGCTTCGACATTCGCCTTCAGCGGGACGACACCCGTCTCCTGGCGATGGAAGACCTGTGTTCGGTGCTCGCGCTCGACCCCAGGGACAAGTACACCGGCACGATGGAACGCGTGGCCCGTGCGGTGCGCGCGCTGTCGACGGCGCCCGACGAGGACGTCATGACGCTGCTGCGCCGGGCGCTCTTCGCCTGGCTGATCGGCGACGGCGACATGCACCTCAAGAACATGGCGATGCTCAAGACCGCCCAGGAAGGCGCTGCCACGTTCCGGCACGTGCGGCTCGCGCCGGTCTACGACACCTTGACGACCCGCGTGTTCCCGGGGCTCCAGCATGACGCCATGGCGCTGAAGGTGAACGGCAAGGCCCAGCGCCTGCGCCGCGCCGATTTCCTGGCCCTGGCGGCGATCGCCGACCTGCGGGCGGGCGACGCGAAAGTCGCCATCGATGAGATGCTGGCGTCGATGACGGCGGCGCTGGACCAGTTCGCTTTGCCCCCGTCCCTCCAAGCTGACGCGGCGGCTCTCGCGCTGAGCGAGCGGGTGCTCCAGGTGGCGCGGGAGCGTGTGCGGGATTTCGATTGATCGGCGCCCCATCCGTCCACCGTCCACCGTCCACCGTCCACCGTTCATCCGTTCACCAGGAACGCGGCCGCGACGCAGTGGCGCGGCGGCGCGCAGCGGACCTCCTCATCTGGCGCTCAGGCTGGCCCCCTTCCAATCCGCCGCCTGCCATCGCTGGAACGCGCCCAGCATCGCGGCATCGCCGGCCTGGCGCTTCGTCTCCAGCGTGTCGAGGTCGACCTGCTCGTAGCTGCGCTTGTAGCGGCCTTCGGCGCGCGATTCGCGCGCGACCAGCAGCTCCTTGCCGCCCGGCACCCAGCCGGCAAATTCCGCGTAGCCCAGGCCCGGCTGCGCCGCCACCGGCGGCAGCGCCGTCATGCGCCAGCCCTGCGCGGTGCGGCGCAGCAGCCAGAGCTCGCGCCAGCCGTCGGCCGGCACCGAGGCGATCGCGATCGCATTGCCCTCGCGGTTGATCCGCGCCGAGGCCGTCATCACCAGCCCCCACGCGCAGTGGCGCAGCAGCGGCGGACTGCCCTCCTTGGCGCCGTTCATGGCGAGGGTCAGGCAGGTTTCGCCCGGCTGGCCCGGCAGCACCGTCAGCGTGAAACCGCCCAGCGTCTGCGTCGACGGCCCCGCGGGCAGCGCCGCCCAGCGCATCGCGTTGCCGCGCATCGCCGCGTCGTTGTAGTCGCGCTGATCGTCGTCCGACAGCTCAGCCGGCACGATGCGCGCGAAGGCCTCCAGCGCTCGACGCGACGCGGCCGACGACGCATCCACCTGCAAGCTCGCGACCGGCACGCCTTCGCCGGCACCGGCACCGGCACCGGCACGCCGCGCGCGGATGAAGGACAGGCTGCTCCACACGCCCGACTGGCGCATCAGCACGCGATTGCGCCAGTGCGTCGCGAGCGCCGGATCGCGCAGGTCGACCTTGTCCAGCACGTCCGCGCGCCACTGGTCCATCTGCTCCCGCTTCGGCGGCGTCGCGGCCGGATCCAGGCAGTCGACACGCGTCAGCGCGAGCGCCGCGCGCGCCTTCTGCTCGGGCGTCGAGGCCGGCATCGCCAGCACGCGCCGGAACGCCTCGCCGTCGTAGCAGAGCTGCATCGCGCCGGCCTCGCGCTCCAGCGAGCGGAAGCGCAGGCCGTAGCGCGCGGCCACGTCGAGCTGCGCGGCCACCTGCGTCTCCGCCGCCGTCGTCGAGCCATCCGCCTTGGGCTGCACACGCGAAGCGCGATCCGCCAGCCGCTCGGCCAGCGTGCCCATCGCGTCGAGCGCCTCGGCACCGTCCGCGCCGTTGATCTCTTCCGCGCTCGCCGCCTGCACGTAGGCGGCGGCCAGGCCCAGCCCGAGCGACTCCGCGCCCGGCTGCTGACGCACGACGCGCAGCGCGGCCAGCAGCGCCTGCGGCTGCGCGGCCGGGCCGGCCAGCGGCAGCAGCGCGGCCTTGCGCACGAAGCCGCCGCGCTCGCGGCGGTAGTCGTAGACCTGGAAATGATCCGGGCGCTCGCCGCGGATCTCCAGCGCCTCGCCGCGCCACAGCTGCGCCTGGGCAGGCGAGCCGTCCTTCGCCGCGGCGCGCAGCGCGACGTTGTCCTGCACCACCAACGCCGTGCGCACCGGCGCGACGCCGTCAGCGGCGCCGGCCCGCTTGATCGGCGGCTTCGGTGCGACCTCGTCCGTCGCCGCGTCGGCGGTGTGGACGCACAGCAGTTGCACGGCGACAGCGGCGATGGCGGCGGCCATCACGAGCTTCATGCGGCCCATGGCATTCCCCTTCCCGACGGCATCGGCCGCCGGGGTGTTCAAGGTCGTCAAGGTGTTCCTGGCGTTCATCGCGTTCATCGCGTTCATGGCATTCATGGCCTTCACTGGGCACCCTGTTCCTGGGCGGGCTCCTGCTTCGTCCCCAGCAGCGTCTTGCCGATGAAGCCGCCATCGGCCGGCGGCGGCGCGATGATCACCTGCACCTTGTCGGACAGCTTGTCGGCCATGGCCTTCTGGATCAGCAGCGGATGGCGGCTCAGCAGCGCGCCCTCGGCGGCCATCTGGTCGACGGCGACCTTGCCGATGCGCGTTTGCCGGTAGGCCTCGGCATCGGCGAGCTTCTCGCGCGCCTTGGCCTCGCCATCGGCCTCGATGCCACGCGCCTGCGCGTTGCCCTCGGCCATGCGGACCCGCGCGACACGCTCCGCCTCGGCTTCGAGCTGGCGCTGCTCGACCTGGCGCTGCTTGAAGGGCAGCACATGCTTCATCGCCTCCTCCTGGCCCTTGGCGGCGATGACCTGCTCGCGCGCCGAGGCCTCGGCGGCCGTCTCGCGGCGCACCTTCTCGGCCGCGGCCTCCAGCTCGGTCTGCTTGACCTGCTTCTCCTTGAGCTCCAGCGTGTAGCGCATCTTCTCGCTCGCCAGGCCCTCGGCCAGCAGGTTCTCCAGCCCTTCGCGGTACTCGTGGGGCAGGTCGACGTTGCCGATCTCCAGGCCGCGCAGCACGATGCCGTCCAGCGCCAGCTTGCGGCGCAGCTCGCCTTCGAGCGCCGCCTGGATGGGGCCGCGCTGCGTCGAGAAGATCTCGCGCACGGTGTGCGTCGCGATCTGGCGATAGACGATGCCCTGCAGGGCCGGGGCGATCACGTCGCCCTCGATGTCGTCGGGCAGCGAGGCAGCCAGCTGCGGCAGGCGGCTCGGGTCGACGGTCCAGCGCACCGTCAGGTCCAGGCCCAGCGACAGGCCTTCGAGCGACTGCAGCGGCGCCTCGCCATCGGCACGGGCGAAGCGCGTCGGGTGGTAGCTGCGGTCGCGCACCGGCAGGTCGCGGACCTCATGCAGGCCGGGCAGCTTCAGCACCGAGCCCGAGCGCGCCTCGGTGATGCCGCCCGTCAGCGTGTTGGTGCGCAGCGTGACGGCGCCCCGCGGCACCTCATGCACCGGCGGGTGCGTCACCAGCAAGGCCACCGCGCCGGCCACGGCCGTCAGGCCAGCCAGCCAGGGCAGCGCGCGCACCAGGCCCGCGCCGGCGCGCCGGCCGAAGCCGTCGGCGCCGGCGGTCGTGCGCTCGAGGCCAGCGCCTTCGTCGCCGAGGTCGGTGCCAAGGCCGGCATCGGCGCGGCGGGAGAAGCCGGGCAGTCGAGCCTTCAGCCGGGCAGCGGCGTTGCGGATCGATTGCAGGCGATCGTTCATGAGGTCCTCCGGGGTGCCCGCTCACGGGCTGTTGGGATGTCGCTCATGGTCCGGAGACGGCGCGGAAGCCTCAATGCGGGCGGGTGGCGCCTCCCTTCACGGTCCGGAAGAAACCTTCACGGGGCGGCGGCGCGCGGGCGGCCGGGGCTGTCCATAATCCGGCGCCATGGTCATCCCCAGGAACAAGGTCGCCGTCATCGAGGACGACCGCCCCACCAGCGAGCAACTGGCCGGCTGGATCCGCGCCGCGCGGCCCGAGTTGCAGGTCGATCAATGGTTCGACCGCGACGCCGCCGAGGCCGCGCTGGCCCGCGAGCGCTACGAGATGGTGGTGCTCGACATCGAGCTCGGCCGCGAGCGCAATGCCGGCATCGCGCTGATCAACGAGATCAACAAGCTGGGCGCCGGCACGCCGGTGCTGGTGGTGTCGGCGATGCCGGCGGCGATCTACCGCGGGATCATGAAGGCGCTCGACGCCTGGGACTACCTGCAGAAGACCAGCTTCGACGAGGCCGAGTTCATCGACACCTTCCTCGACATCCTGCGCGCCGCGCGGGCCCGCGCGAGCGCCGAGCCGGCCGCCGCCGCGCCGCACGCGCTGCAGCTGGACCCGCTCTGGCAGCGCAGCCCGCTGTGGAAGGGCCAGCGCATCAACCTGCCGCTGACCGCGCAGCGCATCCTCGCGACGCTGCATCAGCGCGCGCCGGAGGTGGTGTCGTACGAGGAGCTCTACGACGTGGTGAAGAGCGGCCGCACCCGCGACAACGTGCGCAAGCATGTGTCCACGCTGCGCGAGGCGCTGAAGGAGGTCGATCCCGACTTCGACGCGATCGAGAACGTGCCGATGCGGGGGTTCAGGTGGCACGGTCCGCGATAAAGGCGGCCGCATGAAGCTCGGACCGGTCGAGTTGCCGGCGCTGGCCGTGCCGCGCCTGGGGCTGGCGGCGTTCCGGCGTCGCGCGGTGGTGCACCTGGCCTTCCTGCTGCTGGCGCTGGCGACGGTGGGCCTCGTGCTGACGGTGCTGATCGACCAGAAACAGCGCGCCTACCAGCGCTACGCGCAGGGCTTCCGGCAGTCGCTGGCGGAGA
This sequence comes from Mitsuaria sp. BK037, assembly GCF_014193045.1. Taxonomy (NCBI): domain Bacteria; kingdom Pseudomonadati; phylum Pseudomonadota; class Betaproteobacteria; order Burkholderiales; family Sphaerotilaceae; genus Roseateles; species Mitsuaria sp. BK037. The sequence goes on along the minus strand of NZ_JACHYS010000003.1, from coordinate 796,639 downwards.
TCGTGCTGCAGCTGCGCCATCCGAGCGGCCAGCTCGCGCTGCTCAATCCGACGATGAGCGCCGGCGGCCGCGACGGCCAGGCGCCGGTGCTGCTGCCGTTCTCGGCGATCGACTTCGACGACCAGAACAAGGCCCAGCGCGCCGTGGAAATGGCCGGCTGTGGCCTGCGCTGGCCCGATGGCGCGAGCCTGTGCGCCGCCGTCGGCGCGAACGCGTATGCGGGTGGATTCCTCTATCTCGTCGGTAGCCTGGAGAGCGGCCCGCTGACCGGGCGCCAGCATGGCGCGCTCGACCTGGCCGGCGTGCATCGCGCCCGTGTCACGCTGACGCTGCGTGGTGAGACCCAGGCCTGGATCGCGCCGTTCGAAGGCGCGGCGGCGGCCGACGGCACCCAGCGCGGGCGGCTGACCGGCTTCATCGGCGCCGGGCCGCAGCTGCCCGGCAAGGCCCGGCCGGTGCGCGAGTTCCGCGGCTGGCTCTGGCGCGAGGGCCCCTGCGCGGAAGGCAGCAGCGGTCCGGACTGCGCGCGGCGGACCTTCTATTCGATCCGGCTGCCGGTGGAGGCCTTCCAGGCGGCGCTCTTCGACGCCGCCGGGCAACGCGCGCGACCGGTGTGGCCGCCGGCCGACCTCGACCAGGCGCGCGTGCGGGTGGAACTGCTCGGTCCCGCCGAGCCGGCGAGGTCGGCCCCGGGCGCATCGATGGCCGCGGCGGCGGCTGACCCGCCCGCGAGCGACGCTGCGCGTGGCGACGGCCCGGTGCTGTTCGACAGCGCGCGGCCGGGCGCGTCGCTGGCGCAGTCGCTGGACCGCATCGGCGCCTCGCTGCAGCCCGGCGAGACGCTGCGCATCGAGCGCCAGGGCCGGCAGCCGCAGACCATCGCCGAGCGGCGCGGGCCGGAGCTGTCCGAGCGCGCGCTCCCCTGGCTGATCCACGTGATGCGCCGCCTGCCTGTGCGCGGCGAGGTGCTGGGCGTGGGCGCCGGCACCGATGCCGCCGAGGTGCGCTGGCTGACCGCCTCCGACGAGGTCGCGACGCCGAGTGGGCGCTACCGGCTCGAGCTGCGCGGCGACCTGCGCAGCCTGGACCGCCAGCTCGCGCTCGAGGCGCGGCCGCTGGCCTGGCTGGCGGCCGCGATGCTGGCCGCGGTCGCGCTGGCCTGGCTGATGGTGGAGCTGGGCCTGATCCGCGGCATCGCGGTGCTGACCAAGCGCGCGGCGGCGGTGTCCTACAACATGCAGGACGCGCGCGCGGACCAGCGCATCGGCGAGCTGGACGTGGCCGACCTGCGCGGCCGCGATGAACTCGGCATCCTGGCCGGCAGCCTGGCCGACGCGCTCAGCCGCGTGAAGGACGGCCTGCGTCGCGAGCAGCTGCGCGCCGAGCGCGAGCGCGAGATGTGGCATGCAGTCGGCCACGAGATCATGTCGCCGCTGCAATCGCTGATGGTGCTGCACGGCGCGCCGGACGATGCCAGCCATCGCTACGTGCAGCGGATGCAGCAGGCGGTGAAGGTGCTCTACGGCAGCGCGCCGCCGAGCGAGGCGCTGGCCTCCGCCGACCTGCATCCGCAGGCGCTCGACCTGGTCGCCTTCTGCCGGGAAATCGCGGCCAACGCGCATTACGCGGGCATCGACGGCGTCAGCTTCTCGACGGCGCTGCCCGAGCCGCTGCCAGTGCGGGCCGAGGCCTATGCGCTGGAGGACGCCGTCACCCACGTGCTGCGCAACGCGGACCGCTACCGGCCCGAGGGCACGCCCATTGCCCTCACGCTGGAGGCCGGCGAGCCCGGCGTGGTGCTGCTGCGCATCCACAACCAGGGGCCGCCGATCGACGCGGCGATGCTGGAGACGATCTTCGAATACGGCGTCTCCGACACCGCGCCGCAAGCCGCCGGGGAACGTCGCGGGCAGGGTCTGTTCGTCGCCAGGACCTACCTGGCGAAGATGGATGGCAGCATCCGGGCATTCAATGTGCCGGAAGGCGTGGTGTTCGAGATGAGCCTGCGCCGCGCCGCGGCCTGAGGCTTGAAACCCGCCGGAGCGGCCCGACGTGGCCTCGCGTTGCGCGCCCTTCCGGCCCGACCCAGCAGGAGTTCCCCATGCCGATGAATGCCCATTACGCGCTGACCGAGCCGATCCGCGACGCCGTCGACACGCTCTCCAAGGAGCATCCGCTGCTGGTGGAGTTCGGCGCCTCGTGGTGCCCGATCTGCGAGGCCGCGCAGCCCTTGCTGGTGGAGGCCTTCGGCGGCGGCCACGAGCGCATCCAGCACATCAAGGTCGAGGACGGGAAGGGGCAGCCGCTCGGGCGTTCCTTCAAGGTCAAGCTGTGGCCGACGCTGATCTTCATGCGCGACGGCCAGGAGGTGGAGCGGCTGGTCAGGCCCACGAACGCCGCGGACATTCGGGCCGCGCTGGAACGCATCGACGGCCCCTGACGGAGAATCGCGCCCCATGACCCAAGCCCATGTGCTGATCCCCAAGGACGGATCGCCCGACCTGCTGTTCGTGCTGCTGCACGGTGCCGGCGCCGACGCCGAGCAGATGCGCCCGCTGGCCGAGGCGCTGCATCGCCAATACCCGCGTGCGGCCCTGGTGCTGCCCGAGGGCTTCGAGCCGTTCGACGCCATCCCGGGCGGCGGGGCGGGCTTCCAGTGGTATTCCGAGCAGGGCGACGACGCGGCCAAGGCAGCGCGCCTGACGGCGGCGGTGCCCGAGCTGATCGCGCTGGTGCGCCGCTGGGCGGCGAAGCTGGAGATGAGCTGGGAGCGCGTGGCGCTGGGCGGGTTCTCGCAGGGCGCGATCCTGGCGCTGGAGGCGCTGCAGCAGGAGGAGCAACTGGCGGGGCGCGTGCTGGCCTTCGGCGGCGCGTATGCCTACTGGCCGCAGCATGCGCCGAAGGAGGTGTCGATCCACCTGCTGCATGGCAAGGACGATGCGGAGCTGCCGTATCCGGCGCTGCTGAACGCGGCGCGCGAGCTGATGGCGCTGGGCGCGGACATCACCGCCGACGTGCTGCCGAAGGTGGGCCATGAGCTGCATCCGGAGCTCATCGAGCGCGCGATGGAGCAGCTGCGGACCTTCATCCCCGCGCGGCTGTGGCGCGAGGCCGTGCTCGCGGCCGCCGAGCAGGACAAGAGCGAGCCGAGGCATTGAACGCCTGAGCGCTTCTTTCTCCCTCTCCCGCTTGCGGGAGAGGGCAGGGGTGAGGGCTGCGGTCTCCGCAGTGCGGCCAGCCTCAATCGAGCGTGACCTCGGTCCTCACCGTGCCGGCGCGATCCGCCCACGCGACCAGGCTCAGCCGCGTGCCCTGCGGCGCTCTCACCACCCATTCACCATAGGCACGATCGCCGGTGATATCCCGCTCCGGCAGGAACGCCAGCTGCGTCTGCTTCGGCGCATGCCCCTCCAGCTGCGGCCCTTCCATCCGCGGCTTGCCGCTGATGAGCCCCACTTCGGGATCCACCGGCAGGAAGATCTCGAACATCACCCCGCGGGTCTGCTTGCGCGCCAGCGCCTGCTTGGTCACGTAGGCCGGCAACCAGCCGCTGTTGCCCACCGCCATCCGCACCCGCCACGTATCCGGCCCGAGCGCCCGGACTTCCGTCCTCAGCAGCTCCAGCTTCGGCAGGCTGAGCGCGATCTGGTTCATCCACGCCGGGAACCGCGCCGCCTCGCGCTCGCGCAGGTGCGGCGGCGGGTTGCGCCAGAAGTTCATCTTGTCCCAGCCGCCGATCTCCACCGGCCCCAGCTGCGGATGCATGAACGCGGTCCACTCGACATGCGCCTGCCCGCCGCAGTGCTCGTCGCTCCACTTCAGCAGCTTGAGGTCGTCCTCGACCGGATGGTCGCGGAACCAGTCGATCCACTTGTAGCCGGTGATGCCCGCCTCCTTGTTGGGCGACCACAGCTCCACCACCCAGAACAGCGCCCCCAGGTGCTCGTACACCCAGTCCTGCGTGCCGGTGATGACCTCCTTGGGGTGGTACTTGAACTCGTGCCAGATGCTCACCGCCGGATAACCGGTGTGCTGCTCGCCCAGCCTGGAGAAGCGCTGGTAGGCCCACAGGTCCTCGGGCGCCATCTCCTCGTCGCTGCGCGTGCCGCAGGGCCGCAGGATCACGCCGCTGTGCGTGTGGAAGCTGATCGCCGCGCCGATGTTGGGATGGCCGACCATGAAGTCGACCATCGCGCGCACCTCGGGCTCGCTGGTCGGGTACGGGCCGGCGCCGACCTGCTCGAACTCCTGGCGCCAGCCGGCGGGGAAGTTCCGGTTCAGGTCCAGGCCCTCGCTGTCGCGGTTGACCTTGATGGTCAGGCCGTCGTGGTTGATGACCAGGCCCTCGGGCATCAGGCGGTAGTACTCGCCGCCGAATTCGCCGGGCTGGCGCGCGACCATCAGGCGCGGGTCGTCGGGATGCTTCTTGTAGCCGCCGTGCGGGTCGGGGACCCGCATCGTGAGGATGCGGCCGTCGCCATCGATGTCCTCGACGCTCAGGCCCTCGACGGCCTCCTCGTCGAAGGGATACGGGCGCGTGGACGAGCGGATGTGGCGCGGCCGATCGGCCAGCGCCAGCTCGGCGCCATCCGGGTTCAGGCGCGGGACCATGTAGATCGTGCGCGTGTCCAGCAGGTGGGTGACCTGCGCGTCGGTGCCGTACTTGCTCAGCAGGTCGTGCAGGTAGTACAGGCAGGTGGTGCAGGCGGTCAGCTCGGCGGCGTGGATGTTGCCGTCGAGCCAGAAGGCGGGCTTCTCGACGTCGATGCCGGTGGCGGTGTTGGTCAGGATGAGGACCCAGATCTCCCGCCCCTCGAAGCTCTTGCCGATCGACCGCACCGACACCAGGTTGGGACAGGCCTCCGCGTAGCTGAACAGCAGCTGGGTGAGCGCCTCGTAGCGGGGGAACTCGTCGAAGCGCGGGGTGGGTAGCGTCGGGGTCGACGCGGGCGCGGCGGCGGGCGGGAGAGCGGTCATGGGCGTCCCAGGGGCGGTGGCGGTGCGGCCGATTTTGCATGCCCAGGCCCCTGCGACCGAGAGGCCTCTCCAGCCCGCGACAGCGCGTTTACCCTGAGAACGGTTAAATTGCGGCCCTTGGGCGCGCAGGTCGACGACGACGGGCGCGCACCGCACGACATGAACGACGAGGCCGCCCGCGAGGGCGCCGAGGTGACTGCTGGAGAGATGGCTGTGAATCACTGCGAGAAGATCCCGTTGGGCACGCAAGGGGCGACCGAGTGGGAGGTGGTGCATCTGCCGTCGTCGCTGGGCGATTTCCAGGCGCGGGCCTTCCGCAGCCCGGTCACCGGCTCGGAGCACCTGGTGTTGTCGGTCGGTCCGCTGCAGGAGCGCGGCGGCCTGCTGCGCGTGCACAGCGAATGCCTGACCGGCGACGTCTTCCAGTCGCTGCGCTGCGACTGCGGCCCGCAACTGCAAGGCGCGCTGGACCTGCTGAAGGACGAAGGCGGCATCGTCATCTACATGCGGGGCCATGAGGGCCGCGGCATCGGCCTGGTCGAGAAGCTGCGCGCCTACGCGCTGCAGGAAGCGGGCGTGGACACCATCGACGCCAACCTGCGCCTGGGCCATGCCGAGGACGAGCGCGACTACGCCGACGCCATCGACATCCTGTGCCTGCTGGGCGTGAAGAGCGTCCGGCTGATCACCAACAACCCGCAGAAGCGCGACGCGCTGGTGGCCGGCGGCGTCGAGGTCGAGGCGCTGGTGCCGCTGCGCATCGCGGCCAATCCGCACAACGAGCGCTACCTCGAGACCAAGCGCAAGCGGATGGGCCACTACCTGGAGTGATCCCGGCGTGAGCCCGCTGCACGCCGCGCCCGCCGCCGGCTTCGACGCGCCGTTCGAGCTGATGGGCGCGTGCCACGAGCGCATGGCGCGGACGCTGGCGCTGATGGCGCGCCTGGGCGCCCACGTCGCGGCGCACGGCTGCGACGGTCAGGCGCGGGACGCGGCCGGCGACGTGCTGCGCTACTTCACCCTGGCAGCGCCGCTGCACCACGAAGACGAGGAACGGCATGTGCTGCCGCGGCTGCGCGAACGCGGCCAGGGCGCGCTCGCCGACCGGCTGGGCGCCGAGCATCGCGAGATGGAAGCGCAGTGGGCCGCGATCGCGCCCACGCTCGAGGCGATCCGCGACGGCCGCCTGCGCGACGACGAATTGCCCGGCGCACGCGAGCGCTGGGACCGCTTCGCGACGCTGTACCGCGGGCACATCGAGGTCGAGGACCACGCGGCCTATCCGGCAGCGCTTGAGGCGCTGACCGGATCCGCGCTCCAGGCCATGGGCGCTGAGATGGCGGGCCGACGGAAGACGCCGTGGCCCGTCACGCCCAGGGACGAGGCGGCGCCTCCATCCAGGTGACGGTTCACGCCGCGGCGCGCAGGCCGTGGGCCCCGGAACCGCCCGTCGTCGGTTTCCTGACCGGGCGGCGCAGATCCTCGGCGCAATGCCAGCGCCAAGGATCTGCGAGGTCAGAAGCGAAAGTCAGAAGCGGCGCTGCGGCCGACTACGCCGCCATGCGGCGGCACTCGTCCGCGCAACGCTTGCAGGCGACCGCGCAATCCTGGCAATGGGGATGCTCGTGCCGGGCGCACTCCTCGCCGCAGGCATCGCACACGGCGGCGCACAGCTGGCAGAGCTGGCGGTCGAACTGACTGCCTCGCGCCATGTAGCTCGCCGCGAGTCGGCAGATGGCGGCGCAGTCCATGTCGAGGGCAATGCACTTCGCCATCATCTTGACGTCCTGCTCTCGCAGGCAGGCGGTGGCGCAGTGGTCGCAGGCATCGGCACAGGCATTGCACGCCTCGACGCAGGCTTGGTTGACTTGATGGGACATGTCGGTCTCCGGTAGGCCGGCCGCTTCAAGGCCGGCAAAAAGGATGGAGGCCGCTTCGCGGGCGAAGCGGCCGCTTGCGGAGACGCTCAGGCTTTGGGCGGTGGGTCGGGCGGCGGCAGCACATGGGACGCCATCCCGAACGGCGGCTTGCGCGCCCACTCGAAGGTGAGCTTGAGCAGCACCGCCGACGCGGCGCCGGAGGGCGCGGTCGGGACGGCAGCGAGTTGGCAGGGGCCGTGAAAGAGGCCGTGCGTGCCGGTGTCGGCAGCCGGCGCGTCGGCCACGGGGTGGTCGGGGGAATCGCCGTGCGCATGGCTCTCGCCGTGATCTGCCGACACCGCGCACAGCATCTGGCAGATCACCGATGCGGTCGCCACCGGCACCATCGTGCCGAGCATGAACGCCACCAGCAGGCGCCGCAGCAGCGGCGACCGCAGTCGCATCAACAGCGCAGCCACTTGGACCTCGCCATCGCGCTCGACGCTGATTCCAGCAACATGTCTGCTCCCCGGGGAAGAGCCCTGCTGCGGGCAAGTGCCGTTCCCCGCCTGACAACGACGCGGTGCCTTCGGCGCGCCCCACCCGCCCCTCGCCGCCGTGGCGACGACCCGCGTGACGAACCTCCGTGATGCGGCAAAAACGTCTGCTTCGGCCGCGTCGGCGCAGTTGGAGGTCAGCCCAAGCCGCTTGACCTTCCCACTGGGGCAAGGTCCAGACTCCTCGAGTCGCGGGCTCCGGGCCCGATGCCGACACCCCTCGACGTTCGCAACCCGTGGCCATGCCGGTCACCCAAGGAGTCCCCATGAAAACGCTGCACGCCTGTGCCTTCGCCTTGCTGTCCCTCGCCTCGGTCGCCGTGGTCGCCCATGGCGACGAGGACCCCGCCAAGCCCGGCCGCCATGACGACGGGAAAGTCGAGGCGACCGCCTTCGGCCAGGAGGGCCGGCCGGGGCAGGTGGTTCGAACCATCCAGGTCGACATGGCCGACAACATGCGGTTCACGCCGTCCGACGTGACGGTCAGGAAGGGGGAGACGATCAAGTTCGTCGTCCACAACAGCGGCCAGGTGCTGCACGAGATGGTGCTGGGCACCAAGGACTCCATCGCCCAGCACGCCGCGCTGATGAAGCGGTTTCCCAAGATGGAACATGACGACGCCAACATGGCGCACGTCAAACCGAGCCAGACCGGCGACATCGTCTGGCAGTTCACCCAGCCCGGCGAGTTCCAGTTCGCGTGCCTGCAGCCGGGGCATTTCGAGGCCGGCATGGTCGGCAAGGTGATCGTGAAGTGATGGCCGCTCACGACCGCTTGTCACGCGCCCGCTGGCTGCCCGCCTTGCCGATCGCCTTCCACTTGCCTCGCAGCGCGATGCGCTCCAGCGCCGTCATCTCGCCGCGCTGCGCGTCGCGCATCAGCTTCTTGTAGTTGTCGAGCCGGTCGGGGTCGACCTGCGTCACCACGGCGCACCCGGGCTCGCCCTCATGGTGGCAATCCCGGAAGCGGCAATGCTGGGCGAGCAACTGGATGTCGTCGAAGGACGACGCCAGCGTGCGCGCGTCCGCATCGGGCCGGAAGGTGCGCAGCCCCGGCGTGTCGATGATGCAGGCGCCGAGCGCAGTGCGATGCAGCGAGCGGGCCGTCGTCGTGTGCCGTCCGCGGCCATCGCCCTTGCGCACGCCGCCCGTGTCCTGGGCGGCGCCAGCGAGCGTGTTGATCAAGGTCGACTTGCCGACACCCGAGGAACCGAGCACCACGAGCGTCTGTCCGGCCTGCATCCAGGGATCGAGCTCGGCGCAGGTCGCCGGCGAGAGGCCGTTGACCGGCAGCACCGGGACGGTCGGGGGCAGGCGGCTGCGCATCTCCGCGATGCGGTCCGGCGCGTCGGGCGCGAGATCGCGCTTGGTCAGCACGACGACCGGCGTGACCTCGCAGGCCGTCACCATGGCGATGTAGCGTTCCATCCGACGCGCGTTGAAGTCGGCGTCCAGTCCCATCACCAGCAGCGCCGTGTCGACGTTGCTCGCCAGCGGCTGGCGGCGCCCGTCATTCGCGCGCCGCGCGATCTGCGTGACGGGGTCGACGCGATCGGTGATCCAGGGCTGGCCGTGGATGTCCACCTGCATGCTGACCCAGTCGCCGATCGTCAGCGCCTGCGCGCTGGCCTGCAGCTGCTGCACCAGCCGGGGCAGGGCGCGCGCCAGCCGCTCGCCATGGCCGTCGTGCAGCGTGAAGCAGTCGCGTTGGGATTCGATCACTCGCGCCAGGCGCGAATTGGGTTCAGGGGCGCCGAGCTGCGCGGCGCGGGAGGCGATCAAGGGGGTGAGACCGAGCGCTTGCAGCGTCTCGAAGTCGATGTCGATCATGGGAGTCCATTGAATTTGGCTTCGTTCGCGCAGGCGCGAACCCGACCACGCGCGATGGCGCATGGCGTGAGCTGAGTGGGAAGCCGGCCGCGACTGGCGCGACGATCAATGGACCCGCGTTGAGCGCGGAGTCAGGAGCGCTGGGCGCTCAGGCAGCCGGACACGAGAAGGTCGACACGATCTGCTTGTTCCATGGTCTTCTCCTGTCGGGGTGGGTGGATGAAGGCCGCAAGTCTGCAGCGGACGGGGAGCGACGTCAATTTCGGCAAGATGTCGAATTCGGATGCGCCGGTTCGTCGTCCCTGCATCACCCCTCTCAAGGACTGCCCATGAAATACCTCGGCCTCGCCTACTACACCCCCGAAGCCTTCGCCGCGATGGCGCCCGAAGACGTCAAGGCCCTGGTCAGCCAGTGCCCGGCGCTGGACGAGAAGATGCGCGCCACCGGCAAGGTGCTGGTCTCCGCCTCGCTGGGCGACCTGGAAGGATGGAAGACGCTGCGCCCGCGCGGCGGCAGGACGCAGGTCACCGACGGACCCTATGTCGAGACGAAGGAAATGGTCGGCGGCCTGTTCATCATCGAGGCGGACAGCCAGGAGGAAGCGCTGCGCATCGCGTCCATGCACCCGGCCGCCACGCTGGGCGAGGAAGGCGGATGGGCGGTCGAGCTGATTCCGATGGACTTCTATCTGGGTCGCTGAGGACGGGGCGGAATCACGGATACGCCGCGGGTCGCCGCGTCGCGGCATTGCCTTGGCGCGCGAGCGGGTCGCGAGTCCGATACATTGCCGTCGACGCCGCCTCCGCGCGGCCACCCCTGCCGCGACCCCATGCCCCTGCGCCACCACACCGTCCCCGTCACCCCGTTCCGCCAGAACGCCTCCCTCGTCTGGTGCGACCTCACCCATGAGGCCGCCGTCATCGATCCGGGCGGCGAGGTGCCTCGGCTGCTCGCCGAGGTCGAGCGGCTCGGCCTGACGCTGAAGGCCATCTGGCTGACCCACGCCCACATCGACCACGCCGGCGGCACCGGCGAGCTCGCCCGCCTGCGCGGCCTGCCCATCATCGGCCCGCACCAGGGCGACCAGTTCTGGATCACCGCGCTGCCGCAGCAGTCCGCGATGTTCGGCTTCCCGCCGGCGGAGATGTTCACGCCGACCCGCTGGCTCGAGGACGGCGACACCGTCCAGATCGGCCAGGAAACGCTGACCGTGCGGCACTGCCCCGGCCACACGCCTGGCCACGTCGTGTTCCACTCGGCGTCCGCGCGGCGCTGCTTCGTCGGCGACGTGCTCTTCGCCGGCAGCATCGGCCGCACCGACTTCCCCGGCGGCGACCACGACACGCTGATCCGCTCCATCACCGAGCGCCTCTGGCCGATGGGCGACGACACCGTCTTCATCCCCGGTCACGGTCCCGAAAGCAGCTTCGGCGAGGAACGACGCACCAACCCGTTCGTCGGCGGCCGCTGGGGCTGAGCGGCGCCGCGCAGGCAACCCCGCGCCCGCGCTCACAGCGGCGACAGGCCGGTGTCCAGGAAGCGCGATTCCGGAAAGCCGCGCAGCGCCAGCGCCGCCAGTTCGACGAGTTCCTCGAAGCTGCGTTCCTTCTGCAGCACCGCCACGCCGCCCATGCGGTCAGCCGCGTCGGTCAGCTCTTCGCCGATGTAGCCGGTGGTGATGATCACCGGCACCCACGGCAGCGTCGCGCGCACGGCCGCGGCCAGCTCCAGACCGTTCATGCCCGGCATGTTGAAGTCGGTGATCAGCAGCTGCATCGGCGTTTGCCCCTGCTCGACGTCCTTCAGGCAGTCGTCGGGCGACGCGTAGGTCCGGATGTCGTAGCCCGCCTTCTTGAGCAGCGCCTCCACCATCAGCAGCACGATCGGGTCGTCGTCCACGTAGACGACATGCTCGCCCTCGCCCGGATCGGCCACGCGGCTGAGCGCCGCCGTATCGAGCGGCGCCGCCTCGTCGCCGACCACCGGCAGGTAGACGCAGAACTGCGTGCCCCGCCCCGGCGCCGATTGCACATCGATGGCCCCGCCGTGCGCATGCACGATGCCATGCACGATGTGCAGGCCCAGGCCGGTGCCCTGCCCCCGCGGCTTGGTGGTGAAGAACGGCTCGAACAGCCGCTTCGTGACGTCCTCGCTCATGCCGTGGCCGTCGTCGCGCACGCTCAGCGCCGCATAACGCGTCGGCGCCACGCGGCCGATCGCGAAGGCGCGCGGCGCGTCGAAGTGCACCGCGCGCAGTCCCACATGCAGATGCCCGTGGCCGCCCGGCATCGCCTGCCACGCGTTGGTGCACAGGTTCAGCACCACCTGCTGCACCTCCGCCGGATCCACCGTCGCCACGCAGTCGTCGCCATGCAGGTCCACCGTCAGCCGCACCGTGGCCGGCAGGGTCGAGCGCAGCAGGCCGATGCTGTCCTCCACCAGCGGGCGCAGGCGATGCTTGGCCAGTTCCTGGCCGCTGCCCCGGGCGTAGGCGAGGATGCGCTGCACGATGTCCCGCGCGCGGTCGCCGGCGCGCTTGATCTGCTGCATGTGGCCGCGCAGCGGCGAGTTGGCCGGCAGCTCGTCCAGCATCATTCCCGCATGGCCGAGGATCGCCGCCAGGATGTTGTTGAAGTCATGCGCCACGCCGCCGGCCAGCGTGCCCAGCGACTCCATGCGCTGGATGCGCACCAGCTTCTCCTCCAGGTCCACCCGCGTCAGCTCGTCGGCCTTGCGCATCGTGATGTCGATGAACAGCACCACCAGCCCGAGCTCGCAGGGAAACGCGCGGCACTCGAACCACTTGCTCAGGCGCGCATTGAATTCCTCGTAGAGATGGGCCGTGCGCGACTGCATCGCGGCACGCGCCTCGACATCGAAGCGCGCGCCCATGACGCCGGGCAGCGACTGCCAGTAGTTGCGGCCGATCAGGGCTTCCCGCTGCCGGCCGGTGGCGCGCTCGAAGGCGACGTTGACGAACTCGATGGTCCAGTCGTGCCGCAGCAGGATCACCGCGTCGGTGACGTAGTCGAGCGCCGCGCCGACATGCGCGGCGCCATCTTCAGGTGCGGCGGATGCACCCGATCCGTGCGACGGCTCTTGACGCGGCATGAACGCCCCCCGGTGGACGAGGCGCCAGTGTGGACCTCATTCGCCGGCCCGGCAATCACCGTGCCGCCCCCTGATTCGGGAGAGGGCCGATGGCATCGGGCTTTGCGCGCGCCGCGACGGCGCGCCGAGGGTCAGGATTTCGCCGGTGCGGGCGGCTGGAAGCGCTGCTCGGGCTTGGGCGCGCGGGCATACAGCCCCTGCACGCGCGGCAGTGTGCGCTCGATGTCGCGGATGCGGGTCGGGCCGGCCGGGTGCGTGGAGAGGAACTGGGGCGGCGCGCCCTTGCTCGCCTGTCCCATCTTCTGCCACAGCGTCACGCCGGCCTGGGGGTTGTAACCGGCGCGCGCGGCCAGCTCCATGCCGACCAGGTCGGCCTCGCTCTCGTCCTCACGACTGAAGGTCAGCGACAGCAGCTGGCCGCCGATGTTGGCGATGCCGCGGCCCATGTTGCCCAGGCCCAGCAGCGCCGCGCCGATCTCGATCGCGCCGTTGGTGGCCATGTTCTTGCCCATGCGCTCGCGGGCATGCTCGCGCAGCGCGTGCGCCATCTCGTGGCCCATGATCATCGCGACCTCGTCGTCGCTGAGCTGCAGCTGCTGCAGGATGCCGAAGTAGAAGGCGATCTTTCCGCCCGGCATGCAGAACGCGTTGAGCTCGCGGCTGCCGATGAGGTTGACCTCCCAGCGCCACTGCTGCGCGCGCGGGTTCCAGGTCGCGGCGAACGGGATGATGCGCTGCGCGATCGCGCGCAGGCGCAGCACCTGCGGATGATTGGCCGGCGCGAGCGCCTTCTGCGCCTGCGCCTGCCGCATCATCTGCGCGTACTGCTGCTGCGCGGCGGCCTCGACCTGCTCGGCCGAGACCAGCTTGGTGAAGCGGCTCTGCTTGCCGACGTCCACGCCCTCCTGCGCCCAGGCCGGCGTCAGCGCCGACACGCCACCGGCGGCGAGCAGTCCGGTGAACAGGCGGCGGGCGGGGTGCGCGGGCGCGCGGTCCACGCCGCAGCGGCGGCAATCGCAATGGCCGAATCCGGCGGGAGCACCCGGCAGCTGCGGGTCGGCATCGGGGAGGAAGTCAGCGTCAACCATGGCGGCATTCTAGGGAGGCGACAATGCCCCCCATCATGTCCCAGCCGCCCTTGATCACGCCGTCCCCGGCCTGTGCCACCTCGCCGCTCGACCCGCAGCAGTTCCGTGCCGCGCTGGGCATGTTCGCCACCGGCGTCACGATCGTGACCGCGCGGGCGGAGGACGGGACGCTGGTGGGCCTGACGGCCAACTCCTTCAACTCCGTCTCGCTGTCGCCGCCGCTGGTGCTGTGGAGCCTGGCCCGCCGCGCGGGCTCGATGCCGGTCTTCAGCCGTGGCTCGCATTACGCGATCAACATCCTGGCCGCGGACCAGAAGGCGCTCGCGCAGCGCTTCGCCACGCGCGACATCGACCGCTTCGCCGGCGTGGCCTTCCGCGAGGGCTGCGGCGGCGCGCCCGTGCTCGAGGGCTGCGCCGCGGTCTTCGAATGCGCCAACCGCAGCCAGTACGAGGAAGGCGACCACGTCATCTTCGTCGGCGAGGTCGAGGCCTGCAGCCGCGCCGACCTGGCGCAGCCGCTGATCTTCCACGGCGGCCGCTACTACACCGAGCTGCCGATCTGAGGCCTGGGCCTCACTCGCCCGCGTGACGGCCGACCGGCCAGAAGGGCGCCATCCGTTGCAGCGCGCGCCAGCGCCAGGCGCCCAGCGCGACGGTCACCAGGACCGACGCGGCCACCTGCCACAAGGCCGGGATGTGCCAGCGATGGGTCGCCGCGATGCTGAGGCCCACCAGCGCGACCATCAGCATCGTCAGCACCGCCGCCCGCGCGCCCTTGGGAAGGCCCTGGCGTGACCAGTCGCGCCAGACCAGCAGGGTGCCGGGCAGCGCCACCGCGGCGAAGTTCAAGCCCAGCAGCGGGCTGCCCCAGCCGTCGTCATGCCCGGGCGCCAGCGCCTGCAGCGCCATCATCATCGCCACGCCGGTGCCCCACAGCACCAGGTGATGCCGCAACAGCCGCAGCCCGACCACGCGGTTCATCTCGATGCCACGCGGCATGCCGGGCACCAGCGACAGCAGCGCCTGCTCGCGGCGCGTCTGGTGCAGCGTCGCGTCCAGCCCGAAGAACGGACCGATCATCGCGCTCATCAGGCCGATCGACAGCCCCGGCAGGGCCGCCCGGATCACCCGCCCGGCGCGGTCCGGCAGGAAGACCAGCAGCGCCACTTCGGCGATCAGGAAGACGACGAAAAGCAGCAGCGTCGTCGAGGCCGTGGCCGACCAGTGCAGCCCGCGCAAGGCGACGAATTCGGCGCGCGCGGTCACGCTCGCCGTGGTCGGCCGCGCCGTGCGCAGCAGGTGTTCCCGCCACAGCGGATGCGCCCATTGGAAGCAACGGCCGAGCCAGGCCAGCGGTCCACGCGACCAGACCGTGGTCGCCGGCACCGCGCTGCCCTGCATCGTCATCAGGTGCTGGACGCGCTGGCGCTGAGCCCAGGATTGGGCATGCGCGGCGCCGCCGGCCTGGAACAGATGCCACAGGCCCGCGCCCAGCAACAGCAGCACCGCGCCGGTCTGGGTGAAGGGCTGGCGCGCATGCCACTCGCGCGCGATGTCCATCACCTGCAGCGCCAACGGCAGCTCGCGCAGCGGCGGCAACGCGATCCACGGCAATACCCAGATCACCAGCCACATCACCGGCCAGCGCAGGCAGATGGCGAAGGACAGCATCAACGCCGCGGCGCCCATCGTGAACGCCAGCCCATGGTCGAAGACCAGGCCCAGCAGTCCGCCGCAGGCCGCGGCCACGCCGAGGAACACGCCCAGCGCCGACTCGCGCAGCCGCCGCAACTGACCCGGCATCAGGTGCGCCGACAGCGGATCGTTCAAGCCCAGCAGTGCATTCGCCGCCGCCCACCAGGCCAGGTGCAGCGCGATGGCCAACGTCACGCAGAAGGTCCCGGCGACGGCCAGCGGCTGGTTGCTCATCGTCGCCAGCGCGGTCGCACCCAGCACCGGCAGGAGCAGCCACCAGACGCGCCCGACCTTGCGCCCCATCGCCCGCAGCACCGCGGCATGGCCGCCCAGGCCGGGCAGCGGCAGCGCGGCGCTCATTGCGTCAGCTCCAGGAACAGGTCCTCGAGGTTGAGCGCCTCGCAGCGCAGCACGGCATCGGGCGCGGGGGCGTTCCCCTCGGCGAATCGCACCAGCCAGCGCGGCTGCTCGCCCAGGTCGCGCCGGCTCAGCACCTGGCCGCCATGGGCGTCGACCGCCGCCTGCAGCCGTCCCACCGGACCGGCCAGCAGCCGGACCTCGTCGGCCAGTACGTCCTGCGGCGCCTGCAGCGCGATGCGACCGCGGCTGAGGAAAGCGATGTTGAAGGCCACGCGCTCGAGGTCGGAGAGGATGTGCGTCGAGAACAGCACCGTGGTGCCGCGGTCGAGCACCTGGTCGACCAGCTCGCGCAGGAAGTCGCGCCGACCGACGGGATCGAGGCTGGCGACGGGCTCGTCCAGCACCAGCAGGTCGGGCTCATGCGCGAGCGCGCGGATGATGGACAGCCGCTGCTGCTGCCCCTGCGACAGCTGGCCCACGCGCCGGTCGCGCGGGATGTCCCAGCGCGACATCAGGCCGTCCACCTTCGCGTCGTTCCAGCGCGGATAGAAGCTGCGGAAATAGCGCAGCAGGTCCCCGGCCTGGAAGTCCTCGAACAGCGCGGCCTGCTGCGGCACGTAGCCCAGCCGGGCGCGCAGCGCGTCGTCGGGCAGCAGCGCGGACTGGCCGAACAGCCGCACCTCGCCGGCCTGCGGCTCACGCAGCCCGAGCAGCGTCTCCAGCAGCGTGGTCTTGCCCGCGCCGTTGCGGCCCAGCAGGCCCACGACCTGACCCGGCGCGAGCGCCCAGTCCAGCCCGGCGATCACGCCCGGCTGCCCCTTGAAGTCGACCCGCAGGCCGCTCGCGCGCACCGGCGGCGCGCCGAGCGCGTCATCCGCCAGGGCCTGCGCCGAGGCACGGTCGCCCACCGCCAGCGCGTGGGTCATCGCCGATTCCATCGCTTGAGTCATCGCGTCTCTCCCTTGTCTTCCAGCAGCGTCTTGAACAGCGCCAGCACCTGCTCGGGCGGCAGCTCGAGCTGCCGCGCCTCGGCGGCGGCCTGGGCGAGCACCGGCCGCAGCAGCTCGACGCGACCCCGCGTCTTCATCGCCTTCTGGTGCTGCGCCGCCACCACCATCGGCAGCCCGCGGCGACGCTCCACCAGCCCCTCCGCCTCCATCAGCCCGAAGGCCTTGGAGACCGTCATCGGATTCACCGCCAGCGCCTGCGCCAGCTCGCGCACCGACGGGATCTCCTGCCCGGCCACGAGCTGGCCGCTGGCGACGCGGCGGCGCAGCTGCTCCACCAACTGGCGGTAGATCGGCTCGGAAGAGCCGGGGTTGATGCTGAAGAGCAGGTCGGTGTCCATCGGCGGATCGTTGGCGCGCCGACCGGTGTCGTCGACGTGTATCGCTACAGTAATACAGCAGGGAGCGGGACGTCAACCCCGCGCTCGCGGCGCCTGCGGCGCGCTCACTCGACGGCGGCGGGCTCGTCCTCGGTGTGCCGGTCCGGCTCCGAGGCGCGGAGGATTTCGCTCAGGACGGACGTGGCGTAGTTGCCGGCGGGCAACGAGAACGTGAGCACCAGTTGATCGGCTTGCGGCCATTCCCACGACATCTCCGCCGGGCTCGCCACCAGGGCGCGGCGCTCCTGATCGAGGCCGGCGTGTTCCATGCCGTCGCACAAGGTGGCGTGGCGCTCGGCCACGCCGTTCTCCAGGGCCTGCGCCTGGTCGGTGGTGCTGACGCGACCCCGCCCCCAGAGCGGTCCGGTGGGCCGGCCCGCCTCGTCCATCACGTCGCCGGGCAGGGTCTGGCCCCAGAGCCCCTTCTGGATGCGCAGCGCCAGCACTTCATTGAAGACGAAGGAGCGCACCGCCGACAGGTAGATGCCTTTCTTCTTCGGGTTGCGCACGCGGATCTCGCGCGCCAGCATGGCGCGGCCCTGCTCGACGTTGCCGCCGTCGTGGCCGAAGCGCTGGGCGCCAAAGTAGTTGGGCACGCCCTGGGACGCCACGGCCTGGAGGTTGGCCTCGATGGCGCCGCGGTCGCCGGTCACCTCCCGCAGCACGATGCGGAAGCGGTTACCCCGCAGATCGCCAGGGCGCAGCTTCTTCACGTGACGGCTCTGGCTCAGCACCTTGAACTCCGGATGCTGAAGCAGCGTCAGGTCGGGCGTCTCGCCCTTGGGCAGATAGATGCTGAACCACTGGCGGGTGATGGCGTAGCGGTCCTTGAGGCCGGCATAACCGACGTCCCTGTCCTGCACTCCGACCGCCGCGGCCAGCTGCTGGGCGACGAAGGCGGTGTTGGCGCCGTTCTTCTCGACGTCCAGCCAGAGGTGCTCGCCCTCACCGGAGGGCAGCTGCAGCGGTAGTTCGGTCACGATGAAGTCCTCGTTGAGGCGTTTCAGCGTGGCGCTGGCACCGGTGGCCGGATAAGCGTTGGGCCATGGCGGCAAGGTCGTGTATTGAGGGTCGGTCATGAGCGGTCTGGCGGCACCCGGCGTGAAGGAGGAAAGGCGGTCGAGCCGGCCCGGGGCCGTCGAGGCGGCGATTGTCCCTCGCTGTCCGAATGCCTCGGCGGCCGTCGACCCGGGCGCGCGGCTTGCTGAGGCCGGCTGCGCATCCTCCGCGTTCAATGTCCGTTCTCCATGCCGCGTCGTCGTCCTCCCTCGCAACGCACCCTCGAACGTCAGCTGCGCAGCTTTGGCTTGCGCACATGGCGGCCCGGCCAGCGCGAGGTCATCGACCGCGTGCTGCGCGGCCTGAACACGCTGGCGGTGATGCCCACCGGCGCAGGCAAGTCGCTGTGCTATCAACTGCCGGCGGCCCTGCTGCCGGGGCGCACGGTGGTCGTGTCGCCGCTGATCGCCCTGATGAAAGACCAGTGCGAACGACTTGGCGCGTTGGGCATCGCTTGCGCGCAGGTCCATAGCGGCCTGCCGGCCGCGGCGCTGTCGGAGCAGGAGGCCGCCGCGCTCGACGGCACCGCGCAGGTGGTGCTGCTCACGCCCGAGCGTCTGGAGGACGGTGACTGGGTCGCGCGCCTGGCCGAGCGGCCCACCGACCTGCTGGTCGTCGACGAGGCCCATTGCATTTCCGAATGGGGACACGACTTCCGCCCCGCCTTCCTGCGTCTGGGCGCCGCGCGCAAGGCGCTGGGCGCGCCGACAGTGCTGGCGCTGACCGCGACGGCCACCGGGGAGGTGATCGATGACATCGCCCGTCAGCTCGACATCCCGGCCGCCGGATGCCTGATCGGCGGCAGCTATCGCGCCAACCTGCATTACCGGGTGGAGCCCCTGGCCAACGACGCGGACAAGCTGCGGCGCCTGATCGAGATCATCGCGCAGTCACCCGAGAGCGATGCGATCGACACCGCGGATGCTGCGCCGAATCCCGAGGCCCATGCCGATCCGGATGCCGGGCCCTCCACCATCGTCTACACCGCGACGGTGAAGTCAGCGCAGGCGGTCCACGAGGCGCTGCTCGCCGCGGGCGTGGCCTCGACGCTCTATCACGGCCGCCTGCGCGCGGCGGCGAGGCACGACGCGCAGGATCGCTTCATGCGCGGCGAGGTCCGGGTGATGGTCGCGACCAATGCATTCGGCCTGGGCATCGACAAGCCGGACATCCGCCGCATCGTCCATTACCAGTTGCCGGCGGGGCTGGACGTCTATTACCAGGAGTCCGGCCGGGCGGGCCGGGACGGCGAACGCGCGGACTGCACGCTGCTGTTCGTGTCGGGCGACCGGTCGGTGCAGCAGTTCTTCCTGAATGGCCGCTACCCGGTGCCGGCGGACGCGCAGGCCCTGATCGAGGCGCTGCGCGAGACGCCGCCCGACGAAGCGGGATGGACGCTGGACGCTCTGCATCGACGTCTCCGGCGGCCGCTCACCAAGCTGCGCGCGCTGGCGGCGCTGCTGGCGGAGGAGGGTTGGCTGTCGACCTCGGACGACAGCCTGCGGCTGGTCGATCCACCGCCGGGCGACGCCCAGGCCCTGCGCGCCTTGATGGGCCGTTATGAAGCGAAAGGCGAGCAGGACCGGCGGCGCCTGGAGCAGATGGTGTCGTATGCGCAGTCGGGGCGCTGCCGGTGGCGGGACATCCTGGAGGCGCTGGACGAGGCGGCGGTCTTCGATCGCTGCCACGGCTGCGACAGCTGCGAGCGGATGGATGCGCATGAGCGCGAGGCGACGGCCGCCTCCGCCTGACGGCGCACCCGCCGTCGCGACCGGCCAAGTTCTTCTCAGCGCCCGTCCAGGTAGGGCGCCTTCCACGCGTCGAACTGCGCTTGCCACTGCGCACGGGCGCGCTCGACCACCGGATCCGGGTCGGTGAGCGGGTCCAGCTGTGCGACCTCGCTGAGCCATTCGCGGTAGTCCTCGATCGCGTCGCTCGCGTAGTCGTCCCCGTCCTCTTCGTCCTCGTCGATGAAGAAGTAGGCGCTCTCGTGGTCGACATACGGCTCGACGTCCAGGCCACTGAGTTGCAGCAACTCGCGCACGTTGCGCGCGATCACCCATTCGCCGCCTTCGTCGCCGAACACGACCACCGGCCATTCCGCCGGCTCGCTGCCGTCATCCGGATTCCACAGCGCGTAGAACGAGCCCGAGCCGTTGGCCACGCCGATGGCCACCAGCCGCTCCAGGAACGCGGGGTCGGCGGACCAGCCGGCCTCCAGGCCGCGCTTCTCATGGTCGGTGAGCCACAGGCTCTGCGTGTACTGCGTCTTGACGACGTTCTGGAAGCCGCCGAGGCGGATGAGGTCCTCGGGCACCGGACGGCCCTGGAAAAGCGCGATGAACTGATGCAGGTCGAGCATGACGGCCCTTCAACATGGAGTCAGCGGGCGACGATAGCGAATCGCCGAGGGCCGTCGGCATGACCTAGGTCGTGGTGCTGCCTGCCACCGGCATCAACCTCGCTCGACGGACGGCTCGCCAAACCACCGCCGAACAGCCTGCTCCAACTCCGCGTCATCGCCGCCGCTGCCAGCCCACGCGACAACGCCGTCGGGTCGTACGAGCAATGTGCGCATGCCGCGGTCCTCCTTCACGCCACTGGCGACATAGGCGATGCGGTCCTTCCAGCCCCGCGACCACTCGCGCGGCGGTGCTGCGGTGTCCATGTCCAACAGCAACCCCTGGCCCGTTTGCAGATGCGCCGCCAGCGTGGTCCCGTCACCCAGCGCAAGGTCCGGCGCGCTTCGGCCGACCAACGGGTGGGCGTCGCCGAGGTCGTGGCGCAGCGTCGCTCCCCACACGCGTTCGGCGAAATACGTCGCCCCGTCGCGGGTCTCGATGAGGTCGCGCATGATCGCGGCCAGAGCCCGCGTCGCCGGGCTCGGCCGCATCAGCGCCACTTGCGCGCGCGACCAGTCCAGCACCTGGGCGCCGACGGGATGCCGCTCGGCGGTGTAGCTGTCGAGCAGGCCTTCGGGGGCATCGCCGCGGATCGTCGCCGCTAGCTTCCATCCCAGGTTCATGGCGTCGCCGATCCCAAGGTTGAGTCCCTGCCCGCCCAGCGGCGAATGAATGTGGGCGGCATCGCCGGCCAGCAGGATGCGACCGCGGCGATAGGACGTGACCTGGCGGGCCCGGTCGGTCCAGGTCGTGGCGAGGTGTAGCGCCTTGACGCGGACCCCCGTGCCGCTGACGCGGCGAAGCACCGTCTGCACATGCTCAGCGGTGATCGGCGCGGTGCCGTGGAAATGACCGCCATCGAAGTCGACCATCGCGATGACGCCGGGCGGCTGGTAGGTGTACATGCCGGTTGCCGTGTAGTGACGGCCCGGAGCGAGCGCCGCGCCATCGGCCAGTTCCACGTCCACGGAGTAGCCGGTGAACTCCGGCTCGGTGCCGGCGAACTCGAAGCCAGCGGCCTTGCGCACCCGGCTGCGACCGCCGTCGCAGCCCACCAGCCATCGCGCGTGCATCGCCTGGCCGCCAGCCCGCACGCAGACGCTGTCGTCCGACTGCGTCAGGTCCTCCACGCGCACCCCGCGATGGATCTCCACGCCCAGCGCCGTAGCGCGCGCCGCAAGCGCCGATTCGATACGGGCCATGGTGCTGGGCTGGCTCTCGCTGAACGGGCCTGGCAGGCGCCAGGGCCAGCGCGCGGTGTCGATCCTGTCGTGGAAGAACTGGATCCCCGCGAAGTGGCCACCGGGCCGCCGAGGCTGCTGCGCCCATGGTGGCGGCGGCACGGTATCGCCGCTGCCCACGGTCCCGACGACGGCGTCGAGCAATCCGCGGCGGTGCAGCGCCTCGAGCGTGGGGATGGACAGGCCGCGGACGCCGAAAGGCGGCTGCTTGAGCGGTGAATCGGGGCCGGTGGCCTGCTCGAGCACCAGCACCGAGCAACGGGCGAGCCGGAGCTCGCAGGCCAGCATCAAGCCGACAGGGCCTGCGCCCGCAATGATGACGTCGTGTGGGGGGATCGCGCGCATGGACGTTTCCTCTCTCGATGACCGTTCGGCCGGAGCGATTCTTCGTCTTGAGAACCCCACCGACGAACCCGGCGATGCAGGACTGCATCGGACGTTCGTCGTGGGGACCCATGCGCGGGCAGAGTCAGAGCTTCCGTGAGGAAGGACCTGGGCTTACCAGACCAGATCTGCCTTTTTCGACGGGCGGAGTGTAGCGCCCCTCCCCGCATTCACCGCATTCAGGGCATCACCGTCCACCCGGACGGCGACCAGCGCAGCAGCACGTCCGTCAGCGGATTGGCGGACTTGCCCATGATCTCGCGCACCTGCGCGCGCAGCGCGTCGATCGTCGCGGCATCGTCGTCGCCGACGTAGAGCACCGTGTCATTGGACGGCGCGGCGACGATCAGTTTGCCCTTCTGCGCGTCGGCCAGCGGCTTCCAGTCGTCGATGAAGACCAGGCGGCTGGGTTGCGGCACCGGGCCGTCGAGCTTGCCCACCTCGCCGGCCGCCGCGGGCTTGGCGGTCTGCAGCACCTGCGGCATCGCGTCGTAGGTGTTCTTGCGCGCGGTCTCGCGCACCTGGTCCACCGACAGGTTCAAGGTCTTGTAGTCCTTCTCGCTGATCAGCCGCGAGGCGCGCAGCGTGTCGAAGACCGGCACCGTCACCAGCGGACCGACGAAGGGCCGCGGACGAAAGGTGGTCGCGTCGCCGCCGACCTCGCGCTGCGCCTGCTGCACCGACGCGGCCGTGCGCACCGCCAGCCGCAGCGTCTCGCGCGTGGCCGGGATGGTCGCCGCGCGGAAGGCCTGCGTCCGCGTCTTCACGAAGGCGTTGACGTCGTCGGCGCAATGGCTGCGGTTGCTCTGGCACGCCGCATAGAGCTTGTCGAGCGGCGTGCGCTCGCTGGCGATGCCCAGCGTCAGCGGCTCGCGGACGACCACGGTCGCATCGCCCAGCTGCTGGCGCAGTTGGCTCGCGACGTATTCGGTGAAGCCGGGCGCGTCCGGCGGCACGACCGTCGATTGGGCCTGGGCGCCTGCGACCGCGACGCCGAGCCATGCCATCGCCGCGCAGGCGGCACGCAGGGAAGAGCCGCGCTGGACGGGGGCGCGGGAAGGACGAAGACGCATGACGGGCATGAGGACCTCCGTGTTTTCATGGGGAGGCCCGGGCGGGGCAAGAGGCGCTCCCGCGCCCCTGCCCCGCCGCTCGGTCAGACGCCCTGCACGCGGTATTGGTCCGCCTTCGCGAGGCCCTCCATCGCCGGATCGCTGACCGACGGCGCGCCGGTCTCGATGTGGCCGGCAAAACGCCGCAGGAAGTCGGGCTGGCCGCCGACCCGCACCGACACGTCGTACCAATGCGCGGCGACGGCGACGCCCAGGCGCAGTTCGCTGCGACTGCGCGCCGGCACGTTGACGCTGCGCGGCGCGCCCGTCTGGTACTTGTTGTGGGCGACGCTGAAGGTCGCCGCCACCGGACCGGTGTTGACCAGCGTCAGCACCAGTTCGCCGGTGGCCGGCGCGGCCTGGGCGATCACCTCCGGATTGGGCTGGCCGGCCGCCGCCGCGCGACGCGCGTTGCCGGCGATGTGGCGATGGAAACCGTTCGGGCCGAGGATCCACAGGTCGTAGGCGCCTGTCGTCTGCGGCACGAAGCTGCCGGTGAGCTGCTTGCCCGCCTCGACGGTGTAGCGGCGCGGGATCTCGTTCAGGCGTGTGCGGTCGTAGACGTGGAAGACCGCCGCGGCGGTGCCGGTGTTCTGGAAGGTGACCGCGATCGTCGTCGCATTGGGGCCGGCGCCGGTGCTCAGCGCCGCGGTCGCCTGCAGGTCGTAGGGCAGTGGCCGCGCGGGGCGCACGCCGGCGTTCTGCGACGGCAGCTGCAGCGCGCCGGGCACCGGCGGCGTCGTCGTGGCGGGCAGCGCTCGGGCCCGGTTGGCGAGCGCCACGGTGCCGGGCAGCTTCGAGAAGAACTCGCTGTCCTCCGGATCGGTGAAGTTGAAGCACGAGGTCAGGTCGCCGGCGACCGCGCGACGCCACGCGCCGATGTTGGTCTCCTTGACGCCGAAGCGCGCCTCGATGAAGCGCAGCACCGAGGTGTGGTCGGACACCTGGGAGTTGACCCAGCCGCCCTTGCTCCACGGCGACACGATGTACAGCGGCACGCGCGGGCCCATGCCGTAGGGACGGTGCAGGTAGGTCGGCGAGGCGCCGTTGAGGATCTCGCAGTACTCGCCGGTGGTGTCCACCGTCGATGCGCCCGCGAGCACCGCCTGCGCCGGGTTGGCGTTCCAGCTCACATAGGACGGCGCGGCCGGCGGCGGCATGTGGTCGAAGAAGCCGTCGTTCTCGTCGAAGTTGATGAACAGGACGGTCCTGGCCCACACGTCCGGACTGGCGGTGAGCGCGTCCAGCACCTTGGCGGTGTAGTCCGCGCCCTGCGCCGGGCTGGACGGACCGGGATGCTCGGAGCCCTCGGCGGTGGCCACGATCCACGACACCTGCGGCAGGCGGTTGTTGAGCACGTCCTCGCGCAGCAGGTCCAGGTCGCGGGTGGAGATGCCGCGGTCCTTCAGCACCTGCGAGTAGCCCGGGCGGTTGTACCAGCCGTCGCGGAACACCTTGAAGCCGGCCAGCGAGTTGTCGGTGAAGTTGTCCGCCATGTTCTGGTAGACCTGCCAGCTGATGCCGGCCGACTGCAGGCGCTCGGGATAGGTGGTCCAAGTGTAGTCGTCCAGCGGGTTCGGGTTGAACCAGTCGTGGCTGTTGTCGGTGGACGGGCCGTTGCCCAGGCGCAGCGGGTCGTTGGTGCCGGTCCAGAGGAACAGCCGGTTGGTGTTGGTGCCGGTCTGCGTCGAGCAGTGGTAGGCATCGCAGAGCGTGAACGCGTTGGCGAGGGCGAACTGGAACGGCAGGTCCTGCGCCGTGAAGTGGCCCATCGAGTGGTTCTGCTTGGCCTTGGGCCAGTTGTTCATGCGGCCGTGGTCCCAGGCGGCCTGCGCGTCGGTCCACGAGTGCGGCGTGCCGCTGACGCGCATGAAGGCGAAGTTCTGCGCGGTGTTCAGGTGGAAGGGCGCGATCGCGCCGGGCGCGGCGTTGTTGGCGGTGGGCTGGACCCAGATCGAGCGGCCCTTGACGTTGGCCGAGTCGGCCACTGGCGCGGGGAAGGGGTCGCCGAAGCCACGCACCCCGTTGAGCGTGCCGAAGTAGTGGTCGAAGGAGCGGTTCTCCTGCGTCAGGATGACGATGTGCTCGACGTCCCGGATCGTGCCGGTGCGCACGGCCGCGGGAATGGACAACGCGCGGGCGATGGCCGGCGGGAAGCTGGTCATCGCGGCGGTGGCGCCGGCGGCCGTGGCGACCGCGCGGAGGAACTGGCGGCGGGGGGCTTGCTGCTGCGTCATGGCGGGCTCCTCAGGCGGCGGATTGGGACGCCTGGCGGCGGCGGATCACCAGCGCGGCGACGGCCAGGCCGCCCAGCGCGAGCGCGCCGGAGGCCGGCTCGGGGACGGCGGCGGCGAAGCTCAGGTCGTCCATGACGAAGAAGGCGGGGTCGTTGCTGCGGAACACCAGGCGGTCGACGAGGCCGGTGTAGCCGCTGGCCAGGAAGGCGGGCGTCTCGCCCAGATTCAGCGTCGACGTCGAGGCGACCAGCAGGCCGCCGCGGTACAGGTCGATCGCGACGTTGACGCCGTCGAAGCCGGCGAACCAGGCGCCCTGGAAGGTGCTGGGGGTCAGGAAGCCGATGGCGCTGGTGGCGCTGCTGCCGTCGAAGCCGAGCGTGGCGCGGCGGTCGCCCGAATGCGGCGTGTATGGGGCTTGCTCGCCGGCGTACTGGAACCAGGAGCTGGCGGACCAGTCGAGGCCGGCGTAGTTGGCGGGGACGAAGCCGTCGGTGGCGAGGTCGTCGAAGGTGACGACGGTGGCGGACGCGAACGAGGCGGCCAAGGCCAGCGTCAGCGGCAGGCAGACGCGGGCGAGGCGGCGGGCAAGGGGCTTGCGCATGGGGACTCCAGGGAGGTCGGCGGATGGGGATTGCCACCGCGGCGCGGCACGCACGGGCTCGACTGGAGGGTCAGGCCTTGACGGCGCAGGGGCGGTGGAACGCGGCGGATGTTCAGAGGCCGAGGTGACAGACCGGTGAACGGTCGATGTCATCGACAGGCTGGGCACCCACCCCGGGCGGCGCTGTCGCCCGAAGCGGGGGCGCGGCCCCGAACCGACGCGCGGCTGTCATGTAACCCTGGGTGTTGCGCGTCTGCGAGCAAGGGTGTCGACGGTGACGCGATGCATCGCCGGGTCACCTGTCGCGGGCCTGACGGACACCCCCATGATCAGGATGCGCAGGGGGACCCGCCTCCCTCGATCAGTTCCCCCATCGATCCCGCAACTTGGAGGAGAGACACGCGGCCGGCGGCTGCCGACACTGCAGGCCTTCGGGTCATGGGACCCGCACGAAGGAGCCGCTCATGAGCGCCATGACCCGATTGCTTCCAGCCACGCCCTCGAGCGCCTGCCAGACGGCCCCTGCCGCCGCGGACTCGTTCGAGCACCTGATCCACGCGCTTCGCCATCCGCAGGCCCTGTTCGACGACATGGCCAATTCCCAGCTCTTCACGCGATGCGAGATGGCCGATTGGGATGCGACCACTGCGGCCATGAGGCAGATCCTCGATCGCTACGGCGTCACGCCGGCACAGGTCCTGGCGAAGCTGCGCCTGGCCGCGGAGTTCATGCGGCACCACGAGATTCCGCTCGAAGGGTCGCCGTGGTTATGCACCCACCACGATGAATGCGACATCTGGGCACGATTCGACATTCATACGGCGCTGATCGGGCCAGACATCGCGGTCTGGCAAGACCGCTTCGATGATGTAGTCGCGAATCGCGACCTCCGCGTCGAGTGCTTCCAGATCTGGCTGCTTTCGCGCGGCCCGCATTGACGTCAATCGCCGCGTGAGGCCTCCATGTCTGTCAGCAGCCGCAATCTCTTTACCCTGGCACGCAGCTTATCCACCAGCACGGACGAAGCGACCTTGCGAGCGGCCATCAGCCGCGCCTACTACGCGGCCTATCACCGGTGCCTGGACTGGGAGCGGCAGTTGCCGCGGCGCGGCAGCGATACCGGGGTGCATGGCGTTCACGCCTGCCTCATCAGCCGCCTGGAGAGCCCACATCGGCATTGCAGTCCCTTGCAGGCCCAGCGCTCGAAGGCGATCGGCAAGCAGCTTCGCGAGCAAAGGGACCGACGCACGTTCGCGGACTACAGCATTCACCGCCACCTCCCGCGCCAGTTCGTAAGTGCTCAACTGACTTCGACCGCCGATCTCCTCAAGCAATGTGACCAGTCCAACGGGTTGCCAAGGAGCGGCAAAAGCAGGACACGATGACACGCCTTCGCCGATGCCATGACGGCCCGCTACGGCGCTGCCGCTCCGTTAGCCACCGCTGCGCCGCTATGCCCGGCTCCGTGCGAACGCCTGGTACCAAGCCACCGCATCGGCATTCGCCATCGCATCGCGCTTCATGACCTGTTCCGCCGCCGCGCCGAGCAGCAGCTTCTTGATCGGCAGCTCCATCTTCTTGCCCGACAGCGTCCGCGGAATCGCGGTCACCTGGTGGATCTCGTCCGGCACATGCCGCGCCGACAGTGCCTTCTTGATCGACGCCCGCAGCCGCTGCTCCAGGTCCGCCTCCAGCGCCACCCCGTCCCGCAACTGCACGAACAGCAGCAGGCAGCTCGGCCGTCCGAGGTACTCCAGGTCCACCACCAGGCTGTCCAGCACCTCCGGGTGCGCCTCCACGGCGCGATACAGCTCGGCCGTCCCCATGCGGATGCCATGCCGGTTGATCGTCGCGTCCGAGCGCCCGTAGATGATCCCGCCGCCCGACGGCGTGATCCGCAGCCAGTCGCCATGCCGCCAGATCCCCTCGCCGTTCGGGCCGCGGTACATGTCGAAGTAGCTCGACAGGTAGCGCTCGTTGTCCTGGTCGCCCCAGAAGTACAAGGGCATCGACGGCATCGGCCGCGTGCAGACCAGCTCGCCGACCTCGTCGATGAGCGCACGGCCCTGGCCGTGCGCGTCGGCCTCCGAGAACGCATGCACCGCCGCGCCCAGGCTCCGCACCTGCATCTGGCCGCGCACCAGCGGCTCGGTGATCAGACCGGTCAGGAAGGCGCCGGCGAAGTCGGTGCCGCCGCTGATGATGCAGATCCAGATGGGCTGCCCGTCCGGCTTGGGGCAGTGCGCCCAGATCCAGTCGTAGCTCTCGTCCGCCAGCGGGCTGCCGGTGCTGCCGACCGCGCGCAGGCGGCTCAGGTCGCCATGGCGCATCGGTTCGACTCCCGCCTTCAGGCAGCTCGCGTAGAACGCCGCCCCCGCGCCGAAGAAGGTCGCGCCCGACAGCGCCACGAAGCGCCACAGCGTGCTCCAGTCCGGCGCGTCCTTCGGGCCGGCGGGACTGCCGTCGAACAGGCAGATCGTCGTGCCGCCCATCAGCGCGCCGACCTGGCAGTTCCACATGATCCAGCCCGTCGAGCTGTACCAGTGGAAGCGGTCGCCGGTGTCCGCCGTCGCGCCGACGTTGTTGTGGATGGACCCCTTGAGCATCTCCAGCAGCACGCCGCCGTGCCCGTGCACGATGGGCTTGGGCAAGCCGGTCGTGCCGCTGGAGTAGACGATCCATAGCGGATGGTCGAAGGGCACCGGCTCCGGCACGCGCGACACCGGATGGGCGACCAGGTCGTCCCAGCGATGCGCACGCCGCGCCGGGCGGTCCGCGCCGGCGTCCCGCGAGAGCGGCGCGGGATCCGCCCGCGGGTCGAGGTTGGCCAGCAGCACGACATCGCCCACCGTGGGCAGCTCGTCGAGCAGCTGCGCCAGCATGCCCATGCGGTCGATCTCCTGGCCGGCGTAGCGCACGCCGTCGGCGGCAATCAGCACGCGGGGCTCGATTTGACGGAAACGGTCCAGCACCGCCACCGGTCCCATGTCCGGCGAGCACACCGACCAGATCGCGCCCAGGCTGGCCACCGCGAGGAAGGCCACCGCCGTCGCCGGCACGTTGGGCAGGTAGGCGACGACTCGATCGCCGCGGCGCACGCCAAGCTCGTGCAGCGCGGCCGCCAGCGCGCCGACCTGGCGCTGGAGCGTGGGCCAGCTCAGTTCGCCGAGTTCGCCCCGGGCCAGCATCGCCTCGTCGGCATGCACGATCGCCGGGTGGCCGGCAGCGTCGGCGGCGTCGACATGGCGCAGCGCCTGCGCCGCGACATTCAGCGTGGCGCCGCGGAACCACACCGCGCCCGGCATGCGCTCCTCGCAGAGCGCCGCTTCGAACGGCGTGGAAGAGCGCAGGTCGAAGTGGTCCCAGATGCTGCGCCAGAACGCGTCCAGCTCCGTCACCGACCAGGCCCACAGCGAGGCGTAGTCATCGAAGACCAGGCCGTGCTGCTCGCGCAGGAAGCGGCGGTAGTGGTCGATCTGCGGCGTCGGGACCATGCGACTCTCCTTGTCGAGGTCGGGAAGGTAGCGCAGATCCGGCGGGGGGCGCGTCACGCGTGCGACCGGGAGTGAGAGTCAGCGCGGGGGCAGCTTCGTCGTGTCGATGTCGACGTAGGGCCAGAAGATCTGGTTGAAGTACGGCCGGCGGAAGCCGATCAGCCAGGGCTGGGCCAGGTCGTTGACGATCCGGTGCACGCGGAACTTCTGCGGCATGTAGGCGGTCAGCAGCTTCTGTGCATCCCGCAGCAGCGCGGCGCGCTCCGGGCCGTCGGGCAGCACCATCATGCGGCGATAGATCTCGTCGTAGCGCGCCAGCTTGAAGCGGCCCAGGTTCTGCCCGCCCGAGGCCGGCCCGTACATCAGCTCCAGCCCGAGCTGCGCATCCGGCGTCGAGCTGTTGAAGCCCAGCTGCCAGATCATGAGCTGCCCGGCGCGCGCCGACTTCAGGTTCTCCGGCCACTGCGCGGTCCGGATGCGGATCTGCACGCCCAGCTTGTCCATGTCGCGCTTCCACAGCTCGTCGTAGGGCTTGGAGCGCGAGTCCGGCGAGGACGCGATCTCCAGCACCAGCGGACGGCCGTCAGGCTGGTCGCGCCAGCCGTCGCCGTCCTTGTCGACATAACCGTAGGTGTCGAGCAGCGCCTTGGCGCGCGCCAGGTCGAAGTCGCCGTTCTCGCTCTTGTAGTCGGGGTCGTAACCCCAGGTCATCGGCGCCACGACCGACTGCGCCGGCACCGCCTGGTGGCGGCGCGTGCGGGTGATCTCGGTGGCGATGTCCGTCGCCAGGCCGATCGCGCGCCGCAGCGCGACCTTGTCCGGCGTGTAGCCGCCGACCGTCGGATCTTCCATGTTGAAGTAGTACATCGTGCGGTCGCTGGCCAGCACGCTGTAGAGCTGGATGCCCTGCTTCTGCAGGTTGGGCGCGATCCTGCCGTGCGGCGCGGCCACCTCCGCGTACTCCTCGGGCAGCAGGTAGAGCAGGTCGAACTCGCGGTTCAGGAAGGACAACCAGCGCGGCTGGCCCTCCTCGATGATGCTGATCTCGACCGCGTCGATCATCGGCAGCCTGCGTCCCTTGAAGCGCGCCAGCAGCGCCTGGCCCTCGGCATCGCCGGGATTGGGCTGGGCGTCGTAGAACACGTCGCGGTAGCCGGGGTTGCGCACCAGGCGGATCAGCGAACTGCGCCGCCAGCGGTCCAGCATGAAGGGCCCGGTGCCCACCGGGTGCTCCATCGTCTTGCCGGCATAGGCCTCGATGACCTCGCGCGCGACCGCGCCGTAGGTGTCGCCGCCAGCGAGGTTGTAGAGGAAGCGCGGACGCGGCTCGGCGAGCCGGAACTGCAGCGTGTAGCGGTCCAGCGCGCGCACGCCCTCGACCGGCCGGTCGTAATCGAAGGGGCGCTTGCTCTTCAGCGCCTCGACCCGCAACTCCTCCAGCCCGAGGATCCCTTCCTGCTTGAAGGTCGAGTACAGCGGCGCCTTGGTCGCCGGATCGTAGAAGCGCTTGAGGCTGTAGACGTAGTCCTCGGCGGTCAGCTCGCGGCGCCGGCCCTTGAAGGCCGGGTCGTCGGCGAAGTAGATGCCGGGCCGCAGCCGGATCGTCCAGGTGCGGAAATCGTCGGACACCTCGGGCATCGCCGCGGCCGTGTTGGGCTTGAGCTTGAACGGCCGCGCCAGGTAGTCGTAGTTGTAGAGCGATTCGAAGATGTGGGCGGTGACGATGCGCGAGTACAGGTCGCTCAGCTGCGCCGGATCGAAGCCGGTCTCGGCCACCAGGAAGGCGTAGCGCAGCACCTTCTCCGGCTGTGCCGCGGGCGCCTGGACCGAGGGCGAGCCGCCCGCCGGCGGCGGGGACGCCGCGGCGCCGGCGCCCGTCGCGACGGCCAGCGAGGCCGCCATCAGCCCCAGCGTCCAGGCTCCGCGGCGCATGGCGCCGGTGATCCGATCGAGGAAGACGCCGTGCGGGACGGCATTCGGAGCGGGGCGGCGTGCGCGCATGGACGTCGGGACCTCGGAGGCTAGTGCTTGAACTTCGCGGCGGCGTCGGGATCGATGTCCACGTACTCCCACCAGTTCTGCCAGAACTGCGGCCGGCGGTAGCCGATCAGCTGTGGCTGGGCGATGTCGGTGATGAAGCGGTGGCCGCGGTACTTGTAGGGCATGTAGGCGGTGGCGTAGCGCTTGGTCTCGTCGAAGATCTTGAGCCGCTCCGGCCCGTCGGGCAGGTGCGAGGCCTCGTCGTAGAGCTTGTCGACGGCCGCCAACCGGAAGCGCGCGTAGTTCTGCGCGCCGATCTGGCCGCTGTACATGCGCGCGAGCGAGTCCTGCCCATCGGGCTTGGCCGCCGAGGTCGCCAGCGACCAGATCTGATAGCGGCCGGCCCGCAGCGCCTTGAGGTTCTCGGGCCACTTGGCCGGCTTGAACGCGATACGCAGCCCCACCGCGTTGAGGTTCTTCTGGACGATCTCGTCGATCTGGCGCTGGAACTGCTCCGGCGTGGTCAGGCTTTCCAGCACCAGCGGCGAGCCGTCGGGCCGGTCGCGCCAGCCGTCGCCGTCCTTGTCGACATAGCCGTACAGGTCCAGCAGCGCCTTGGCGCGCGCCGGGTCGAAGCTGCTCATGTCGCTCTTGAACGCCGGGTCGTAGCCGGTCGTGCCCGGCATGTAGAGCGACTGGGCCGGGATCGCCTGGCCGCGGCGCACCAGCCGCAGTTCGCGCTCGACATCGATGGCCAGCGCGATCGCCCGGCGCAGCGCGATCTTGTCCGGCGTGTAGCCGCCCACCAGCGGGTCCTCCATGTTGAACACGGTGAACAGCACGTCCGAGGCCACGGTCCGGTAGGCATGCTTGCCCTGCTTGGCGAGGTTGGGCGCCAGCTTGCCGTTGGGCATCGCCTGGTTGATGAAGTCCTCCGGCGTGCGCTCGATGAAGTCGTACTCGCCATTGAGGAAGGACAGCCAGCGCGGCTGGTTCTCCTCGATGACGCCGATCTCGACGCGATCGATCATCGGCAGGCGGCGGCCCTTGAAGCGCGCCTTGAGCGCCTGGCCCTCGGCATCGTCCGGCGCGGGATCGACCTCCTGGTCGTAGAAGCGCTCGCGGTAATGCGGGTTGCGCTCCAGCACCATCAGCGAGCTGCGCCGCCACTGCTTGAGCACGAAGGGCCCCGTGCCCACCGGATGCGCCATCGAGTCGCCCGGATAGGCCTCGATCACCTCGCGCGCGACCGCGCCGTACAGGTCGCCCTGCGCGAAGACCTCCATCAGGCGCGGCCGCGTCTCCTTGGTCCTGAACTGCAGCGTGTAGCGGTCCAGCGCGCGCAGGCCCTCGATGGGCTTGTCGTAGTCGAAGGGCTTGCCGGACTTGCGGACCTGCGCGTGGTACTCGTTGAGTCCAAGCAGCTCGAGTTCCTCCACCTCGCTCCACGACGGCGAGGCCACAGCCGGATCGGCGAAGCGCTTGAAGGTGTAGACGTAGTCCTCGGCCGTCAGCTCCCGCCGCCTGCCCTTGAAGGCGGGATCGTCCGAGAAATAGATGCCGGGGCGCAGCTTGACCGTCCACAGCTTGTAGTCGTCGGCGCTCTCCGGCAGCGCCGCCGCGGTCAGCGGTTTCATCTTCGCGGGACGCGCCAACTGGTCGTAGGTGTAGAGCCCCTCGAACATGTGGGGCGTGACCATGCGCGAATAGAGGTCGCTGACCTTGGCCGGATCGAAGCCGGTCTCGGCGACGCGGAAGGCGTAGCGCAGCACCTTGGGGGCCGAGGCCGAGGCCGGGGACGCCGCGGATGCCGGGGACGTCGCGGGCGCGCTCGCGCCGTCCGTCGCCTGCGCGGCGCTCAGGCCGGCCAGCGCCAGCAGGGACGCGAGGACGGCCCCGCGCAGGTTCGAGGACGGGCGGCGGGCGCGGATCGTCGTCATGGCGGGGCGGTCGTCGAAGCGCTCAGGGCTTCTTGTTCACATGGGCCTTGGCCAGCGCGTCGGTGTCGATGTCGACGAAGGTGTAGAAGTCGCGCTGGTAGAGGTTCTTGTCGTAGCCCAGCACCCAGGGCTGGGTGATGTCGGTGTAGATGCGGTGCACCTCGACCTTGTAGGGCATGTAGGCCGTCAGCAGCCGCTGCGCATCCTGCATCACCGCGACGCGCTCGGGACCATCGGCCATCGAATGCTGCTTGCGGTACAGCGCGTTGAACTCGGGCAGATCGAAGCGGGCCTTGTTCGACTGCCCCTTGCTGCCGCCGTAGGCCAGGCCCAGGAAGTTCTCGCCGTCGGGGATGTCGGCGCTCCAGCCCATGCCCCACATCTGCAGCTTGCCGGCGTTGGCGGCCTTCAGGTTCTCCGGCCACTTGGCGATCTTGAACTTGATGCGCACCTTCAGCGCATCCATGTCCTTCTGCCAGAGCTCGACGAGCTGGCGGTTGCGGCCATCGGGCTGGGTCGCGTACTCGAGCACCAGCGGGCTGCCGTCGGGCAGGTCGCGCCAGCCGTCGCCGTCCTTGTCGACGTAGCCATACAGGTCCAGCAGCGCCTTGGCGCGGGCCGGGTCGTACTGGCTCATCTCGGTCTTGAAGGCCTTGTCGTAGCCGGTCACGCCCGGCGAGATGATGCCCTGCGCCGGGATCGCCTGGCCCTTGCGGGGCAGCCGCACCTGGCGCTCGACGTCCACGCCCAGCGCGATCGCGCGGCGCAGCGCGATCTTCTCCGGCGTGTAGCCGCCGACGACCGGGTCCTCCATGTTGAAGTAGGACGCCGAGATGTCCGCGCGTTCGTAGCGGATTGCCCGCATGCCGTCCTTGGCGAGGTTGGGCGCGAGCTTGTTCTGCGGGATCGCCACCGGCGCGAAGTCCTCCGGCAGCTCGTCCATGAAGTCGAATTCCTTGCGCAGGAAGGCGAGCCAGCGCGGCTGGGATTCCTCGATCACCGAGATCTCGACCCGGTCCACCATCGGCAGCTTGCGGCCCTGCAGCTTCTTGACCGCCTCGACCAGCGCGGCCGGGCGGTCCGGGCCGACCTCCTCGTGATAGCGCACGTCGCGGAAGTTGGGGTTCTTCTCCAGCACCATGCGCGAGGAGCGGCGCCACTCGGCCAGGCGCCAGGCGCCGGTGCCCACGGGGTGCTCCATGATTCGGTCGCCGTAGGCCTCGACGACCTCGCGCGCGACGATGCCCACCATCGGATCGGCGAAGTGGTACAGGAAGCGCGGATCGCTGTTGGCGACGCGGATCTCGACCGTGTAGCGGTCCAGCGCGCGCACGCCGTCGACAGGGCGCGCGTAGTCGAACGGCGTCTTGTTCTTCAGCGCCTCGGCGCGCACCTCGGACAGGCCCAGGATCTTCGCGCCCTCCAGGCGGTAGAGGTGGCCGCTCTTGTTGCGCGGGTCGTAGTGGCGCTTGACGGTGTAGACCAGGTCCTCGGCCACCAGTTCGCGCTTCTGGCCCTTGAACGCCGGATCGTCGGCGAAGTAGATGCCGGGCTTGATCTTGAAGACGAAGCGCTTGTGGTCATCGAAGACCTCGGGCAGCCCGTCGGTGATGTTGGGCTCGAGCCGGTAGGGCCGCCCCAGGAAGCTGTAGCGCAGCGGCGCGTCGAAGATCGCCGAGGTCACGTTGCGCGAGTACAGGTCGGTGACCTGCACCGGATCGAAACCGGTCTCCGCCACGCGGATCGCGTAGCGCAGCACCTTGGGCGCGGGGGTGGCGGCCTCGTCGGCGGCGCGGGCGGTCGACGGGATCACCGTGAACATCGCCAGGGCCGCGAGGGATGCCGAAAGTAAGAGCGCCTGGGATTGTGTCCCGGCCATGCCGCGTCGCATCTGGAAGCCGTCCTTGAATTCGAAAGCGCGCCAGTCTAGTGGGCGATGTCCGCGCCCGCCATGCCAACAACCCCGAGAGCGGGACCCGCCCCGTCGCCAGGGCGCACTGCGGATGGATGCGCCTGCTTCCACGAGCGTGCTTCATCAGTTTTCTTCGATGGATTCAGGGCAAATGCCGGTGCGGCGGTGAGAGGCGCTCACGTAGACTCGCGCGTGATTTTTCGACCCGCAGGCCCCGGCCGTCACAAGCGTCCGGGGTTTGTCTTTATCGGTCGCCGGACGCTCGCGCGATCCCGGCGGCGCTTGCTTGGAGTCCCGCGGTCATGGCGGCATATCTCATCAGGCGCCTGTGGCAAATGATCCCCACGCTGTTGGGCGTCGTGCTGCTGGTGTTCTTCCTCTTCAAATGGTTTGGCGGCGATCCCGCCGAAGTGCTGGGCGGCCTGAACGCCAGCCAGGACCAGATCGAAGCCATCCGCGAGCAGCTCGGCCTGAACAAGCCAGTGTGGGAACAGCTGCTGATCTTCCTGCAGCAGATCGTGACCTTCGACTGGGGCAAGAGCTGGGCGACCAACGAGTCGGTGGCCAACCTCTTCGCCACGCGCATGCCGGCCACGCTGACGGTGATGCTGCCCATCCTGGTGCTGGAGGTGATCCTGGCGATCCCCTTCGCGCTGGCCGTGGCCTACATGCGGGGCAGCCTGACCGACCGCGCGGTGATGATCCTGACCACGGTGGCGGTGTCGATCTCGCTGCTGGTCTACGTGATCGTGGCGCAGTACGTCTTCGCGTTCCGGCTGGGCTGGTTCCCGGTGCAGGGCTGGAGCGACTCGCTGTGGACCAACCTGACGACCTACGCGCCGCTGCCGGTGTTCGTCGCGGTGGCGGTGGCGCTGTCGCCGTACACGCGGCTGTACCGCACCTTCTTCCTCGACGAGATCGGCCACGAGTACGTCCGCACCGCGCGTGCCAAGGGCCTGACCGAGAAGACCATCCTGCTCAAGCATGTGCTGCGCAACGCGATGATCCCGATCATGACCAACATCTCGGTGGCGCTGCCCGGCGTGTTCGTCGGCTCCTTCCTGCTGGAGGTCTTCTTCTCGATCCCGGGCCTGGGCCGCGAGATCCTGCTGGCGGTCAACCGCAACGACTATCCGGTGATCCAGGCCTTCGCGATCTACATCGCGGCGCTGACGATGGTGGTGAACCTCGTCACCGACCTCCTCTACAAGCTGGTTGATCCCCGGGTGGTCCTCAAATGAGCGCAGTGCTGTCCAACCAGACCGCGGTCGCGGCGCCGAAGCGCTCGCAGGGCGTGTGGGCCGCTTCGTGGCGGCGCCTGAAGTCCGACAAGGTCGGCGTGTTCTCGATGGTGGTGGTGGCGCTGTCGCTGCTGCTGGTGCTGGCCGCCGGCCTGGGCCTGGTGGCCCGCGACTGGCAGAAGGAGACCGGCGTGCCGAATGCGCCGCCGACCTTCATGGGCCCCGCGCCCGCCGAGGCGGCCGGCGCGATCGCCCAGCCCAAGGGGCCGAACGTCGACCTCAGCGACATCGACCCGCTCGCGCCCAAGTACGCCGAGTGGACCGAACGGGCCAAGCAGTACAAGACCGACGAGGCGCCGCGCGCGCAGACGCTGGCCTTCGGCGCCGACCGGCTGGGCCGCGACGTGCTGGCCAAGGCGATCAAGGGCGCGGAGATCTCCATCATGGTGGGCGTGCTGGCCGCGCTGGTGGCCACCCTCATCGGCACGGTGCTGGGCGCGCTGTCGGGCTTCTACGGCGGCAAGGTCGGCGACTTCCTGGAGTGGGTCTACAACGTCTTCACGGCGATGCCCAACATCCTGCTGATCTTCGCGTTCGCCGTCGTCTTCGGCCGCGGCGTGCTGCCGGTGGTGATGATCCTGGGCTTGGCGGGCTGGACCGGCATCTACCGCCTGGTGCGCGCCGAGTTCATGAAGCATTCGGTGCGCGAGTACGTGCGCAGCGCCGAGGCCATCGGCGCGAGCAAGGCCTCGCGCATGTTCAAGCACATCCTGCCCAACGTGTCGCACGTGGCGCTGGTGCAGCTGTCGCTGCACGTCGTGGGCTTCATCAAGAGCGAGGTCATCCTGTCCTACCTGGGCCTTGGCGTGAGCGTGGACCAGGTGTCCTGGGGCACGATGCTGGCGGAAGCCCAGAGCGAGCTGATCCTGGGCTACTGGTGGCAGCTGGCCGCCGTGACCGGTTTCATGGCGGTGTTCGTCACCGCGTTCGCCCTCTTCACGGATGCGCTGCGCGACGCGCTCGATCCCAAACTGCGCGGTCTGGAGTAACGCCATGCTGTTGAGCATTCAAGACCTGAAGGTCGCCTTCCGCATGGGCAGGACCGGCGGCGTGATGCAGCGCCAGCTGGCCGTCAAGGGCGTGAGCTTCGACATCCCCGAGAACCGCACCGTCGCGCTGGTGGGCGAGTCCGGCTCCGGCAAGAGCGTGACGGCGATGTCCATCCTCAACCTGCTGCCCGACAACGCCGAGCGCAGCGGCGCGATCCTGTTCCAGGGGCGCGACCTGCTCAAGACCTCGCTGCGGGAGCTGCAGTCGGTGCGCGGGCGCGAGATCGCCTGCGTGTTCCAGGACCCGATGAGCTCGCTGAACCCGGTGTTCCCGGTCGCGGACCAGATCATGGAGCCGCTGATCAAGCACCTGGGCATGAGCCGGCGCCAGGCGCTGGTGCGCGCCGAGGAGCTGCTCAACGAGGTCGGCATCCCCGACCCGAAGCGGCGGCTCAAGAGCTACCCGCACGAGATGTCCGGCGGCCAGCAGCAGCGCGTGATGATCGCGGTGGCGCTGGCCTGCAATCCCAAGCTGCTGATCGCCGACGAGCCCACCACCGCGCTGGACGTGACCATCCAGCGCCAGGTGATGGAGCTGATGGCCAGGCTCAAGGACACGCACAAGATGAGCATGCTGTTCATCTCGCACGACCTGGGCGTGGTGGGCGAGATCGCCGACCAGGTCGTGGTCATGCGCCATGGCGAGGTCCGCGAGCAGGCCCCGGTGGCCGACATCTTCCACAACCCCCAGGACGCCTACACGAAGGCGCTGCTGGCCTGCCGGCCCTCGCTGACCGAGAACCCGGCGCGGCTGATGGTCATCGACGACCACATCGCCGGGCGCGCGGCGCAGGGCGCGGGCAAGGCCAAGGATCCGGCCGCGCCGGTGATCCTGGAGGTCAAGGGGCTGCGCAAGAGCTTCTTCTTCAAGTCGGGCCTGTTCGGCAAGACCGAGTTCAAGGCCGTCAAGGGCGTGGACTTCCAGCTGCGCAAGGGCCACACGCTGGGCGTGGTGGGCGAGTCGGGCTCCGGCAAGACCACGATGGGCCTGACCCTGCTACGCCTGCACGAACCCACCGGCGGCGAGGTGCTCTTCGAGGGCCGGGACCTGCTGAAGATGACGGGTCCGGACTGGCAGAAGATGCGCCGCCGGATCCAGGTGGTCTTCCAGAACCCGTATGCGTCGCTGAACCCGCGCTTCACCATCTCGCAGACGCTGCTGGAGCCGATGGAGATCCACGGCATCGGCGCCAGCCACGAGGAGCGCCTGGCCACCGCGAGCGCGCTGCTGCGCAAGGTCGGCCTGGACGAGAGCGCGCTGCACAAGTACCCGCACGAGTTCTCCGGCGGCCAGCGCCAGCGCATCGCGATCGCGCGCTGCCTGACGCTCAAGCCGGAGGTGCTGGTGCTGGACGAGGCGGTGTCGGCGCTGGACGTGTCGGTCCAGGCCCAGGTGCTGAACCTGCTCAAGGACCTGCAGGACGAGTTCGGCCTGAGCTACATCTTCATCAGCCACGACCTGGCGGTGGTGAAGTTCATCTCCGACGAGGTGCTGGTGATGCAGCACGGCGACGTGGTCGAGCAGAACGACGCCCGCGCGCTGCTCCTGGCGCCCCAGCAGGAATACACGAAGCGCCTGCTCGGCGCCGTGCCGCGCGGCTACCAGGGGCGAGAGTCGGCGGCCGCCTGAGTCACCAGATCCTCGGAATTTCACGTCCTCCGCTTTTTCAGCAAACGCTGAAAATGGACGATTTGGTGAAATTCCTTGACTTGTTCACTGGATTTGCTAATTTCAGCGCATGTTGAAATCTGGCGATCCAATGAACCCCGACAAGGCGGTCGAACTCCTTCGAGCAGCCTTGCTCGAAGTCCCGGGTGTCGACCGGATGGAGATCGTGACCTCTTCGGCGGTCGCTGACACGCCGATCGACTTCGTTTGCCGCGTGACCGTCCACGGTCGCGAACACGTCCTGGCCGGCGAGGTGAAGTCCAACGGACAGCCTCGTCATGTGCAGGCCGCGCTGTTCCAGTTGAAGCGCTATGTGGAGCAACAGCTGGGCGTGGTCATCCCCCTGTTCGTTGCCCCCTACCTGTCCGAGGACGCTCGAGCCCTGTGCGTCGAGAGCAACGTCGGCTACCTCGATCTGCAAGGCAATGCACGAATCGCGTTCCCTGGGTTCTTCCTGTCGCGCACCATGGCCGAAAGGCCTGCATCCGAGCGGCGGGAGTTGCGCTCGCTGTTCAAGGCCAAATCCGCAGCAGTGCTGCGCTGCCTGTTGCGCGAACCGTCCAAACGCTGGCGCGTTGCCGACCTCGCAAGGGAGACGCTCGTCAGCGTGGGTCATGTGAGCAACGTGCGCGCCAGTCTCCTGGATCGGGGCTGGGCTGAGGTATCGGAAGAAGGCGTTTTCCTGGCGCGCCCGGACGGCCTGCTCGACGCCTGGCGCGCCGAATACGCACCGCCTTCGGGCGAGCGTCGAAGCTTCTACACCACCCTGCATGGCGGAGCCTTCGACGATACGCTGCGCGCGCGCGCGCATGAACTGGAGGGATCGGCCATCCTGTCCACGTTCTCGGCCGCGAAATGGTTGGCGCCCTATGGACGCACCAGCGTCGACTCCTTCTATGCGGATCGGAACGGCGCTGACCTGTTGTGTCGTACGCTGGGATTGGTGACCGCGGGCCGCGGCGCCAATGTCGATATCACGGTGATCGACGATCCGGGCTTCTTCCGTGATGCCATCGAACCCGTTGCTGGCATCCGCTGCACAAGCGTCGTTCAAACCTACCTCGACCTGTTCGCCTCGGGCGAACGAGGCCGGGAGGCGGCCGACCACCTTCGGCAGGAGAAGCTGCAATGGAAGAATTGACCGTCAACAGGCTTCAGAGTTCCGGCGACTACGACGACCGCACGACAGCGGCGGTCAAGTCAGTCCTGATCGAAGTCGGCCAGATCCTGGGCGACTTCAAGGGAAAGTTTGCCGTCGTGGGAGGGTCCGTCCCATGGCTGCTGCTGGCCCAGGACGGCGACATGCGCCACGTGGGCACGCTCGACGTCGACTTGGGACTCGACTCGGAAGCATTGGGCGACGGCGAATACGCGCATCTTGTCGAATCGCTGCTGTGCCACGGCTACCGGCAGCGCAAGAACCTCAAGCGCTTCCAATTGGTTCGCCAGATCCTCCCGGTGGACGGAGGCCCCTCCATCGACGTGATCGTCGACTTCCTGATGCCGCGGGACGCCGTCATCGCAAGGAATCGTCCCCCGCTGGTCGAAGACTTCGCTGTACAACGCGCCAGTGGTGCCGAGTTGGCGCTTCGCTTCAAGGAGTTCGTCGCCATCTCGGGAACGATGCCCAATGGGGGTAGCAACAAGGTGGAAGTGGCGGTGTGCTCGATTCCCGCGCTATTGGCGATGAAGGGCTACGCCATCGAGAACCGCTATAAGCAGAAGGATGCCTACGACATCTACTACTGCGTGCGCAACTACCCCGGGGGAATTGCGGCGCTGTCGGCGGCATGCCGTCCTTTGCTGGATCACGGGGACGGCCGAAAGGGCTATGACTTCATTGCCGGCAAGTTCGATTCGCCGGATGGATTCGGGCCGACTTGCGTGCGCGAGTTCGTGGAGAGGCACCGCGTCCTGGAGGACCGCACGCCAGACCAATGGCAACTGGACGCGTTCGGTCAAGTCGACGCCTGGCTGCGCGCCCTTGGCCTTCGACTTTGAGAAGCTCTCGAGCGCCCACGCAGAAAACCCAACTTTCCACAACCGCGAAGCCGGGGGCCCCGCGAACTCGCGGCCCCCTCCCACCACCCTCCAAAGCGGTGGCTAGAATGGCTCGCAAGTTTTGTGCCGTCAGGATTCCCCCATGTCGCTTCGTCGCCCCTTGCTGTTGTCGAGCGCGCTCGCGCTGGCCCTCGCCGCGCCCTGGGCGCAGGCCTCCAAGGACGACCGCACGAAGCCGCTGAACCTGGTTTTCGACCGCGAAGGCGCGATCGACAAGGTCCGGCAGCGGTCCGAGTTCAACGGCAACGTGATCATGACCAAGGGCTCCATGGAGCTGCGCGCCGAGCGCATGGACGTCCAGGAGACCAGCGACGGCTACTACCAGGCCTACGCCAACGGCACCTCCGCCAAGCAGGTCCACTTCCGTCAGGACCGTGACACCCCGGGCGAGCGCATCGAGGGCCGCGCCGACCAGATCGAATACGACACCCGCACCGAGACCATCCGCCTGGTCGGCAACGCCGAGGCGCGGGTGATGCAGGGCGACCAGCTCAAGCAGGCGCTGTCCGGCGCCACGCTGAACTACGACAACCGCACCGAGCGCCTGGTCGTCGAGACCGGCGCCGCCTCGCCGCATCCCAGCGGCCGCGGTCGCGTCGTGCTGATGCCGCGCAATGCCGCGAGCGAACCGCCGCCGGCCAGCAGCGCCCCGCTGCCGCTGCGTCCCAGCATCAACCTGACGCCCCGCCAGTCGCCCCAGCAATGACCCAAGCCCGCACGAACACCTCCCGGAGCCGCCTGCAGGCCTGGGGGCTGCAGAAGTCTTACGGCGTCAGGAAGGTGGTCAAGGACGTCCACCTCGACCTGCACAGCGGCGAGGTCATCGGCCTGCTGGGCCCCAACGGCGCCGGCAAGACGACCAGCTTCTACATGATCGTCGGCCTGGTCCGCGCCGACGCCGGCGAGATCCAGATCGACGGCCGCCCGGTTCAAACCCTGCCCATCCACCAGCGCTCGCGCATGGGGCTGAGCTACCTGCCGCAGGAGGCCTCGATCTTCCGCAAGCTCAATGTCGAGGAGAACATCCGCGCCGTGCTCGAGCTGCAGCTCGACGACAAGGGCAAGGCCTGGTCGTCCGCGCGCATCGACGCGGAGCTGGACAAGCTGCTCAACGAGCTCTCGATCGAGAAGCTGCGCGACACGCCCGCGCCGGCGCTGTCCGGCGGCGAGCGCCGGCGCGTCGAGATCGCCCGCGCGCTGGCCACGCAGCCGCGTTTCATCCTGCTGGACGAGCCCTTCGCCGGCGTGGACCCGATCGCCGTGCTGGAGATCCAGCGGATCATCCGCTTCCTCAAGCAGCGCGGCATCGGCGTGCTGATCACCGACCACAACGTGCGCGAGACGCTGGGCATCTGCGATCGCGCCTACATCATCAGCGAGGGGGCGGTGCTCGCCGAAGGCACGCCCCAGCACATCGTCGAGCACCAGGACGTGCGCAGGGTCTACCTCGGCGAACACTTCAAGATGTAGGGCCGGAGCCGGACATGAGGCCGACGCTACAGGTTCGCCTGTCCCAGCATCTCGCGCTGACGCCTCAGCTGCAGCAGT
Source organism: Mitsuaria sp. BK037 (assembly GCF_014193045.1). Lineage (NCBI taxonomy): Bacteria > Pseudomonadati > Pseudomonadota > Betaproteobacteria > Burkholderiales > Sphaerotilaceae > Roseateles > Mitsuaria sp. BK037. The sequence goes on along the minus strand of NZ_JACHYS010000003.1, from coordinate 753,784 downwards.
CCATCCGTCTGCTGCAGCTGTCGACGCTGGAGCTCCACCAGGAGGTGGAGCAGATGCTCGCCAGCAATCCGCTGCTGGAGACCGACGAGGAATTCGACGCCCCGCTGCCCACCGCCACGCAGGAGCGCCTGACCGAGCGCGAGGAACGCGAGGAGCGCGTCGCGCAGACCGAGTCCGAGGCGCCGTCCGGCGACGCGCCCGCGGGGGAGGAGATGCGCGCCGAGGAATTCGGCACCACCGAGCGCGACGACTGGGAGAACGGCACCGAGGGCGACGACTTCGACGGCATCCGCGAGACGCCGGGCAGCGCGGCCTCGTCCTCGGGCGACGACGACGAGCGGCCAGAGACGGAGGCGCCGTCGGAATCGCTGCAGGACGTGCTGCGGGCGCAGATCCCCGGCATGAACCTGAGCGCGGTGGACCGCGCGGCGTTGCTGGCGCTGATCGAATCGCTGAACGAGGACGGCTACCTCGAGGATCCGCTCGAGGAGCTGGTCGCCGCGATCCTGGGCGAGGAGGCCGACGCGGAGCAGCGCGAGGAGTTGCTGGACCGCTTCAAGGTGGCGCTCAAGTGGCTGCAGTCGATGGAGCCGTCCGGCGTCGGCGCGCGCGATCTGTCCGAATGCCTGGAGCTGCAGCTGCGCACGCTGCCGCGCTCGCCGGAGCAGGCGCTGGCGGTCGTCGTCTGCCGCCGCCATCTGGACCTGCTGGCCAAGCGCGACTGGCGCCGGCTGATGTCGCTGACCGGCGCCGACGAGGAACTGCTGCGCGACGCGCAATCGCTGATCGCCGGCCTGGAGCCCAAGCCCGGCCGCCGCTACGCACAGAGCGACAACCGGCCGGTCATCCCGGACGTGATCGTGCAGAAGGCCGGCCGCAACTTCCGCGTCTCGATCAACCCGGACGTGCTGCCCAAGCTGCGCATCAACGAGCTGTACGCGCAAGCGCTGCGCGCCACGCGTGGCGGCGTCAGCAATTCGCCGCTGGGCGGGCAGCTGCAGGAGGCGCGCTGGTTCATCAAGAACATCCAGCAGCGCTTCGACACCATCCAGCGCGTCAGCGAGGCGATCGTCGAACGCCAGCGCGGCTTCTTCACCCATGGCGAGCTGGCGATGAAGCCACTGGTGCTGCGGGAGATCGCCGATGAACTCGGGCTGCATGAGTCGACCATCTCGCGCGTCACGACGGCCAAGTACATGGCCACGCCCTGGGGCACCTTCGAGCTGAAGTACTTCTTCGGCTCCAGCCTGTCGACCGAGGCGGGCGGGAATGCCTCGAGCACGGCGGTGCGGGCGCTGATCAAGCAGTTCATCGCCGCCGAGGACGCCACCAGCCCGCTGTCGGACAGCCAGCTCTCGACGATGCTCGGCGAGCAGGGCATCACCGTGGCGCGCCGCACCGTCGCCAAGTACCGCGAGGCGCTCAAGCTCGCGCCAGCCAACCTGCGCAAGGCGCGCTGAGCGCCAACCCCGCGTCGCGGGGCAGCAGCCCCGATCGCCTGTCGGTGGGACAATCCGCCGCTTGATCCCCGGGCGCTGCGGCGCCCGCTTCCTCACGCCGCCCCACGATGTCCGATTCCGCCTACCACCTGTTCCTGCCCTGCGCCGCCGGCGTCGAAGACTGGCTGGAGGCGGAGGTCCGCGACATCCTCGGCCCGGACGAATGCCTGGACGGGCCCAAGGCCTTCCGCGGCGGCGTGGGCCTGTACGGCACGCTGGCCGCGGTGATGCGGCTGAACCTGCACAGCCGGCTCGCGCAGCGGGTGCTGATCGAAGTGGCCCGCGAGGAATACCGCCACGAGGACGACATCTACGCGATCGCGCGCACCGTCGACTGGACGCGCTGGATCACCCCGCGCCAGACGCTGCGGGTGGACACGACGGCGCAGCGCTCGCCGCTGCACAGCCTGAACTTCGCGACCCTGCGGGTGAAGGACGCCGTCTGCGACGTGCTGCGCGAGGCCAGCGGCGAGCGCCCCAGCGTCGACACGCGCTGGCCGGACCTGCCGCTGCAGCTGCACCTCACGGAATACCTGGCGACGGTCTATGTCGACAGCTCCGGCGAATCGCTGTTCAAGCGCGGCTGGCGCGAGGACAAGGGCGATGCGCCGCTGAAGGAGACGCTGGCCGCGGCGATGCTGGCCGCGGCGGGCTGGAAGGGCACGCGCGAGGCGGGCGGCGCGCTAAGCGATCCGTGCTGCGGCTCGGGCACCATCCCGGTCGAGGCGGCGACCATCGCCTGCAACATCGCGCCGGGCATCCAGCGCCGCTTCGCCTTCGAGAAGCTCGCGCCGTTCCAGCCGCTGCTGCCGGCCTGGCGCGCGATGAAGGACCAGGCGCGCGCCGCGGAGCATCCGCCCGAGGTCCCGATCTTCGCCAGCGACGTGTCGTTCCGGATGGTCGACTTCGCGCGCCGCAATGCCGAGCGCGCGGGCGTGGCGCAGTACATCCAGTTCAACGGCGGCGATGCGCTGGAGCGTCCCGCGCCGAAGCTGCCGGCGGACATGCCCGGCACGCTGATGCTGAACCCGCCGTATGGCGAGCGGATCGAGGTGCGCGGCAAGGCCGGTGCGCACCGGATGGACGGCGGCGCGCTGTCCGAGGAACGCGACGCTGGGGACGACTTCTTCCCGCGCCTGTCCGCCCACTGGAAGCGCGCCTACACGCAGCACGAGGCGGGATGGACGGCCTGGCTGCTGTGTCCGGAGATGAAGCTGCCGAGCAAGATGCGGCTGAAGGAGTCGCGCCGCATCCCGATGTGGAACGGCCCGATCGAATGCCGGCTGTTCAAGTTCGACCTGGTGGCCGGCTCCGCGCGCCGGCAGAACGCTGGGACCACTGACTCCGACGAATAACTTCGCCGGGTGGGGGCCTCCTTGTTGGGGATGCGGTCACCCCCTACGATGCGATTTCTTTCCGACGGAAGGACCGAGATGATTCACGCCGAACTTGGCCCCGACCTGGAGGCCATCGTGCTGGATCTGATCGAGAGCGGAAAGTATTCGTCGCGCACGCAGGTGCTGCGCGACAGCGAGGAGTTGAAGGACTGGCGGGAGGCGCAACTGCGCGCCTTCGATGCCTCGGTTGACCGAGCCGTCGCGGACATCAAGGCCGGGAAGGGCATCCCTCTGGATGAGGCCTTCGAGACTTTGCGTGCAGAGTTCCCTCTGCTGAGGCATCGCGACGAATGAAGGTCTGCCTCCAGCCGGAGGCATTGGACGACCTGCGCGACGGCGCGCGACACCGCCCGGCTACTGCGCGCCTTTGAATAGTCGAGACCGTTGACATGAACGACATCCCGTACGCGCCCCGACAGCAAGCGGAACGCTATCAGGCATTCCGCGAACTGCTGGACCGTCGCTTGGCGACACCATCGTCGGAGTACATCCCGGTGGACGAGGCCTTTGAGCAGCTCTACCGCGAATTGGGAATCGAAGCGCTAGAGGACGCTTCAGGATCCGCTGAGGGATAGCCAACCCAGCACCGCCAGCGGCGCCGTATCCGCCCGCAGGATCCGAGGACCCAGCTTCGCGGCGCTGAAGCCTCGCGCGCGGGCCGATTGCTCCTCGGCCTCGCTGAGGCCGCCTTCGGGGCCGCTGAGGACCACGATGCGTCCCGCATCGCCCGCCTTCGACGCCAGCGCCGACAAGGGCTGCGCCGCCACCGGGCTCAGCAGCCAGCGCTGTTCGTCAGCATCGTCGGGCAGCTCCGCCAGCCACTGCGCCAGCGTCTTCACCGCCGCCACCTGCAGCGGTTTCGACCGCCCGCATTGCTCGGCCGCCGCGATCGCGACGCCCTGCCAGTGCGCCCGCTTCTTCTCCGCCCGATCGCCCTGCAGCCGCAGCACCGAGCGCTCGCTCATCAGCGGTTGGATCGCCACCGCGCCCAGCTCGCAGGCCTTCTCGACGATGCCGTCCATGCGGTCGTTGGCCGGCATCACGACCGCCAGCGTCACCGCGCGCTTCATCTCGCGATCGACCGGCTGCCGGGACTTGAGCGCCACGCGGACCTCGCTGCGGCCCATGGCCGTCACCGCGGCGGTCCACTCGTCCCCGCTGCCGTCGAACAAGGTGACCTCATCGCCAGGCTGCAGCCGCAGCACCTGCACATGGCGCGCCGCGCCGGGCGGCAGCGCCAGTTCAGCCTCGAGCGCGAGCGCGCCCAGCGGCTGCTCGACAAACAACCTCGCCGCCAAGCCTCACCCCTTGAGCTTCTGCACCCAGGCGGCGAAGGCGCTCATGACCTTGCGCAGGAAGGCTTCCGTCTCCGGCTTGGCCAGGCTGCCGTCGTCCTTGAACATCTCGTTCGCGCCGCCGAGGTAGACCTCCGGCGACGGCAGCAGCGGCGCGTTCAGGCAGGCCAGCACCTGACGCAGGTGGTGATGGGCGCCGAAGCCACCCAGCGCGCCCGGCGACAGCGTGATCACCGCCGACGGCTTGCCGTCGAAGGCGTTGTGGCCGTAGGGCCGCGAGCCCACGTCCAGCGCATTCTTCAGCGCGCCCGGGATCGAGCGGTTGTATTCGGGGCTGACGAACAGCACGGCGTCCGCCGCCTTGATGGCGTTGCGGAACTCGACCCAGGGCGCCGGCGGCTCGGCCGCCTCGTCCTCGTTGTAGAAAGGCAGCTGGCCGATCTCGACGATCTCCAGCTTCAGCTCGGCCGGGGCCAGCTGCGCCAGCGCGAGGGCCAGCTTGCGGTTGAACGAAGCCTTGCGAAGGCTGCCGACGAGTACCGCGACGCGATAGGGCGAGGACATGGATGTGCTCCCAACAAAGGAAGGACCGCCCCAGGGCGGTCCGGTTCAGTTGAAGCCCAGTGTCGCACGCAGTTCGTGGGCCGCGGCGTCGCCCTTGGTGGCGCGCACGCGGTCGATGATGTCCAGCGCCAGCGTCTGCAGCTGGTTCATGTCGCTGCACTGCTCGACCTCGAGCGCCAGCTTGTAACCCTTGAGCAGCCCCTGCTGCTTGGCGAAGGTGCTCAGCGCGGTGTAGAGCTGCGCGTAGTCGAGCGACGAGGTCGGCACCCCGGCCAGGCGCGAGGGCGCCGGCCGCGACGGCGAGGCGCCGCTCATGCGCGAGGACGGCCCCGCGCCCATCGGCGTCGCGATCGACGCCGGCCCCATGGGCCGCGACAGCGGCGCGCCGGCGGTCGCCTTCACCAGCTGGTGCTGGATCAGCAGTTCCAGGTCTGCCGGCGCGGCGCCCTGCACCATCGCCACCCAGTCGGCACCGGTCTTGCTGGCGTCGATCACCAGCAGCAGATTGCGGGCCACGCGCGCCTGCACCAGCGCGCGCGACTTGATTTCCGCTCTCCCGGCCTCGGTCTTTTCGTAACGTTCTTCGAGCACGGCCTTGTCTCCTCCACAGGAGGGCGAACTTTAGGCGGACACGGGCGGTTTTCGCCCGCGAGCATTCCCGAAAACTGCTACCGACTGCTACTTTTTGTCGCGCAATTCACGGCGCAACACCTTGCCCACCGGCGTCTTGGGCAGCTCGGTGCGGAATTCGATGATCCGCGGCCGCTTGTAGCCGGTCAGGTTGGCCTCGCAGAAGGCCTTCACGTCGGCTTCGGTCAGCGCCGGGTTGCGGCGCACGATCACGACCTTCACCGCCTCGCCCGCCTTCTCGTCGGGCACGCCCACGGCCGCGCATTCCAGCACGCCCGGCATCTGCGTCAGCACATCCTCGATCTCGTTGGGATAGACGTTGAAACCGCTGACCAGGATCATGTCCTTCTTGCGGTCGACGATGCGGAAGAAGCCGCGCTCGTCCACGGTGCCGATGTCGCCGGTGCGGAAGTAGCCGTCGGCGGTCATGACCTTGGCGGTCTCGTCGGGCCGCTGCCAGTAGCCGGCCATCACCTGCGGACCGCGGATCGCGATCTCGCCGGTACCGCCGGGAGGCACCTCGTTGCCGTCATCGTCCAGCAGCGTCACCTCGGTGCCGGACAGCGGCAGGCCGATCGAGCCGGTGTAGGCGGTGCTGTCGGTCGGGTTGCAGCAGGCGACCGGCGAGGTCTCCGACAAGCCGTAGCCCTCGACGATCGGGCAGCCGGTCTTCTCCAGCCACAGTCGCGCGGTGGCCTGCTGCACGGCCATGCCGCCGCCGACCGAGATCACCAGCCCGCTCCAGTCCACCGTGTTGAACTGCGCATGGTTGGCCATCGCCATGAAGAGCGTGTTGACCGCCGGCAGGCTGTGGATCTTGTGGTGGCTCAGTTCCTTGAACACGGCCGGCAGGTCCCGCGGATTGGGGATCAGCACATTGCAGCCGCCCACCCGCATCGACAGCATCAGGTTGGTCGTGAATCCGAAGATGTGATACAGCGGCAGCGCGCAGACGCTCATCAGCTGCTCGTCAGCGGGTTTCTTCTTCAGCGCCGGCTGGTACCAGGCCTCGCACTGCAACGTGTTGGCCACCAGGTTGCGATGCAGCAGCACCGCGCCCTTGGACACGCCGGTCGTGCCGCCGGTGTACTGCAGCACCGCGATGTCATTGGGGCCCACCGTCGGGCGCTTGTAGGTCTGGCCGCGGCCCTTGGCGACGGCGTCGTTGAAGCGCACCGCCGACGGCAGCTCGAAGGCCGGCACCAGCTTCTTGACCTTGCGCACCACGTAGTTGACGACCATGCCCTTGGCGAAGCCCAGCATGTCGCCCATCGCCGCCAGCACGATGTGCTTGGTGGGCACGCTCGCGAGCACCTGCTGCAGCGTGGCGGCGAAGTTCTCGATGATGACGATGGCCTTGGCGCCGGCATCCTTGAGCTGGTGCTCCAGCTCGCGCGGCGTGTACAGCGGATTGACGTTGACGACGACGAAACCGGCCCGCAGCACGGCCGCGACGGCGACCGGGTACTGCGGCACGTTGGGCATCATGATCGCGATGCGGTCGCCCTTCTCCAGGCCCAGGCCCTGCAGGTACGCGGCCAGCGCGCGCGAGGCCTCGTCGATCTGCGCGAAGCTGATCGAGCGGCCCAGCATCTTGTAGGCGGCGCGCTCGGGAAACTGCTTGAACGCGGCCTCCATCAGCTCCACCAGCGAGGGATAGACATCCGCATCGATCTCGGCGGGCACCCCGGCCGGATAGTGCTTCAGCCAGTTCTTCTCCATTGTTCTGTCTCCAAGGTACGGCGCGGATTCTCGCTGATCGCCATGCGCCCCCCATCAGGGGATTCGATAGAGCGCACAAAGTGGAGAGATGACTCCAGAACGCACCGGGAACGACCGCGATCGGTGTCGATCGCGCGTTGACGTTCAGTCATCGGCGTGCAGCGGCAGGCGCAGCAGCAGCTCGGTGCCGCCCTCGACGGCGGCATCCTCGGGCGGGCGCCAGTCGATGGCGGCGCGGATCCGCTCGGCACGCCGGCGCATGCCGCGCAGGCCATTGCCCTGGCGCAGGCCGACGGCCATGCCGCGGCCGTTGTCGACGATCGACAGCAGGACCTGTCCGCGGGCCGCGTCCACGCGCGTCGAGAACCGGACCCGCGTGGCCCCGGCGTGGTGAATGATGTTGCTCAGCGCCTCCTGCACGATCCGAATCAGCTCGCGGCCGCCGGTGCCGCGCAAGGTGGGCAGCAGCGGCACGTCGGTCAGCTGCCAGTCGAGCTCCAGGCCTGCGTCCTGCAGGCGCGGCGCCATCCGGTGCCGCAGGTTGGCCAGCAGCAGCGTCAGGTCGCCGTCGGTGACGGCCAGCGCATCGACGGTCAGGCGCATCTCGCGGATGCATTCGTCGAGCTGGCCCACCAGCGCCTGCGACGGCACGCCGCGCTCCGCGCACAGGCGCGCGGTCACGAGCTGCGAGCCCAGGCCATCGTGCATCTCCTGCAGCAGGCGCTCACGCTCCTGCGCCGCGGAACGCTGCCGCTCGCTGTCCTGCAGGTCTTCCCAGCGGTCCTGCAGCTCGCGGGTGCGCGCGTCCAGCGCGTGCTCCAGCCGCACCCGCGCCATCGCCTGGTCGCGCAGCGAGCCGACGAAGCGCCGCTGCAGCGCCACGCCGGCGATCGCGATCAGCACCGCATGGCCGACGACGTTGATGTCCACGACGCTCATCTGGCGCGACATGACCAGCGCGAAGGCGCTGACGTAAAGCCACACCCAGCCCGACAGCGCGACGGCGCAGGCCGCGGCGAGGTGGGCACGACGGCCCGACGCCAGCGCGGCGCGCGCGGCGAGCGCCGCCGCGGCCACCAGCACGACGAAGCGACTGCCCAACGCCCACCAGGGCCAGGGATGGTGGAAGTCGGTCCAGCTCCAGCCGAGCATTGCCGCCGCGGCGTCGATCACCAGCCCGAGGCCCAGGTAGGCCGCGGCCATCCGCTCCGCCCAGCCCGCGGCCAAGCCGGACAGCCGCGCCACCAGGAACAGCAGCAGCGCCTTGGACAGCACGTCGGCGACATCGAGCGCCACGCGCCACCACGGCGCGGGAAACAGCGCGCCGTTGAGCAGGTAGGGCGACAGCAGCAGCGCGGTGCAGAGGCAGAAGACGCCGGTGACGCCGTAGAGCCACTCCTGCCGCAGCGCCAGCCAAACCATCAGCATGAAGGCACCGATGACGAGGCCGGCGAGGGTCGTCGTCACGCGCGCCACCTGCCAGAACCGCCGTCCCTCCTGGAGCGCGCGGATCTGGGACGCCGGACCCAGCAGCGGCGCCGACAGCCCCGCGCCTTCGAAGCCCGGCCGCGCCAGGCGCAGGCTCAGGCGATGCGGTCCGGCAGGCAGCAATGCCGGCGGGATGCTGACCTGCAGGCGCCGGCCCGCCAGCAGCAGGCCGCGCTGCGCGAGGTCGTCCTCGTCCTCGGACACGTAGCCGACGCCCGGCCCCGAGGTGGCGATCAACTGGCCGTCCAGGTAGATCGAGGCCGCGGGCCGATGCTGGATCACCAGCCAGTACGGCACCTGCGCCGGCCGATCGAGGCGGAAGTCGAGCGCGAACCAGAGCGGGCCCGGCGCATCGGTGTCGTGGATCTGGACCGGCAGCGCCACGACGTGGCCTGGCGCGAGGGAGGTCACCGGCGTCGTCGGCGCCGTCGATGGCATCGGCGTCGGCGTGGCCGTCGCTTCGAGCGGGCGGGACACGATGGCCGACGCGGCGGGCGCCGGCAGCTGCGGATCGAGCAAGGCGCCGGGGATCTGCGCGGGGTCCAGGGCGTCGCCGGGCAGCAGGCGCGCCTCGGCCAGCCGCAGCACCTGGGGCGGCATCGCCGTCCCGTACTGCTGCGAGAACAGGTGGACGGCGCCCAGCAGCAGCAGCGGCAGCACCACCAGCAGCGCGAGCCGGCGGATCGAGATCGCCGACGTCGCCGGCCGCGCCTCCATCGCGCGAGTCCATACCGCCAAGTGGCCCCCCACGGCATCGCCAAAAGGAACGCCGGCCCGAGATGGAACCGGCGCGGCCGATGCTAGGTCAAGGGGCGGGGCGGGACAACCTTGGACCTAGGGGCGGCGGCGTCCCGTCCGCGTCAGATCACGGCGCTCTGGACATAGAGCTCGAACTGGAAGTGGGCCGGGAGGCTCTGGTTGCCGGCCAGGTCCACCTGCTGGACGAAGACCTCGACCTGGCCCGCCGTGCCGGCCGGCAACCCCATGTCCGCGGTGGTGATCGTGTGGCCCTTGCCGCCCTGGTAGTACTCCTTGCCGTTGACGGTGACCTTCAGCCACCACTCCGCGTTGGGCTCGAGCTTGCCCAGGCGCAAGGTGCCGTCGGAGGTGATCCTGTCGTTGTTCCAGTAGCCGGTGTCGTTGACCAGCTGCACCGTCGGCGCGACGGGCTTGACGGTGTCCAGCGTGAACGACCGCTCGGTGATCGTCACGTTGCCGGCCAGGTCCTGCTGACGGACCTGCAGCGTGTGCGCCCCGTCCTTGAGCCCCGCGGTGCTGACGCTGCGCCCATGGTCGGCATTGGTCAGCCAGGACTGGCCGTCCCAGCTGTAGGCCCAGCCGTCCATGGCCGCCACGTCGATGGCCCCGTGCTTCATGTGCGGAGCGGTGGTGAACGGGCCGTCGATCGGGGGGTCGACCGGCAGCCGGATCAGCGCGCCCTCCGGCGGGGTGAGGTCCACCTTCACGGTGACGCGGCTCGCCTGGCTCGCGTTGCCCGCCAGGTCGACCTGGCGCAGCCAGATCTGCTGCTCGCCCTCCTGGCCGACCTCGGCGCCGCGCAGCCCGCCGCCGGTGCCGGGGCGCCAGGTCGTGCCGTCGAGGCTGTACTGCCAGTGCGCGTCGCGGTCCAGGCGGCCGACATGGATGTCGCCGTCGCGGCCCAGCCAGCCATTGGCCGGCGCCGAGGGCGCCAACGCCGCCGGCGCCTGCGTGTCGAGCTCGAACGACAGCCGGCTCGAGACGCTGCGGTGGCCCTGCGCATCGAACTGCTCGACGATCAGGTCCTTGCGGCCGTCCGCGCCGAAGGCGGCGGCCGCGATGCGATCACCGCTGCCCGCGACCCAGGACTCGCCACCGTCGAGGCTGTAGCGCCACCGGCCGCTGCCCAGCAGGGCGTCGACCTGGACGTCCGCGCGCGAGGTGATGCCGTCGTGGTCCGACACGCCGGTGTCCATCACCAGGCGCGGTCGCGGCGCGGGGACGTCGGGGTTCGGCTCAGGGTCGGTGCCGCCGGGTTGTTCCGGTTTCGGTTGCTCGGGCTTGGGCTCTTCGGGCTTGGGCTGCTCCGGCTTGGGATCCTCCGGTTTGGGCTCCTCCGGCTTCGGTCGCTCGGGCTGGGGCTCTTCCGGTTTTGGCTGTTCGGGCTTGGGTTGCTCAGGCTTGGGTTGCTCGGGCTTCGGGGACTCCGATTCCGGCTTCTCCGGCTTCGGCTCTTCGGGTTTTGGCTGCTCGGGCCCAGGTGCTTCGGGCTTCGGCTGCTCCGGTCCAGGCTGCTCCTGCTCGGGGCGTTCCGGCTTGGGCGTCTCGGGCTTCGGTTGCCCCACCTCGGCCACGGGCGGTTTGCTGCTCGAGCCGCCCGCGGCGGCCACCGCGACGCTGGCCGCGCCGCCCACGCCGAGCAGGCCGAGTCCCGAGGCCAGCAGCGCGCTGGAGCGATCGGCGCGCGACGCGTCGGAGCCATCGGCATCCGCCTTCACGGGTGCGCCGGCGTCTGAAGCCGGCGGCTCCGCGGGCTCTGCTGGCGTGGCGGGCGGCGGCGTCGCGCCTTCGCGCGCGGCCGCATCCGCGTCAGCGGGCGGCGCGGTGTCGAGGTCGTCCTCGTCGCGACGACGGCGCGATGGCGCATCGCCCCCTGGCGCCGGCGACTTCACGGCACGGACATGGGACAACGGATCGGAGGGAGTGGTCATGGCAAACAGACGGCGATGGAAAGCCTCGCAGTCTGTTCAAGCGCACTCGGATGCGCATCGACCTTCAGCGGTGGTGAGCCTGGACGCCTTCCCCTTCAGTCGGTAGGTGTCCTACTGAAACTAGCCGGGGAGGACGCCACGCGCCGATCGCGCCGATCGCGCGGATCGCGCCACACCGCCTCACACCCCTCGGTCACTCCACCGCCTTGACCATGTCCTCGACCACCTTCTTCGCGTCACCGAAGACCATCATGGTCTTGTCCATGTAGAAGAGTTCGTTGTCCAGGCCCGCATACCCGGCCGCCATCGACCGCTTGTTGACGATGACGGTGCGCGCCTTGTAGGCCTCCAGGATCGGCATGCCGTAGATCGCGCTGCCCTTCTGCAGCGCGGCCGGGTTCACCACATCGTTCGCGCCGAGGATGATGGCCACGTCCGTCTGGCCGAACTCGGCGTTGATGTCCTCCATCTCATGGACCTGGTCGTAGGGCACCTCGGCCTCGGCGAGCAGCACGTTCATGTGACCCGGCATGCGGCCCGCCACCGGATGGATCGCATAGCGGACGGTGACGCCCTTTTCGATCAGCTTCTGCGCGAGCTCCTTGACCGCATGCTGCGCGCGCGCGACCGCCAGGCCGTAGCCGGGGACGATGATCACGCTCTCCGCGTTGCCGAGGATGAAGGCCGCGTCGTCCGCGCTGCCGCTCTTCACATTGCGCTGCTGCGCGGCCCCGGCGGCGGTGGTGCCCTCGGCGCCGAAGCCGCCCAGGATCACGTTGAAGAACGAGCGGTTCATCGCCTTGCACATGATGTAGCTCAGGATCGCGCCCGAGCTGCCCACCAGCGAGCCCGCGATGATCAGCATGCTGTTGTTGAGCGAGAAGCCGATGCCCGCCGCGGCCCAGCCGGAGTAGCTGTTGAGCATCGACACGACGACCGGCATGTCGGCGCCGCCGATCGGGATGATCAGCAGCACGCCCAGCACGAAGCCCAGCGCCGCGACCAGCAGGAAGTCCATCGCGCTCTGCGAATGCCAGAAGCCGAAGATGAAGAACACCGCCGCCAGACCCAGGACCAGGTTGAGCCAGTGCTGCCCGGGAAAGGTGACCGGCGCGCCCTGGAACAGGCGGAACTTGTACTTGCCGCTGAGCTTGCCGAAGGCGATGACCGAGCCGGAGAAGGTCACCGCGCCGATGAAGCAGCCCAGGGCCAGCTCGATGCGGTTGCCGCCGGGGATGGGCGCGTAGCGGGGCGCGATGCCGAAGGCATGCGGCTCGACGACCGCGGCCACCGCGATGCACACCGCCGCCAGACCGATCATGCTGTGCATGAAGGCCACCAGCTCCGGCATCTTGGTCATCTCGACGCGCTGCGCCATGACGGTGCCGATGCCGCCGCCCACCACCAGGCCGCCCAGGACATAGGCCAGCCCCAGCGTCTGTCCGCCGGCCAGCTTCAGGATCAGCGCGCCGGTGGTGAGCACGGCGATGGTCATGCCGACCATGCCGAAGACGTTGCCGCGGATGGAGGTGGTCGGGTGAGAGAGGCCCTTGAGCGCCTGGATGAAGCAGACGCTCGCGATCAGATATAGCAGGGTGACGAGATTCATCGACATCGGTCAGCCCTTCGCGTTGCCGTGGCCATCGGCGGGAGTCTTGCGCTCCTTCTTCTTGAACATCTCCAGCATCCGCCGCGTGACGAGGAAGCCGCCGAAGACGTTGACCGCCGCGAGCGCGACGGCGAAGGTGCCCATGAACTTGCCCAGCGAGGTCTCGGTGAGCGCGGCGGCGAGCATCGCGCCGACGATGACGATGGCCGAGATCGCGTTGGTCACGGCCATCAGCGGCGTGTGCAGCGCCGGCGTCACGGTCCAGACGACGTGGTAGCCGACGTAGATCGCCAGCACGAAGATCGTCAGGTTGATGAGGGTGGGAGAAACGGCATCCATCCGGGACTCTCCTTGCGGGCGCGCGGCCCGGTCGTCATGCGGCCTCGCGGCCTCCAGCAGGGTGGCCGCTCAGGCCTGGCGCAGCACCTGGCCCTCGTGCGCGACGAGGCAGGCGGTCACGATGTCGTCGTCGGCCGGCAGCGCGAAGCCGCCTTCCTTCGTCAGCACCAGCTTCAGGAAATCCAGCACGTTGCGCGCGTAGAGCGCGGACGCGTCCGCCGCCACCAGCGACGGCAGGTTGGTCTCGCCCACCAGCGTCACGCCGTGCTTGCGCACCGTCCGGCCCGGCTCGGTGAGCGGGCAATTGCCGCCCGCCGGCGCCGCGATGTCGACGATGACGGAGCCCGGCTTCATCGCGCGGACCATCTCCTCGGTGACCAGCACCGGCGCCGGCCGTCCGGGGATCAGCGCGGTGGTGACGACGACATCGGCCTGGGCGACGCGCTTGGCGACCTCCACCTGCTGGCGCTGCAGCCAGCTCGGCGGCATCGGGCGGGCGTAGCCGCCGACGCCCTCGGCGGCCTGGCGCTCCTCGTCGGTCTCGTAGGGCACGTCGATGAACTTGGCGCCGAGGGACTCGACCTGCTCCTTCACCGCGGGGCGCACGTCGGAGGCCTCGATGACCGCGCCCAGCCGCTTGGCGGTGGCGATCGCCTGCAGGCCGGCGACCCCGACGCCCAGCACGACGACCCGCGCGGCCTTGATCGTGCCGGCGGCGGTCATCAGCATCGGGAACAGGCGCTGGTAATGGAAGGCGGCCAGCATCACCGCTTTGTAGCCGGCCAGGTTGGCCTGGCTGGAGAGCACGTCCATGCTCTGCGCGCGGGTGGTGCGGGGCGCGGCCTCGAGCGCGAAGGCGGTGAGCCGCGCCTCGGCCAGGCGCTGCAGGCCGTCGCGGTCGAAGGGATTGAGCATGCCGGCGAGCACCGCGCCGGGCTTGAAGAGCGCCATCTCGCCGGGCTCCGGCGCACGGACCTTCAGGACGAGGTCACAGGCGAAGGCCGCCTCGCGCCCCACCAGTTCCGCGCCGGCGGCGGCGTAGGCCTCGTCGGTCACGCTGGCGTTCAGGCCTGCGCCCTGCTGCACGCGCAGCGCATGGCCCTGCGCGACCAGCTTCTTGACGGTCTCCGGCGTCGCGGCGACGCGCGCCTCCCCCGCCGCGGTTTCCTGCGGCACACCGATCAGCATCTGGAATCCCTCCATCCTGAATCAGGGTCGGGGCGAGCTTAACCGGGGGACCGCCTCGGGCGAGACGCGCCCGCGACTGGGTTTTTCACCAACCAAACCCATGAGCAATGTGAGGCAAAGCTGTTTCGAATGGTGAACTAGAGTCGTCGAAGGGGGTCAAAGCGACGTTAAATGACGACCGAAAGGAGTCAGACCATGACAAAGAAAATTCTCCTCAGCAGTGCGTTGGCCTTGGCGGCCCTGATGCCGATGGCATCCCGGGCCGCCGATGTGGGGGTCTCGGTGAGCATTGGCGAACCGGGTTTTTATGGACAGATCGACATCGGCAATGTGCGCCCGCAGGTGGTGTACGAGCGGCCGGTGCTGGTGACCCGGGTGCCGGCGCCCGCGCCGGCGGTCTATCTCCGCGTGCCTCCGGGCCATGAGAAGAACTGGGCCAAGCACTGCGCGCGCTACAACGCGTGCGGCCGGCCGGTGTATTTCGTCCGGGACAACTGGTACCGCGAGGTGTATGCGCCGCAATACCGCCGCGATCACAGCGAATACCGCTGGCGCGACGATGGCCGCCGCGATTACCGCGATGACGATCGCGGTCCCGGCAAGGGTCACGGCCGCGGACACGGTCACGACAAGGACCGCGACGATGACCGCGGCCACGGACACGGCCGGGGCAACTGAGCCTCTCGCTGAAGAATGAAGAAAACCCCGGCAAGCCGGGGTTTTGCTTTTGGGCGATGTCGGACGGGTGCGCCGACGGGTTCAGGGGACACGCCTTCGCCGGCGTGGTCGCTGTTCGCCGCCGCTGTCACCAGGCCCCCTCACAATGCGGCCCCGTTCCCACATCGAGGTGGCGCTCCCCCGGCATCCCCTGCCGCCGGACCAGCCGCTCCCCAGGAAGGACCATGACCGAACGATTCAAGCCCAGCGTCACCGTCGCCGCCGTGATCGAGCAGGACGGCCGCTACCTGCTGGTCGAGGAGCTCACCCGCGACGGCCTGCTGCTCAACAATCCCGCCGGCCATCTGGAGCAGGCCGAGTCCGCGATCGACGCGGTCAAGCGCGAAGTCCTCGAGGAAACCGCCCGGCCGTTCACGCCGGACGCCTTCCTCGGCGTCTACATGTCGCGTTTCCTGCGCCCGGACCGCGGCGACGACGTGACCTATGTGCGACTGGCCTTCACCGGCCGGGTCGGCGACCAGATCCCCGGCCGCCCCTTCGACGAGCCGATCCAGCGCACCCTCTGGCTGACGCTGGACGAGATCCGCGCCAGCCGCGACCGCCATCGCAGCCCGCTGATCCTGCAGTGCATCGAGGACCACGCCGCCGGCCGCCGGCTGCCGCTGGAGGCCGTCGCGGCCCACCCGTCGCTGTACGCGCCGCGCGCCTGGCCGCATTGAGCGCGGCCGGCGCCGCGATCGCGCTCAGAGCGTCATCGCGGCGCTGATCGCCTGGTCGATGTGGCGCGGCTCGCGCCGGCGGGCCTCGAGCTCATTGATCGCGCAGCGCGACAGCGTCACCAGCGACTCGCGCTGGCGCTCGCGCAGGCGCCGCGGCAGGCGGTCCATCACGCACAGGCTGCCGACGACCTCGCCGGTGGACAGCGACAGCGGCACCGACGCATAGAAGCGCACATACGGCGCGCCCTGCACCAGCGGGTGGTCGAGGAAGCGGCGGTCGTGCCAGGTGTCCGGCACCTCCTGCAGTCCGCCGTGATGCATCACGTGCGAGCACAAGCCACGTGCGCGCGGCATCGTCCGCAGCGGCAGGCCGGAGGTGCCGATCAGCCGCAGCTGCTCGCCATCCACCAGGCCGACCGCGGCCATCGCGCCGCCGCTGATGTCGCAGGCCAGGTCGGCCAGTTCGTCGAAGGCGGAGTGGCCGCGCGGCGCCAGGTCCAGCCCGTCGACGGCCGCCTGCCGCGCCGGCTCGTCCGCCCGCAGCGGCGGCAGCCAGCCCTGCAGCAGCGCCAGCACCTCCTCGGCCTGGGTGCCCTTGTCGAAGAAGCCGGAGATGCCGTGCTCGGCGCAGGCGCGCCGCATGTCCTCGTAATAGCTGTTGCTCAGCACGATCGCCCGCGCGCCGATGCCCAGCTGCCGGATCGCCCGCAGCACCCGCAGCCCGCTGCCGGGTTGCAGCGCCAGGTCCATCACCACGACATCGGGCTGGGTCCGCGTGATCGTCTCGATCGCGGAGGCCTCGCAAGCCGCCTCGCCCACCACCTGGATCCGGCGTTCTCGCGCCAGCAGCGCCTGCAGTTGCGCCCGGATGGTGATGGACCCTTCGACGATGACGACGTTCATGATCGGTCTCCCTGTTTCATTCAGTTTCTTCGGACGCCGCGAGGCGGAGGAGTCGGCGACCACCGGCCCCGCTGTGCGTCGAATCGCGCAGCGCGTGTCAGCCATTCCTGACACGCCTCCCCCCGGGCGGCGTGGGGCGTGAACGGCGTCACGAAGTCGGGGGTGGAGGGGGTGGGTGACGAGGCGCGTCGGGCGGCGGCCGGCCCCGCGCCGGACAGGCCTTGCGGACCTTTGGGACAATCGCGCCCCATGAATCCCAAGAAGCAACGCATCGTCGTCGGGCTGTCCGGCGGCGTTGATTCCGCCGTGTCCGCCTGGCTGCTCAAGCAGGCGGGCCATGAAGTCGTCGGCATCTTCATGAAGAACTGGGAAGACGACGACGACAGCGAGTACTGCTCCTCCAACATCGACTTCGTCGACGCGGCGGCGGTGGCCGACGTGATCGGCATCGAGATCGAGCATGTGAACTTCGCCGCCGAGTACAAGGACCGCGTCTTCGCCGAGTTCCTGCGCGAGTACCAGGCCGGCCGCACGCCCAACCCGGACGTGCTGTGCAACGCCGAGATCAAGTTCAAGGCCTTCCTCGACCACGCGATGCGGCTGGGCGCCGAGAAGATCGCCACCGGCCATTACGCCCGGGTGCGCGAGCAGGACGGCCAGGTGCAGCTGCTCAAGGGCCTGGACCCGCTCAAGGACCAGAGCTACTTCCTGCACCGGCTCAACCAGGCGCAGCTGCGCAAGACGATGTTCCCGGTCGGCGAGCTGCCCAAGACCGAAGTGCGCCGGCTGGCCGAGGAGATCGGGCTGCCCAATGCGAAGAAGAAGGACTCGACCGGCATCTGCTTCATCGGCGAACGGCCCTTCCGCGAGTTCCTCAACCGCTACCTCTCCCACAAGCCCGGCCCGATCAAGGACGAGCGCGGCCGCAAGCTGGGCGAGCACGTCGGCTTGTCCTTCTACACGCTGGGCCAGCGCCAGGGGCTGGGCATCGGCGGCGTGAAGGAGAAGGGCGCGCCGCGCGGCGGCGGCGAGCACGAGCCCTGGTTCGTCGCCCGCAAGGACCTGGCGAGCAACACGCTGGTGGTCGTCCAGGGCCACGACCACCCGCTGCTGCAGAGCCGCGGCCTGGTGGCGCAGGACCTGAGCTGGACCGGCCAGGCGCCGGCCTTCGGCGGCTTCGGCGCCAAGACCCGCTACCGGCAGGCCGACGCGCCCTGCGCGCTGACCCCCGGCGAGGGCAGCATCCGCCTGGACTTCCCGCAGCCGCAATGGGCGGTCACGCCCGGCCAGAGCGCGGTGCTCTACGACGGCGACGTCTGCCTGGGCGGCGGCGTCATCGCGGAAGCGATCGCGTAGTCCCGAGGCCACGTCCGCCGGCGGGCCGTCCCGAGTGCCCGGCCGACCAGGGCCGGCGCGGCGGCGGTCCGCTGCCCGTCGCACGCCCGCCGGCAGCTCATCCAGCGATTCGGGGCACTCGTCGCATGGCCGGAACCGCCGCGGCCGGTGTCCCATGACAATGCGCACCTTCCCTGCCGGACGTCGCCTGTGGCACGCTGGCGTGTTGCCGCCTCGCCTGGATGGACCCCTTGGATCGTCTGCTCGCCCGCATCGCCCAGCCCGCCTTCGTGCTGCGCATTGCCGCCCTGGCGATCTGTCTGCTGGAGCTGGGCTCGGCGGTCTGGGGCCTGATGGGCAACGCGACCGAGCCCTACGACGGCGTCCTGGCCAGCCTCTACCGCCGCACCGGCGGCGACACCCACGACGCGCCCTTCGTGCTCACCTGCCTGGCGCTGGTGATGCTGTTCGCGTGGCACTTCTGGCGGCTGGCGCGCCAGCAACACCTGGACCTGCCGCCGGCCGACGCGCTCGCCCGCGTGCTGCTGCTGGACGTGCTGGCGCTGCTGGTCACGCCGGGTCTGCCCTTCCTCGTGACCGTGCTGGCGGCGCTGCTGCTGAACGTGCGGCGCGCCTTCAATTTCGCGCTCGCGCAGGTCGTGATCAGCGTGGCGCTGTACTGGCTGCTGCCCAGCGAGGCCCAGCGGCTCGAGCAGCTCCAGCCCGACCTGCCCTGGTGGCTGAACAGCCTGGGGCTGTCGATGTCGATGGTGGCGCTGCACGGCATGGCCTTCGGGCTGGGCCGGCTGGCCGCGGCGGAGGCCGAGCGCAGACGCTGGTTCCAGGCCATGCTGGCCGAGAAGGAATCGGGCGAGCGGCTGCAGATCGAGCAGCTGCGTTATGCCGAGCGCCTGCACATGGCGCGCGAGCTGCACGACGTGATGGGGCATCACCTGACCGCGCTCAACCTGCACCTGCAGCTGAGCGAGGCGCTGCTGCGCCGCCACGACGAGCCCGGCGCCGCGCAGGCGGTCGAGAAGGCCAAGCTGGGCGCGGCGGGGCTGCTGGCGGAGGTCCGCGCGGCGGTATCGCGCGAACGGGAGAGCCAGCGCATCAACCTCGAGGCCGCGCTGCGCACGCTGGCCGACGGCATCGCCAGCACGCAGATCGAGCTGGCGCTGGACCCGGTCGCGCAGGACCTGACGCCGCGCTGCGCGCACGCGTTGCTGCGCTGCGTGCAGGAGGCGGTGACCAACGCGGTGCGCCATGCCGGAGCGACCCGGGTGCGCGTCAGCCTGGAGGCGGTGGACGAATCCGGTCCGCAGGTCCGGGTGCGGGTTGACGACAATGGCCGCGGCACGCGCAAGCTGCGCGAGGGCAACGGCCTCAAGGGCATGCAGGAACGCATGGCCGAACTGGGCGGGACGATGCAGGTGCTGCGGCATCACCCCGGATTCCTGATCGAACTGAACTGCCCGCGGCGCGCCTGAACCGGGATTGCGCCATCCAGCAAGGAGACGACATGAGCGACAACACGATCAAGCTGCTGCTGGTGGAAGACCAGCAACTGGTGCGCGAGGGGCTGAAGGGCCTGCTGGCGCTGCACGACGACATCCGCCTGGTGGGCGAGGCGTCGGACGGCGCGGAGGCGCTGGAGCTGCTGGCGCGCGAGCAGCCGGACGTGATCCTGTCGGACATGCGGATGCCGCGGCTGGACGGCATCGGGCTGATCCGGGCGCTGGCGGCGCGGGCGCTGAAGATCCCGGTGGTGCTGCTGACCACCTTCGACGACACGGCGGCCTTCGACGAGGCGGTGCGGGCGGGGGCGCGCGGTTTCCTGCTGAAGGCGATCAGCCCGGACACGCTGGTGCAGGCGCTGCGCGACGTGGTGGGTGGCTCGACGGCGCTGCGGCCGCTGCTGACCGAGCGCATGGAGCGCGCGCCGGTGGAGCGCGCCTTCGCGGCGACGGCGGAGCCCGAGCCGCTCAGCCCCAAGGAGCTGCAGGTGCTGCGCCTGGTGGCCAGCGGCCGCAGCAACACCGAGATCGCCGCGCTGCTGGGCAACAGCGAAGGCGTCATCAAGAACCACTGCTCCGCGGTGTTCGCGAAGATGGGCGTCCGCGACCGCACGCAGGCCGTGCTGCGCGCGATCGATCTGGGCTGGATCTGACCTCGCGATGTTCGCGAAGAAGAGCATCCTTGACCGCACGCAGGCGGTGCTGCGCGCGATCGATCTGGGCGGGATCTGACCACCGCCTCGTTGGCTCGGTCGATCGGGGCGTCGCGAGCGGACGTCAGGCTAGGCGGGCGGAGCGGAGGAACCGGAGCGTACTTCGGTACGTGAGGATTCCGAGCATCTGCCCAACGACGCCTGGCGTTCGCGCAGTAGCCCTCGCTCTTAGATCCAGAGGTCGTAGTCTTGGAGCGCGCGGATGCGGCGTTCCACAGACAGGAATCGGGCGGCGCCGACTTCGCCGATCGCCTTCACCACGCGCGGGTGGTACTTCTTGTAGAGCTTCTGCTCAGCGTCGACGTACCCCAGGTAGCCCTTGGAGAAGTACTTCGACTGCGCATTGGTCGGCTTCTCGCCGATCTGCACGAATTCCACCGACATGCGGGTGAACTGGCGGTTCAGCGTGGCCAGTTCGCGCTCATACGCCTCGTAGACGGGCACGAACTTCTTGGTCTGCGCCTCGTCGAGCTGCAGCGCCTTGAGGACGACGCCCTTGCGGTCGGCCCGCACGGCGTCGCGCAGCGATTGCGCCTGGGTGGCATCGGGTACCGGCGCCGGATCGGCGAAGGCGGGGAGCGCGGCGGCCAAGGACAGGCACAGCGCGGACAGCGCGGCAAACTTCTTCATCACTCTTCCCTCGTGAAAACGTCGGAACTTCGACGTCGCGCGGATTCTAGGAAGCCGGGTATGCCCTGACCCTCGGGGACTTCACGGGGAGACGGCCGCGCGCTGCTGCCGCCAGCGCGCCCGCCAGCCGGCGCGTGGCGCATCGGCCACGTGCAACACCAGCTCGGTGCCGGCGCCCGGCGCGCTACGCACCGACAGGCACGCCGCCATGAGGCGCGCCCGCTCGCGCATCCCGCACATGCCGTAGCGCCCGTCGCGCGGCTGGCGCGCCTCCCAGTCCGGCGGCAGGCCGATGCCGTTGTCGCGCACCGTCAGCGTCAGGCCGTCGGCGCGGTAGTCCAGCTCCAGGCTCACCTCGCTCGCCCGCGCATGGCGGTCGGCATTGGTCAGGGCCTCGCGCGCGATCAGCAGCATTTCATCCTCGATCGAGGCCGCCAGCGCCCGCGGCGTGCCGGTCACCCGGATCCGGAACTGGCCCGGCGGCCGGACCAGGTCCTGGCCGGCGCGCGCCAGCCGCTCGGCCAACCGACGGTCCGAGCCCCGGCGCTCGCCGCCGTTTGCGTCGTCGTCGCCCTCGTCGTCATCCCCCCAGCCGCCGCGCTCGGCGGCGTCCTCGTCGTCGATGCGCTGACGCAGCTGGCCGACGCGATCGCGCCCTTCGGCCAGCAGCCCCTCGGCCCGCGTCAGGTCGCGCTCCATCTTGTGCCGCAGCGCCTGGTCGGTCACGCGCCGCACGCTCGCATCCAGCCCCAGCAGCAGCCCCTGGAAGCCCTGCAGCAGCGTGTCGTGCAGGTCTCGCGCGATGCGCTCCCGCTCGCGATGGCGCACCTCCAGCCGCATCCGCAGCCGCGCCTGCAGCGCCCGCACCCGCAGGCGATACCCGCCCCAGATGGCCCCCACCAGCGCCAACGCCAGTCCCCAGCGGAAGGCGGCGTACTCGTGCAGCGCCGGCGCGATGCGGAAAGCCAGCACCGACGGCCGGCGGCTCCACAGCCCGTCGGGATTGGAGGCCAGCACCTCGAAGCGGTAGTCGCCCGGACCGAGGTTGGCGTAGGTCGCCTCGCGCTGCGTGCCGGCGTCGCGCCAGTCCGCGTCGACGCCCACCAGCCGGAAGCGGTAGCGCACCTGCTCCGCCTTGCTCAGCACCCGGGCGGCGTAGCGCAGCGTCAGCGCATTGGTGCCCTGGGGCAGCTGCTGGCCCTGCGCGGCCGGATAGCTCTGCCCGCCGGCCATCAGCGCCTGCACGTCGACGCCGACCTCGCGCGAGTTGCGCGGCGTGCGCGCCGGGTCCAGCCAGACCACCCCGAGGTTGGTCACGAACCACAACCGGCCGCGGGCGTCGCGCACCGCGGTCGGCGTCGCCGAGGCCTGACGGGCGATGCCGGGCAGGCCGTCCGCCGCGTCCAGCAGCTGGTAGCTCAGCGGACTGGCCGAGGCCTCGAACAGCGCGGGCACCTCCGCCGCGGCCAGTCGCACCAGGCCGCGGCCGCCGTTGAGCCAGAGGTCACCGTCGAAGGACTCGACGATGCCCGACACCCGGCCGAAGGCCGGATCACGCTCGATGGGGATGGTGGCGAAACGGCCATCCCGCCCCAGCGCGACGCCGTTCTCGCCGGCGACGACCAGGCCGTGGCGGGTGTTGCGCACCGTCAGGATCCGGCCGGTGCGCAGGCCCTGCTCCGGTCCGAAGCGCAGGCGCCGGCCCAGGTCGTCGATGGCGGTGAGCACGCCGTCGTGGCCGAACCACACGGCCCCGTCCGCGTCCACCGCCAGCGAGCCCGGCGGCTGGCCGTCGAGCTCGCCTTCCCTGACGCGGGCGATGCCGGCGCGCGTGGCGTGGAACACGCCGACCTCGTGCAGCGACAGCCACAGCCCGCCGGTCGGATCGGCGGCCATGCCGCTGGCGGCGGCCCGCGTCCCGGCGGGCAGCGGCTGGGCCCAGCGCTCCCAGCGCCCGCCCGGCGGCGAGCGCCACAGCGTCTCGTTGTCCCACAGCCAGAGCGAGCCGTCGGTCGCCCGCACCGCCTGCGTGGCCGGCCGGCGCGAGCTCGGCCGCGGATCGATGCCGGTCTCGCGCACCGGACCGCCAGGCGGATCGACCCGCCAGCTCGCCGAGGAACTCGACAGCAGCACGCCGCTGCCGTCCGGCTGCACGTTGAAGCCGGTCGAGGCGGCATCCTCCAGCCGCGTGACGCGCCGGATGCGGTGCTGGCGCAGGCTGCTGACGCCGACGTTGGTGCCGACCCAGATCTCGCCGTCGTCGCTTTCCACCAGCGGCACGGTGATGGACGAGCCCAGGCCGTCGGCGACGGTGAACCACTGCCCGCGCGACCAGTCCAGCTGCTCGCCCGCCATCAGGCGGGCCGCGTCCGCGGCCTCGGTGCGGAACACGCCGCGACCGTTGACGGTCACCCACAGCCCGCCGTCGCTGGCGAACAGCATCTGCTTGACCAGCGTCGCCGGCCGGCCGTCGCGCTCGGACACCACGCTGGGGGAGAACGGTGCCGCGGCCAGGTCGTCCATCCTCACCGGCGCGGGCGCTGGCGCGGTGTCCGGCAGTTGCGCCCACGAGCGCCAGGATCCTGGCACGCCCAGCGGCCGCACGCCGCCGCGGCCGTCGGCGATCCAGAGCCGGTCCTGGCCGTCCTGCGCCATCACCGCGCTGCGGCCCAGCGGCACGCCGGTGTCCTCGAAGCGCTCGGCATTGGCGGCCAGCCGGTACAGGCGCTCGCCGGAGCTGACCCACAGGGTGCCCTGGCGGTCGCGGAACAGGTACTCGGCGCCGGCCGCGGGATAGCCCTGCGCTTCGCCGATGCGCTGCCAGCGCTGGCCGTCGAAACGCGCCAGGCCCTTGCCCGCCGCGGCCCAGAGCGCCCCGCTGGCGCGCACCAGGCGCAGCACGCGGCCGCCGGGCAGCCCCTGCGCCGCGCCGT
This sequence comes from Mitsuaria sp. BK037, assembly GCF_014193045.1. Taxonomy (NCBI): domain Bacteria; kingdom Pseudomonadati; phylum Pseudomonadota; class Betaproteobacteria; order Burkholderiales; family Sphaerotilaceae; genus Roseateles; species Mitsuaria sp. BK037. The sequence goes on along the minus strand of NZ_JACHYS010000003.1, from coordinate 729,935 downwards.
AGCGGGTCACGCCGTCGTCGCGCAGGCGCAGCACGCCGCCTTCGAACAGGCCGATCCACAGCGTGCGGTCCTCGTCGACCAGCAAGGCGTTGATGTTGAACGCCGGCAGCGGCTGGTCGCCGGGCCGGTAACGCTCGAAGCGCAGGCCGTCGAAGCGGTACAGCCCCATGCCGGTGCCCAGCCACAGCACCCCCTCGCGCCCGCCGCCCAGCGTCCAGACATCCGCCGGCGCGCCGTCGCGGACGTTCCAGGAGCGGTGGGAGAAATCGGGCAGGCCCTCGGCAGTCGGAGCTGGAGCTGGAGCGGGAGTGGCGGCAGCGGGCGCAGCGGCACGAACTGCAGCGCGAGCGGCGGCGGCAGGCACAGAGGCTGGGGCAGGGACAGCGGCGGTCGTGGCCTGGCCGGACCCGTGCGCACCGGCGAGCCCAGTCGCGGGAACCGCGGCTGGCGCGGCAGTGGCCGCAAGCGCGACCACCAGCATCCATCCGATCCACCACCTCGCCACTCGACCTCCCTCCGTCCGGCGCCATGCCGGCCGGCGACTGTGCCGACCCGGGCCCCCTGCGGTCAAGCGCGCGTCGTCCCGGTCATGCGGCCGGCAGCGGCTGGAGCCGGTAGAGCCCCTGCGCGGCGCCGCGCGACGGACGCGCCGGCAGCGGCACCGGATCGTCGGCCACCGGCTCGTCGTCCAGCAGCCCGCGGCGCAGCGCCTCGGTGGCGGCCTGGGTGCGGCTGCGCGCGCCCAGCTTCTGCAGCAGCGTCTTCACATGCGTCTTGACGGTGCCCGCCGCGACGCCCAGCCGCAGCCCGATCGACTTGTTGTCCAGGCCCAGGCAGAGCATGCGCAGCACGTCGCGCTCGCGCGGCGTGAGCTCGTCCCCGAGCCAGCCCTCGGCCACGGCGCCAGCGGCAGTGCGGCAGAGATAACGCCGTCCGGCCGCGACGGCGCGGGCGGCGTCGCGCAGTTCCTCCAGCGCACAGGCCGCATGCACGTAGCCGAGCACGCCCGCCGCCATCGCATGACGGACGCGGCCGCCGTGCGTGACCGGACTCACCACCAGCCACTGCGGCGCGGGCACGCCGCCCGAAGCCGTGCCGGCGCCGCCGCGGCGCGGCACGCCGGCCAGCGACTGCAGTGCGCCCTCGTGATCCGCGATCACCAACCGCACCGACGTGCTCCGGCTGCCTGGCCCCGCCGCGCCCAGCGACGGGAAGCCGGACGGCAGCCCGTCGTCGCCGGTGTCGTGCGCGCGGAAGAAGGGCGACAGCGCGGCGGCGATGCCGGCGCGCAGCAGCGGATTGCGATGCACGACGATCGCGTCGAGGACGGCGGGGGGACGCTCGATCAGGGACATGGACAGCTCCCGGGGGGCGGTGAAGGGCGGTGGCGCGGGGGCGCCGGAGGACTGCGCCGATCATCGGAAGCCATGCTGCACCGCGATAGCCCCGGTCGAGTCGATGCCCGCTACCCGAAAGGGTAATGGCCCCCTGGAAGAGGGACGCCCCGAAGGGGGCCGCCCTATGATCGCCGCCATGCTGCCCGCGCCCGAACCCATCCGCGTCCTGACGGTCGACGACCACCCGCTGATGCGCGAGGGCATCGCCGCGGTGCTGGGCGAGCAGCCCGACATGGCGCCGGTGGGCGAGGCGGCCGACGGCTGGCAGGGCCTGCAGGCCTTCGAGCGGCTGCGCCCCGACGTCACGCTGATGGACATCCAGATGCCGGGCATGGACGGCCTGGAGGCGCTGTCGCGGCTGCGCACGCTGAGCCCGGGCGCGCGGGTCATCGTGCTGACCACCTTCAAGGCCGATGCCCAGGCCTGGCAGGCGCTCAAGCTGGGCGCCTCGGGCTACCTGCTCAAGACGCAGCTGCGCACCGAGCTGCTGGACGCGATCCGCGCGGTGCATCGCGGCCACCGCTGGATCCCCAACGAGGTCGCCCAGGAGATCGCCGCGCACGCCGGCCAGGAGCAGCTCTCGGGGCGCGAGATCGACGTGCTCGAGCACATCGCGCAGGGCCTGAGCAACCGCGAGATCGGCGGCCTGCTCTCGCTGTCCGAGGACACGATCAAGGCGCGCGTGAAGATGATCCTGTCCAAGCTCGACGCCCGCGACCGCACCCACGCCGTCGTGCTGGCGCTCAAGCGCGGCCTGCTGCGCCTCTGAACTCCCCCGGGCGTCCCCGCTCATTCCCTCCCCCCACGGGGGGAGGGGTCGAGGGAGAGGTCGAGGGAGAAGGGTCGCCCACCGCCTGCCTCTGACGGGAGAGCGCTGGCTGCGCCATCGGCGGCTGTCGCGCCGGACATCGGTTTCCTAGGATGCCTTCATCCCTCGGAGACCCTCGATGACGATTCCTTCGACCCCCTCGGACCTCACCCGCCGCGACCTGCTCGCGCTGGGCGGCCAGCTCGCGCTCGCCGCGGCGCTGCCGCTGGCGCTGGCCGACGGCGCCGAGGCCGCGGCCTCTTCCTCCCCCTCCACCCCCTCCCAACACCCCCTACCAGGAGCCCCCATGAGCTACGTCACCACCAAGGACGGCACCCAGATCTTTTACAAGGACTGGGGCAGCGGCAAGCCCGTCGTCTTCTCCCACGGCTGGCCGCTGAGCAGCGACGCCTGGGAAGACCAGATGCTCTTCCTCGGCCAGAACGGCTTCCGCGTGATCGCCCATGACCGCCGCGGCCACGGCCGCTCCAGCCAGAGCTGGAACGGCAACGACATGGACACCTACGCCGACGACCTGGCCGCCGTGCTCGACAAGCTCGACATCAAGGACGCGATGCTGGTCGGCCACTCCACCGGCGGTGGCGAGGTCACCCGCTACGTCGGCCGCCACGGCGTCAAGCGCGTGTCCAAGGTCGTGCTGGTCGGCGCCGTGCCGCCGACGATGATGAAGTCCGCCGCCTACCCGAACGGCCTGCCCAAGGACGTCTTCGACGGCATCCGCGCCGGCGTGCAGAAGGACCGCTCGCAGTTCTACAAGGACCTGACGACGCCCTTCTTCGGCGCCAACCGCCCGAACGCGCAGGTCTCGCAAGGCATGCGCGACAGCTTCTGGCTGCAGGGCATGCAAGGCTCGCTGAAGTCGCAGTTCGACTGCATCAAGCAGTTCTCCGAGACCGACTTCACCGAGGACCTGAAGAAGATCACCGTGCCGACGCTGATCATCCACGGCGACGGCGACCAGATCGTGCCGATCGGCAACTCCGCCGAGCTGTCGGTGCAGCTGGCCCCCAAGGCGACGCTCAAGGTCTACAAGGGCGGCAGCCATGGCCTGGCCGCCACCAGCAAGGACCAGCTGAACGCCGACCTGCTGGCCTTCGCGAAGTCCTGATCCCGCCAGTAGTCCGCTTCAACGATCCCCTCGAGGGTCCGCGCCGTTCTTCACCGCCGCGCGGACCTTCGTTTCCCCGTCCCTCCAGGAGACCCCCATGAGCAAGCTCGCCAAGGCCGTTCCCGGCGCCAAGTTGCTGAACCCCACCGACCACACGCTGGTCATGATCGACTTCCAGTCGCAGATGGCCTTCGCCACGCACTCGATCGATGCCAACAACCTGCGCACCCACGCCTCGCTGGTGGCGCAGGCGGCCGCCGGCTTCGGCGTGTCCACCATCCTGACCACGGTCGCCGAGAAGAGCTTCTCCGGCCCGATGTTCGACGAGGTCACCGCGCCCTTCCCCGGCAAGAAGATGCTGGACCGCACCTCGATGAACACCTGGGAGGATGTGGCGGTGATCGAGGAGATCAACCGCATCGGCAAGGACCGCATCGTGCTGGCCGGCCTGTGGACCAGCGTCTGCATCGTCGGTCCGGCGCTGTCGGCGATCGACCAGGGCTTCGAGGTCTACGTCATCACCGACGCCTGCGGCGACGTCTCGCTGGAAGCGCACAACCGCGCCGTCGAGCGCATGGTGCAAGCCGGCGCGCAGCCGATCACCTCGCTGCAGTACCTGCTGGAGCTGCAGCGCGACTGGGCTCGTGGCGAAACCTACGACATGACCACCGGCATCGCGAAGAAGGTCGGCGGCGCCTACGGCATCGGCATCAACTACGCCAAGACGATGTTCAACGCCCACGAGGGCTGAGCTTCGACGGCAGCGCAAAGGCGGTCCTCATGAATGCATATGTGTTGTCGGCCGCCGTGGGCCTGCTCGTCGGCGTGATCTACGGCCTGCTCAACGTGAGGTCGCCGGCGCCGCCGGTGATCGCGCTGGTGGGCCTGCTGGGCATCCTTGCCGGCGAGCAGATCCCGCCACTGCTGCGCCAGTGGCTGCAGCGCGATCCGGCGCAGGTCAGCTGGGTCGACCAGAAATTGCGCCCGCACATGTTCGGGCACATGCCCGGATGCGAGAAGACGAAGACCGCGGCGGCCCCCGGCGCGGCGCCCGAGGCGACCACCGCCCGGCGCGCGAGCACGGCCCCGGCGGCGAACGCGGAGTCCCACGATGCCTGACACCTCCTTCTCCCGCACCGCGGGCATGACGCCCGACCTGGTGCTGTTCAACGGCCGCTTCACGACGCTGGACCGCACGCGGCCGAGCGCCGAGGCGGTGGCCATCCAGGACGGACGTTTCCTCAGCGTCGGCGGCAACCAGGAGATCCTGGCGCTGGCCGGCGCGACGACGCGCCGCATCGACCTGAAAGGCCGCGGCGTGCTGCCGGGCCTGATCGACAACCACCTGCACATCATCCGCGGCGGCCTGAACTTCAACATGGAGTTGCGCTGGGACGGCGTGCGCAGCCTCGCCGACGCGATGGCGATGCTGAAGGCGCAGGTCGACATCACGCCCGCGCCGCAATGGGTGCGGGTGGTGGGTGGCTTCACCGAGCACCAATTCCATGAGAAGCGGCTGCCGACCATCGACGAGCTCAATGCCGTCGCGCCGGACACGCCGGTCTTCATCCTGCACCTCTACGACCGCGCGCTGCTGAACGGCGCGGCGTTGCGCGCCGTCGGCTACACCCGCGAGACACCCGAGCCGCCCGGTGGCCAGATCCTGCGCGACAGCGCGGGCAATCCCACCGGCCTGCTGCTGGCCAAGCCCAACGCGTCCATCCTGTACGCGACGCTGGCCAAGGGGCCGAAGCTCCCGCCGGAGTACCAGCTCAACAGCACGCGCCACTTCATGCGCGAGCTCAACCGGCTGGGCGTCACCGGCGCGATCGACGCGGGCGGTGGCTTCCAGAACTATCCCGAGGACTACCAGGTCATCCAGCAGCTGTCCGACGCCGGCCAGCTGACGATCCGCCTGGCCTACAACCTGTTCACCCAGAAGGCGGGACAGGAAAAGGAAGACTTCCTCAACTGGGCGAAGTCGGTCCCCTACAAGCAGGGCAACGACTACTTCCGCCACAACGGCGCCGGCGAGATGCTGGTGTTCTCCGCCGCGGACTTCGAGGACTTCCGCCAGCCGCGGCCCGACATGGCGCCGCAGATGGAAGGCGAGCTCGAGGAGGTGGTGCGCATCCTGGTGCAGAACCGCTGGCCGTGGCGCATGCATGCGACCTACGACGAGACGATCTCGCGTGCGCTGGACGTGTTCGAGAAGGTCCATCGCGACACGCCGATCGACGGGCTGAACTGGTTCTTCGATCACGCGGAGACGATCTCGACGCGCTCGATGGACCGGATCGCCGCGCTGGGCGGTGGCGTGGCGGTGCAGCACCGCATGGCCTATCAGGGCGAGTACTTCGTCGAGCGCTACGGCGCACGAGCCGCCGAGGCGACGCCGCCGGTGGCCGAGATGCTGCGCCGGGGCATGAAGGTCTCGGCCGGCACCGACGCGACGCGGGTGGCCTCGTACAACCCGTGGGTGTCGCTGTCCTGGCTGGTCACCGGCCGCACCGTCGGCGGCCTGCAGATCACGCCGCAGCGCAACTGCCTGGACCGCGAGGCGGCGCTGCGCATGTGGACGGAGAACGTCACCTGGTTCTCGAACGAGCAGGGCAACAAGGGGCAGATCGCGGCGGGCCAGCTCGCCGACCTGATCGTGCCGGACCGCGACTTCTTCGGCTGCCCGGAGTCGGACATCGCCGACACCAGCGCGCTGCTGACCATGGTCGGCGGCAAGGTGGTGTGGGGCGCCGGCGATTTCGCGTCGCTGGATGAATCGGCCCCGCCGCCGGCGATGCCGGACTGGTCGCCGGTGCGGCGCTACGGCGGCTACGGCGCCTGGGGCGCGGAAGGCAAGCCGCTGCAGGCGGCGATGCGGCGCACCGCGTGCTGCGACACCGCCTGCGGCGTCCATGGTCATGCGCATGCGAATGCCTGGGCGTCGGAGGTGCCCGCCTCCGACCTGAAGAGCTTCTGGGGCGCGCTGGGATGCGCGTGCTGGGCGGTCTGATGATGGACTTGGACACACGAGCCGCCCCGATGCGGCGCGCCGAAGCCGGGTACAACCGGCGGCACCTGGAGGCCCCACGATGAGCGAGTACCGATCCACCCGTCTGTTCTCCCCCGCCGTACCGCGCTGGGTGGAGGCGGTGCTGCAGTGGCCCACCTTCGGGGTGATGCTGCGCCTGTGCCTGGCGTCGGCCTACCTGATCGGTGGGATCGACAAGGCGATGGACTTTCCCGGCGCGGTGGCGGAGCAGGCGCATTTCGGCCTGCAGCCCGCGGTGCTGTGGGCGGTGCTGGCGATCGCGGTGGAACTGATCGGCGCGTTGCTGCTGATCCTGAACCGCTGGGTCTGGCTGGCGGCCGGCGCGCTGGGCGTGCTGACGCTGGTGGCGATGCTGGTGGCCAACGACTTCTGGCACCTGAGCGGCCAGGCGCGCTTCATGGCCAAGAACGCCTTCTTCGAGCACCTGGGCCTGATCGCCGGGCTGGCCTGCGCGGCGCGGATCGCGGTGCTGGAAAGGAAGGTGCTGGCATGACGGGCGTGAAGCGTTTGCTGGTGGCCAGCCTGACGCTGGGTTTCATCGGCGGCTATGTGGACACGGTGGGCTTCGTGGCGCTGTTCGGGCTGTTCACGGCGCACGTGACCGGGAACTTCGTGCTGATCGGCGCGGAGCTGAGCCGCACCAGCGGCGGCAGCGTGCTGCTGAAGCTGCTGGTGTTCCCGACCTTCGTGGTGTCGGTGGCACTGGCGCGGATGGTGGCCCTGCGCTGCGAGCGGACGAAGACGGTGGCAAGCCGGCCCTTGCTGGTGATGCAGGCGGCGCTGCTGGTGGTGGCGCTGATCTGCAGCGTGCCGGCGGGTGCGGCGCTGGCGCCCGACGCGCCGTGGGCGATGGCCACGGGCCTGTTCATCACCGCGGCGATGGGCGTGCAGAACGCGGCCGGCCGCCTGGCCTGGCCGGCGCTGACGCCGACGACGGTGATGACGGGCAACGTGACGCAGGTGGTGATCGATGGCGTGGACCTGCTGCGCGGCGCGGCCGGTCCGGACGTGCGGGAGCGGCTGGGCCGCTTCATCTGGCCGGTCGCGGCCTTCGCGGTGGGCGCGTTGACGGGCGCATTCGCGTATGTGGCGTGGAAGTTCTGGGCGCTGCTGCTGCCGCTGGCGATGCTGGCCGGGCTGGTGGTGATGGATGTGAAGGCGGATAAGAAGGGGTAAGCCGGCCAGCGGCCTGTCGTCGGTGCCGCGTGCGCCGCGTGCGCCGCGGGTATGCGCCCAGGCCGCCGCTCAGTCTTCGGCGTAACGCGTCCGCAAGAAGTCGACGAAGGCCCGCAAGGGCGCGGGCACGTGGCGCCGGCCGGGGTAGTACAGGAACGGCCCGGTGAACGGGCGCCACCATGTCTGCAGCAATGGCTCCAGCGCGCCGCTGGCCAGATGGGGCTGGAGCCAGTCCTCGAACAGGTGGATGACCCCGCTGCCGGCCAGTGCCGCATCGATGGCGAGGTCCACGCCACCGCCGGCCCGCACGACCAACGGTCCGGCCGGATCGACCGTCACGACCTCCGACTTGCGCTGGAACTCCCAGGGCGGCATGGCACCGCTGGCGAAGCGCACCCGCAGGCAGGCGTGCTGCAGCAGGTCGCGGGGATGCAGCGGCCGGCCGCTGCGCGCGAGATAGCCCGGCGCGGCGGCCGTCGCCATGCGCTGGTGACGCGGGCCGATGGGCAGGGCGATCATGTCCTGCTCCAGGCGTTCCTCGTAGCGGATGCCGGCGTCGCAGCCCGCCGCCACGACGTCCACGAAGCCTTCGTCGACGATCACTTCCAGTCGGATGTCCGGATAGGCGGCGAGGAAAGGCGGCACCAGGGCCGGCAGCACCAGGCGCGCCGCGCTGACGGGAACGTTCAGCCGCAGCGTGCCCGCCGGACGGTCACGGAATCCGTTGATCTCGTCGAGCGCCGCTTCCACCTCGCCCAACGCGGGCCCCAGCCGATGAAGCAGTCGCGCGCCGGCTTCGGTGGGCACGACGCTGCGCGTGCTGCGGTGGAGCAGCCGAACCCCCAGGCGGGCTTCCAGCCTGCGCAAGGCCTCGCTGAGGCTGGACGCGCTGACGCCCTCGCCGCGCGCCGCCTGCCGGAAGCCTCCGGCGCGCGCCACCGCCACGAAAACCGCCAGATCGGCCATGTGATCCGCCATCGCACCCGCCACTGTTCTGTTTTCCGCACGACCCGTGCGGATTGGAGCCACTTATCGTACGCCGCGGCGCTGCCTAGAGTGAGCCACCTTCGAAAGGACATGCTCATGAACTCACTCGACAAGGCCGGCACCTTCCGCATCGGCAACCGCAACGTGAAGCGCCTCGGGTACGGCGCGATGCAGCTCGCCGGACCCGGCGTCTTCGGCCCTCCCAAGGACCGGGCCGCCGCCGTGGCGGTGCTGCGGGCGGCCGTGGAGCGCGGTGTCGACCACATCGACACCGCTGACTTCTATGGCCCGCACATCACCAACCAGATCATTCGCGAGGCGCTGCACCCCTATCGCCAGGATCTGCTCATCGCCACCAAGGTGGGCGCCAAGCGGGGGACCGATGGGTCGTGGCTGCCTGCCCTGTCCGCCGACGAGCTGACGAGGGCGGTGCACGACAACCTGCGCCACCTCGGTCTGGAGTCGCTGGAGCTGGTCAACCTGCGCAGCATGCTGGACGTCCACGGGCCTGCCGAGGGCTCGCTGGAGGAGCCGCTCACCGCTTTGGCCGAACTGCAACGGCAGGGCCTGATCCAGCACATCGGGCTGAGCAACGTGACCGCGCGGCAGGTCGAGGATGCGCGTCGCCTCTGCGCCATCGTCTGCGTGCAGAACCATTACAACCTCGTCCATCGGAACGACGACGCGCTGGTGCGGCAATTGGCCGGGGACGGCATTGCCTATGTCCCGTTCTTTCCGCTCGGTGGCTTCACGCCCTTGCAGTCGAGCGCCTTGTCGGAGGTCGCCAGCCAACTCGGCGCCACGCCGATGCAGGTGGCACTGGCCTGGCTGCTGCAGCGCTCGCCCAACCTGGTGCTGATTCCGGGCACCTCATCGGTCCAGCATCTGCGGGAGAACCTCGCGGCCGCTGAACTGCGGTTGCCCGAGGAAGCGGTGGGGCGTCTGGATCGGATGGCTGAGGTCGCTCCACACGCATGACCGGACGCCGGTGATGCGGGGCCCCTCTCTGCGATCGGCGAGGATCCCATAGAGACTTCCATCGAGACAATTTCAGTCGTTTACCGGCTTCAACCGCTGATTGCAAACTCGGCCGAGAACGCGGCGCCTGGCCACTCTCCAGCCAGGCAAGACATGGCACGCTGACGTTCTCTTCAACGCCACCGACCATTCCCATGACCTCCGCGTTCCCCAAGAAATCGCTCGTCCTGCTGCCCCTGCTGCTGGCCGCCGCCCTCAGCCACGCCGAGCCGACGACCACGCTCAACCAACCTGCAGCGCTCCTGGAGGCGCTCGACGCAGGCCAGAAGGTCTCCGTCACCATCGACCTGAGCCGCTGCCAGCCCCAGGCCGGCGGCCGGCCGTCGCAGACCAAGGGTGGCCTGTTGGCCATCGATGCCTATCGCGTCCTGCCCGACGGGACCATCTCCTTCGCCGACACGCATTTCACGGCGTCCGACAGCGCCGCGCCGCTGTTCCAGACGCTGCGCTATCAGGTCAAGGTCGATGGCAGCGTGAACTTCCGTCAGGTGCTCTTCAACCTGCCGGACTACGCCCTCGTGAGCCAGTCGAGCTTCAACTGCACCATCGGCAATGGCGTGGAGTTCCGGACCGCACGTCGCGGCTGGTGACACTCCGCGCCGGCAGAATGCGGGCGCACCAGCATTCATTACAGGCCCGGAGCAGAGTCGATGCGCAAGCTCAGAAGTGGAATGATCAAGATCGCCAGCGCCGCCGCCATGGCGATCGCCGCCGCCGTCCCGGTCTCGGCCAAGACCTACGTGTATGTCTCCGCGGCGCAGGACGGCGTCATCGACGCGTTCGAGATGGACGCCGCCGGCGCGCTCACGCCGCTGGGCAAGACGGCGGCTGGCAAGCTCGTGATGCCGATGGCTGTGGATCCCGCCAGACGGCATCTGTACGCAGTCGTGCGCTCCGAGCCATTCCGCGTGCTGAGCTACGACATTGATGCCGCCAGCGGCGCCTTGCGCCAGAAGGCCGACGCGCCACTCCCGGCCAGCATGGCCTACGCGTCCACCGACCGGACCGGACGCTTCCTGTTCACGGCCTCCTATGACGGAAGCCGGATCGCGATCAGCGCGATCAAGGACGGCCTGGTCGAGCAGGGCGCCATCCAGGTCCTGCCCACCGGCGAGAAGGCACACAGCATCCGGATCGACGCCGGCAATCGCTTCCTGTACGTCACCAACCTCGGCAGCGATCAGCTCCTGCAGTTCGGATTCGACGCCGCCAGCGGAACGCTGACGCCGCTCGATCCGCCGCTCGTCAAGACGAAGCCGGGCAACGGCCCGCGGCACATCGAGTTCTCCCCCGACGGGCGATTCCTCTACGTGATCAGCGAGCTGAGCGGCAACGTCATCCAGTTCGGGAGGGATCGCGATCGGGGGACGCTCACCGAGCTCTCGACCACGCTGACGGTGCCGGCGAGCGACGAGCAGCGACGCATCTGGTCCTCCGACATCGCCATCACGCCGGACGGCCGGTTCATGTACACGTCCGAACGGACGAGCAGCACGATCTCGTTGCTGACGCTTGCCGCGGCGTCCGGCAAACCGAGCTTGGTGGGCGCCTATCCGACGGAAACGCAGCCGCGTGGCATCCGCATCGATCCGACCGGGAAGTTCCTGCTCGTGGCCGGAGAGAAATCGGAGCGGCTGTCGGTGTACCGCATCGATCCGGACAAGGGCGCGCTCCGGCTGATCGGCCGGCAACCGGTGGGACGGGCCGCGAATTGGATCGAGATCATGGACCTGCCCTGAGCGACGGCCATTTCGGCTGAAGGTGGGCGTCCGGCTCGAAAAGGAAAAAGCCCGCGGCGTGTACGCCAACGGGCTTCCTTCATCTTGATCATCCGACCCCGGCACAGCCGGGATCGCTATCGATCAGAACGGAATATCGTCATCCATGTCATCGAAGCCGGTCGCCGGCTTCGGCGCGGGGGCAGGGGCGCGAGGCGCCGCGGCGCGCGGGGCCGGCGCGCGCGGTGCGTCGAAGTCGCCGCTGTCGCGACCGCTGCCGCCACTGCCGCGCTCCGACGAGCGCTCACGGCTGTAGCCACCACCACCGCCGCCGCCCATGTCGTCGCCGCCGCCTTCACGGCCGCCCAGCAGCTGCATCTGCTCGGCGATGATTTCCGTCGTGTAGTTGTCCTTGCCTTCCTTGTCCTGCCACTTGCGGGTCTTCAGGCGACCCTCGACATAGACCGGACGGCCCTTCTTCAGGTACTCGCCCGCGATCTCGGCCAGGCGGTCGTAGAACACCACGCGGTGCCATTCGGTCTCCTCCTGGCGCTCACCGCCTTCACGGCTCTTCCAGTTGCGCGTCGTCGCGATGCTGACGTTGCACACCGCGCTGCCGCTGGGCGTGTAGCGGAGTTCGGGATCACGGCCCAGGTTGCCGAGGATGATGACTTTGTTGACCGAGGCCATGAGGGTTGCCTTCGCTTGCGTGTCGTTGAATGTTCGGAATGGGAAACTCGGCGCCGCCCATCGCCCGGGACATCGGGTCGGAAACAGCGGCGCAGGGGGCGGATTATGCCGCCCGCCCATTCCGCCGACGATCCCCGGGAAACGCCGATCCGCTGCCTGCTTCGCGTCAGCCGATCACCGGATTCAGGGCCGCCGTGGCCGCCGCGCCCGCGCGGGCGGGCCGTCAGCCCATGCGGCGCCGGCTCTGCTTGTGCGCGTACATCGCCGCGTCGGCCTGCTGCATCAGCTCCTCCAGCGTCAGCGGTCGGTCGGCGGCCATCGCGGCGTCGCCGACGCTAAAATCCAGCGCGTAACCCCGCTGCGCCCTCAGGTTGAGCGCCCCGACCTGCGTGCGCACCCGCTCCAGCGCGGGCGACATCTGCTCGGTCGCCGTGCCGCTGAGCAGCACCACGAACTCGTCGCCGCCGGTGCGCGCGATCACGTCCGAGGCCCGCAGGCAGAAACGCAGGATGTCCGCAAAGGACTTCAGCGCCCAGTCGCCCTCCGCATGGCCATAGCGGTCGTTGACATGCTTGAAGTGGTCGAGGTCGAAGTACAGCATCGTCGCCGGCCACTGCTTGCGCCGGCACAGCGCCAGCACATGTCCGGCCTGCGATTCGAAGCCGCGCCGGTTCGCCAGCCCGGTCAGCTCGTCCACCATCGCCATGTACATCGCCGCGAACTGCTGCTCGACCATGAAGGCCAGGTCGCGCAGCGTCGCCTGGTCGTCGGCGTCGAAGCCGCGCGGCACCCGGTCGATCAGGCACAGCGTGCCGAGCCGGTGACCGCTGGGCGCCCGCACCGGGCAGCCGGCGTAGAAGCGGATGTGCGGCGCCCCGGTCACCAGCGGGTTGTCGACGAAGCGCGGATCGGCATGGGTGTCAGGGATCAGCAGGATGTCGTCCGACAGGATGGCGTGGCCGCAGAAGCTGACGTCGCGCGGGGTCTCCGGCACGTCCAGGCCCTGCGCCGACTTGAACCACTGCCGGTCGGCGTCGACCAGGCTGACCAGCGCGATCGGCACCTCGAACAGGCGCCGCGCCATGCGCGTCAGGCGGTCGAAGCGTTCCTCGGGATCGGTGTCCAGCACCTGCAGCACGCGCAGCGTGGCCAGCCGGGCATTCTCGTCGTCGGGCAACGGCGCAGCGATCATGAGCAGGTCTGTTCGGTGCGGAGGAGCAAGGCGCTCGGAAAGCGCCGTCCACGACGGATCGGGACCGGGTGAACGGCGGGCCCGTCGATGTGCAGGACAATCGAGGGCTCCATGAGTTCGTCCAAGCATCATCCCGTCCCGCTAGCCATCCTGCAAGAGGTGTTCGGTTACAGCGCCTTTCGCGGCCAGCAGGCGGCGATCGTCGACCACGTGACCGCCGGCGGCGACGCGCTGGTGCTGATGCCCACCGGGGGCGGCAAGTCGCTCTGTTACCAGATCCCCGCGATCGCCCGGCAGCGCGCCGGCCATGGCGTCACCGTGGTCGTCAGTCCGCTGATCGCCCTGATGCATGACCAGGTCGGCGCGCTCGAGGAAGCGGGCGTCGAGGCCGCCTTCCTGAACTCCACGCAGACGCTCGAGGAAACCCAGCGCATCGAGCGCGAGATGCTCGCCGGGCGCCTGACGCTGCTGTACGCGGCGCCGGAGCGGGTCAACACGCCGCGCTTCATCGCGCAGATGCAATCGCTGTACGAGCGCGGCCTGCTCGCGCTGTTCGCGATCGACGAGGCGCACTGCGTGAGCCAGTGGGGCCACGACTTCCGCAGCGAATACCTGTCGCTGAGCCTGCTGCACGAGCGCTTCCCCGACATCCCGCGCATCGCGCTGACCGCCACCGCCGACGACATCACCCGCGCCGACATCATCGAGCGGCTGCAGCTCGACAGCGCGCGGATCTTCGTCGCCTCGTTCGACCGCCCCAACATCCGCTACCTGATCGTCGAGAAGGACAGCCCGCGCGAGCAGCTGCTGCGCTTCATCCAGGACGAGCACGAGGACGAGGCGGGCGTCGTTTATTGCCAGAGCCGCAAGAAGGTCGACGAGACGGCGGAGTGGCTGCGCGCCAAGGGCATCAACGCGCTGCCTTACCACGCCGGCATGGAACAGGAGCAGCGCAAGCGCCACCAGGACCGCTTCCTGCGCGAGGACGGCATCGTGATGGTCGCCACCATCGCCTTCGGCATGGGCATCGACAAACCCGACGTGCGTTTCGTCGCCCACCTGGACCTGCCCAAGAACATCGAGGGCTACTACCAGGAGACCGGTCGCGCCGGCCGCGACGGCGAACCGGCCCAGGCCTGGATGGCCTACGGCCTGGCGGACGTGGTGCAGCAGCGCCGCATGATCGACGAGAGCCCGTCGTCGGACGAATTCAAGCAGGTGCAGCGCGGCAAGCTCGACGCGCTGCTCGCGCTGGCCGAGGCCATCGACTGCCGCCGCGTGCGGCTGCTGGCCTACTTCGGCGAGGACAGCCAGCCCTGCGGCAACTGCGACAACTGCCTGAATCCGCCCGCGACCTGGGACGCGACCGAGGCGGCGCGCATGGCGCTGTCGTGCATCTACCGCTTTCACCAGGTCACTGGCTTCAGCTTCGGCTCCGGCCACCTGATCGACGTGCTGCGCGGCAAGGAGACCGACAAGGTCGCCCAGTACCGGCATCACGAACTGTCGACCTGGGGCGTCGGCGCCGCGCTCAGCGAGCAGCAGTGGCGCGCGGTGATCCGCCAGCTGATCGCGCTGGGCTATGCGGTGACCGAGGGCGAATACAACACGCTGTCACTGGGCGGCGATGCCAAGGCCGTGCTGCGTGGCGAGGTGCGCATGCTGCTGCGCCAGCCCGCGGTGCCGACGCGCAAGAGCAAGTCGAGCCGCGGCGGGTCGTCGTCCAGCCGGCGCTCGGAGGCCGAGGCCGACCTGGACGCCGCGGCGCAGGCGCGCTTCGATGCGCTCAAGGCCTGGCGCGCCGAGGTGGCGCGCGAGCACGGCCTGCCGGCCTACGTGATCTTCCAGAACGTGACCCTGGCCGAACTGGCGCGGGCGCAGCCGCGCTCGCTCGACGAGATGTCCGGCATCAGCGGCATCGGCGCGAAGAAGCTCGAGGCCTATGGCGAGGCGCTGCTGCGGGTCCTGGCCGAGGACTGAGCCGCTTGGGCCCTCGATCGCGTCACGCGATCGTCACCAGGAAAACTCACCGACAAAAAGAAGAACGCCCGGCAACTGCCGGGCGTTCTCGTGGGCGATCGCTACAGCTGGACCGTCGCGGTCGCCGCCTTGACAGCGCAACCGCCGGAGCTCAGCAGAGCTGGGTCGTGCAGCCGGCCGGCGCGGCCGAAGCCAGCTGCTGGCCGTCGGCCGCAGTGTCGCGGCGGCCGGTGATGTAGACGGTGGGCAGTTGCTCGCGCTTGGCGGTGATGACCACCGGATCCAGCGTGATGACGGCCGCGCGTTGCTCGCGCTGGTCCTGCACGTGCAGCAGGCTGACGGCGATCGCCAGCGTGGCGCCGATGCCGAAGGCAAAGGCCTTGAAGCTGGTGCGGGCGGTCTTGAAAGAGGGGGTGCTCATGTCGATCTCCTTGATGGGGTTGCGTGTGTCAGTGAAGTCAGTGTCGTCATCGCGCCCCCGTTCCGCGAGCCGCAAGCGACGAATGCGCGCGGCGACGGAGTGAACTGCGCGGAACCGCGACGAATGGATGAGCCCGGACCGTCGATCGCCGGGATGCCCCATTCCATCGATGTTCCCGACGATCGAGCCGAAAAAAAAGAAGCCCGCTGGTCAGGCGGGCTTCGAAATGCCGGGGGAAGCGTGGCGTCTATCGGAGCGCAGGCCGCGGGGTCATCCGCGCGGCTTGCTGGCCTGGTCGGCCTGAGGTCCCGGCATGGTCTGCTCGGCCCAGTGCAGGGGCAGGGGATGGGACGGACGCGCGGCCTCGTTCGTGTCCGCCAGCCACAAGGCGATGACAGCGGCGCTGGCCACGGCGGCCAGGGCGGTGAGGAAAGTCTTGGCGGCGTCGTTCATGGTGGTCCCCTGCGGTGCGATCCCTGTCCTGGCATTTCAACGAGGATGCACTGTGCGCCGCCACCGGCGGCAAGACCACGACGACGCGACGAATTGCCGCTATCGCGCGCCGAAATGCCGGTCGGTCGGGCGAATGGGTCCTGGGGGGCGATCCTGGCGAGGCTTCAGCCGCGCGCTGCCCGCGCTGCCCCAACCTGGGGCGGCCAGACGGCCAGGCGCGCCGCCAGCGCGGTGGCCGGCTGCGGCCGGCAATAGAAATAGCCCTGCTGCTGCCAGCAGCCCAGCGCCAGCAGCGCGTCGCGCTGCGCCTCGGTCTCGACGCCCTCCGCCACCACGTCGATGCCCAGCGCCTCGGCCATGCCCATCATGGCGCGCACCAGCGCCCGGTCGTCGGCGCTGCTGGGCAGGTCCCGGACGAAGGCCCGGTCGATCTTCAGCCGGGCCGGGCGCAGCAGCTTCAGGTAGGCGAGCGAGGAATACCCGGTCCCGAAGTCGTCCACCGACAGGCTCAGCCCCAGCTCGGACAGGCGCGCCAGGGTCTGGAGCACCGTGTCGGTGTCGGTCAGCAGCGAGCTTTCGGTCAGCTCGATCGCCAGTTCGCCGGGCGCGACCGCGTGGCGGCCCATTGCCTCGGCGATCCGCTCGGCCAGCCGGGGCTCGCGGAACTGCAGGGCCGACAGGTTGATCGAGATCGGCCCCGGATGCCGCCCCGAGGCCTTCCAGCGCGCCAACTGCGCGCAGGCCTGCTCGATGGTGCTCCAGCCCAGGTCCAGGATCTGCCCGGTCTCCTCGGCCAGCTCGATGAACTGGCCCGGCATCACCAGCCCGCGCTGCGGATGCTGCCAGCGCATCAGCGCCTCCAGCCCCGACCAGGCGCCGGTGCGGGCATCCACGACGGCCTGGTAATGGAGCAGCAGTTCGTCGCGTTCCAGCGCCAGCTTCAATTCGCGCTCGAGCTCCATCCGCTGCACCGCCGCCGCGTCCATGTCCTGCTGGAAGAAGCTGTAGCGCGAGCGCCCCAGCTGCTTGGCGCGGTACATCGCCAGGTCGGCATGGCGGACCAGGGTGTCGAAGTCGTCGCCATCGCGCGGGAACAGCGCGATGCCGACGCTGGCCGACACGCTGGCCACGCCGCCCTCGAGCTGCAGCGGCGCGTTCAGCGCCTCGATCAGGCGCTGCGCCGCGGAGGCGACGTGCTCGCTGGAATCGCGCATCAGCAGCAGGAACTCGTCGCCGCTGACGCGGCAGGCCAGGTCGGACTCCCGCACCGCCTGGCGCAGCCGCTCGCTGGCCTGCAGCAGCATGCGGTCGCCGGCGGCATGACCGAGCGAATCATTGATCGCCTTGAACCGGTCCAGGTCGACGAACAGCAGCGCCAGGTGGCTCTGCTCGCGCCGCGCGACCGCCGCCTCGTGCAGGAAGACTTCCCGGAACAGCGTCCGATTGGGCAGGCCGGTGAGGTGGTCGTACATCGCGAGCTGATGCAGTTGCGCGTTCTTGCTCTCCATGTCCGCCAGCAGGCCGGCGATCTGCTGCCCCATCTGGTCCAGGTGCACGCCCAGCTGGCCCAGCTCGTCCTTGCGGTTCCAGCGCAGCCGCGGCACCGGCTGGCGCTCGGCGATGGCGTTGGCCAGGCGCTTGAGCCGGTCGATCGGGCGGACCATCCTCAGATAGAAGACCATCAGCACGATGCCCACGCCCACCGCCACCTGCGCGGCCACGATCAGCGCCGTCTGGCGGCGCCCCTCCTCGAGCATGCGTTCCTGCGCGGCATCGTCGAACTGCACCCGCAGGCTGCCCAGCACCTGGCCCTCGCGCTGGATGGTCGCGGCGAGCGTGACCGTCGGCCAGCCGGGGCTGCACTTGGCACGCACGATGTCGCGGGTGTCGACGCGCTCCTCGTTGAGCTCCACCGCGCAGACGTTGACGTCAGACAGCAGCTGGTCGAGCGCCCGCTGCACCGCCGGGCTGTCCACCGTCCACAGCGGCTCGACCAGGCCATTGGCGGCCAGCGTCAGCACGGCCGCGCGCTGGCCCTCCAGCACCGGCTCGAGGCTGCGGCGGATGAACGCATCGCTGTAGGCGAGCAGCGCCAGGGCCGGCGCCGCGATCCCGACCACCACCGCGAGCAGGATCACACTGCGCAGCGACAGCGACGGCGCTTTGAACTTCATCGAGGGGGGAAGGGGCAGGAGGGGATGCGGCGATTCTGCACCCCCATGTGGCCGGAGGGCCCCCGCAAAGGCGGGGTCGCGGGGAAGGATTTCGGCATTCCTCCCGCTGCCACGCGGTGTCAGCAGGGATCGGCGCGGGAACGGGGCTGGCCCTATCATGGCGAGTTCGCCTCCAGCTGTGTCCGGCCCCATGTCCACGAAAGTCCCGCCCGCCGTCCCCGCCCCGTCCGAGCCCACGGCCGCGCCGCAGCCGGGCCCGGGCGGCCGGTATCTGGGCCAGGTGCTCGGGCGGATGGGGGACGAGCCGCCGATGATCCGCGTCCGCGGCGCCCGCACCCACAACCTCAAGAACATCGACGTCGACCTGCCGCGCAACCAGCTGGTCGTCATCACCGGGCTGTCGGGCTCGGGCAAGTCCTCGCTCGCCTTCGACACGCTGTACGCCGAGGGCCAGCGCCGCTACGTCGAGAGCCTGTCAGCCTACGCGCGCCAGTTCCTGCAGCTGATGGACAAGCCCGAGGTCGACGTGATCGAGGGCCTGTCGCCGGCGATCTCGATCGAGCAGAAGGCCACCAGCCACAACCCGCGCTCGACGGTGGGCACGGTCACCGAGATCCACGACTACCTGCGCCTGCTCTACGCGCGCGCCGGCACGCCCTTCTGCCCCGACCACCACCTGCCGCTGGAGGCCTCGAGCGTCGGCCAGATGGTCGACGCGGTGCTGGCCATGCCGGACGACTCGCGCCTGATGGTGCTGGCGCCGGTCGTGCGCGACCGCAAGGGCGAGTTCATCGAGCTCTTCCAGGACCTGCAGGCGCAGGGGTATGTGCGCTTCCGCGTCGACGGCCAGACCGTCGAGGTGCCGGACCTCCCGGCGCTGAAGAAGGCGGAGAAGCACGACATCGATGTCGTCGTCGACCGCATCAAGCTGCGCCACGACAGCGCCGACCAGCTGCGCCAGCGTCTGGCGGAAAGCTTCGAGGCCGCGCTGCGCCTGGCCGACGGCCGCGCGCTGGTGCTCGACATGGACCGCGGCACCGAGTCGATCTACTCCAGCAAGTTTGCGTGCCCGATCTGCAGCTATTCGCTGCCGGAACTCGAGCCCCGGCTGTTCTCGTTCAATTCGCCGGTGGGCGCCTGCCCCTCCTGCGAGGGCCTGGGCCTGGTGACCGTCTTCGATCCGGAACGCGTCGTCGCCTTCCCGACGCTGAGCCTGGCCAGCGGCGCGGTCAAGGGCTGGGACCGGCGCAACGCCTACACCTTCTCGATGCTGGAATCGGTCGCGAAGCATTACGGCTTCGACATCGAACAGCCCTTCGAGGAACTGCCCGAGCTGGCGCGCCAGGTCCTGCTGCAGGGCTCCGGCGAGGACGAGATCACCTTCACCTACCAGGCCGAAGGCGCCAACGGCCGCAAGCGCAGCGTCAGGCGCTCCCACCCGTTCGAGGGCATCCTCCCCACCCTGCAGCGGCGCTTCCGCGAGACCGATTCCGCCGCGGTGCGCGAGGAACTCGCGCGCTACCAGAGCGCCAAGCCCTGCCCCCATTGCGAGGGCTCGCGCCTGAGACGCGAGGCGCGCCACGTGCTGCTGCAGCCGGCCGACGCCGCCGAGGGCGAGCGCGGCAAGCCGATCTACGAGGTCGAGCACGCGACGCTGCGCGAGGCGCTGGCCTATTTCGAATCGCTGAAGCTCAAGGGCGCGAAGGCGGAGATCGCCGACAAGGTGATCCGCGAGATCGCCTCGCGGCTGCACTTCCTCAACGACGTGGGGCTGAACTACCTGAGCCTGGACCGCAGCGCCGACACGCTGTCCGGCGGCGAGGCGCAGCGCATCCGGCTGGCGTCGCAGATCGGCTCCGGGCTGACCGGCGTGATGTACGTGCTGGACGAACCCAGCATCGGTCTGCACCAGCGCGACAACGACCGCCTGATCGCGACGCTGCGGCGCTTGCGCGACCTGGGCAACTCGGTACTGGTCGTCGAGCACGACGAGGACGCGATCCGCGCCGCGGACCATGTACTGGACCTGGGCCCCGGCGCCGGCGTGCATGGCGGCCGGATCATGGCGCAGGGCACGCCCGAGGAGGTCGCGGCGAATCTCGAATCGTCCACCGGCCGTTATCTCAGCGGCGTGGAGCGCATCGAGGTGCCCAAGCAGCGTCACGCGCTCAGCGACAGCGCCGATCCGCGCACGCTGAAGATCGTCAACGCGCGCGGCAACAACCTCAAGGGCGTGACCGCCGAATTCCCGGTCGGCCTGCTGACCTGCGTGACCGGCGTGTCCGGCTCGGGCAAGAGCACGCTGGTCAACGACACGCTGTACGCCGCCGTCTCGCGCAAGCTCTACCAGAGCCATGCCGAACCGGCCGAGCATGACGAGATCGAAGGCATGGACGCCTTCGACAAGGTGATCAACGTCGACCAGTCGCCGATCGGCCGCACGCCGCGCTCCAACCCGGCGACCTACACCGGCCTGTTCACCCCGATCCGCGAGCTCTTCGCCGAGATGCCGACCGCGCGCGAGCGCGGCTACGGCGCGGGCCGCTTCAGCTTCAACGTGGCCGGCGGCCGCTGCGAGTCCTGCCAGGGCGACGGCGTGCTGAAGGTGGAGATGCACTTCCTGCCCGACGTCTACGTCCCCTGCGACACCTGCGGCGGCAAGCGCTACAACCGCGAGACGCTGGAGGTGCTCTACAAGGGCAAGAACATCTCCGAGGTGCTGGGGCTGACGGTGGAAGACGCGCTCGCCTTCTTCAGCGCGGTGCCGACGCTGGCGCGCAAGCTGCAGACGCTGATGGACGTGGGCCTGGGCTACGTGAAGCTCGGCCAGAGCGCGACGACGCTGTCAGGCGGCGAGGCGCAGCGCGTCAAGCTGGCGCTGGAGCTCTCCAAGCGCGACACCGGGCGGACGCTGTACATCCTGGACGAGCCGACCACCGGCCTGCACTTCGCCGACATCGCGCTGCTGCTCAAGGTCGTGCACCAGCTGCGCGACGCGGGCAACACGATCGTGATCATCGAGCACAACCTCGACGTCATCAAAACCGCGGACTGGCTGATCGACATGGGTCCGGAGGGCGGCTCCGGTGGCGGACGGCTGCTGGTCGCGGGCACGCCCGAGGACGTCGCCGCCTGCGAGGCGAGCCACACCGGCCGCTACCTCAAGCCGCTGCTCGCGCGAGGCTGAAGCGCGCGGCTCAGGGGCGCAGTTGAGCGGGCGCGGCTGAGTCGCGCGCCAGTTCAGGCGGCGCGGCGCTTCGCCGCGATGGCCAGGGCACCCAGTCCCAACGCGAAGAGTACCCAGGTCTGCGGTTCCGGCACCCCCTGCACGACGGGCAGGTTGCCGCCACCACCGTTGCCCGCCGGCAGCTGCGGCAGCGTGATGACGCCCGGTCCGCCGACGCCGGTGGGCGGCGGCGCCACCGGCGCCCCGCCGCCGCTGCCGCCCGGCGTGGGCGCGATCAGGCTGGTGTCCGAGGTGGCCGTGGGTGGCAGCGCGGCGGTGCGCGCGAAGCTGCCCGGATCGCCGGCACCGCCGTCGGCGGCCGCACCGGCCGCCGGGGGCTCGAACATCAGTGGTTCGTCCTCGGCCTTGGCGGTCGGGCCACCGGCCGCGCCCGGCTTCAGCGGTCCGCGCGCGATGCGGCTGACGTTGCGGCACACGGTCGGGACGAGTATGCATTGGCCGTCCTCGCAATAGACCAGGCCGCGCTCCAGCGTCTGCGCGGTCCACTTCGTCCGCGTGACCGTGCGGCAGACCGAACCAGCGCCGAAATGCATGTCGCGGATCTCGCTGCCGTACTCGTAGCGGCCGACGATGCTGTCGCGGTGGATGTCGACGATCTCGTCGTACTGGCGCGCGGCCATGCGCGCCTTGAGCCTGGCGCGGGTCGCCGCCGGGATGTCCTTGTACCGGTCCACGGCCGCGACGAGGTCGCCCATGAACGGATTGACGCCCGGCTTGTCCCAGGAACAGTTGGGCAGCGTCACGGTGGACGCGGCCAACGCGAATGCGGCCACCAACGACATGACAGTTCTCTTTTTCGGCGGCCGCCTCCGCGAGACATCTCGTCGGGGTCAAGCCTTGCCGTTTGTGGCTCCTGTTTCCATCCGTCGCTTTGCATCACCGGATGTGACAGGAGTTACGGCGAGTGTAGGGAGCGAAGACCCGCCGCATCGGGCCGTCCCCCTCAGCCGGGGGTATGGCCACGCGTGGTTTTTGTCACGGTGCTCCCGCAGATCGCACGGGCGGTGAAGAAGCGGTGACGGCATGGACAAGACGGGCCGTCCAGGCAATCGCTGGTATCGTGCGTTGTCCCCTGCCTGTCCTCGCCATGTCCTCCCCCACCGCCGCCCGCCACGTCCTCTACGTCGAGGACGACCGCATCAACATCGTGCTGATGGAGGAGGTGTTCCGCCTGATGCCCGGCTGGACGCTGGACGTGGCCGAGACCGGCGCCCAGGCGATGGAGATGCTGCCGCGCGTCATGCCCTCGCTGGTGCTGATGGACATGAACCTGCCGGACATGAATGGCCTGGAACTGATGGCGCTGGTGCGCGCGGACGCGCGCCTGGCCCAGCTGCGCTGCATCGCGCTGTCGGCCGACGTGATGGACGACCAGCGCCAGCGCGCTCGCGCCGCGGGCTTCCAGGATTACTGGCTCAAGCCGATCGACGTGCGCCAGCTGCGCGCCGCGCTCGAGCGGCTCTGAGGCGATCGCGCCGCGCCTGCCCACGGACCGGCGCGGACGCAAAAAAGCCCGCGCGAGGCGGGCCTTGTCCTGAACGCGGAAGAGGCCTTGCGGCCTCGGCGCTCAATCCTTCAGGTGGCTGTTGATCAGGCGGGTCATCTCGAACATGTCGGCCTTGGGCTTGCCGAAGATTTCCTTCAGCTTGGCGTCGGCGTTGATGACGCGCTTCTGCGCAGCGTCCTGCAGGTTGTGCTTCTTGATGTATTCCCAGACCTTCTTCACCACGTCGGTGCGCGGCAGCGGCTTGTCGCCGACGATCGCGGCCAGCGCGGGGCTGGGGGTCAGGGCCTTCATGAAGGCGGCGTTGGGGGTGCGCTTCTTGGCGGGAGCGGCAGCCTTCTTCGCGGGAGCTGCCTTCTTCGCGGGCGCGGCCTTCTTCGCAGGTGCCGCCTTCTTCGCGGGCGCGGCGGCCTTCTTCGCCGGTGCCGCCTTCTTGGCCGGTGCCGCCTTCTTGGCGGGCGCGGCCTTCTTCGCAGTTGCCATTTCGATTCTCTCCATCAAGGGTTGTTGATGTGCCGGGCCCTGGTGAAGGTCTGACGCCTTCGGTACTCGTTGGCACCCTGCGCGGGCAATGGTACTGCGCACCTCCTGCATTGAGAAGGCTCTGGCAGGGGGAAAACGGCCTCGAAGTCAACGCCGTCCCCCGTGTTTGTCGCGGGCGCGCATCAATCTCCGCATGTCCGACACGCGCGATGCCTGCGCGCCTACGGGGTTCCCCGTGGTCGCCGTGGTCCGCGCGACGCGCGCCTCACGACGCCGACAGCACCGGCGC
Source organism: Mitsuaria sp. BK037 (assembly GCF_014193045.1). NCBI lineage: Bacteria > Pseudomonadati > Pseudomonadota > Betaproteobacteria > Burkholderiales > Sphaerotilaceae > Roseateles > Mitsuaria sp. BK037. Next base: position 706,200 of record NZ_JACHYS010000003.1, on the reverse strand, counting down.
ACCGCTCAGTACACGTCGCGCCGGTAGCGCCCTTCGCGGATGAGCGCGTCGACATCGGCCTCGCCGAGCGTCTCGCGCAGCACCGCGTCGACGGCGCCGGCCATGCCTTGCAGGCTGCCGCAGACGTAGATCGCCGCGCCGTCCGCGATCCATTCGCGCAGACGCGGCGCCTCGCGCGCGAGCAGGTGCTGCACATGGACGCGTTCCGCCTGGTCGCGCGAGAAGGCCCAGTCCACGCGGGCCAGCACGCCGTCGCGCTGCCAGGCCTCGATCTCGTCGCGGTAATGCGCGTCGTGCGCCGATTGCCGTTCACCAAAGAGCAACCAAGCCCTCACGGCGCCGTTCCCCGTGTTCATGCGGGCTTGCGCGCGGACCTTCAAGTGCGCCCGCAACCCCGCCAGCCCGGTGCCGTTGCCGACGAGGATCAGCGGCCGGTCGGCGTTGGCGCCGATGCGGAAGCTCGCATGCGGTCGCAGGCGCAGCGCGACGCCCCCACCGACGGCCAGGCGCTCCGTCAACCATCCCGACGCCAGGCCCGGCGAGCCGTCCTCGCGCTCGGTGCGACGCACCATCAGCTCGACGCGGCCGTCCGCGGGCAGCGAGGCGATCGTGTACTCGCGCGGTCGCCGCGCGTCGTCATCGATCGCGTCGGCCGCGCCGGCCGCGCCGGCCGCATGGGCCGCATGGGCCGCATGGGCCGCATGGGCCGCATGGGTCGCTTCCCCGGCCACGCTCACCTGCACGAGATCGCCGGCCTCCCAGGCGGGCAGCGGCGATCCGCCCGCGGGCACCAGCTCGAGGTGGAACACCGGTCCGCCCTGGCTCCCTGGATTCAGATGGCGGCGCGCCGCCAGCCGCCAGTCGGTGAACACCGGCGCCTCCCACTCGGCCAGGTCGGCGGTGCCGGCCAGGTGGCTCAAGCGCTGCCGCCACTGCGACAGCGCGTGTTCATCGGTGCGGTCGGCCTCGATGCGATCGAACATCGACCGCGCGCCGCGCTCGCGCAACCAGGCGTCGAGCGCGCGGCCGAAGCCGCAGAAGTGGGTGTAGGTCGCATCGCCCAGCGCCAGCACGCCCACCTGCAGCGACGACAGGTCCAGGCCGGTGGCCGCGTCCGAGGCCTGCGCCGCCATCAGGTCGCGCGCGAACGGTGCCGCGCTGTCGGGGGCGTCGCCCTCGCCGTAGGTGCTGGCGATGAAGAGCGCATGCCGCGCGCCGCGCAGCGCCTCGCGGTCCACCTCGCCGAGCGCGGCGACGCGCACCGGCATGCCGGCCAGGTGCAGCGCCCTGGCGGTCTGCCAGGCGATCTCCTCGGCCTGGCCGGTCTGGCTCGCATGCAGCACTAGCACCGGCGGGCCGGCGTCGGAGGCCGGCAGCAGCGCGGCGGATTCCGCGGCCGCCTGGCGTTGCCGGCGGCGGTACCGCCACCACAACGCGGCGCACATCAGCAGGTAGAGCGCGAGCAGCAGCAGCGCCGCCGCGGGACGGGACAGGATCGCAGTCATCAGAGCATCAGCGCGCGCATCGCCGCGGAGAAGCGCTCCTCGAAACCGCCGCCTTCGGCCGGCGGGCGGCGCCGCACGAGCCGCGCCGCCAGGCCGAGCCGGTCGGCCAGCGCGAGGCCCTCGTCGGGCCCGAGGACCATCAGCGCGGTCGACCAGCCATCGGCCGCCATCGCGCTGTCATGCACCACGGTGACCGATGCCAGGCCGTGCTCGACGGGCCGCCGCGTGCGCGGATCGATGGTGTGGGAGCGCCACTGGCCGGTGGCATCAACGAAGCACTTGCGGTAGTCGCCGGAGGTCGCGACCGACAGGCCATGAAGCGCGATGCGCAGCGGCGCCAGGCCGCAGTCGGCGGCGGGCGGCTCGAGGTCCACCCACCAGGGTTGCCCGTCGGGCTTCAAGCCCGCGCCCCGCAGTTCCCCGCCGATCTCGACGAGGTGATCGCGCAGGCGGAGCGCACCCAGCAGCTCCGACACACGGTCGACGGCGAACCCCTTGGCGATCGCCGACAGATCCAGCGCGACACCGCCGGCCTGCGTCAGCGTGCGACGCGCGCCGTCCCACGGCAGCGCGTCCCAGCCGCAGTGGACGCGGGCGCAATCCTGCGGCGACGGGGCGCGGAAGGCGGGATCGTCGTGGCGCGGCGCGAGCGCCGTCTCGCCCGACGGACCGAAGCCCCACAGCGCCACCAGCGCGCCGGCGCTGGGGTCGTAGGCGCCGCCGCTCGCGGCGGCGATCTTCAGCGCCGCATCGAGCACCGTCGCGAAGTCGTTTGGTAAGGGACACACGGTGCCGGCGGGCGCGCGATTGAAGCGGCTCAGGTCGGACGCGGCGTCCCAGCCGCTCATCTGCGCGATGACCTCATCGCAGGCGCGGACGATGGCTGCCTCGATCGCGGCGAGCCGCAGCCCTTCCGGTCCGATGAAACGCACCGACCAGGTCGTGCCCATCGTCTCGCCGTCCAGCGCGTGCGGCACCTGCCCCAGCGCCGGCGGCTCGCCGTCGATGCGCAGCGGGACCAGCACGCGCGGCTCGGGCGCGAGGCCCGGCGTCCGCGCGTGGCTCGTCCCGCTCGCCGGGCTCACTTGGGCAGCACCTCGAAGGTGGCGCTGACACCGGCGCGCTGCACCGGCGCCTGACGCGTGCCGGCCGGCGCGTTGGGGCCGCGCGCCGGGCCGGTGCTCGCGCCGAGGAAGTAGCGGCCCGGCTCGGTCCACTCGACGGTGAACTCGCCCTGGGCGTCGGTCTTGAGCTCGACCTCGCCGAACTTGTAGCGGTAGCGGTTGCCTTCACGCACCAGCTTCAGCTGCACGTCGGCGGCCGGCTTGCCGTCCAGCACGAGACGGAAGCGCGTCTTGTCGCCATGGCTCAGGTCGGTGACCGGGCCCAGCGGCAGCAGCTCCAGGCCATCGCCCTCGGGCTTGAAGTCGACCTTGCCGGCCTCCTCCCTGCTGACGAAGGTCTGCTGGCGATTGGTCATCACCGTCAGCGCGGTGATCTCGGCGTCGGCCGGCACGTCCTTGGCGAAGCTCGCCGGCGTGCCGCGGAAGCGCTTGGTCTCGCCGCCCTGCTTGTAGCTGCCCATCATGGACTGGCTGACGTTGCTGATGCGCCAGGTGCCGTCCTGCGTCAGCTTCACGTCGAAGCTCTCGCGGTGGCGGGCGGTGCTGCGGTTCTCGGCCTCGACGGTCTTGCCGTCCGGGGCGGTGATGCGCAGCGTGTCGAGCTTGAGCGCGCGCTCGAAGTTGAAGAGGTCTTCCGAGACCGCCGCGTCGAAGGAGGCCACCGGCTCCTTGCCGTCGAAGGCGGACTTGTTGGGCAGCAGCCAGGTCATGTGGGCGTGCGCGGCCAGCGGCAGCAGCGCGGCGACGGCCAGGGCGACGGGGGCGAGGCGGGATGCGATCGAAGTCTTCGTCATGGTGGAGTGCTCCGTGTCGTGTCGGGGGACGGGATGCCGCTCAGGGCTTGACGTTCAGTTCCAGCGCGCCGAGCTCGTGCTCGCCCTGCGCCTTGGCGGTGGCCGCGGCCTTGACCGGCCAGGTCAGCGGCAGGCGCTGCACCTCGCGGCCGCCGGCTTCGCGGCTGGACTCCACGACGATGTCGTACTTGCCCGGGGGCAGCGCGGCCAGCGCCGGATGCGTGTCCAGCGAGATCGCATGCTCGCCGGGCGCGCGCGTGGCGGCGCTTACGCCGTCGGCGGGCACCGTCAGGTTGCGACCGCCCTGGCGCCACCACTGGCGCATGTCCTTGAGCCACTTGGTGCCGGCGTTGTTCTGCTTCTTGATGTCGTACCAGACCGCCAGCTGCGCGACGGCCGGGCCGGACTCGCCGGCCTTCTCGACCCAGACGGCGATGTAGGGACGGTGGTACTCGGCCACGTTCAGGCGCGGCAGCTCGAGCTTGAGCTGGACGGTGGCAGCCCAGGCGGACGAGCCCGTGGCCAGGGTGCCCAGGGCACCGATCGTGAGGAGGGTACGACTTGCGGAGCGATTCATGGTCGATGTCTCGGTGGAGGTCGGGAGGATCCTGGCGATGGCTCGGAACGGGAAGAAGGGTGGGAAGGACAGCAGGAAGGACGGGACCGGCGCCGCGCCGTGGCGGGCGCCGGTCCAGGTCGTGTGAGGATCAGGTCAGTGGATCAGCAGCAGCGCCAGCAGCGCGGGAATGACGAGGCCCAGGCCGACCAGCGGCCAGGTGCTGGGCCGGCTGACCGCATGGAACTTCAGGATCAGCAGGCCGGTGACGGAGAACAGCAGGCAGGCGACGGCGAAGAGGTCGATGAACCAGCTCCAGGCCACGCCGGCATGGCGGCCCTTGTGCAGGTCGTTGAAGTAGGAGATCCAGCCGCGGTCGGTGTCCTCATACTCGACCTCGCCGCTGTCCCGCGCGATACGGACCCAGGCGTCACCGCCGGGGCGCGGCATCGCGAGGTAGACCTCGTCGCGGTTCCATTCGGCCTCGCGGGCATCGATGGGCCGGCCGAGTTCCTTCGCCAGCCAGGCGCGCACGGGCGCGGGCACGGCCGCCTTGCGATCGGCCTCGCTGGCCTCGTCGGCCGAGCGCGGCTTGAGCGTCGCGGCGAGCTCGGCGGGCAGCTGCGCGGTCTTGCCGACGATCGCGGGCTTGGACTCGATGTCGGCGGCGTGGTTCAGCGTGATGCCGGTGACGGCGAACAGGATCATGCCGATCAGGCAGATGGCCGAGCTGATCCAGTGCCACTGGTGCAGCTGCTTGAGCCAGGCCGCGCGCGCGGCGGGGCCCTTGCCGGGCTTGGCGGCGGAGGAGGAAGAGGTATCGGCCGGCGTCATCGGAACGGTCTCGCGCGCTCAGGTCTCGGCCCAGAGCCGCAGCAGGTTGTGATAGTGGCCGGTGAGGGCGGTGGTCTCGGCGTCGTCGCCGAGCCGGGCGCGCAGCTTCTGGACGGTCTGGTCGAGCTCGAACAGCATCGCCCGCTGCCAGTCCTGGCGGATCAGGCTCTGCGTCCAGAAGAAGGAACACACCCGCGCGCCGCGCGTCACCGGTGTGACGCGATGCAGGCTGGTGCTGGCATAGACGATCAGGTCGCCCGCGGGCAGCTTGACCTCGTGGGTGCCGTAGGTGTCGACGACCTCCAGCTCGCCGCCCTCGTACTCGTCGGGCTCGCTGAGGAAGAGCGTCGAGGACACGTCGCTGCGCAGCGGCTGGTCGGTGCCCTGCTGGCGCATGATCGCGCCGTCGATGTGGAAGCCGTACTGCTCGCCGCCCTCGTAGCGGTTGAACAGCGGCGCCAGGGTGCGCAGCGGCAGCGCGGCCGAGATGAACAGCGGATGCCGCGCCAGCATCTGGCGGATGTGGGCGCCGATCTCGCGCGCGACCGGATGGTCGACCGGCAGCTGGCGGTTCTGCTTGACCTTCGCGCCCTGCTCGCCCACGGTCGCGCGGCCGTCGGTCCAGTCGGCGGCATCCAGGAGCTTGCGCATCTCGCGCACGTCCTGCTTGCTGAGCACTTCGGGGATGTGAAGCAACATGTCCGGATCGATTCGGTTCTGGGGCGGGACGGACGAACGGCCCGCCCCCGCCAGAACGGGAACGGGCCGCGCGTACGCTACCTCAATCGGCTCAGAAGCCGATGTTGGCCATCAACGTCACCGCACGCGGAGCGCCCAGCACCAGACGGCTGCCGCCGTTGTTCAGCGAGGACATGTATTCCTTGTCGAACAGGTTGGTGACGTTCAGCTGCAGGCTGAGGTTCTTGTTGACGCGGTAGGCGCCCATCACGTCCACGACGGTGAAGGCCGGCAGCGCCGCCAGGCCGTTGGCCGGCGCGGCATTGACGGTGACGATGCGCTTCTGCTCGGCCGTGTGGCGCACGCCGCCACCGATGGTGAAGTCGTTCCACTGGTACGAGTTCCACAGCGTGGCCGACCACTTCGGCGTCCAGCGCACGCCATCGGTGGTGGTCTGCACGCCGGTGGTCGAGTTGAAGCTGCGCAGGCTCAGCGCCTTGGCGTCCATGGTCTGGAAGCCGGCGGTGATCTGCCAGAAGTTGGTGATCTGGCCGACGGCCGCCAGCTCGATGCCCTGGACGCGGGTCTTGCCGCTCTGCGTGGCGACGTTGGTCACCGCGTCGACGCTGACCTGGCCGTCGTTCTCGCTGCGGTACAGCGCGGCCGTCAGGTTCAGGCGCTTGTGCAGCAGGTCCCACTTCGTGCCGACCTCGTAGTTCTTGGTCTCCTGCGCGTCGGCGGCGGTGGCGTTCTGGCCCGAGGCGGCCAGCGTCGAATTGGCGCCCCCCGGCGGCGTCAGCGAGTTGGCGGCGGCGGCGTAGACCGTGCCGTTCTCGGACAGCTTGTACAGCGCGGCGACGTTCCAGCTGGTCACCCACTTGCCGGTGTCCAGCGCGCCGGTGGCGGCGCTGCTGTACTTGACCTTGTAGTGCTCGGTGCGCAGGCCGGCGGTGAGCTTCAGCGCGTCGGTGATCGAGATCGTGTCCAGCGCGTAGATCGCCGTGGTGGTCGTGCTGCCCGAGGTATCGGCGGCGGCATTGCGCACCGAGCCGCCCAGGTCGACGTTGGGGTTCGGGTTGTACAGGTTGGCGACGTTGGTGCCGGCCGGGACCACGGCGGTGTAGCCGCGGTTGTCCTGGCTCTCGTACATCAGCTCGATGCCGGTGGACAGGTCATGCTTGAGACCACCGGTGGCCAGCGTGGTGTTGAGGCTGGTCTGGTTGGCCAGGATCTCGTTGGTCTGGTTGACGCGCTGACGCGAGCGGCTGATCGTCCAGGTGCTGCGGTCGGCCGGGTCGACCGCGACGATCGAGTTGATGCCGGTGACCAGGCGGTCCATGTAGGTGCGGCCGTAGCGCGAGACGTTGCGCACCGTCATCTGGTTGCCGATGTCCATCTCGAGCTTGGCGGTGACCATGTCGGCCTTGACGTCCTCGTAGTCGTGGACGCTGCCGTAGAAATTCTTGCGGTCGACCTTGGGCGCGGCCATCAGCGCGGCGGCCTGGGCCGGCGTCACCGTCGCGGACGACACCGCCGTGTAGCCGGGCCAGCCGATGGTCGGCACGCCGCCGTCCGGGCGGTTGTTCTGGCGCAAGTGCTGCGAGTACAGGAAGAAGCGGGTCGGCGTGTTCAGGCCGAACGCGATCGAGGGCGCGATGCCGTAGTTCTTGCGCTTGACCTCGTCGCGGCCGGGGACGCCGTAGTCCTGCCACACCGCGTTCAGGCGCACGGCGCTGTTGTCGAAGATCTTCTGGTTGACGTCGACCGAGGCCCGCTTGCGGCTGGCGTCGCCGATCGTCACCGAGCCGTCGATGAAGTCATCGATCTGCGGCAGCTTGGTGATCAGGTTGATGTAGCCGGCGCTGGCGGCGCGGCCGGTGTCGGCACCCGCCGGGCCCTTCACGACTTCGATCTGCTCGACGTTGAACACGTCGCGGGTCACCGCGCCCAGGTCACGGATGCCGTCGACGAAGGTCGAGGTGCTGGCGCTGAAACCGCGCATCTGGAAGGTGTCGCCGGCGGAGGTGTTGCCGTTCTCGCCCAGCTGCATCGTGATGCCGGGGGTGTTCTGCAGCGCTTCGATCAGCGAGACGGCGCCCTGCTCGCGCAGCACTTCCTTCTTGATCACCGAGATCGTCTTGGGCGTCTCCAGCAGCGGCTGGGTCAGCTTGGAGGAGGCGCTCTTGTCGGCCTTGTAGGCGGACTGGGCGGTGCCTTCGATCTTCACCTGGGGCAGGTAGGGCGCGGCGGAGGAGGACGCGGCGGTCGAGCCGGCGTCGGCGGGGGCAGTGGCTTCGGCGGCGTGTGCCAGCGGGAGGGTCAGGGAGGCGGCCAGTGCGGCCAGCGGGGCCACCGCGTGCTTGCGGCTCTTGATGTAGCGGGACATGGGGATCGAGCTCCGGGGGGAGAAGTTCTTATGGAAATCGGCTCGGCTGGCTGCGCGCTGGCGGCGTCGTCCCGACGCTTCACGGCGCACGGTGGCGGGCCCCTCCCTGATCGCGACTGGCTGGCGGTGGCGGGTGATTGAGGCCGGTTCTGGACTCAAAGGCCGCAAATGCTAAGCATTCTCATTTGTACATGTCAAAGATTTGCTGGTGAATAGCGCTTCCGCGTGGCGAACGCGCGACGCCTGGGCCTGCTCGGAATCTGCTCGGAAATGCAAAAACCCGCGGGACGCTGGCGCGTCACGCGGGTCGGAGGGGGATGGCGGGGCGGGGAAGCGCCCTGCCCGTCAGCGGGCCGTCAGTTCAGCGCGTCCGGCGACTCGTTCGAGCGATGCTCGGGCAGCTTGGGAGCGGTGCGCAGGCTCCAGATCATCGTGATCGCGAGGATCGCCACCACCACGCCCAGCGACAGCAGCACCGGGATCTTGATGACGTCGATCAGCATCATCTTGGCGCCGATGAACACCAGCACGACGGCCAGGCCATAGCTCAGGAGGTGGAACTTGGACGCCATCGCCGCAAGCAGGAAGTACATCGCGCGCAAGCCGAGGATCGCGAAGATGTTGGAGCTCAGCACGATGAAGGGATCGCTGGTGATCGCGAAGATCGCCGGGATCGAGTCCACCGCGAAGATCACATCGGTCATGCCCACCAGCGCGATCACCAGCAGCATCGGCGTGGCGATGCGCTTGCCGTTCTCGACGGTGAAGAAGCGTTCGCCGTCGAAGTTCTTGCTGACCGGCAGCACACGACGCAGCAGCTTCAGCGCGGGGTTGTCCTCGAGGTCCGGTTCCTTGCCGGCCGCCCACCACATCTTGATGCCGGTGATCAGCAGGAAGGCGCCGAAGAGATAGAGGATCCAGTGGAATTGCGCGATCAGCCAGCCGCCGACCAGGATCATCACCGTGCGCAGCACGATGGCGCCGATGATGCCCATCATCAGCACCCGCTTCTGGTAGGCCGATGGCACCGCGAAGTAGGTGAAGATCATCAGGAAGACAAAGATGTTGTCGACCGCCAGCGATTTCTCGATGAGATAGCCGGTGATGAACTCCAGCGCCTTGGTGTTGGCGAGCGCCGTGTCGCCGGTGCCGTCCTTGACGGCCCACCACAGCAGGCCCATGAAGGCGACGCTCAACGCCACCCACACCAGCGACCAGTTGATCGCTTCCTTGACGCCCACCTCGTGCGCGCCCTGCTTGCGCAGGACAACGAAGTCGAGGAACAGCGACACCACGACGATGCCGACGAAAACCACCCACAACCAGGTGGGCACGATCGTGCTCATGAAGACTCCTTGCAAGAACGGGGCGGACTGTACCGATCCCCAAGACACTCGCGACGATCGAGCGACCGCCGTCCGGCCAAAAGGTCTTGCAAGACTGGCGCCAGGCCGCGTCGGTGACGGCGGTCCGGTGTCAGGTGCAGAGCCCGGCTGCCAACAAGGCAACGTACTGACGGGCGTCTGCCGCGGCCTGGGCCGCGTGGCTACTCCCCTTTCGGAAGGTTCGGATTATCTTGTGTTGTTGGCGATTTCAAGTTCGTATTTTTCTGATGATGCCTGCCGGTATGCTGAGCGGCATGAAAACGCTGACCCGTTGGCTGCTTCTGGCGGCCGCGCTGCTGCTGGTGGCGCATCTCTACCCTGGCGTCCAGGTGAAGGGCTTCGGCACGGCGCTGATCGCGGCCTTCGTGCTGGGCTTGTTCAACACGATCCTGCGACCGGTGCTGGTGCTGCTGACGCTGCCAGTCACGCTGTTGACGCTGGGCCTGTTCCTCTTCGTCATCAACGCGCTGCTCTTCTGGGCCACGGCCACCGTGCTGGACGGCTTCACCGTCGCGGGATTCGGCGCGGCGCTGATCGGCTCGCTGATCTACTCGCTGTGCGGCATGGCGATCGACGTGCTGATCGAACGGCTGTTCCCCGACAGCGAATGAGCCGACCTCGCTGGCTCCACGGCACCTCCGCCACATGAAAAAGGCCGCTCATCGAGCGGCCTTCGTTCTGGTGCCTGCGAGATGCGCTCAAGGCTCCGCGCCAGGTGGCACCCCGCGGGGATACATCTCCATCAGCATCTGGCGGCGCTCATAACGAAGATCGCGCAGCCGGGAGTCGATCACCGACGCCTCGAACTGGTCCGCCGAACGAGCGCGACCCTGGCGTTCCGCCGACGCGAGGCGGTCGATCGCGCCGGTGATGTCGCCGAGTGCCGCGCGGTTCTCGCCCTGAGCCCGCAGCGAGCGCAGCGGTTGGCCGAGCTGCTGCCACAAGGTGCCGCTTTCCTGCCAGGCCAGCGCGTCCTGCGCATGCAGCGCCAGGTGGGTCTGCAACGCCTCGGCAGCTTCCCGCTTCACTTCCGGCCGCGGGTCCGCCTGCGCCAGATCCGCGCGGATCATCAGCATCGGGCGCGAGCGCTCGTTCTTGAGCGGCTCCAGCGCCGCGAAACCAGCATCCGGCCTGCCGCGGGCGACTTCCAGTTCGGCATGCGCGTAGACGAGCAGCCGCTTCGCGCCTGGGTCGGCGCCGAGCAGGCCCGCCAGCGCGTCGGCCGTCTTCAGCGTGGCTTCCGCGCGGGAGAAGTCCCTCAGCTTGATCGACGCGAGCGCGCTGGTGTAGCGCGCGGCGAGCTGATCGATGTTTTTCTCGCCGGCTCTCGAGCCAGCGTCCAGGCCCTGGAGCACGCGCCAGGGATCGGTGCGCTGGTCCATCAGCACACGGGCGCGCGCGGCCATCAAGACATGCTCCGAGGTGCCGACCAGCTTGGTCTGCGCGGCCGTGCCCAGTCGCGCGCGCGCCTCGCCGATGCGCTCGCTGGTCAACGGGTGACTGCGCAGGTAGGGATAAGCCCCCGAATCCATCAGGTGATAAGCCTGCTCCATGCGCTCGAACATGCTGGCCATGCCGGCGGGCTGGTAGCCCGCCTGCGTCATGACCTGGAAGCCCACCCGGTCCGCCTCGCGCTCCATGTCGCGCGAGAAGTTCAGTTGCGCTTGCGCCGCTGCCGCCTGGCTGGTGACGATCGCGGCCTGGGCGCCGTCGACGCTGCGGCTCTTCGCGGCGGCGAGGATGCCCAGCAAGAGCCCCACCGTCGCGAGCGCACTGGTCCGGGCATCGCCGACGATGCTCCGCGCGATGTGCCGCTGCGTGACGTGCGACAACTCGTGCCCCAGCACCGAGGCCAATTCGTCACGCGCCCCCGTCATGGCGATCAGCCCGAGGTGTACGCCCACGTAGCCGCCGGGCAGCGCGAACGCGTTCACCGAGCGGTCGCGCACCAGGAAGAGTTCCCAGGCGAAACGGTCGCTGGTGTCGTCGCTGATGTTGCCGAGCCGGCGCGCCGCGTTCACCAGCGGCTGCCAGGTGTTCTGCGCGTACTCGAGCAGCAGCGGATCGTCGATGTAGTCGGGGTCCGGCCGGATCTGCCGCATGACCTGGTCGCCGAGCTTCTTCTCGGCGCCGATGCTGACGTCCGCGGACACCGAGTCGCCCAGGGCGGGCAGGTTCACCTGCGCAGCGGCGCCCTGGCCGAGCAGCATCGCGCTGAGCAGCACCGCCAGGCAACGACGGCTGAAGGGAATGGGGTTCGGTCGCTTCAAGGGATCTCCAGGGCGGGAACTATGATGACGCCTCTTCGGTTTCGCGATTGTTGCCGCGCCCATGAGCTCGCCTCTGACCCATTTTGACGCCGACGGACAAGCCCACATGGTGGACGTCTCCGGCAAGGATGTCACGCACCGCGTGGCGCGCGCGGCGGGGCGCATCCGGATGAAGCCGGCGACGCTGGCTTTGATCCGCGATGGGAACGCAAAAAAGGGCGATGTGATCGGCGTCGCGCGCATTGCCGCGATCCAGGCCGCGAAGCGGACGTCGGATCTGATTCCGCTGTGCCATCCGCTGCCGATCACGCGGGTGGCTGTCGAGTTCGAACTCGATGAGGCGGCGAGCGCGGTGGTCTGCACCGCGCAGGTCGAGACGCTGGGGCGTACCGGCGTAGAGATGGAGGCGCTGACCGCCGTGCAGGTGGGACTGCTGACCGTCTACGACATGTGCAAGGCGGCGGACCGAGGCATGGTCATGGAGCAGATCCGCGTGCTGGAGAAGCACGGCGGGAAGTCGGGCGACTGGACCGCCGAGGTCTGATCGTCGAAACGCCGCCCGACTCGCTTCAAACGGTCAGCGCAGTTCGCGGAAGCCGTATTCGCGCGAGGGCGCTTCGCACTGGAACGGCTTGGCCGCGGCGCCCAGTTGCGCGACCTCTTCACATTCGTTGAGCCACTCTTCGCTGGCGGTGTTGCGGAACTCTCTGAGGCGCTGGACCAGGTAGCGTGCCTTGTCGGTCTCGCCGACCGCGTTCAGCGATTTCGCCCAGGCCATCAGCAGGCGCGTATCGATCAGGTGATGCCCGGTTCGGCGTGCGGCCTCTAGCGCCACAGTGCCGGGTGGCTGCACCGTTGCCTGGGCGTAATCGGCTTGGAGCGCGAACAGCGGCGAACGCTGGCCGGCCGCGATGCGGTCGTCGAGCGAAGCGGCACCGGTCGGCGGTGCATAGATGTGGACGATGCGCAGGTAGTCGATCACGACCAGCGGCACGGCGGCCGCGACCACGACGCCCAGCGCCGCCAGCCATGGTCGACGCTGGCCTGTCGTCGACGCCGGCTCGCCGGCATCCTCGCCCGCCATGCAGAGCCCATAAGCGAGTGCAGCCGGAAGAAGGAAATAGGCGTACCAAAGGGGGTACTCGAACTGGCTGTGGAGGCCGATCATCGCGACCAGCATGGCCGCGCAACGGGTGGCCGCGCTGCCGCGCACGGCGCGGGCGAAGCCTGTCCACAGCCCCGCCGCGAGCAACGCGAGCGTGAGCAGCCCCAGCGGCAGGCCCATCTCGACCAGCAGCTGCAATTCGAGGTTGTGGGTGTGATCGAAGAACGCCACCGGGCGGTCGGGGAACGGCGTCATCGTCCACGCGAAATTGAAATCGCCCCAGCCGGAGCCGGTCAGCGGATAGCGCTGCAGCAGGCCGATGGCATTCTTCACGATCGCGATCCGCGACGGGGAGCCGGCGCCTTCCTCGGACACGCGCGACTGGGCGCCGAAGGCGTGATGGCTCAGCGCGGTGTAAGCCTCGAGGATCCCCCATCCGAGGGCGAACATCACGAGCGTCGAGCCCAGCGCGATGCGCACGCGGGGCGCGAGCCGGGCATCGACGGCACCCCAGAGGGCGAGCATCACCACGCCGATCATGCCCGTGCGGGAGGCGCTGAGCAGCACGCAGAAAACGAAGAGGAAGAGCAGTACGTGCAGTGCGACGGTGCCTCGCAGAGCTCCGCCCAGACGGCGGGCGAGCCAACCGCCTTGCGCCAGCCACACGGACGCGACGCACGCCCACATCAGCAGGCTCGCGAGGTGATTGGGCTGGCGCATGTTGCCGACCGCGCGACCGACGAGCCCCGAGCGTGCGATGACGTTGCCGTCGGCCAGCGACGGGAAGAACATCTGGACGAGGCTGACGGCAACGCTCAGCACACCAGCGCCGACGAGGGCAACGCAGAAGAGCGTCAGCACTTGGTCTCTCTGGTTGGCCACCACGGCGCGACCGGTTTGCGCTGCGAGCAATGCGCCGAGCAGCATTGCAATGCTGGTCAGCGACATGGACCAGGGGAGTCCATGGGTGAACGGCGCCGCCAAGGCGACGGCGGTCATCAGCAGCAGGGAGAGGGACACGCCGTCGTTGCGCCAGCCTGCGCGCAGGGAGCGTCCCCACGCCAGACCGGCGACCAGCAGCCCGAGACCTGCAAAGGCCATCAGCTGGTTGTAAAGCGTGGCCGACGGCGTCTGGTTGAAGGCGATCAGCGGGGCGAGCGTGACGCCAACGAGCAGGCCCAGGAGGATAAGCGGCCGGCGGGGCGGTACGACCGACTGCCCCGGATCAAAGGTGGACATATCGGCGGTACGAGTCGTCGCGGCGGGCGTCATGGGCAATTTGCGTCTTGCGGACTGACTACTTTACTGTCCTGGCGCATCAACGCCGCCGACGCCTCACTCATCAGCGGGTAGCGGCGGAAGCCGGAGCCGTCGGTATCGAAGGTGACGCGCTGAAGCGTTGCAGCACCGCCAGATTCTGTTGTTGTGAGGCCAGCGGGTCACGAACATTGGCTCGTGGCGTGCTGTACTCGAGTCGCACATTGTCGTCGGTGCTAACCCACACGGCGGGCGCTACGCCTGAACTGGCCACAAAGCGATCCACCCCATCGGGTGCGAGCAACCGGTCTCCGATCAGCGCTCGGAGTGGCCGGCCAAGGATTGTCCGAACCTCCTCAAGCTCCGCAAAGGACTCCAGCGTCTGCACCGCTTGCAGTCGAGGCATCGCGCGAGCGGGATCGTTGGTGGCGACCAAGACGCCCTGCCCACCCAACACATACAGGCTCACGAAGTGGAACGAGCTGCGCAGGCTGGCCACGACGGTTAGGATGTCCTCAGGCGTCAACCGGTGCAATTGCACCCACTGCTGTAGCACACCGTCCTCCGTCATCCTGCGCTTTGCCAGTTCATAGAACTCATGGTTGTAGAGCGAGGCGGCGCCCGCGAACCAGATAGAAGTCAGCTCGATGCTGACTACATCGTATTGATCTCGCGACAGCAACAGTAGATTGCGGCCGTCGGTCACACTGAGGTGCACGCCTGGCTGCGACGAGACCTGACGGTTGATCGCCGGAAAATGCTGGTCAGCGAGCCGCACGATATCGGCGCTGAGTTCCGCAATATCCACTCGCTTGAAACCCGCCTCGTGAAAAACGCGGCTGGTTGCCCCGGTTCCGTAGCCGATCACAAGCGCCCGCTCCCGACGCTCCTGATGCATTAGCGGCGCCATCGCGAAGCCGATCTGTGCCTGCATCTCTCCGGTGAGCCAGTCATTGCCTTGGAATTTTCCGTTGGTCAGCAGCGTCTTCAGAGGCCGGCCTTGAAGGTCGCCTTGCGCCACTGCGGTTAGGCCACCGTCAATGCTTTCTGCGTGGTCCACCACACGCCCCCAGTCCTGCGCCGCGAAATACACATTGGCACCTGAACTGAGAGTGCGGTAATCCAGCGTGGCGTCGCGGTGTTGCCAAAGGAGCCCGAGTGTTGCGACGGCGAATAGAGCGACCCAGCGTCGCGATCGTCCAGCAATGGAGGTTGTGAGCAGGATGAGTCCGAGCGCTATCGCGCAGAAAGCGATCAACAGAGCCGCATCCAAGCCGCCCCAGCGCGGCAACACAACGAATCCAAACAGCAGCACACCGACGATATTGCCCAGGGTATTGATTGCCGCCGCGGCACCGAGTCGCTTGACAGTAGCGCCAGAGGTCGCGATTTCCATCGCGAAAACGTAGGCCGCGCCGATGCACAGGGTCGGTGGCACCATGATCAGCATGCATACCATGCCGCGGATCGCTTCGCGGCTGCCGAAGCTTCGTACCGCCCCGTACTGTTGAAAACTGGCGAAATAGTCTGGGATAGCGTTCCATCCGCCAGTAGTGAGAACAATCGACGCGGCAAGGCACAGCAGGGCTGCGGCCAGGCCGGCCACAGGGGACAGTCGTCCGAGGAGTCGGCGCGCGCCTTCGCCCCCGAGCGATAGGCCCATGAGGAACGCGGCCAGCATCAACCCAAATGCATAGACGCTGTTGCCCGCCACGATCGACAGCAGGTGCACGTAGGTGACCTCCAGGCCAAGCGACAGCATGCCACCGATGCCCAGCGCCGCCATGGCCAACGTCACCTGCCGGCTGCCGAACGGCGTCTGGCTGGAGCCGGCCAGAGCGGCCGGCACGGCAGCACGGTCTGCGGCCGGCTGCTTGAGCAATTCAAGCGCGCCGAGCGCCACCATGAGGTTGAGCAAAGCGGCGATAAGCACAGTGCGCTGGATACCCACCGCCGGAATCACGAAGTAGGCCGTCAGGAGTGCGCCGAGCGCCGCGCCAATGGTGTTGCAGAAGTAGAGCCAAGCCACCCGATTGCCCAGCGAGCCGGCGGTGGCACCGAGCGCCTGAGCGAGCAACGGCAGCGTCATACCCATCAGTACCGTCGGCACGGAGAGTACTGCAGCGCCGAGCGCGATCCGCAGCACCAGCAGCTGTGGCGCGTCGGGTGGCACGCCCGCAGCCAAGGCCACGTATGCGGCCTGCGCGAGATCGAACAAGAAGGGCGATAGCACGCAGTAGCCTGCGATCGCAAGTTCGACGATGGCGTAATCGCGCAGCGGTCGATGCGAGCGTGTCGCTAGTACGCCGCCAATCAGTGCGCCGATCGACATGCCGCCGAGGAATGTCGCCAACACCGTGAAGGTCGCAGTGGCCGTGCTGCCGAAAACCAGAGCCAGCTTTTTCGCGAAGACGACCTGATACACCAATGCCGCAGCACCGGAAGTTACGAACATCAGACCGAAGCGATGCAGCCATCGACGCTGCACTTCAAGCTCCGCAGTGGCTTGGGGGCTTGGTGCTGGTTCGATGGGGGTGATCGCGTGCGCCTCGAATTGGCGTCGCCACGAGATCTGCAAGACCACGACCGCGATCGTGACGAGGAGCATACCGAAGGCGATCCATTGATGCTCCTGCAAGAAGGGCATCGCAAAGCGCATGCACAGCACCCAGACCAGCCACTGGCCAAAGCCGGCGATAACGACCCGCCGCTTGGCTGCCGACGTCCACGGAACTCCAGTCGTGACCATTGCCATTGCGCCAAGCACGAATGGGATGGCCACTATCAAGTCAATCAGATAGTGCTCGCCCAGGGCGATTGTTGCCGAGGCAACGCCCAAGGTCGCCAAGGCGCCAACAAGGCGCGGCAGCCAATGCCGCACGGTCTGCCATAACACGATGCACGCCGCCAAGGCCCAGCCGAAGTGCATCGACGGCATGCCGTTACGGGGGTAAGGGGCAAGCACAAGGACCTGCTGAAGAGTAACGGGCTTGGCGATTGCAGTCGCGAAACCCACGTCACCAAAGACGTAGCGCGGGCCTGTGATGGGAAACAGGTGATAAGCGACGCAGGCGGACATCGTCATCAACAGCCATATCAGCGTCACGCTCGGCACATGGGCCCGCTTGCCTGCGAGTTGCAAAGCCACCGCGCCAAGTAGGAACGCAGGCGTATAGGTGTAGAGAAACTCATGTAGTTCAAGCAACCCAGGAGATCCGCGGACAGCCTGCACAACCGACGCCGCGAAGCCAAAGTTCAGCAATTGATCCATGGCCAGCGCGTGGGTGTCCATGACCTCGGGATGAGCCGCCGCGGTCAATTGAAGCGCGGCGTTCGCAAGAACAATATTGAGCAACAGAAGAACCAAGACGCCGCGCATTCGGTAACCGATCAAGTCGGCAGGAATGGAACGACCAGCGAGCACAGCACGATGAATAACCAGCGCGATACATGGCACGCCGTATGCCAACAAGATGTGTTCGGGGTTGGAGGGGCGAAACACATCGGGTAGCAGCAAGGCAAGCAAAGCGTAGACCGCTGAGCCACCCATGAGCGACACGGCCATTGCGGTACGGCTAGGCAATGTTCCCCAAAACAGGATCACGAACAACACCGCAACGCTATCCACGACATTGAAGCGCTGAATGGCCGTGCCGAAGAACAAACTCGGAATGATTGAGGCTCCAGGCCAACTGCAGAGGCCAAGGCTGGCCGCTAACGCAAGAATCAGCAATGCAACCAACGCTGCCTTGATGGCTAGCTTGGTGTCTCGTACGCATGCGTCACTTGTGGACGTCGCAGGGTGAAGAGTCAGCGACGACGGCACTGCAGGCAAATATTCAGTCATGTAGGGAATGCGTGGTCCGCAGATGTGTGTCAGGCAATGAAGCGGAGCTTCAGAATGACTCGACGGGCGCAAATCCGACCGGATCGCCCGTGGTCTTGTCGATCAGCACGGACCAATCCAGACGACGCGCAATCACGGGAATCACCAGCAGCTGATCTGCGGGGCGGCCTGTGCGAGCAATGGCCGCGTCCACCTCCACGCGATTCGCCAACGACGTCAGGAGTGGCTCGAGTGGCTTGCCCACCTTTAGGGTTTCGCGGCGGGCGTCAGGCCCCCAAGTCCGCCAGAACAACGGTCGTGCGCCGAGGTCCGCCCCCGCCATGGCCATGAAGATGGCATCACCTTGTTCTTGCGCCGATGGCTCGGCCGTTGCCACCAACCATGGTCCGTTCAGTGGTAAAGACCTAAAGCCTTCCTGCGCACGCGGCAATTCCTCCGACACGACCTGAACCGCCGTGGTGACACGGAAACGCGACCCCTCCAGCGCCAGCGCGATCGGGCGTGCGACATAAACCGTATGCAAGCCATAGAAGAGCGCAGCAATTTGCAGGGCGACAATGACAATCAGGTCCCGCTTGAGCACCCGCATCGGCTTGCGGGGGTCGAAGATCGCAAGAGTAATCAGCGGGCCCATGACGATATCAACGCCCATCACAAGAAAAAGTAGGTGTTCGCCGCCCGAGATCACCCGATATGGCCAGGGATACCAAACCAGCAATACCAACGCTGCGACAGCCGTCGCTACCGCGATGCAACTGACCAGGTGGATGGCACTAGCACGGACACGAGTTCGCCATGCGAAGCGCGCGTCAGGGGGCGGTGTCAGCGGAAGCATGAATAAACCCGTGGGTGGGGAGAACGGCAGGTGTGGCCACTCGGTGTCGGCAGCCTTCCGTGAAATTGGAGTATTCGGGGCGGCGGTATGGTAACGCGGCAGTCCGAGGCAAAACTTCGGTTGAATACCTCCAAACGACGAAAGGAGCCCGTAGGCTCCTTCTTCATGGCGCTCCAGGCGCCTTTCAGTTCACAAGGCTAGATTACTTGCAGCTGGCCGGCAGATACTGCTTGGCAACCGTGCCGCCGGAGCAAGTCCAAACCACGACTTCGGTGTTGGCAGGCAGCGAGCTCTTGATGACCACGGTCTGGCCCGACAGCTTGGGTTCGACACTGCTGCCGGTAACCGTGATGTTGGTGCCATCGAAGGCCGTCGAGGCGACGACGCTGCCCGACGGAGCGGTCGGCATGGCGATGTCAGCGGTAGCGGGCATCGTGCCCTTGACCGTGACCCATTCCTGAATGTTGGCCTTCGGTTGAGCGGTGAACGCGTACATTTCCGACGCCTTGGCGCGGATGATGTAGTCACGATACGCCGGCAGAGCCACGGCGGCCAGGATGCCGATGATCGCCACGACGATCATCAGCTCGATCAGGGTGAAACCTTGTTGAACGCGCTTCATAAACACTCCAAAGAGAGATTAGGGGTAGAGACGACCTCCATGAACGCAGGGGTCGTGCCAGCCGCTTTCCTTCTCCGTTCCGTGACCCACTTCACAGCCTGTCGGCCGCAGCCTGACTTCAAGTGACCATTTTTGTCAGCCACCCTGCCACGATTTGTCAGTCGCCGAGGTGCTGCCAAAGTTTGTCGGCCAAGGTACGGGACCACCCGAAACAAAGCCGCCCGCAGCGAAGATCGGTGCGGGCGGCAGGTGTGGCGGCAGCGAACGTTAGGCCAGTGTGAACTCCTGGAAGTTCTCCAGGGCAGACAAGCGATGCGTCGTACGAAGCGCCATGACTGCCTCCATCACCGCCTCCCGTTCACCGGGTTTGATGTGGGTGATGTGTACATCAATCGAACCGTCTAGCTTCGCCAGTTCATCCCGCAATGTTGTCGGGCATAGGTGCTTGCTGATGCCGGCGAGCCCGCATTCGTCGTCGCCAAACGCGCATTCGATGACCAGATGCGCGACCTTGATCTCCGACAGCCGCTGCCAGAGCGCCGGATTCGGGCCGGTGTCTCCGGTGAAGACCCAGTGACCAAGCGCTCCGCCATCCACGGCAAAACCCACTGCGGGAACCGTATGCGCAGCGCTCAGCACCTCGATGCGGCGACCATCGCCGAGATCCAACCGATCGCCCACGGCGAACTCATGGAAGGTCAACGCGGGCCGATCCGTTGACGGCAAACGGGTGAAGTCCGGCCAGATGACGCCGTTGAATACGTGGGCCCGGAGGGCTTCCAGCGTTTCTCGAAGCGCATGGACCTTCACCGGCGGGCGGCCTGCCTGAGCGCGTCGGCGCTGGACCGTGTCAGCCAGCAAGCCGATCGCGAGGACGTGATCGAGGTGCGAATGCGTGACGAGGATATGGTCGACCTTGGCCATCGCCTCCACGGTGAGCTCGGCCACGCCGCTGCCGGCGTCGATGAGCACATCGTCGTCCAGCAGGAAGGAGGTGGTCCTGTAGCCGGCCGCCAGGGCGCCGGCGCAACCGAGCACGCGAATCTTCATGCCGGGGACTGTAGAGGCAGCCTTGCGCGGCGCTAAGCGCCGAATCCGCGAATCGGGGACTTATTGCCGTCGCTTACGCGACGCCGCCGGTGTGCCGTGAAAACCTGCACGCGTGTCGGTGATCGACCGACAGCGCCGAATCATCTGGATACAGGATTGGCGGCGATCCAACGCCCGATTTGACCGAAACGGCCGTGAAAAAGGGGCTCGCAAGCCCCTTTGACCGGATCTGCGGAGCGAAGCGTCAGACCTGCACGAATTGCATCTGTGTGCCGGCCAACTCGATCACATCACCGTTTTTCAACGGGACCGACTCGGCGGTCAGGGGCGCGCCGTTGACCACCGGTCTGGCGCCCCCCTCGACGTGCGCGAAGACATAACCGCTGGGCCGCTTGGTGATCGACGCCACCTGCACGCCGGGCTTGCCGACCGTCGTGACCACCTTGGTCAGCGTGACCTCACGGCCGGCTGCCGGCCCGTTGAGCACCTTGATGGCGGCGGGCGCGGTCGACACCGGCGCCGGGCCCAGACCGCCGAACGAGGACGGCAATCCAAAACCGCTGCTTGGGGCCGTGCCCGGGCGCAGGATCATCGTCTTCTCGTAGTCGGCGTTGTCCTCGACCAGATACTTGATCTTGTACTTCCCGACCTCGATCACGTCGCTGTGCGAGAGCAGCTGCTTCTTGATCGCCTTGCCGTTGATGTACGTGCCGTTGGTCGAGTTCAGATCCTCGATGAAGACATCCGCGCCAACCATCTGCAGCACGGCGTGCTCGCCGCTGACCGCCAGGTTGTCGATGACGATGTCGTTGTACGGCCGACGGCCGAGCGTGGTCTTGTCCTTGGTGACCTGCACTTCCTTGATCACCACGCCGTCGAGCGACACCACCAGCTTGCCCATGCTTGACCTCGAGTCCTGTCTTATTTGTAGCGGGCCGCCTCAACGGCGCCCATTGTTACGACTGAATGGCCACCACGCCCATGGCTTGGTGCGACTTTCCGCGCGAACCAGAACGATCGCAATATTATCCTTGCCGCCCATGTCATTGGCTGCGTCGACCAACGCCTGCGCCGCCTCAGGCAGGTCTTCGTGGCTTTGCAACACCTGTGCCACGCTGGCGTCATCGACCATGTCGGACAGCCCATCGCTGCACAGCAGGATCTGGTCGCCCGGCAGCAGCTCATGCTGATGGACTTCCAGCATCACCGTGTCCTCGACGCCCACGGCCCGCGTCACCAGATTCTTGTTGCTGCTGAAGACGGCTTCCTCGGGCGTCAGTAGACCTGCATCGATCTGTTCCTGCAGCAACGAATGGTCACGCGTCAACTGAACGAGTTGCCCTTCCCGCAAGCGGTAGGCGCGCGAGTCACCGACGTGTCCAAGCAGCAGACTCTGTTCTCTGAAGACTGCCAGAACCAGTGTCGTGCCCATGCCGGCGTAGCGCGGATTCGTGTTGGCGGCATTGAAGATCGCCCGGTTGGCGTTGTCGACGCAGATGTCCATCGCACGCCGCACATCGATGTCGGTCGCATGCTGCCCGCTCTCGGCCAGCCAGCGCCCCAGTTCCGACTTGATGAAGGTCGTCAGCATCTGGCTGGCGACTTCCCCGGCGTTGTAGCCCCCCATGCCGTCGGCGAGGACCGCCAGCCCGACGCCCGGCTCCAGGGCGACCGAGTCTTCATTGTTGTCGCGCACGCGTCCGGTGTCGGTGGCGCTGAAGAACTCCAGGGTCATGTCTTGCTGGCGGGATCGGCTGGGGGAAGGGGATTGTGCACTGCGCCCTGGGACTGTAGCCGCAAAGTTCGCTCGAATGCCTGTCCCGCTGGCGGGGGGGGTGTGGCGCCTGTGCTATTGGCCAATTCGACCGGAATCTGGCTCAACACCGCCTCCAGATCCTGAGCCATCAGGTCACCGCGCTGGTAGCGCAGCTCGGGGCGTTTCTCCAGCGCGAGAGCGACGATCAGCGCCAGCGATTCCGGGAGCTCCGGACGCAGGCGCCGGATGTCGGGCGCCGGCTGGTTGGTGATCTGATGCATCAGCGTGGCCATTGACTCGGACTGGTGGGGCAGATGGCCGGTGAGCAGCTGGAACAGCATCGCACCCAGCGAATACAAGTCGCTGCGCCCGTCCACCTGCAGGCCGGCCAGCTGTTCCGGCGACATGTAGGACGGCGTGCCCAGCACCAGGCCGGTCCGCGTGCGGCTGCCGTCGGCGACGCGCGCGATGCCGAAGTCCATGATCTTCACGCTGCCGGACTCGCGCTCCAGCATCACGTTCGCCGGCTTGATGTCGCGGTGCACGACGCCGTGTCCATGGGCGTAAGACAAGGCCCGCGCCAGCCGGGCACCGAGCAGCAGCACCTCCCGCAGGGGCAGCAGCTGCCCCGCTCGCGTGTGGTGGCTGAGATCCTGCCCGACGACGTACTCCATGGCGATCCAGGTGTCGCCGGCGCATTCGCCGGCGTCCAGGACGCGAAGGATGTCGGGGTGATCCAGGTGTCGCGCCGCGCTGGCTTCCCGCATGAAGCGGTCGCGGACGTCGATCAGGTCCTCGGGCGCGAATTCGCGTTGCAAGGCCAGCCGCTTGATCGCGACCGTTCCGCCGCTGCGCCGGTCGATCGCACGGTTGACCACCGCCATCGCCCCGCGACCGAGTTCCTCGCCGATCTCGTAGTCGTCGAGCGCCACGCCGGCCGCGCGCGGCATCGGCTGTGTCGTGGGCAGGGTGTCAGGCGCGCCATGCCCGTCCTCGTCGGACGCGCCCCGGCCCAGCAATCGCTTCAGAAAGCCGGAGGCGCTCATGGCATGGCGGGCCTTTCGTCAGGCTTCGGCCGGCTTGCGCGCAGCCAGCAGCTTGCCGACGATCAACACGAACAGTGCACCACCCACGCCCAGCGCGTAATAGACCTGCGGCAGCACTTCCGTGGTCCCGGGCTTGTCGCCCGGCTGCATCGGCACCCAGCTGTTCAGCGCCGGATCGGTGACCAGCATCGTGCCGGCGATCCAGCCCAGCAACATTGCGCCCAGCGTGATCACGATCGGGAACTTGTCCATCAGCTTGATCACCAGCTGGCTGCCCCAGACGATGATGGGGATCGAGACCAGCAGACCGAAGATCACCAGCGGCATCTGGTGATGGGAGCCCGCGCCTTCCGCGGCACCGGCGATCGCGATGACGTTGTCCAGGCTCATCACGAAGTCCGCGATGATGACGGTCTTCACCGCGCCCCAGAGCTTGTCGCTCGCTTCCATCTTCGAGTGGTCATCCTCTGCTTCCGGCATCAGCAGCTTGATGCCGATCCACAGCAGCAGCGCGCCGCCGACCAGCTTCAGGAACGGCAGCTTGAGCAGCGTGAGCGCGAAAAAGATCAGCACGACGCGCAGCACGATCGCGCCGGCAGTGCCCCACATGATGCCCTTCGTGCGAAGGTTGGGCGGCAGCTTGCGGCAGGCAAGCGCGATGACGACGGCGTTGTCGCCACCCAGCAGGATGTCGATCAGGATGATCTGGCCGACGGCGAGCCAGAACTCGGGGCTGGTGAACATGTCCATGGAGGGGAACCCGCGCCGGGCCTCGCGCAACGAGGGCCCAGTCTAAAGCGTTGGAGGGATGAACGAGAGAAGGGGCCCACTGGGCCCCTTCCTTGGTTCAGGGGGTGCGCGCGGATTGTCCCCGCCCTTCCCCTGGGATCGCAGTGCGTGAAATTACGCACCAGCGATCTTCCTCATCAGGTTTTTCCTGCTGCTTACAGCAGGCCCTTCAGCAGCTTGCCCATTTCAGACGGGTTGCGGGTCACGGTGAAGCCGCACTCTTCCATGATGGCCAGCTTGGCATCGGCCGTGTCGGCGCCGCCCGAGATCAGCGCGCCGGCGTGGCCCATGCGCTTTCCGGGAGGGGCGGTGACGCCGGCGATGAAGCCGACGACCGGCTTCTTCATGTTGGCCTTGCACCAGCGAGCGGCTTCCGCCTCGTCCGGGCCACCGATCTCGCCGATCATGATCACGGCGTCGGTGTCGGGATCGTCGTTGAAGGCCTTCATCACGTCGATGTGCTTCAGACCGTTGATCGGGTCACCGCCGATGCCGACGGCCGAGGACTGGCCCAGGCCGATCTCGGTCAGCTGCGCGACCGCTTCATAGGTCAGCGTGCCGGAGCGCGAGACCACGCCGATGCGGCCCTTGCGGTGGATGTGGCCGGGCATGATGCCAATCTTGATCTCGTCGGGCGTGATCAGGCCGGGGCAGTTCGGGCCCAGCAGCAGCGTCTTCTTGCCGCCGGCCAGTTCCTTGGCCTTCATCTTGTTGCGCACTTCCAGCATGTCGCGGACGGGGATGCCTTCCGTGATGCAGATCGCCAGGTCCAGGTCAGCCTCGACAGCTTCCCAGATCGCGGCGGCGGCGCCCGCGGGCGGCACGTAGATCACCGACACGGTCGCGCCGGTCTGGGCGGCGGCTTCCTTCACGGTGCCGTAGATGGGGATGTCCGAGAACTTCTCGCCCGCCTTCTTCGGGTTCACGCCGGCGACGAACGCGTTCTTGCCGTTGGCGTAGGCCTGGCAGCCCAGGGTGTGGAACTGACCGGTCTTGCCCGTGATGCCCTGGGTGATGACCTTGGTGTCCTTGTTGATGTAGATGCTCATGTCGTATTCCTTGGCTGGGTCTGCGGCTTACTTGACGGCGGCGACGATCTTGGTCGCGGCTTCGGCCATGGTGTCGGCGGCGATGATGGGCAGGCCGGACTCGGCCAGCATCTTCTTGCCCAGCTCTTCGTTGGTGCCCTTCATGCGGACGACCAGCGGCACATTCAGGTTGACGGCCTTGCAGGCGGTGATCACGCCTTCGGCGATGGTGTCGCACTTCATGATGCCGCCGAAGATGTTGACGAGGATGCCCTTCACCTCGGGGTTCTTCAGCATGATCTTGAAGGCCTCGGTGACCTTTTCGGCGGTGGCGCCGCCGCCGACGTCCAGGAAGTTGGCCGGCTCGCCGCCGAACAGCTTGATTGTGTCCATCGTGGCCATGGCCAGGCCGGCGCCGTTCACCAGGCAACCGATGTTGCCGTCCAGCGAGATGTAGGCCAGGTCGAACTTGGAGGCTTCGATCTCAGCCGGATCCTCTTCGTCCAGATCGCGGTAGGCGACGATTTCCGGATGACGGAACAGCGCGTTGGCGTCGAAGTTGAACTTGGCGTCCAGCGCGATCAGGTTGCCCTTGGAGTCGCAGTTCAGCGGGTTGATTTCCACCAGCGACGCGTCGGTGTCCATGTAGCACTTGTAGAGCTTGGCGAACAGGTCGACGGCCTGGTCCACCGAAGCGCCGGTCAGGCCGATGGCCGCGGCGATCTTCTTCGACTGCTCCGCGGTGATGCCGGTCAGCGGGTCGATGTACTCGGTGATGATCTTCTCGGGGGTCGAATGGGCGACTTCCTCGATGTCCATGCCACCCTCGCTCGACGCGATGAAGGCCACCTTCTGGGTGCCGCGGTCGGTCACCAGCGAGACATACAGCTCATTCTTGATGTCCGCGCCTTCCTCGATGTACAGGCGGCGGACCTTCTGGCCGGCCGGGCCGGTCTGGTGCGTGACCAGCTGCATGCCCAGGATCTGCTCGGACAGCGCCTTCACGTCGTCCAGGCTCTTGCCCAGCTTGACGCCGCCGCCCTTGCCGCGACCGCCGGCGTGGATCTGCGCCTTGACCACCCAGACCGGGCCGCCCAGCTTCTGCGCGGCTTCGACCGCTTCTTGCACCGTGAACGCGGGAATGCCGCGCGGCACCGGCACGCCGAACTGGCGCAGGATTTCCTTGCCCTGGTACTCGTGAATCTTCATAGGGAGGTCTCGCTTGATGGATGAATCAGGAAGAGGCCGCCGATGCCGCGGACGCTCCGCGATGCCGGCGTTGAGATGGGGTTTGCAGCGCCGGATTCAGCCGGGCCTCCGCGACAAGGATCCCGTCGTCGCGGCCATAGGACCTCGCGTCGACGGTTCGGCGACGTTGCGGCGGATGGCGCTCGGGGGAGGCGGTGAAAGACATAAACCGATGCAAACACGCAAAAACACGCCCGCGGACGAACGCCGGCGGGCTGGTTTGCGAAGCCGAAAATGTAGCATGCTGCGTTGCATCAAGCCCTTGGCGCGGTTGTGCCGCGCACTGGCGTGGGCTTGTCAGCGGCTCGAAAGGTGCTCGTGACGCACGAAGTTTCAGGCGGTTTCGGCGCCTGTCACCGCTTCAAGCGTCAGGTCCGGCGGCGACGCGGCGCACCGCCTTGCGGGCGAGTTCGGATCCAAAGCCTCGCCCCATCAGGAAGCGCAGCCGTTTGGCCTCCGCCGACGCGTCCACCGGCGCTCCCTCGCCGAACTTGCGACGCAGCAACTCACAAGCGCGGTCCAGCTCTCCAGCCGCCAGCGCCGATCGCTGCTCCGCGTCGAGCGCCAACCCATGCTGGGCGAGCTCCTGCTCGATGCGGCGCTGTCCGAAGCGCTGAGAGCGCGCGTGGATGCGCGACTCGACGAATCGCGATTCGTCGAGATAGCCGTTCGCCTTGAGCCAGTCGAGGACCGCGTCCACTTCCTCGGTCAGGGTGACCGCCTGGGCTTCGGAGCTGCCCGGATCCTCGGCCTCGGAACGCCCGGCGCCCGGTGCGGGGTTCGAAGAGGGATTGCCCTCGCTGGCGGCGGCCTCGATCAGCGCAGCTTGTCGATCACGGGCAATGCGCAGCAGCTTGCGGCGCAGCTCCATCGCGCTGTGCTCGCGCTGCGCGAGCAGGGCCACGGCTCTGGCCTTGAGCGACAGCGGCTGCGAGGCCGAACCCCGCCGGCTTCCGGACGGGGTCATGCCGTCGCCCGGTGCTTACTCAGCGTCGCCAGGTGCGGCGCCCAGCAGGGGGATACCCAGCGATTCGCGGATCTTGTTTTCGATCTCGACCGCCAGGTCGGGGTTCTCGCGCAGGAACTCGCGCGCGTTGTCCTTGCCCTGGCCGATCTTCTCGCCGCTGTAGGCGTACCAAGCCCCCGACTTGTCGACGATCTTCGCGGTCACGCCCATGTCGATGATCTCGCCCTCGCGGCTGATGCCCTCGCCGTAAAGGATGTCGAATTCCGCCGTCTTGAACGGGGGCGCCACCTTGTTCTTCACGACCTTGACCTTGGTCTCGGAGCCGATGACTTCCTCGCCCTTCTTGATCGAGCCGATGCGACGGATGTCCAGGCGCACCGAGGCGTAGAACTTCAGCGCATTGCCGCCGGTGGTCGTTTCGGGCGAACCGAACATCACGCCGATCTTCATCCGGATCTGGTTGATGAAGATGACGGTGCAGTTGGTCTTCTTGATGGTGGCGGTCAGCTTGCGCAGCGCCTGGCTCATCAGGCGGGCCTGCAGGCCAGGCAGCGCGTCGCCCATCTCGCCTTCAAGCTCGGCCTTCGGCGTCAGCGCGGCGACCGAGTCCACGATGATCAGGTCCACCGAGCCCGAACGCACCAGAGAGTCCACGATCTCCAGCGCCTGTTCGCCGGTGTCGGGCTGGCTGATCAGCAGCTCCTGCAGGTTGACGCCCAGCTTCTGCGCGTACTGGACGTCCAGGGCATGCTCGGCGTCGATGAAGGCGCACACGCCGTCCAGCTTCTGCATCTGGGCGATGACCTGCAGCGTCAGCGTGGTCTTGCCGGACGATTCCGGACCGTAGATCTCGATCACGCGGCCGCGGGGCAGGCCACCGACGCCCAGCGCGATGTCCAGGCCCAGCGAGCCGGTGGAGACGACCTGGATGTCCTCGATCTTCTCGCCTTCGGCCAGCCGCATGATCGAGCCCTTGCCGAACTGCTTTTCGATCTGGGCGAGGGCGGCCTGCAGGGCCTTGGCTTTTTCGGTGTTGGCGTTCTTCACGGGGGCGTCCATGCAATCTTCTCCTGTTGGCTGCGGCGGATTATGGCGCAATCTGTATATCTGTACAGTACTTTGTCGACCCGTGCCGCCCGTCGGTGCGGCTTCGGCGCTGTCGATGGCGGGATGTTAGGCCGCAGGTGGCTCACAGGATGAGCCAGCCGCACAACTCCCCCCGTTTTCGCCAAAGAGGGGGAAGAGCCGCCCCCCAAGCTGTCGCCCACCTGACTGGTGCCCCGCTCATCGACCTGAGGACGGCTCGGAAACGCCTAGGGAAGCGCCCCGGACCGCTCCCTAGAATGTCTCCATAACCAGAGGGGACGACACATGCGCATCTTGATCGCCGAAGACGACCAGGTCCTGGCCGATGGCCTGCTGCGCTCGTTGCGAGCCTCGGGTTGCGCCGTCGACCAGGTCGGCAGCGGCAGCGAGGCCGACGCCGCGCTCGCCTCGCATGAGTTCGACCTGCTGATCCTCGATCTGGGATTGCCGAAGCTGCATGGACTGGAAGTGCTGCGTCGGCTGCGGGCGCGCGGATCGTCCGTGCCGGTGCTGATCCTGACCGCGGCGGACAGCATCGAGGAGCGCGTCAAGGGCCTGGACCTTGGCGCCGACGACTACATGGCCAAGCCCTTCTCGCTGCAGGAACTCGAGGCGCGTGTGCGCGCGTTGACGCGCCGCGGCCTGGGCACCGCCTCCAGCGTGATCCGCCATGGCCCGTTGACGTTCGACGCCACCGGCCGCGTCGCTTACATCAACGATCAGATGGTGGAACTGTCGGCGCGGGAGCTGTCGCTGCTCGAGGTGCTGCTGCAGCGCGCGGGACGGCTGGTCAGCAAGGACCAGTTGGTCGAGCGCCTGTGCGAGTGGGGCGAAGAAGTCAGCAACAACGCGATCGAGGTCTACATCCATCGGCTGCGCAAGAAGATCGAGCAGGGGCCGATCCGCATCGCGACGGTGCGCGGGCTCGGCTACTGCCTTGAAAAGATTCCGGGCTGAGGCGCGGGGCGTCCCGGAGCCCCTGGGCGCACGCTTGATCGAGGACGCGCGGCATGGCGGGTGAATCGTCCGGCCATCGCTCGCTGTTCGGCGAGATCCTGGACTGGATGCTCGCCCCGCTGCTGGTCATCTGGCCGATCAGCGTCGCGCTGACCTGGCTGGTGGCGCAGGGCATCGCGAACAAGCCCTACGACCGCGAGCTCGACGAAATGGCGCGCACGCTCGGCCTGCAGGTCGCGACGGAGCCGGGGCCCGGCGACGCCTCCACGCGACGTGGGCGGTCGCGCTACGCACTGGCCCCCGAGGCCGCGGCGCTGCTGCGGGCGGACGAGTCCGACACGGTTTACTACCAGGTGCTGGGCCTGCGCGGCGAACTGCTGAGCGGCGACGCCCAGTTGCCGGTGCCCGAGGTCGAGCCGCCGATCGTGCCTTGGGAGGTCAACCGTCGCTTCGACGAGGTCAACAACGAGGCGGTGCGGGTGTCCTACCTGTGGGTGGTGCCGGAGGGGATGGCCGGTGGCGACAAGATGATGCTGGTCCAGGTCGCGGAGACGCTGGGCAAGCGCTCGCGGCTGACCAACGAGATCATCAAGGGCGTGATCCTGCCGCAGTTCGTGATCCTGCCGCTGGCGGTGCTGCTGGTGTGGCTGGCGCTGGCGCGCGGCATCGCGCCGCTCAACGACCTGCAGCGCCGCATCCGCTCGCGGGACAGTTCCGACCTGAGCCCCATCGACGAGCAGCGCATCCCCGACGAGGTGGCCCCGCTGGTGCAGGCGATCAACGACCTGCTCGAGCGGCTCGATCAATCGATCCGCGCGCAGAAGCACTTCCTGGCCGACGCCGCGCATCAGCTCAAGACGCCGCTGGCGGGGCTGCGGACGCAGGCCGAGCTCGCCCAGCGCGAGATCGACGAGGGTCGCAGCTCGCCGTCGGAGCTGCGGCGTTCGCTCAAGCAGATCGCGGTCTCCAGCCAGCGTGCGGCCCACATGGTGAACCAGCTGCTGGCGATGGCCCGCGCCGAGGACCAGGAGCACGCCGCGCGCCGCAGCGAGGTGAACCTGGCGGTGCTGGCGATCGAGACGGTGCGCGATTTCGTGCCGCGCGCGATGGAGAAGCGCCTGGACCTCGGTTATGAGGGGCCGGAGGCCAGCCAGGCGGGCCTGCGCATCCACGGCCATCCCCTGCTGATCCGCGAGCTGATCCGCAATCTGGTGGACAACGCCTTGCTGTACACCCCCAGTGGAGGGACGGTGACCGTGCGGGTGGTCGAGGATCCGTTCGGCCAGGTCTGCGTGCTGCAGGTGGAGGACTCGGGGCCGGGCATCGCGGAGGCGGAGCGCGAGCAGGTCTTCCAGCCGTTCTACCGCGCGCTGGGCACCAATGTCGACGGCTCGGGGCTGGGCCTGGCGATCGTGCGCGAGATCGTCCAGCAGCACGACGCGGAGATCGCGGTCGACGACACGCGGGCACGCCGTCAGGCGGAGGCGGAAGGTGTGGGCCCTGGCGCGCGGTTCACGGTGCGCTTCGCCGCCCATCCGCTTGCCCAGGGCGAACGTTGAACCCGGCGGCGACGCATCCTCCACCCATCCGTCATTCGGTGCCCTGAACCTGGAGCCGGCGAGCGATCCCGCCTCAGTTCGAGCTAGCGACAACCCTTCCGGGCTTTCGAAGAATCACCGCCTCCTTCCTACTGAAGCGCAGGTGACTCCGATGGCATACCGACTTCCGGCGGCAACGACGATGCAGATGACGAGCGACGATTTCCTGGCCTGGGACTCTGGCGATGGCAGCCGATATGAATTGATCGACGGCCAGCCGGTCGTCATGGAAAGCGCGAGCGAGGGCCATCAGATCGTGGCCTGCAATCTCTATGTCGCGATGCGCCAGCATCTCCACGGCGCGCCCTGCCGGGCCATCCTGTCGCTGGAGGTGCGGTGCGACGACGGCAACTGCCTGGTCCCCGACGTGATGGTGTATTGCGACAAGGACAAGCGCCCGCGCGGCATGGAGGCCTGCCCGCTGATCGTCGAGGTGCTTTCCCGGAGTTCCGCCCGTGACGACAGGACCCGGAAGTTCGCGCGCTACCGCCGGCTGGCCGCGCTGCGCGAGTACCTGGTCGTCGACTGGGA
The DNA here is from genome assembly GCF_014193045.1 of Mitsuaria sp. BK037. Lineage (NCBI taxonomy): Bacteria > Pseudomonadati > Pseudomonadota > Betaproteobacteria > Burkholderiales > Sphaerotilaceae > Roseateles > Mitsuaria sp. BK037. The sequence goes on along the minus strand of NZ_JACHYS010000003.1, from coordinate 674,946 downwards.
GCAGCGCGCGACGGAAGTCCACCGCCTGGCCATCGACGGCTCCTGGCAGGTGACCCGCTACGCCGGCGGCGAGGTGGTGTACCTGGCCTCGATCGATCTCGCCCTGCCGGGCGACGTCATCTTCGCCGACCTGGAAGCGGCCGCCTGATGGCCGCCGGTCGACTCAGCGCTGCGTGCCGCCGCGACTCTTGGCGATCGACATCAGCATCCCCAGCGACAGCCCCAGCGTCACCATCGCCGTGCCGCCGTACGAGATGAACGGCAGCGGCACGCCGACCACGGGCAGGATGCCGGTCACCATGCCCATGTTCACGAAGACGTAGGTGAAGAAGCTCAGCGTGATCGCCCCGGCGAGCAAGCGGGAGAACAAGGTCGGCGCCTCGTGCGCGATGGCCAGGCCCCGCAGGATCAACGCGGTGAAGCCGAGCAGCAGCCCCAGCGCCCCGATCAAGCCGAATTCCTCGCCATAGGCGGCGAAGATGAAGTCGGTGGTCCGCTCCGGGATGAACTCGAGGTGCGTCTGCGTTCCCTTCATGAAGCCCTTGCCGGTCACGCCGCCCGAACCGATCGCGATCTCGCCCTGGATGATGTGGAAGCCCTTGCCCAGCGGATCCTTGGTCGGGTCCAGCAGCGTGCAGACCCGGTCCTTCTGGTAATCCTTCAGCACCACCCACTTCACGTCGGGCTGGCAGATCTGGTCCTCGCTGAAGACCAGCGCGGTGATGCCCGCACCGGCCAGCACCAGCGCCGGAATGATCAGCTTCCACGACAGCCCGGCGAAGAAGATCACGTACAGGCCCGCGCCCAGCACCAGCAGCGAGGTGCCCAGGTCCGGCTGCTTCGCGATCAGGCCGACCGGCACCACCAGCAGCACGAAGGCGGCGACGAAATCGGGCAGGCGCAGCTGGCCCTCGCGCTTCTGGAACCACCAGGCGAGCATCAGCGGCACCGCGATCTTCAGCATCTCGGAGGGCTGGATCACGACGCCGACGTTCAGCCAGCGCGTCGCGCCCTTCTTGCTGATGCCGAACAGCGCGACCGCCACCAGCAGCGTGACACCAACGGCGTAGAGCGGCAGCGCGAGCTGCATCAAGCGCTGCGGCGGTACCTGCGCGGTCACGAACAGCACGCCCATCGCCAGCACCATGTTCCGCGCGTGATCGACGAAACGCGTGCCATGGTCGTAGCCGGCCGAGTACATGCACATCAGCCCCAGCCCCATCAGCCAGCCCATGGCCAGCAGCAACGGAATGTCGAAACCCTGGAACAGCGGTTTCACGCGCTGCAGCAGGCTGGGTTTGCTGAAGACGGCGCTCATCGTGTGGCTCCCGGGTTGGGGCGCGGCGCGACCGGCGCGAGGCGGCGTTCCGCCGTGGAGCCCGGTATCGCGGCAGGCACGGCCGACGCCGGAGCGGCGGGTCTGGGTGTCGGTCCGGCTGGACCCGAGGCCGCCACCGGCGCGGACGCTGCGGAGGCCGAAGCGTCCGGCGCGCTGGCCGCGGCGCCCGGCAGCGGGATGTCCTCGACGCGGCGCGGCGTGCCGATCGGCGCGCCCACCTGGCCGACCCGCACCTTGGCGATGTCCTCTTCGCTCGGATACGTGCCAGTCAACACGTAATCGAAGACGCGCCGCGCGATCGGCGCCGCGGACTCGGAGCCGAAGCCGGCGTTCTCCACGATCAGCGCCAGCGCGATCGTCGGTGCCTGGTACGGCGCGAAGGAGATGTACAGCGAATGGTCGCGCTTGCGCTCGTCCGCCTTGATGCTGCTGTAGGTCTGGCCGGCGCGCAGGCCCACCGCCTGCGCCGTGCCGGTCTTGCCGGCGCTCTGGTACTGCGCGCCGGCGAACACCATCCGCGAGGTGCCTTCCATCGTCACGTCGTGCATCGCGTTGCGGATCACGTCGACGTCGGCCTTGCGCAGCGCGAGTGGCGACAGCGCGTCGCTCGCGGTGCGCCGCTGCACGTGCTTGACCACGTCTTCGATCTCCCGGACCAGCCGCGGCCGGTAGCGTTCGCCGCCGCTGGCCAGCGTCGACATCGCGGTGGCCAGCTGCAGCATCGTGAAGTTGTTGTAGCCCTGGCCGATGCCCAGCGAGATCGTCTCGCCGGCGTACCACTTCTGCTGCTCGGGCCGCTTGTAGGCGCGGCGCTTCCACTCGGTGCTGGGCAGGATGCCGGTGACCTCGCCCAGCAGATCGATCTCGGTCTTGCGGCCGAAGCCGAAGGGCTCCAGCTGGTCGTGGATCATGTCCACGCCCATCTCGTTGGCCAGCGAGTAGAAGTAGACGTTGGACGAGGTCACGATCGCCAGCCGCATGTCCTTCGGGCCGGCGCGGTCGCCGGTCGCGCTGCCGAAGGTCCGCCCACCGAAGCTGTAGGTCAGGTTGTCCTGCACCACCACGTTGGCCGCGCGCTTGCCGGTGTTGAGCGCCGCCATCGCCATGTAGGGCTTGAAGGTCGACCCCGGCGGATAGGTACCGCGCAGCGCCCGGTTCAGCAGCGGCTTGTCGATGTCCTCGTTGAGCTCCTTCCAGCTGTCGGCGTCGATGCCGTCGACGAACAGGTTGGGATCGAAGGTCGGCTTGGACACGAAGGCCAGCACCTCGCCGTTGCGCGGATCCATCGCCACCAGCGCGCCGCGCCGGTCGCCATAGAGGCGCTCGACCAGCGCCTGCAGCTTGATGTCGATCGACAGGTGCAGCGTGTTGCCCGGCGTCGGCGGGCGGTTGCGCAGCCGGCGCACGGCGCGGCCGCCGGCGCTGGTCTCCATCTCCTCGAAGCCGGTCTGGCCGTGCAGCTCGCGCTCATAGGCCTGCTCCAGGCCCAGCTTGCCGATGTATTCGGTGCCGCGGTAGTTGGCGATGTCCTCTTCGGACCAGTCCTCCATCGCCTTCTTCTCGACCTGGTTGATGCGGCCGATGTAGCCCAGCAGGTGCGCGCCGACATCGCCCAGCGGATAGTTCCGGAACAGCCGCGCCTTGATGTCCACGCCGGGGAAGCGGAAGCGCTGCGCAGCGAAGCGCGCGACCTCGGTGTCGGTCAGCTTGGTGCGGATGGGCAGCGACTCGAAGTTCTTGCTCTCCTCCATCAGCCGCTTGAAGCGGCGACGGTCGCGCGGCTGGATGTCGATGACGGCGGTCAGCGCGTCGATCGTGGCCTCCAGGTCCGGCACCTTGGACGGCGTGATCTCCAGCGTGTAGGCGGAATAGTTGCTCGCCAGCACGACGCCGTTGCGGTCGACGATCAGGCCGCGGTTGGGCACGATCGGCAGCACGGTGACGCGGTTGGTCTCGGCGCGCTCGAGCAGCGAGTCGTGCTGCGTGATCTGCAGGTAGACGAGGCGGGCGACCAGCAGGCCGAAGCAGAACAGCACGAACACCGCCGCGGCGACCAGCCGCAGCCGGAACCGGCTCAGCTCCGCCTGGAGGTTCTTGATGACCGTCATCGCGGGCCCGTCCTCGGCGCGCTCAGAGCGGGCGGTGCGCGTCGGGATCCGGCGCGCGACGCTGGGGCGCGAGCAGCAGCGCCGCGGCGATCGGCCACAGTGCCGCCTGCAGCACCGGCGCCAGCACCAGGCTCCAGCCGGGCCACATGCCGCCGACGACCAGTCGCACGATCACCGCGATCGCGGTGGCCAGCACGAACAGCGGCAGCACGTGGAGCGCCTGCGCGCCGAGCGTGAACCAGAGCAGCCGGCGATGCAGCGCGACCGCGCCGAAGGCCAGCAGGCTGTAGGCCAGCGCATGCTGGCCGAGCAGTGCGCCATGGTGGACATCGATCATCAGGCCGAAGACGAAGGCCCAGCCCACGCCGACACGCCGGGGCTGGTGGACATTCCAGAACACCAGCACGATCGCCAGCACGTCCGGCATCCAGGGCTGGCGACCGACGGGCACCATGTCGATCAGCAGGCCGACGACCAGGCTGAAGGCGATGAACAGGGGATTGGCGGGCAGCAGCAGCTGGCTCGCGCCACGCGGCATGATCATCGGTGGCCTCCCTTGGGCGCGGACGCGGCGCGGCGCGGCCTGGCGCCGGATTCGGCGGCGCTCGCGGCGCTGGCCGCTTCCTGCGCGGCTTCGATGCGGGCGTCCTCCTGGCCCTGCAGCGGCTCCAGCACCAGCACGTGCCGGGCGCTGTCCGGCTGCGCGACCGGCGCCAGGCCGACGCGGGCGAAGCTGGTGTCGCCGCGGCGCTCCACCTCGGCGACCTTCGCCACCGGCAGGCCCGGCGGGTAGAGACCGTCCAGGCCGGAGGTCGCAAGCGCGTCGCCGGGCTTGATGTCGGCGTTGGCGGCGATGAAGCGCAGCTCCATCACGCCGCGTTCGCCGCCGTAGGCGACGCCGCGCTGCTGGGTGCGCGTGTTGAGGACGGGGATGGTGGCTTCGCGGTCGGTCAGCAGCGTGACCTCGGCCGACAGCGGATAGACCCGCGTCACCTGGCCGAGCACGCCCGCGTCGTTGACCACCGGCGCGCCCAGGCGCACGCCGCGGTGGCTGCCGCGGTCGATGACGATGCGGCGCGAGAAGGGATCCGGCGCCTCGTAGAGGACTTCGGCGGCGAGGCCCTTCACCGGCAGCGCTTCGCGCAAGTCGAGCAGCGCGCGAAGACGCGTGTTCTCGGCCTGCAGCTGCGCCGCGCGGCTCAGGATCACCGCCTGCGAGGCCAGTTGCTGGCGTGCCTGGTTCTCGGCCTCGGTGGCCTTTTCCATGCCGCGGGCGTAGTCGCCGGCCTGTTCCCAGGCGTCGACGGGCGCGAGCAGAGCGCGCTGCAGCGGATGCAGCGCGAGCGCGAGGCCGGCCCGTGCGGGTGCGGTCAACTGGAAGCGGGAGTCCGCCACCATGAGGAACACTGCCAGCGCGGCGCAGAAGGCCAGCTTCGTCAGCGCGGACGGGCCTTCACGGAACAGCGGTGGCGGATTGCGATCCAAGGTGCCGAGAGGCATGAAGATCTCAGCAAAGGAGATTCAACGCAAAGCGGCCCGAAGGCCGCATCGATTTACTCGTTCGTGAAGATCGAACCGAGGCGTTCCATGCGCTCCAGGGCCATGCCGCAACCGCGCACGACGCAGGTCAGCGGGTCCTCGGCCACGAGCACCGGCAGGCCGGTTTCCTCGGCCAGCAGGCGGTCCAGGTCGCGCAGCAGCGCGCCGCCGCCGGTCAGCATCATGCCGCGCTCGGCGATGTCGGCGCCCAGTTCCGGCGGGGTCTGCTCCAGCGCGTTCTTCACCGCCGAAACGATCTGGTTGAGCGGATCGGTCAGCGCTTCCAGGATCTCGTTGCTCGAGATCGTGAAGCTGCGCGGCACGCCTTCGCTCAGGTTGCGGCCCTTGACCTCCATCTCCTTGACCTCGGAGCCCGGGAAGGCCGAGCCGATGTTCTTCTTGATCGCTTCCGCGGTCGGCTCGCCGATCAACATGCCGTAGTTGCGGCGGATGTAGTTGATGATGGCCTCGTCGAACTTGTCGCCGCCGACGCGGACCGAGCCCTTGTAGACCATGCCGCCCAGCGAGATCACGCCCACTTCGGTCGTGCCGCCGCCGATGTCGATGACCATCGAGCCCGACGCTTCCGACACCGGCAGGCCGGCGCCGATCGCGGCGGCCATCGGTTCCTCGATCAGGTAGACCTCCGAGGCGCCGGCGCCCAGCGCGGCGTCGCGGATCGCGCGCTTCTCGACCTGCGTGGAGCCGCAGGGGACGCAGATGATGATCCGGGGCGAGGGACGCAGCAGCTTGGTGTCGTGCACCATCTTGATGAACTGCTTGATCATCTGCTCGGTGACCACGAAGTCGGCGATCACGCCGTCCTTCATCGGGCGGATCGCCTCGATGTTGCCGGGCACCTTGCCCAGCATGGCCTTGGCTTCGTGGCCGACGGCCTGGATCGTCTTCTTGCCATTGGGACCGCCTTCATGACGGATGGCGACGACGGACGGTTCGTCCAGCACGACGCCTTTTCCGCGGACATAGATCAGCGTGTTGGCGGTGCCCAGGTCGATGGCGAGGTCGGTGGAGAAGTAGCGGCGCAGTGAGGCGAGCATGTGTGTGGGCAAGGCCAGGACAGGACGCTTCGGCACCTGGAGCCGCCAGTCCATGTCGAACCACACGCAATCGGCGGCATTCGACGGCATCAGGCGGCGTTCGTCTGCGTTCTGTCCGGGCGGCTGCGATTCGGGGCGGTTCTTGTCGGGTAACCGCGCGGACCGGCGGCGTCCGCGCGAGCGAAATTCCTTGCCATAAGCAACGAGGCTGCAGAAGCAGCCCCGGCGCCATGGAGATAAGCGGGGATAATAACTGATCACCCCTTGGTTTGGCCCGTCTGCAAGGCTTCCGTCAGCGTTCGGCGAATGTTTCGCGCGCCCGGCGGACCGCTGGTCCGGACCGGCCCTCGAGCACATTCCCATGGCACTCACCCACGACGATGTCAGCCGGATCGCCAAACTGGCCCGGCTGGAACTTTCCGGCGACGAACAGGCCGCGCTGCTGCCGCAGCTCAACGGCTTCTTCTCGATCGTCGAGCAGATGAGCGCGGTCGACACCAGCGGCGTCGATCCCCTCTACACGCCGCTGTCGGCGGTCCAGGAAGTGGCCCTGCGGCTGCGCGAGGACCGCGTCACCGAAACCGACCAGCGCGCGCTCAACCAGCGCAGCGCTCCCGCCGTCGAGGACGGCCTGTTCCTGGTCCCGAAAGTCATCGAATGACCGCCCCCCTGCATCAACTCGGCGTCGCCGAGCTCGGCCGCGCCTTGCGCGCCAAGACGGTCTCCAGCACCGAACTGACGCAACATCTGCTTGCGCGTGTTGCCGCGGCGAAGGATCTCGGCGCCTTCCTGCACGTGGACCCGGATTACGCCCTCGCCCGCGCCAAGGACGCCGACGCGCGCTTGGCCGCCGGCGAGGCCGGCGCGCTGATCGGCGTGCCGCTGGCGCACAAGGACATCTTCGTCACCCGCGACATGCCGACCACGGCCGGCTCGAAGATGCTGGCCGGCTACCTGAGCCCGTTCGACGCCACCGTGGTCGAGCGGCTCAACGCCGCCGGCACCGTGTCGCTGGGCAAGCTCAACTGCGACGAGTTCGCGATGGGCTCGGCCACCGAGAACAGCGCCTACTTCAAGGCGCTGAACCCCTGGGACCGCACGCGCGTGCCGGGCGGCTCGTCGGGCGGCTCGGCGGTCGCGGTGGCGGCGGGCCTGGTGCCGGCCACGACCGGCACCGACACCGGCGGCTCGATCCGCCAGCCGGCCAGCTTCTCCGGCATCACCGGCATCAAGCCGACCTACGGCGTGTGCTCGCGCTACGGGATGATCGCCTTCGCGTCCAGCCTGGACCAGGCCGGCGTGATGGCGCGCTCCGCCGAGGACTGCGCGCTGCTGCTCTCGGCGATGAGCGGCTTCGACGAGCGCGACGCCACCAGCGTCCAGCAGCCGCCGCAGGACTTCCATGCGCGCATGCTGGCCGCGCGCGAGGGTGCGAGCGCCGCCCAGCCGCTCAAGGGCCTGCGCATCGGCCTGCCCAAGGAGTTCTTCCCGGCCGCCCTCTCGTCCGACGTGAACGGCGCCGTGCGCGCCGGCCTGGCGGAGCTGGAGAAGCTGGGCGCGACGCTGGTCGACGTCTCGCTGCCGCGCACCGAACTGGCCATCCCGGTCTACTACATCATTGCCCCGGCCGAGGCGAGCTCCAACCTCTCGCGCTTCGACGGCGTGAAGTTCGGTCACCGCGCCAAGGACTACGGCAACCTGATCGACATGTACGAGAAGACCCGCGCCGAGGGCTTCGGCGCCGAGGTCAAGCGCCGGATCATGATCGGCAGCTACGTGCTCTCGCATGGCTACTACGACGCCTACTACCTGCAGGCGCAGAAGCTGCGCCGCATGATCGCCGACGACTTCCAGCAGGCCTTCCAGCAGTGCGACCTGATCGCCGGGCCGGTGGCGCCGACGGTGGCCTGGAAGCAAGGCGAAGGCGCGGACGATCCGGTCAAGGTCTACCTGGCCGACATCTTCACGCTGCCGGGCTCGCTGGCCGGCCTGCCCGGCATGAGCGTGCCGGTGGGGCTGGGCGAGGGCGGCATGCCCGTGGGCCTGCAGCTGCTGGGCAACTACTTCCAGGAAGGCACGCTGCTGCACGCCGCCCATGCGCTGCAGCAGGCCACCGACTGGCACCGCCAGACCCCGGCGGGCGTGTAAGGACAACGAGCAAGCGATGAGCAAGAACAGCCAACTGGTGCGGGGCTACGAGGTCGTGATCGGCCTGGAGAACCACGTCCAACTCTCGACCGTCTCGAAGATCTTCAGCGGTTCGTCGACCGCATTCGGCGCGGCGCCCAACACGCAGGCCAGCGCGGTGGACCTGGCGCTGCCGGGCACGCTGCCGGTGCTGAACCGCGGCGCCGTCGAGCGCGCGATCCGCTTCGGCCTGGCGGTCGGCGCGAAGGTGGCGCCGCTGTCCATCTTCGCCCGCAAGAACTACTTCTATCCCGACCTGCCCAAGGGCTACCAGATCAGCCAGTACGAGATCCCCGTCGTGCAGGGCGGCCAGATCGAGTTCTTCGTCGGCGACGAGAAGAAGGTCGTGAAGCTGACGCGCGCCCATCTCGAGGAGGACGCCGGCAAGAGCCTGCACGAGGACTACCACGGCCAGTCGGGCATCGACCTGAACCGCGCCGGCACGCCGCTGCTGGAGATCGTCTCCGAGCCCGAGATGCGCTCCGGCGCCGAAGCCGTCGAGTACGCCAAGACGCTGCACGCGCTGGTGATGTGGCTGGGCATCTGCGACGGCAACATGCAGGAAGGCTCGTTCCGCTGCGACGTCAACGTCTCGGTGCGCAAGCCCGGCGAGCCCTTCGGCACGCGGCGCGAGATCAAGAACCTGAACAGCTTCCGCTATCTCGTCGACGCGGTGAACTACGAGGTCAACTGGCAGATCGACCAGATCGAGGACGGCCTGGAGATCCAGCAGGCGACGGTGCTCTACAACCCGGACACCGGCGAGACCCGCGCGATGCGGACCAAGGAGGATGCGGCCGATTACCGCTACTTCCCGGACCCGGACCTGCCGCCGCTGATGATCGGCGCCGACTGGGTCGAGCGCGTGCGCGGCGAGATGCCAGAGCTGCCGTCGGTGATGGCGGCGCGCTTCCAGGAGGTCGACGGCCTGCCGGCCTACGACGCGACGATGATGACGCAGAGCCTGGCGACGGCCCGCTTCTACGAGGCCGCGCGCGAGGCCTGCGGCGCGCCCAAGCTGGTCGCCAACTGGGTGATGGGCGAGATCTCGCGGCGCCTCAACACCGAGGAGCGCGCCATCGACGACGCCCCGGTGACGCCGGCGCTGCTGGCCGCGCTGATCAAGCGCATCCAGGACGGCACGATCTCCAACAACGCGGCGAAGCAGGTCTTCGAGGCGCTGTGGACCGGCGAAGGCCAGGACGTCGACGCGCTCATCGAAGCCAAGGGCCTCAAGCAGATGAGCGACACCGGCGAGCTCGAGCGCATCCTGGACGAGGTGCTGGCGGCCAACGCCAAGTCGGTCGAGGAATTCCGCGCCGGCAAGGAGAAGGCGTTCAACGCACTGGTCGGCCAGGCGATGAAGGCGACCAAGGGCAAGGCCAATCCGGCCGCCGTGAACGAGCTGCTGAAGAAGAAGCTCGGCGCCTGATCAGGCCCCTGAAAGGCAGAACGCCGGTGGAGCGATCCACCGGCGTTCTTTTTTGGCGTCGACGCTGTCAGCGCCCGCTGGCGGACGGCGCCTGCGGCGCTGCTTTTTCCAGCGAGCCCGGCGCGGCGCCGGCCCACAGCCGCTTCAGGCGGGACAGTTCATCGTCATAGAACTTGTTCACGCGGCCGATCTCGGCTTTCTGGTTCTCGATCGATTCGCGCTGCGCGGCCGCCGCGGCTTCATTGGCCTCGAGCTGATGCTGCAGTTTGAAAGGCACCCGCTTGCCCTTGTAGAACTCGGCCTCGTCCAGCAGCGGCTTGCGCTCGATGGCGAGCGCCTGCAGACGCTTCTCGGACTGCCGCATCGCCTCGCGGACGTCGTCGAGCGCGGCCTCGCGTGCCTTCTGGTGCGCGGCCTGGTCAGCGTAGCGCTGCAGCAGGTTGCGGTCGCGCCGGACCGCGTCCTGCTGCGCGGAGCGCTGCACTTCCTCGGCGCGTCGGCGCTGCTCGGCGGAGGCCTGCTCCTCGGGCGACATCGCCGGCGGCACCATCCGCCGCACCGAGCCATCGGAATTCAACAGGCGCTGCTCGCGCGTCTGGCACTCGGGGATCGGCCGGTCGGAGGTCAGCCGGCGGCCATCGGGCGTCGTGCAGGTGTAGATGGTCGGCGACGACGGCGCCTTGGTCTGTGCCAGGACCGGACCCGCGAGGCCGCCGCCCAGCATCAAGGCGCCAACGAGCGCCGCGGGCGCGGCCGGTCGGGACAGCAGGCGGCGTGAGATGGAAGGACGCATCAGACTCCGTAGCGATCGCGGTAGGCATGGACCGCCGCCGCGTGCGCGGAGACGGCGGTACTGCTGGTCGTCTGCAGATACTGGAGCAGGTCGGACAGCCCTGCAATCGCGACCACCGGCAGCTTCAGCTGGTCGCGCACGTACTGTACCGCCGACCATGGCAGGTCCTGCCCGTTCTCGGCGGCCTTCTCCTGGCGGTCCAGCGCGATCGTCACGCCGCAGGGCGTGGCGCCCGCGGCCTGGATCATCGCGATGGATTCGCGCACCGAGGTGCCGGCCGAGATCACGTCATCGATGATCAGCACCCGGCCCTGCACCTTGGCGCCGACCAGCGTGCCGCCCTCGCCATGGTCCTTGGCTTCCTTGCGGTTGTAGGCGAAGGGCTTGTTGTGGCCCAGGCGCGCCAGCTCGATGGCGACGGCCGCGGCCAGCGTGATGCCCTTGTAGGCGGGGCCGAAGATCATGTCGAAGGCCAGGCCCGAGTCCAGCAGCCGCTGCGCGTAGAACTGGGCCAGGCGGCCGACCTTCAGGCCGTCGTCGAACAGGCCGGCGTTGAAGAAATACGGGCTGAGGCGGCCCGCCTTGGTCTTGAACTCGCCGAAGCGCAGCACGCCGGTGTCCACGGCGAAGGCGACGAATTCCTGGGCCAGGGCGTCCTGGGGAGCGGCGGTGGTCATGGCGGGCGCGACGTCGAGACGTGACAGTGAAAGTGGGGCGGAATTGTAGGACCGGGGTTCTGCGCTGCCCGGGCGCTTCACAGGACACGCTGTCGCTGGAATCCAGGCATACCAAGCAAAAAGAAGGCCCGCTCCGTCGCCGGAGCGGGCCTGCTTCTTGCAAGGCGCGCGGCCGAAGCCGCTGCGCTGCGTCGTTCAGCCGATCAGAAGATCGCCTTGAACTGCACGCCGTAGGTCCGCGGGTCGTTGATGAAGCCCGTGTTGTTGTTGAAGTCGATCGCGCCGGTGATGCGGATCTGGTTCGTGATGTTGCGGACGAAGATCGCCGCCTCGTACTTGCCGTTGTTCCAGATGTAGCCGCCGCGCAGGCCGCCTTCCGTCAGCGCCTTGCCGGTGAACTCCTTGGCCTCGTACAGGAAGAAGTTGACCTTGGAGCGGTAGGCCCAGTCGGTGTAGATGTAGAACTCGTTGCCGGCCGCGGTCGGGAAGGCGTAGCGCGCGGTCAGGTTGGCGACCCACTTGGGCGCGTTCGGCAGCGGATTGCCGTCGATGCTGTAGTTGGTCGTCGAACCGGCCACCAGCGGATCGGTCATCGTGCAACCGCCGCCGCAAGCGGGCAGCGACAGGCTCGGGTCCTTGATCTTGGTGTTGTTCAGGCTGCCGCCGAGGGTGATCAGCAACTGGTCGACCGGCAGCAGTTCCAGATTCAGCTCGACGCCGTTGCCGGTGGCCTTCTTCGCATTCAGCAGGCGGTTGGCGTTGCTCTGACCGCCGACGGCGGTCAGCTGCAGGTCCTTGACGGTGTAGGTGAAGGCGCTGGCCGACAGGCGCGCGCGACGATCCCAGAAGTCCGACTTGACGCCGACTTCATAGGAAGTGACGTTTTCCGGCGTCGCCTGCGATTGGCCGGCGAAACGTGATGCACCTTGTACCGACGAGGCGCGGAAGCCGGTGGCCACGCGGGCGTACAGGTTGGTTTCCTTGGTCAGCGCATAGGTGCCCGAGACGTCCCAGTTCCACTTCTTGTCGGCGGTGTTGGCCGACACGCCGGTGCTGGTGTTCAGGTCGGTGTAGCTGCTGCTGACGTTGACGTCCTTCTTGTCATGCGTGTAGCGCAGGCCGCCACGCAGCGAGAAGTCCTGCGTGACCGCGTAGTTCACCGAGCCGAACGCCGCCCACGCGGTGTTCTTCTGGTAGGTGTCGACGTAGCCGGCGGCCAGGCCGGTCGAGGTCGTGTAGTCGGTGCTGCGGGCGGTATAGCGCTCGTCGAAGAAGTACAGGCCGCCCTGCCAGCGCAGCGGACCCGGCGTGGCGGATTCGACGCGGAACTCCTGCGTGATCTGGCGATGGCCGCTCATCGAGCTGGAGGACTCGGCCGGGAAACCAGCCTGGCCTTCCTGCGTGAACGGCTTGGTGCCGCCGTAGAGATAGCCGCCGTCCACGTCGCCGCGGCTGAACGGGCGCACCGACTCGTAGCCGGTGATCGAGTACAGGTTGATCTGACCCAGGCCCCAGCGCAGGCGGGCGCTGCCACCGGTGGCGTGCAGCGTCTGCTCGTTGACGCCGTCGGTGTAGGACTTCTCGGGATCGAAGCCGTCGACCAGGTCGTTGGTGCCGGGCTTGATGATCGAGGCGCGGAACACGCGCGCGCTGCCCTTCAGGTCGCGGCCGTGGAAGTTGAACAGCGCGCTGAAGTCCTTGTGCGGCTGGTACAGCGCCTGCACGCGCAGGGCGCGGTCGTCGTAGCCCTCGAGCTCGCCGGTCTTGCCGGTCGGGACCTGGTTCTTGACCCAGTCGTCGCGGTGCTGGATCTGCGCCGAGATGCGGGCGGCCCAGTCGCCGGTCAGCGGCACGTTGGCGGCGCCTTCCAGGCTCATCGTGCCGTAGTTGCCGTAGGAGACGTTCAGGTAGCCTTCCTGGCGCTGCGAGGGCTTCACCGAATCGAACTTGACCACGCCGGCCGGCGTGTTGCGGCCGTAGAGCGTGCCCTGCGGACCGGCCACCACTTCGACGGCGGCCAGGTCGAAGGCGGGGAAGCCCTTGAGGATCGGGTTCTCCTGGACCACGTCGTCATAGACCAGCGAGACCGGCTGCGATGCGTTCAGGCGGAAGTCGGTGTTGCCGTAGCCGCGGATGTAGAAGCGCGGGAAGGCGCGGCCGAACGAGGATTCGATGTTCAGGCTGGGCACGCGGCCCGACAGGAAACGCACGTCCTGACCGCCGGAGTTCAGCACGTCCAGCTTCTCGCCCGAGATCTTGCTGACCGCGTTCGGCACTTCCTTGATGTTCTCGACCCGGCGCTCGGCGGTGATGGTCACCGTCTCCAGCTGGCCCTTCTCCTTGGCCGGCGCGTCGGTGGCGTCCTGGGCCAGCGCGGGCCAGGCGAGCAGGGCCAGCGACACGGCCGCGGCGGCCTCGCGCAGGGCCGGGACGGCAGCGCGCTGGGTGGCGAATCGATTCATGGATGGAACTCCGGGGGAAGGATGGGGAAACCGGGGGGAGGCCGGCGGTGTCCCGAGGGGTGCTCCGGGTTCACAGCTGGCAAAAATGTGGGTGCGGGGTAGCGCGGTGGACGCGAATCTAGCAAGTTCGTCATAAACACGTCACCCCACGCACCTCGGTGGTGCGTTTTCTGTTGTCCAAACACTGCACCCGCTCGCGTGTCGCCCGAATGGGCGTGGACGGCGCACGCTCACCGCGCCATGTGGTGCGGGCCCGAACCTCGTGAACGTGTGGGGCGGCTGCTGTCATCTTTGGCAGGGGGCTTTGCGATACTGCCGCCCTCTTCCAGGGGCCCCCTCCATGCGCTTCATCACCCTCAACCTCAATGGCATCCGCTCCGCCGCCACCAAGGGCGTGTTCGACTGGCTGCCGCCGCAGCAGGCCGACGTGGTCGGCGTCCAGGAACTGAAGGCGCAAGCCGACGTCGTCGAGTCGCAGTTCGCCGGCTACGACACCCTCAGCGGCCACTTCCATTACGCCCAGAAGAAGGGCTACTCCGGGGTGGGCCTCTACACGAAGGAAACGCCCAGCGACGTCATCGTCGGCTTCGGCAGTTCGGAGTTCGACCTGGAAGGCCGCTGGGTCGAGAAGCGCTTCGACAAGCCCGGCCGCAAGCTGAGCCTCATCAGCTGCTATTTCCCGAGCGGCTCCAGCGGCGAGGAACGCCAGGCCGCGAAGTTCCGCTTCCTCGCGGAGATGTACCCCTACCTGATGGCGCTGCGCGCCGAGCGCGAGTTCATCCTGGTGGCCGACGTCAACATCGCCCACAAGGAGATCGACCTCAAGAACTGGAAGGGCAACCAGAAGAACAGCGGCTTCCTGCCCGAGGAACGGGCCTGGATGACCAAGCTGCTCGAGCAGGACGTCGGGCTGGTGGACGTCTTCCGCGTGCTCAACGACAAGCCCGACCAATACACGTGGTGGAGCAACCGCGGCCAGGCCTGGGCGAAGAATGTGGGCTGGCGCCTGGACTACCACCTCGCCACGCCCGGCATGGCCCACCTGGCCACCCGCGAGGCCATCTACCTCGACCAGCGCTTCAGCGACCACGCGCCGCTGACGATCGATTACGACTTCAAGATCTGAAGCTCACCGATCCGGGTGTCAATCCACTTTGGCGCCCGAGACCTTCACCACCTTGGCCCACTTGGCGGTCTCGCTCGCGATGAGCGCGGCGAACTCCGCGCTGGTGCCGCCGCCCGGCACCGCGCCCTGCGACGCCAGGCGCTCCCGGATCGCCGGCGTCGCCAGCGCCTTCGCGGCTTCACGCTGCACCCGCGCGACCTGATCCGCCGGCTGCGCCACCGGCGCCAGCAACCCGAACCAGGACGAGGCCTCGAAGGCCTTGAGCTCCGGCACGCCGCTCTCCGCGATCGTGGGCAGCTCGGGCAGCGCCTCGCTGCGGCGCGCGCTCGTGACCGCGAGCGCCTTGAGCTTGCCCGACCGGATGTGCGGCAACGCCGAAGGCAGGTTGTCGAACATCAGGTCCATGTTCCCGCCCATCAGGTCCAGCAGCGCCGGTCCCGAGCCGCGATACGGGAAATGGATCATGTAGGTGGCCGTCAGGCTCTTGAACAGCTCACCCGCCAGGTGGATCGACGTGCCGTTGCCGCTCGAGCACATGTTGAGCTTGCCCGGCTGAGCCCTGGCCACGCGCACCAGGTCGGCGACGCTCTGGATGCCGTACTTCTGCGCGTTGGCCGGATTCAGCACCAGCACATTGGGCACCGCGGCGACCAGCGTGACCGGCGCGAAGTCCTTGACCGGGTCGAAGGGCATCTTGGGATAGAGCGAGGCATTGATCGCGTGCGTGCCCACGGTGCCCATCAGCAGCGTGTGCCCGTCGGTCGCATGCGCCACCTCGGCCGAGCCGGTGTTGCCGCCCGCGCCGGGTTTGTTCTCGACGATCACCGGCTGGCCCAGCGCCTTCTGCAGCTCGGGCGCCATCGCGCGGGCCAGCAGGTCGGTGGTGCCGGCCGGCGGGAAGGGCACGACGATGCGCAGCGGCCGCACAGGCCAGCCCTGCTGGGCGCGGGCCAGGCCCGGCAGACAGGCCGCGGAGGACAGCGCGAGCAACGCGCGACGGTTCAGGCTCATGGAACGTCTCCTCGTGGTGATCTCGATGCGGGTCGTCGGCGGCGATGCGATCGTGATGCGGCGGGGATGTCCGTCCCGCCCGGCTAGTCCGCCGACTCCACCGACGCCGTCGAATCCGGCAACCCGGGCGGCTCCGGACCGAGGAGGGTCTGCAGCTGCACCCGCTCGGAGCTGCAGGCGGCATCGAAGTCGGCCTCGATCTGGATCAGCGCCTGCGCGTCGCCGGCCTCGACGGTCACGATGCCGCGCGCGCGATTGCGGCCCTGCGACTTGGCCGTGTAGAGCGCCATGTCCGCCCAGTTGACGGCCTGTTCCCAATGCAGGGCGAGCTGGGCCGGCGGCAGCGGGAAATGCGCGAAGCCGATCGAGCAGGTCACCCGCAGCGCGCCGGCCGCGGTCTGCACCGGCTGCTCGCCGACGATGAAGAGGATGCGCTCGGCCAGCAGCTGCAACTGGTCCGGCGCCACGTTGCGGGCGAAGACCAGGAACTCCTCGCCGCCCCAGCGCACCACCAGGTCCTCCGCCCGCACCGCCTGCGCGATGCGCCGCGAGACCTCGACGATCACCGCGTCGCCGGCCGCGTGGCCGTGGCGGTCGTTGACATGCTTGAAGTGATCGATGTCGATCATCAGCAGCGCGCCGGTGAACACGTCCTTGGCATGGCGGTCCATGACCGCGAGGAAGTGGCGCCGGTTGGCCAGGTCCGTCAGCGGGTCGCGCTCGCTCTGGGCGCGCAGCAGGCTCTGGTTGGCCTTGAGCCTGCGGTTGGCCTCGCGCACGCGCGCCAGCATCACGCCCATCAGGATCAGCGACAGCCCCAGCAGCGCCGCCAGCCCGACGCCGACGTACTGCGCCAGCCGCCGGTTGCCGAGCTCGCGGTCCTTGAGCGTCTGCTCGCGGCGCAGCAGCTCCAGGTCGCGCTGCCTGGCCTCGCTGTCGTACTTGAGCCGCAGCTGCTGCAGCGCGGAGTCGCGGTTGCGCCGGGCCGTCTCCGCGCTCAGCGCGCGCTCCTCGTGATAGAGCCGCAGCGCCTCCTTCCACTGCCCGACCTTGGCGTAGGCCTCGCCGAGCTCGCGCAGCTGCAGCGCGCGGCGCACCGGATCGAAGTCGCCCTGCGCCAGCTCGAGCACCCGAGCGACCTCGCGCCGCGCCGGCTCGAACTGGCGCTGCAGCACCAGCGCGACCGACAGGTTGTGGCGCAGCGTGCGCTCGACCGTCTGGTCGTTGTAGGACTGCACCACCGGCAGCGCCAGCCGCGCCAGCTGCACCGCCTTGGCGGCCTGGTCGGTGTGGATGTAGGCGTCGAGCAGGTTGTTCTGCAGCAGCGCGACGTCGCGCCGTCCGCCCGACTGCTGGGCCAGCCGCAGCGCATCCTCGAGCGCCGCCAGCTGCTGGTTGCGATCGCCGCGTCGCGACGCGACCATGGACTCGACCATCTTCGCCCGGCTCATCGCGGACGCATCGCCCTGCGCCATCTGCCAGGCCTGCGTCATCCACTGCTGCGCGGCCGCGGTCTCGTCGCGGACCTGGCTGTTCACCGCGAGCGAGCCCATCATCGCGCCGGTCGCGATGTGGTCCTGCAGCGCCTGGGCCAGCGCCAGCGCGCGGCGCAGCGAGGTGTCGGCGAAGGCGTACTCGCCCCGCGCGCCCTGCGCGCGCGCGATCAGCCGCAGGGCCTGCAGCGCGACGCGCGCGTCGCAGTTGGGCGGCACCGCCTGCGCCGCCTGCGACGGGCAGGGCGGCGACAGGGCCTCGAGCGCCTGCCGCGCCATGTCGCCCGAGCGGCCGGTCTGGCCCTGGCGGTCCTGCAGCTCGGCCAGCAGCATGCGCGCCAGTGGCTGGCCGCCGGGCCGCTGCTCCAGGTCCGCCGCGATGCGGCGCACCGTCTCCGGATGCCCGGCGTAGACGGCGTTGCGGCCGAGCGCGTAGTCGAGGTGCAGGCGTTGACCGGCGTGCGCCGGGTCCGCCGCCAGCGCGCGCAGCTGCTGGGCGGCCTTCTCCGGCTCGTTGTAGCCGTAGCGGTCCAGTTGCACGAGCTGCGCGTCCAGCGCACGGTCGGGGATCGCCGCCCACGCGGCCGCGCCGCTCAGCAGCATGGCCAGCAGCGTGGCCTTCACGACGGCGGCGAGCGGCCGGATCATGCGCGCCCCTCCTGCACCGGGCCGAGCAGGCTGACCAGCTGCACCTGGCCCTGGTGCCAGGCGGCCTCGATGCGGCCGGCCAGGGCCAGCAGCTGGTCGCGGTCGCGGGCCTGCATCGCCGCCACGCCGTAGGCCTTGTTGCGGCCATGCGCCTTGGCCATGTACATCACGGTGTCGACAAGGTCGATCGCCCGCTCCCATTCGAGCGTCAGGTCCTGCGGCGCCATCGGGAAGCTGGCGAAGCCGATCGACGCGCTGATCGGGATGCGTAGCGGCCCGTGGTCGACCGGCTGCCCGCCGATCTGGTCGAGCAGGCGCTGGCCGAGCTGGCGCGCATCCTCGGTGGCCTCGGAGTTCACCAGGATCAGGAACTCCTCGCCGCCCCAGCGCACGACCAGGTCCTGCTCACGCAGCACGCTGCTCAGGCGCCGCGCGACCTCGACCAGCACGGTGTCGCCGGCCGCATGGCCCCACTGGTCGTTGATGCGCTTGAAGTGGTCGATGTCGATCAGGAACAGGCTGCCGCGCAGGCCGCCTTCGCGCGTGCGCTGCGCGATGGCCTGCTGGAAATGGCGCCGGTTCGCGAGGCCGGTCAGCGGGTCGCGCTCGCTCTGCACGCGCAGCGATTCGTTGGTCTGCGCGAGCGCGGCGTTGGTGCGCCGGATGCGCCGGTAGGCCAGCGCCAGCAAGGCGCCCGAGAGCAGCACGCAGCCACCGACCTCCGCCCAGAGCTTGAGCTGCAGGTCGCGGGTGCGGATCTGCTCGGCCTTGAGGCTGTTGTCCTGGTTGAGCAGCCGGATCTCGCGCTGGCGCTGCTGGTCCTCGAAGCGCGCCTGCGCCTCGAGCACCGCCTTGCGGGTCTCGTCGCGCAGCACCGCGTCGAACTCCTTGCGCGCGCGGTGGTAGGCGTCGACCGCGCCGGGCAGGTCGTCGACCTTCTCCAGGTAGCCGCCCAGCTCCAGCCAGGCCTCGGCGGTGTAGCTGCCGGCCTCGCGCTGCGCATCCATCGTGATGGCCTGCAGCACGTCGCGCTTGCCCTCTTCCAGCCGCTTCAGCCCGATCTTGGCGATGCCCATGTTGTGGCGCGCCAGGATCTCGGTCGAGATCTCGCCGCCCTCATGCGCCAGCGCCAGGCTTTGCGTCGACAGCTCCAGCGCCCGGGCGTAGTTGCCGCTGCGCAGCTCGTAGTCGGCCAGGTTGCCCAGCGCCAGCGCCTGCAGGCCGGGCGCCTGCGCCTCGCGGGCGTACTGCAGCGCCTGCTCGCGGGCCTGCTGGCTCAGGCGCGGGTCCTCGTCCTGCGAGTGGACGATGCCCAGGATGGTGTAGACCGAGTACATCAGCACCGGATCCGGGTCCTGCTGCGCCGTCTCGAGCGCCTCGCGCGCGGCACGCAGGGCATGGTCGAACTGCTGACTGCGGAAGTAGTTGAAGGCGAGCGTGGCGTCGTTGGTGGCGGCCCGCCAGCGCGAGCCCATCGCGCGCGCCTGCTCCAGCGCCTTCAGGCCGCTTTCGACCGCCGCGTCGACCTCGCCGTAGTCCCCCTGCATGTAGGCGCGCAGCTCGGTCGCGCGCCACAGCATCCGGCGGTCGGCCTGGGCCGCGTCCATGTCGGCGAGGCCGCCCAGCAGGCGCACGCCGGCGCCCAGTTCGCCATTGGCCTTGAGCCATTGCGCCCGCGCCAGCATCAGGGCCAGCGGAATCTGCGCGCGCACCGGCGAGCTCTCCGGCCAGGCCTTCAGCGCTTCCACCGCGGCCTCGTGGCCGCTGCGGTCCCGCAGCTGGGCGAGCAGCGCGGCGCGCTGGCTCAGGGCTTCCAGCCGCTCGGCGCTGCCCGGCGCGGCACGGGATTCGATCGCCTGCAGCTCGCGCAGGTGCTCGCGCGGGTGCGCCGAGGCGATGCGTTCCTGCTGCTCGAGCTCGGCCTGCAGCGCCCGGTCCTGGACGCCGGTGGCGGAGGCCGCCGCGTCGCGGGTGTCGACGCCGCCCTGCGGCCCACAGCCGCTCAGCAGCGGCATCGCCAGGCTCAAGGCGAGCGCCAGGAGCGCGGCGGCCCATTCTGGCGCGCGCGCGCGTGGGCGTGCGCCGGCCCGGCCGGTGGCCGTCCTCGCTTGCTCCGTTGCTCGCAACACCCCAAGCATGCTCATCGTGCTGATGTCGAGTGGTAGGTCTCGTGACTTGAGCGCCGATCCCCGGGTTCCCGTGAAGCCTGCACGAGTCGGCGCCCGCGCACGCGGCGTGGGGTCAGTCCGTGCGGCCTCGCCGCAGCAGCGCATGCAGCAGGATCGCGCCGAAGGTGGCAGTTCCGATGCCACCCAGGGTAAACCCGCCCATTTTCAAGGTGAAGTCGCCGGTGCCGATCACCAGCGTGATGGCCGCCACCATCAGGTTGCGCGGGTCGCGGAAATCGACCTGATGGTCGACCCAGATCCGGGCGCCGGCGATCGCGATCAGGCCGAACACGACGATGCTGACGCCGCCCATCACCGCGAGCGGGATGGCCTGGATCAGCGCGCCGAACTTCGGCGAGAAACCCAGCACCAGCGCCATCAGCGCGGCGAAGACGAAGACGGCGGTCGAGTAGATGCGGGTGGCGGCCATGACGCCGATGTTCTCGGCGTAGGTGGTGACGCCGGTACCGCCGACCGCACCGCTGGCGATGGTCGCCAGGCCGTCACCGACAAAGGCGCGGCCCAGGAAGGGCGACATGTCGCGCCCGGTCATCGCGCCCACGGCCTTCAGGTGGCCCAGGTTCTCGGCCACCAGGATCAGCGCCACCGGCGCGATCATCAGCATCGCCGCGCCGTCGAAGACCGGCGCATGGAAGCTGGGCAGCCCGAACCACGGCGCGGCCGCGACCTTGCTGAGATCGATGGGCGTGCCCAGGCCGAAGCCGTTGGTCAGCAGCGCGTAGATCAGGCTGGCCTGGACCAGGCCGGCCAGGATCAGCAGCCGCTGCAGCATGCCGCGCGCATGCACCGCCACCAGCGCGACGCTGAGGAAGGTCGCGGCCTGCATCCAGGCGTCGAAGGGCGTCGGCGCCATGTTCTTGATGGGGACCGCCGCCAGGTTCAGGCCGATCACCGCCACCACCGCACCGGTCACCACCGGCGGCATCAGTCGCTCGACCCAGCCGCTGCCGGTGGCCGACACCAGCAGGCCAATCGCTGTGTACAGCACGCCGCAGGCGACGATGCCGCCCAGCGCCAGCGGCAGGTTGGGATTGGGGCCGCTGCCGGCGTACCCGGTCGCGGCGATGACGACGCCGATGAACGCGAAGCTCGAGCCCAGGTAGCTCGGCACCCGGCCACCGGTCAGGAAGAAGAACAGCAGCGTGCCCACGCCGCTCATCAGCACGGCGACGTTGGGATCGAAGCCCATCAGCAGCGGCGCCAGCACGGTGGCACCGAACATGGCGATCACATGTTGCAGGCCGAGCGCCGCGGTCTGCGGCCAGGACAGGCGTTCATCGGGGGCAATCGCCTTCTCGGGGCCGACGGTCACGGGCCGCCAGCGCATCAACCGCGCCATGGACTTTCCTCAACGGGACAAGCCAGGGAGTGTAAGGAGGCCCCATCACATCGCCACTCCGGGCATATCCCGTGACCGGGCGGCCCGACGGAGGCTTGACGGGATGGCGCATGCGATGCACGCGCCGCCGCTCAGAACAGCACCATGTCGCGGTTGTGGCGCGGCAGCATGCGCAGCAGCCGGCGCCACGACACCCAGGCGCGCCACAGCGCGCCGCCGGTCAGCAGGCTCAGGATCAGCAGGATGGTCATGGCAAGGCTCCTCGGGCTCAGGGAAGGGGAAAACGGGGCAGTTCGCACGAGCGTGCGAAATTGAGGCAGCGATTGGGCGCAGGCGGGGGCATGGCGTGTGGGTCAGCGGGAGGCTTCGACGGCCGAGGTGGGCGGCGCCGTCAGCATCGGGGCCATCAGGCGCCGATAGCTGGTCCAGGCCCGCTCGACCGCATCCGGCGTGCGCAGGAAGCGCACTTCGCGGACCAGCGCGGTGAAGAGGCCGTCCAGCTCGAAGATCAGTTGATCGAGATCCGCGTCCTCGCGCAGCTGGCCCGCGTCCTGCGCCTGGACCAGCGTGCGGCGCAGCGTCGAGCGCCAGCGCCGGACACCGTCGAGCAGGCGTTCGCGCATGGCGTCATCGCGGTCGTCGTATTCGAAGGCGCCTGCCACGTACAGGCAGTTGCCGTGCGGCCCGCCGACGCGCCCCAACCAGGCGCGCACCATCGCGTCCATGCGGGGCAGGCCGCGCGGCTCGCGCAGCGCCGGCAGGATGACCTCCTGCTGGAAGGTCTTCTCGAAGGCATCCAGCACCGCGGCCTGCAGCGCCTCCCGCGAGCCGATGCGCGAGAAGACACCGCTCTTGGACAGGTTCAGGCGCTTGGCGACCTCACCGATCGAGAGGCTGTCCAGGCCGTCGAGGCGGGCCATCTCCAGCGCGACATCGACGATGGCGCTCTGCGTCAGTTCGCTGCGGGCGGTCTTGGCTTCCATGACGCGCAAGTTAGCACGGTCGTGCGAAACCCGCCGCAGGCCCCGAATGCCACGGATGACGGCCGGGTTATTCGTCGCTGGAGTCGGCTTGTGGCGCCGTGTCGTCCATCGCCTGCCCGGTGTCCTCGGCAGCGCCGGCCGGAGGGCGTCCGCGACGCGCCGCCGGGGAAGGCGCCGGCTTGATGCCGCGGCGCTTGAGCGCCTCCCGCAGCAACAACTCGATCTGGGCGTTGGACGAGCGCAGCTCGATCGCGGCCAGCCGCTCGATCTCCTCCCATAGCGCGGGATCGAGGCGCAGCGGGAATTGCTTCTTCGCGGGACTGGCCATCTGCGCCCGCCGCTCAGTTGTAGAGCGTCCCAGCGTTCACGATGGGCTGCGTGTCCTTGTCGGAGCACAGCACCACCAGCAGGTTGGACACCATCGCCGCCTTGCGTTCGTCGTCGAGCTGGACGATCTCCCGCTCGCTCAGGCCCTTGAGCGCCTCCTCGACCATGCTGACCGCGCCGTGCACGATCTTCTTGCGGGCGCTGATGATGGCCTCGGCCTGCTGCCGGCGCAGCATCACCTGGGCGATCTCGGGGGCGTAGGCCAGGTGGGTGAGCATCGCCGTCTCGACGCTGACCCCCGCCGGCTGCAGGCGCGCCTGCAGCTCCGCGATCATCGCGGCCATCACCTCGTCGGCGCCGGCGCGCAGGGTGATCTCGCGGCTGTCGAGGTCATCGCCCTCGTCGTAGGCGAATTGCGAGGCGACATGCCGGATCGCCGCCTCCGCCTGGATGCTGACGTACTGCTCGAAGTCGTCGACCTCGAACACGGCGCGGGCCGTGTCCTCGACCCGCCAGACCACGGCGGCGCTGATCTCGACCGGGTTGCCGCGCTTGTCGTTGACCTTCAGCGTCGGCGCGTCGAGGTTGCGGGCGCGCAGCGACAGGCGGCGCTTCATCATGAACAGCGGGATCGTCCAGCGCAGGCCGGGCGTGCGGTCGGTGCCGACGTAGCGGCCGAAGAGCGTCAGCACGCGGGCCTCGTTGGGCTGCTGGATGTACAGGCCGGTCAGCAAGATGACGCCGGTCACCACCAAGGCCAGCTGCGGCAGGCCGACCGCGTCATGGCCGAGCGCGGCGAAGCGCCAGATCGCGAAGGCCAGCAGGCCCAGGCCGATGAGCAACGCGGAATAACCGTTGGCCGTGCCAGCGCGCCGCTCCAGCGGCGTCGGCGCCGCGCCGGGCGAGGGCTTGTTCTTCGGGACTGCGGTCGTGCTCATCACCAGCTCCTCCAAAAAGGTGATATCACTTTAAGCGCAACCGCCCTCGGCGCGCAAGGGCCGACGCGGAGCCACCCCCAAGAGAGGGGCCGGGCGAGAGTCCCGCAGAAAGCAGAAAGCGCCCCCATGAGGGGCGCTTTCGAGGGAGCGCTTTCGAGGGGGCGCTTTGGAGGGACCGCAGAGCCTCCGCGCTGGCGCGGCGCCCGTGGGCACTCAGCCCTTGCGGGCCAGCGGCAGCAGGAAGTTGGCCACGGCGATGCAGCGCTGGCCCAGTTCTTCCTCGCTGACGCGCAGGCCGAAACCGGCCATCGCCGGCGAGGTCAGGAAGCGCCCGCCGATCGCGACGGTCGGCACGCCGTCGATGTTGTACTGGTCCTGCAGCTTCGTCGCCTGCTGCACGCGGGTCTGCACGGTGAAGGAGTTGTAGGTCTCCTTGAACTTCGCCGGGTCCACGCCCAGCGGCGCCAGGAACTTGGCCATCGCGTCCACGTCGGTCAGGCTCTGGCCGCCGCGATGGATGGCGTTGAAGATGGCCGGGCGCACCTGCGCCTCCTTGCCCATCGCCTCCAGCGTCACGAACATCTGCTGGTGGATCTTCACGTTCGCGCGGAAGGCCACATGGACCTTGCGGTAGACGACGTCGGCGGGCAGCTGCTTGGCCCAGGCCTCGATCGTCGGTTCGAAGACGTAGCAGTGCGGGCAGCCGTACCAGAAGAACTCGATCACCTCGATCTTGCCGGGCGTCGAGCCGGGCACCGGCTTGGCCAGGCGCTGGTACTGGCGGCCTTCGATCGGGCCGCCCTGCGCTTGGGCGGGCGCGCCGCTCAGCAGCAGGCCACCGCCCGCGGCGGTCGACAGGGCCGTGAGGGCGTTGAATTCGCGACGCTTCATCTTCGATTCCTTGGTAGTTCCGCGGCGACCGGCAGCGCGGTGGCCGGCCATCCTAGAAAGTCAAACTTAGGGTGGCATTAACCACCGCCCGGCGGCTCAGCGCTGGATCGCGACGAGGTTGGCCTCGACGCCGGCCCCTTCGAGCTTCTTCTGCTGCGCTTCGGCCTCGTCGCGGGTGTCGAACGGTCCCAGGCGCACGCGGAAGACGGTGCGGCCCGCCTGTTCGCGTTCCATCACCTTGGCCGAGAACCCCTGGATGGCCAGCTTGGCGCGCTGCTGCTCGGCGTCCTCCATGCGGGTGTAGGCGCCGGCCTGGACGAAGAAGCTGCCGCGCGACCCGTCGGCGCGGGCGCCGTCGGCCGTCCGCGTCTCGGCGGGCCGCTGCTCGGGCCTGGCGGCCGGCGTGGGCGTCGTCTGGGCCTGCGGCTGCGCGGCGGGCGCGCGCTCGGCGGAACGGCCCTCGACGGCCGGCGCGGCCGTCGGACCGGCGGTGACCTGCGGCGTCTGAGCGGGCGGCGGCACGACCGCCGGCGTCACCACGCCCGAGGCGGCCTTCGCACCGGCGCGGCCGGCCAGCGGCGCGTTCGGGTCCCAGTTGCGGTTGCGTTCGGCTTCCTGGGCGTCCTGCTCCGCGGTGCGTTGCGGCAGCTTGTTGACGAAGGGCACCGGCGCCTTCGTCACGTACAGGGCCACGCCCAGCGCGATCCCAAGCCCCAGCAGCAGGCCCACGATCAGGCCCATGGCGAATCCGCCGCGCTGCTTTTCTTTGCTCATTGCTGCTCCTGCGAGTCACGTTCCATCGCGTCCGGGGCCGACACCCCCAGCACCGCCAGCGCGTTGCGCACCACCTGCCGCGTCGCGGCCAGCAGCGCCAGGCGCGCGCGCGTCAGGGCCGGGTCGTCGCCCAGCACGCGTTCGGCGCCATAGTAGCTGTGCAGCGCGCCGGCCAGGTCGCGCAGGTAGAACGCCACATCGTGCGGGGCCAGGTCTTGCGCGGCGGAGGCCAGCATGCGCGGGTAGTCCGCCAGCTTGAGCATCAGCGCGTACTCGGTCGGCGCGGTCAGCAGCGAGAGGTCGGCACCGGCGAGCGAGGCCTCGTCGTGGCCCTGCTCCACGCCCTTGCGCAGCACCGAGCAGATCCGCGCATGCGCGTACTGCACGTAGAACACCGGGTTCTCGTCATTGGCCTTGAGCGCGAGGTCGACGTCGAAGACGAACTCGGTGTCGGCCTTGCGGCTGATCAGGAAGAAGCGCACCGCGTCGCGGCTGGTCCATTCGATCAGGTCGCGCAGCGTGACGTAGCTGCCGGCGCGCTTGGAGATCTTGACCTCCTCGCCGCCCTTCATGACCGTGACCATCTTGTGGAGCACGTAGTCCGGGAAGCCCTCCGGGATGCCCACGCCGGTCGCCTGCAGGCCGCCGCGCACCCGGGCGATCGTGCCGTGGTGGTCGGTGCCCTGGATGTTGATGCACTTGGAGAAGCCACGCTTGAACTTGTTCACGTGGTAGGCGACGTCCGGCACGAAGTAGGTGTAGGTGCCATCGGACTTGCGCATCACGCGGTCCTTGTCGTCGCCGTACTCGGTGGAGCGCAGCCACAGCGCGCCGCCCTCCTCGTAGGTCTTGCCGTTGGCGACGATACGCGCGACCGCGTCCTCGACCTGGCCGCCGGTGTACAGCGAGGACTCGAGGAAGTAGTTGTCGAAGCGCAGCCCGAAGGCCTGCAGGTCCAGGTCCTGCTCGTGGCGCAGGAACGCGACGGCGAACTGGCGGATCGAATCGAGGTCCTCGGCATCGCCCGACGCGGTGAACTCGCGATCGTCGGCCTTCACCGTCTCCTTGCGCAGGAAGGCGTCGGCGATGTCCTGGATGTAGTCGCCGTTGTAGAAGTTCTTGCTCTCGGGATTCTCGGGATCGGTCGGCCAGACCGGATCGCCCGGCTTGACGCCCTGGGCGCGCAGCTGGGTGCTGCGTGCGAGGGTGCCGATCTGCACGCCCGCGTCGTTGTAATAGAACTCGCGGCTGACGTTCCAGCCCTGGGTCGCGAACAGCTGGCACAGCGAATCGCCCAGCGCCGCCTGGCGGGCATGGCCGACGTGCAGCGGCCCGGTCGGGTTGGCGGAGACGAACTCCACCAGCGCCGAGGTGTCGCGCCGGGGCTGGTGCCCGAAGCGCTCGGCCGCGGCGAAGACCTCGCTCACCACGGCCTGCTTGGCCACGGGCTTGAGGCGGATGTTGATGAAGCCCGGGCCGGCGATCTCCAGCGCGTCGACCCAGCGCTCGAAGGCCGGTTGCGCCTGCAACTGGGCGATCAGCGTCGTCGCCAGTTCGCGCGGGTTCTTCTTCAGCGCCTTGGACAGCTGCATCGCGGCCGTGCAGGCGAAATCGCCATGGGAGGCTTGCTTGGGGGTCTCGAATGCGGCCACCGGCGCGGCGGCGACGAGGCCGGCGTCGACGGCCTCCTGGCTCAGGCCCTGGAGCACGGTGCCGAGGGCGGCGAGCAATTCCTGCTTGGCTTGGATCATGGCGCCGCATTTTAGGGGACCTCCCCCGTAAGAGGCCGTACGCCCCCTTGCCGGCGCCCTCCTCGTGGGGCAGGATGCCCCTCCGATGAGCGCCCCCGTCGATCCACGCCCCGCCAGCTTCACCGATTCGACGCTCGGCGGTCTGGCCGACCTGCCGGAGCAGATCGGCAAGTACCGCGTGCTGCGCCGACTGGGCGAGGGCGCGACCAGCGACGTCTTCCTGGCGATGGACGACTTCAAGGGCCAGGAAGTCGCGATCAAGCGCATGCGCGCCTGGTCCGGCGGCGGCCCGGCGGAAGAGGACACGCTCAGCATCCGCTTCTTCGCCGCCGAGGCCGCGCTGGCGGGTCGACTCCAGCATCCGAACGTGGTGCAGATCCTGGACGCGGTGCAGGACGGCGACCTGCCCTACCTCGTCATGGAGTACGTCCATGGTGTGACGCTCAAGCACTTCTGCCGCAACGACCGGCTGCTGCCGCTGGACCAGATCGTCGAGCTCGGCTTCAAGTGCGCGATGGCGCTGTCCTACGTGTTCCGCCAGGGCGTGGTCCACCGCGACATCAAGCCCGCCAACCTGCTGGCGGTGCTCGACAGCCAGGGCCAGGTGACCGACGTGAAGGTCAGCGACTTCGGCAGCGCGCTCAACCTCAATGCCGACATGACGCAGGTGCACCGGGTCGGCTCGCTGGCCTACATGCCGCCGGAGCAGATCGAGGGTGGCGACGTGGGCGCGCAGGCGGACATCTATTCGCTGGGCGCGGTGCTGTACCACATGGTCTGCGGCCGCCCGCCCTTCGACGCGCCCAACCAGATGGCGCTGATGCATCAGATCTACCACCAGGCGCCCCAGCCGCTGCTGGGCCAGCGCGGAGGCGTGACGCCGGAGCTGGATGCGGTCATCCAGAAGGCGCTGGCCAAGCATCCGCACGAGCGCCATGCCGACTGGGAGGCCTTCGGCCAGGCGCTGTCGGAGCTGGTGGCCCGGCAGCTGGTGCCGCTGGCGCGCCTCAACGAGGTCAAGGACTCGGAGCGCTTCAACCTCCTGCGCGACCTGGAGTTCTTCGCCGGCTTTGGCGACGTCGAGCTGTGGGAAGTGGTGCGACGCGCGCGCTGGCGGCGTTATCCGCTGGACCATCTGCTGTTCAAGAAGGGCCAGGAGGGCAACACCTTCCACATCATCACGCAGGGCGAGGTGGAGGTCTGGCGCGACGGCGCGCTGGTGGCGACGCTGGGTACCGGCACCTCGGTCGGCGAGATGGCCTACCTCGCGCCGAATCCCGACCTGCGGCGCCACAGCACCGACATCCGGGTGACCCAACTTTGTACAACCGTGTCCTTCACGCCGGATTCGCTGGGGCAGCTCAGCCCCGAGTGCCAGCACCGGTTCGACCGCGCATTCATCCAGGTCCTGGTCAGGCGACTCCATCTTGCGCATGAGGCGCTGGCGTCTCCGCGCCGGATCATGTGAGTCAGGCGCCGACCGGTTCTTCCAGGCCGGGCTCGCATCCGCGTCAACCGACCCGAGTCAGCGCGGCTCTTGACCGGCATCAACCGCTATTGAGGGCCGCTCGCTGGTGTGCTCCACTGCCCCCAGGTCCTTCCCCAACCCCCTGTAGCCCTGTAGGAGAGAGTGATGAAACGCCTGACCCCGACCTCGCTGTTCGCCGGCGCGTTGCTGGCGCTGGCCGCCCTGGGCGCGCACGCCGCGGACGATGCCAAGAAGGCGCCGTCCGAGAAGCAGCTCAAGCAGCAGCAACTGATGAAGTCCTGCAACGCCGACGCCAAGGACAAGGCCGGCGACGAGCGCAAGGCCTTCATGAGCAGTTGCCTCAAGGGCGAAACCGCGCCGGCCAAGACCGCCCAGCAAACCAAGATGACGACCTGCAACGCCGAGGCCAAGGGCAAGACCGGCGAGGAACGCAAAGCCTTCATGAAAGACTGCCTCTCGGCCAAGTGACGCAACGCCGCGTCGGGCGCTCCGCGTTGTTGCAAATCCTCGCCATAGCGCCGCTATGGCTGCGGTTTGCGCCTAGCGGAGCACCCGATGCAGCGTCGCGTCACTCGGCCGATTTCGCAGTTCACTCGGCCGATCTCAGCGGTTCTATCGGCCCCGTTGCGGTGCGTTCACTTGGTCAGCACGCCGCGCGCGAGCATCACCGCCGCGATCGGGATCAGCATCAGCAAGTGGGCCTGGATCATGACCAGGCGTCGCGTCGCACGCACCTCGGTGTCGCTCGGCAGACCACCACCGCCGTCCAAGGCCTTGAGCCAGCGGCGGTAGGTCAAGGTCGGCTTGATGGAGATCAGGCCGATCACCACGAACAGCCCGAACTTGAGGTGCAGCAGTGGCTGGCCCCAGTACCAGCCCAGCCCCTTCATGCCCCACCACGTCCGCGCAAAGCCCGTCAGCAGCACCGCGACTGCGGTCATGCCGTAGATCATGTCCAGCCGCGAGAGTCGACGCACCACCGCCGCGTTCATCCATTCGGTGCGGCACAGCGCCGCCTGGCTCGACAGGAATACGACCAGGCTGAGGATCGCCAGGATGTGCAGACCGGCGAGCAGGGCTTCGAGCGTCATGAGGTCTCCCAGGTGGCGGCACGCGTCCAGTAGTCGGCGCTGCCGTAGTGTTCCTTCAGGAAGTCTATCCAGAGCCTCACCCGCAGCGGCAGGTGCTTGCGCTGGGGCAGCACGGCAAAGATGCCGTTCGGCGGCGCCGCGAAATCGTCCAGCACGCTGACCAGTTCACCCGCACGCAAGGCCGCGGCCACCTCCCAGGTGCTGCGCCACGCCAGCCCCAGGCCTTGCCGGCACCAGTCGTGCAACACCTGGCCGTCGCTGCAATCGAGCCGGCCGCTCGGCCGCAGATGCTGCACCTGCCCATCCACCCGGAAGGCCCAGCCGCGCGTCTGGCTGGCGTCGGAACTCAAGGTCAGGCACTCGTGCCGCATCAACTCGGACGGATGCCGCGGCGTGCCGGCACGCCGCAGGTAGGACGGCGCAGCCACGCAAAGCCGCCGGTTGTCAGCCAGCCGCGTGCTGATCAGGCTGGAATCGCTGAGATCCCCCACCCGCACCGCGCAGTCGAAACCCTCGTTGACGATGTCGACCACCCGGTCGCTGAGGTTCAGCGAGACGCTGACCTCCGGATGCCGCGCAAGAAAGGCCGGGACCAGCGGCGCGACGTGACGACGGCCGAAACCCGCCGGCGCGGTGATGCGCAGATGACCGCTGGCCTTCACGCCGCCCGCGCTGACGCTGGCTTCGGCGCTGGCGAACTCGACCAGCAGGCGCTGGCAGTCCTCCAGGAAGGCGATGCCTTCATGCGTCAGCGTCAGCTTGCGGGTCGTGCGCAGCAGCAGTTTCACGCCCAGCCGCGCCTCCAGCGCGTCGAGGCGGCGACCCATCACCGCGGGTGCCACGCCTTCGGCCTGCGCCGCGGCCGTCAGGCTGCCCTTGGTCGCGACCAGCACGAAGGACTCGATCTGTTTGAGGCGGTCCATGGCCGGTGATTGTTGGGCCGTTGCGCTGCCCCATGCAATGAATGCTGACCCGATGCGTTGTTATTTGTGCAAAAAAGTCAGGGATCTCCGACCAGCGTCGACATGAATCGGTGCCGTGCCGCAGCCTACAGTCGGTGCGTTCCGATGGGGGGACGACCGCGCGCCGGCCCGTGTCTTGCCCCCGCCTTCCGGTCGCCATTCCTTCGCATCTTGGGAGCCGCCATGAGCGCACGCAGCCAACACCACCGCCTCCAGGTCGACACCGCCCTGGCCCGTTTCATCGAAACCGAGGCGCTGCCCGGCACCGGCATCGAGCCCGCCGCGTTCTGGCAGGGCTTCGATGCACTGGCCCATGACCTGGCGCCGAAGAACGCCGTCCTGTTGGCGGAGCGCGACCGGCTGCAGGCCGAACTGGACGGCTGGCATCGCGCCCACCCTGGTCCGATCCGCGACATGGCGGCGTATCAGGCCTTCCTCCAGCAGATCGGCTACCTGGCGCCGCTGCCCGCCGATCCGAAGGCGACCACCGCCGACGTGGACGTGGAACTGGCGATCCAGGCCGGCCCGCAGCTGGTGGTCCCCATCCTGAATGCGCGTTACGCGCTGAACGCCGCCAATGCGCGCTGGGGCTCGCTGTACGACGCGCTCTACGGGACCGACGTCATTCCCGAAACCGACGGCGCCGAACGCGCCGGCGGCTACAACCCGGCCCGCGGCGCCAAGGTCATCGCCTTCGCGCGCCAGGTGCTGGACCAGGCCGCGCCGCTCGCGGGCGCCTCGCACGCCGACGCCACCGGCTATCGCGTCGATGGCGGCGCGCTCGCCGTCGCGCTGAAGGACGGTCGCGACGTCGGCCTGGCGGACGCGTCGCAGTTCGTCGGCTACCTGGGCGACGCCGCGTCGCCGACGGCGATCCTGCTGCGCCATCACGGCCTGCACATCGAAGTGCAGATCGATCGCGCCTCGCCGATCGGCAAGACCGACGCGGCCGGCGTGTCCGACCTGCTGATGGAGTCGGCGCTCTCGACCATCCTCGACCTGGAGGACTCGATCGCCGCCGTCGATGCCGAGGACAAGCTGCTCGCCTACCGCAATTGGCTGGGCATCCTGCGGGGCTCGCTGACCGAGGAAGTCAGCAAGGGCGGCCGCAGTTTCGTGCGCCGCCTCAACCCGGACCGCGTCTACAAGGCGGCGGACGCTGGCCAGGACGTCGTGCTGCCGGGACGTTCGCTGCTGTTCGTGCGCAATGTCGGCCACCTGATGACCAATCCGGCCATCCTGCTGGACGGCGGGCGCGAGATCCCGGAAGGGATCATGGACGCCGTCATCACGACGCTGATCGCGTTGCATGACTTGAAGCAGCTGTCGGGCTCGGGCCTGCGCAACTCGCGCCGCGGCTCGATCTACATCGTCAAGCCCAAGATGCATGGACCGGCCGAGGTCGGCTTCGCCAACGAACTGTTCGGCCGTGTTGAGCAGTTGCTGGGCCTGCCGGCATCGACGGTGAAGCTGGGCATCATGGACGAGGAGCGCCGCACCAGCGTCAACCTCGCCGCCTGCATCGCCGCGGCGCCCAGCCGTGTCGCCTTCATCAACACCGGCTTCCTCGACCGCACCGGCGACGAGATGCACACCGCGATGCTGGCCGGCCCGATGCTGCGCAAGGGCGACATGAAGACCAGCGCCTGGATCCAGGCCTACGAGCGCAACAACGTGCTGGTGGGCCTGAGCGCCGGCTTGCGCGGCCGCGCGCAGATCGGCAAGGGCATGTGGGCGATGCCCGACCTGATGGCCGCGATGCTCGAGCAGAAGATCGCGCACCCGAAGGCCGGCGCCAACACCGCCTGGGTGCCGAGCCCGACCGCCGCCACCCTGCACGCGCTGCATTACCACCAGGTCAGCGTGGCGCAGGTGCAGCAGCAGATCGAGGCGGAGGCCGCCGGCGTCGATCGCGCCGAACTGCTGCAGCGCCTGCTCACCATCCCGGTGACGGACGCGCCGAACTGGTCCGAGGCCGAGAAGCAGCAGGAGCTGGACAACAACATCCAGGGCATCCTGGGCTACGTGGTGCGCTGGATCGACCAGGGGGTCGGCTGTTCCAAGGTGCCGGACATCAACGGTGTCGGTTTGATGGAGGACCGCGCCACGCTGCGCATCTCCAGCCAGCACGTGGCGAACTGGCTTTATCACGGCGTCGTCACGGAACAACAAGTTCGGGCGACATTCGAACGGATGGCGGCCGTGGTGGATGCGCAGAACGCCGCCGACCCGCTGTACGAGCCGATGGCCGGCCGTCCGCAGAGCATGGCGTACCAGGCGGCGCTGGATCTGGTGTTCCAAGGACGGGAACAGCCCAGCGGGTACACGGAACCGCTGCTGCATGCGTGGCGGCAGCGGCGCAAGGCAACGACCGTTCAATAAGGACGGGACAACGCCAGCGCAACCACGACCATCTGCTCCAAACCTCCGCCATCGTGCGGCGTACGGGAGACTTTGCGGAGCGGCCCTCGGGCCGCTTTCGTCGTTTCTGCGCGTGTCACTTTTGCCGTTTTCAGGTATTCATCGCCCCGCGCCGAAGGATGACTTCCGGCATCACCGGTCGTTAGTTGTTCGCAAACCGTCCGGCAATGGAGGAAATCCCGTAGGGAACAGCCCTTGGATGGCCGGCAACACCTGTTCCTTAAAGTTTCTTCACCTCTGCGCAGCATCCCGTCACATGGCCACCGCCTGGGCCGGGAGGCTGCTTGTCATTTTTGCCATTTCACGGAACAGGCATGTCCCACTCCCTTCGCCAAGTCAGCCTGGCCGCAGCGATCCTCGCGGCCTCGATGGGTGCGCACGCACAGAACGCGCAACCGCAGCAGCTGGAACGCATCGAAATCACCGGCTCCGCCATCAAGCGCTCGATCGCCGACGAGGGCGCGCTGCCCATCTCGGTCATCAAGGCCGAGGAACTGCGCCAGTCGGGCGTGACCAGCGTCGAGCAGATCATCGACCTGCTGGCATCCAGCCAGTCCAGCAACACCGGCTCCAACTCGATCGGTTCCAGTACCGGCGGCGCGGCCTATGCCAACCTGCGCGGCCTGGGCACCAACAAGACCCTGGTCCTGCTGAACGGCCGCCGCATGACGGCCTTCGCCTTCGGCGCCACGGCGGTCGACCTGAACTCGATCCCCTTCGCCGTCATCGACCGCGTCGAGGTGCTGCGCGACGGTGCCTCCGCCGTGTACGGCACGGACGCCATCGGCGGCGTCATCAACTTCATCACCAAGACCAACTACCGCGGTGGCCAGATCGTGCTGGAAGCCACCCGTCCGCAGGACGATGGCGGCAAGAAGGAAGGCGGATCGGTGACGATCGGCTTCGGCGACCTGGACAAGGACCGCATCAACTTCTGGGCCTCGTACGACCAGCGCCGTCAGCAGCGCGTGCGCGCGCTGGACCGCGAGTTCGCGCGCACCGGCATCATCCCGTCGCGCGGCGTGTCGGGCAGCTCGGGCACCACCTTCCCGGGCAACTTCACCCAAGGCAGCACCTTCAGCGGCAACCCGACCGCCCCGACCTGCCAACCGCCGCTGTCGCTGGTCAGCCCGACCAACGCGGCGAACTGCATCTTCGACTTCAGCTCGACGATCGACATCATTCCCGACACCAAGCAGGACACGCTCGCGGGCCGCTTCACCGTCAAGCTGTCGGACGACCACCAGTTCTCGCTGGAAGGCACCCAGACGGTCAACGACAACATCTCGCGCATCGCGCCGGATCCGGTGACCGGCATCACGATGCAGCCGAGCAACCCGTTCTTCCCGAGCACCTATCCCGGCATCAACCTGACGCAGCCGATCAGCGTCGGCTGGCGCATGGTGCCGGCCGGTTCGCGGACCAACGGCGCCCATGCCGAAGCGCAGCGGGTCGTGGCCGACCTGTCGGGCGTGATCGCGGGTTGGGACTACAAGGTCGGCGCCCTGTACTCGCGCAGTACCGCCAATGACGCGGCCGTGGACGGCTACGTGAACGCGCCCTTCGTGCGCGCCCAGGTCGCCGCCGGCAACCTGAACCCGTTCGGCGAGGCCACCCCGGCCCAGCTGGCGGTCATCCAGCAGGCCAAGCGCGCCGGCGTCTTCGCCAACGCGCTGGGCACGACCAAGAGCGTCGATGCCCGCGTCAGCAAGGAGATCTTCGACCTGCCGGGTGGCCGCGCGGCGATCGCGGTCGCCGGTGAATTCCGCAAGGAGTTCTACAAGAACGACACCAACGACGCCGTCGTGCTGGCGATTCCGTCGGCCGGCCGTTCGCCCAACCACGTCGGCGGCGAGCGCGAAGTCAAGGCGATCGGCGTCGAGCTGCTGCTGCCGGTGCACAAGATGGTCGAGGTCCAGCTGGCGCTGCGCACCGACGACTACTCCGACGCCGGCCGCACGACCAACCCGAAGATCGGCCTGCGCTTCCAGCCCATGAAGGAGCTGGCCTTCCGCGGCTCGTACAACACCGGCTTCCGCGCGCCGGCGCTGGACGACCTGTACGCCCCCAAGTCGGTCACCTTCACCTCCGGCGCCAAGAACGACCCGGTGCTCTGCGATGCCAACGGCAACCCGATCGTCGCCCTGGGCGGCATCGGCAGCCGCGACTGCCGCCAGCAGCCGCAGGTGCAGAACGGCGGTGACGCCAACCTGCGTCCGGAGAAGTCCAAGACCTTCACGCTGGGCGCGGTGTTCGAGCCGACCAAGGCGCTGACCGTCGCGGTCGACTACTGGAACATCAAGCTGCGCGACCAGATCGACGTGCTGCCGGTGGACACGCTGCTGGCCAACTCCACCCGCTACGCCGACCGCATCGTCAGATGCAACCAGCTGCCGGTGTCCGAGCAGGCCAACCTGCAGCGCTGCTCCGGCCTGTGGGTGAATGGCCCGGCGATCGCCTACCTGATCACGCACAACGAGAACATCGGCCGCATCAAGACCGACGGCCTGGACCTGAGCGCCGCCTACAGCCAGGGCCTGGGTGGCTGGGGCAACCTGTCGCTGGCGTACGAAGCCACCTACGTTCACAAGTACGAGTACCAGACCAGCCCGGAAGACAAGTTCAAGAGCCGTCTGGCCTACTACAACGACAACAGCGTGGTCTTCCGCTGGAAGCACAACATCTCGGCCGCCTGGGCGATGAACAACTGGGGCGCGCGCCTGGCGGTGCGTCACCAGTCCGGCTATCGCGACCAGAACGACGCCACCACCGTCGTGGGCGGCCCGTCGTTCTACGGCAATGTCGACTCGTACACCCTGGTCGACCTGTCGGGCACCTACAAGTTCAACAAGGCCACGTCGCTGACGCTGGGCGTGAAGAACCTGTTCGACACCGACCCGCCGTTCTCCAACCAGTCGACGCGTTCGCAGCGCGGCTTCGATCCGCGCTACACGGATCCGCTGGGCCGCGCGTTCTTCCTGCGCGCTGCTTACGGGTTCTGATCGCGTTGTCGTGAAACCCCGGCCGCCTGTCGCGGCCGGACGACAGCCTGTTGCCGAGTCGCAACGGGCTGGGCGCATAACGCCTCCGGCTTTGTCCCCTTCGCGACATCGCCCGCATCCCCGCCACTGGCCGAAAGTCACGCGTGACCCTGGCCACGGCGGGTTTTTCGCTGGAGGGCGCCGCTCGCGTCCGACCGCCCGCCGCCGGCTCAATTGGTAGGAACCCCCGCCGATCGGCGAAGGCCGTTCATTGACACTCTTTTCACACGGCAGTCACGCATTCAAAACGCCCGACCGCCGTCCGGTAACGTTTTGCGCGCCGCCACAAGCGCCGCCGCTCAACACTTTAGGAGTGTCTTTTGAAGAACAAACTGAACGCGGTGAGCCTGGCAGTCGCCGCCACCCTCGCCGCCGCGTCGTCGGCCGCCCTGGCCCAGGCGCAGGAACAAGCCCAACTGGAACGCGTCGTCGTGACCGGCTCGGCGATCAAGCGCATCGCCGCCGAGGGCTCGCTGCCCGTGCAGACCGTCACCCGCGCCGAGATCGAGCGCAGTGGCGTGACCTCGGTCGTGGAACTGATGCAGAACCTGTCGTCCGTGCAGGGCGGTATCACCGAAGGTGACACCGTCGGCGGCGGCGGCGGCGGCCAAGCCACCGTGTCCATCCACAACCTGGGCGGCGATCGCACCCTGGTGCTGCTGAACGGCCGCCGCCTGATCGGCGAAGCCGGCGGGGCGGTGGACCTGAACATGATCCCGCTGTCGATCATCGAGCGCGTGGACGTGCTGACCGACGGCGCGTCCGCGCTCTACGGCTCGGACGCCGTGGCGGGCGTGGTGAACTTCATCACCCGCAACAACTCGACGCGCAAGAACATCAGCGCCAACGTCTCGGTCCCGCAGCACAAGGGCGGCAAGGAGCGCAGCGCGTCAATCTCCGGTGGCTTCGGCGACCTGGACAGCGACGGCTTCAACATCATGGCCGCCCTGTCGGTGGACAAGCGCGACGCCCTGACGGCCGACCAACGCGATTTCACCAAGACCGGCGTCATCAACTTCAGCCACAACGGCAACCAGTACCAGTTCTTCAACGGCTCGCCCTCGTCCATTCCGGGCAACGTGAACGTGCCGGTGATCGAGGACGGCGAACTGAGCTCGGAACTGCGCAACGTCTACCTGGCGCAGAACGGCAAGTGTGCCGAGCGCACCGTGCAGGTGGGCCAGTCCTGCTATTTCGACTATGCCGGCACGGTCCAGGCCTTCCCGGACCGCAAGCGCACCAACCTGTTCGGCTCCGCCTCGGTGAAGCTGGGCAACCACACGCTGCGTGCCGACCTGCTGCTGGGCAAGACCAAGACCAGCGGCAAGATCGCCGCCGTGCCGGGCTCGGTCGCCGTGGATCCGAACGGCCCGTTCGCCAACGAACTGGCGGCGGTCGGCTACACCCCCGCCTATCTGCAATCCATCGGCCTGGACCCGAACCGCATCGCGTCGGTGTCCTATCGCGCCTACGACCTGGGCAACCGCACCAGCACCTTCGATCGCGACAACAAGGCGCTGTGGCTGCAGCTCGACGGCCAGCTCGCCGGCTGGGACTACACCGCCACCGCGGGCTACCAACGCGCCGTGGTCGAGGAAAGCAACTCCGGCTATCCGCTGGCCAAGGCCTTCGGCGCCCTGCTGCGCAGCGGCCTGTACAACCCGTTCGTGCTGCCGGGCCAGCAGTCGCAGGCGGCGCGTGACGCGGCCTCGCAGATCATGATCTCGGGCGTCTACGACACCGAGACGAGCACCCTGTTCAACGCCGACGTCCGTGCCCAGCGCGAGATCTTCTCGACTTCCGCTGGCGGCGCCTACCTGGCGCTGGGCGCCTCCTTCCAGAAGGACAAGGTCACCGACGATCCGGGCGCCGTGGCGCGCGGCGAAGGCGGCGTCAATGGCGACGACCAGCGCTTCGGCGACAGCACCGTCGTCATCCCGTACAGCGCCAAGCGCGACTCGATGGGCGCCTTCGCCGAAGTGATCGTCCCGGTCGTGAAGAACCTGGAAGTCACCGCCGGCGTGCGCTACGACAACTACCGTCACGTCGACAGCGCGACCAACGGCAAGCTGTCGTTCAAGTACACGCCGATGCCGCAACTGCTGGTCCGCGGTTCCATCGGCACCGGCTTCCGCGCGCCGACGCTGCGCCAGCTGTACCGCCCGCTGCAGGAATTCGGCGTGACCGCCGAGCCCTACACCTGCAATGCCGGCATGGCCGCCATGGCCGCCAGCCTGGGTGCGACCTGCCAGGCCGGCGACAAGCAGTACAACGTGTTCACCGGCGGCGTGAAGACGGTGAAGCCGGAAGAGTCGAAGCAGGCCACGCTGGGCTTCCGCGTCGAGCCGACGAGCACCTTCTCGTTCGGCGCCGACTGGTGGTGGGTCGGCATCGACAAGACCTTCGGCTCGGTGGACGAGAACGAGGCCTTCAGCGATCCGCAGAAGTACTCCAACCTGTGGCTGGTCTACACCGATCCGGTCACCGGCGAGAAGTTCCTGGCCTACAACGCCAGCACGACCAACCTGGGCAAGTCGTTCAGCAGCGGTATCGACTTCGACGTGACCGGCCGCGTCAACACGCCGATCGGTCGCCTGACGTCGAATGTCCGCGCCACCTACATGCTGAACGACAAGCAGCAGCTGCTGGCCGGCGGCGAGTACTTC
Source organism: Mitsuaria sp. BK037 (assembly GCF_014193045.1). Classification (NCBI taxonomy): domain Bacteria; kingdom Pseudomonadati; phylum Pseudomonadota; class Betaproteobacteria; order Burkholderiales; family Sphaerotilaceae; genus Roseateles; species Mitsuaria sp. BK037. Next base: position 636,211 of record NZ_JACHYS010000003.1, on the reverse strand, counting down.
TCGACCATCGCGGACAACCATCCGTCGATCGGCGACGTGACCTTCCGCTGGAAGGGCCAGTGGACCAACACGCTGCAGACCGGCAACTGGGCGCATGCGGCCAACATCAACTTCCAGTCGGGCTACAAGGATTTCCCCACCGAGGTGGAGAACCTGGCGAACGGCGAGACGGAAGTGGTGCGCCTGAAGGTCAAGCCGTACGTGACGCTGGACTGGCAGACCGCCTATACCTGGAACAAGCAGCTGACGCTGTCCCTGGGCATCAAGAACGTGTTCGACAAGGAACCCCCGCTGTCGCTGCGCGTCAAGGGCGGCCACATGCTGGGCTTCGATTACCGCTACTACAGCCCGATCGGCCGCACCTTCCAGGCGCGCGCCAGCTACGACTTCTGATCCGGCTTGCGATTCGCCGCACCCGCGGCGAATTCCGCACCGCATACAAGGACCCCATCCGGGGTCCTTTTTTATTGCCCTGCCACCAGCGTGAGCGTCTTGGCAATCGGAATCCGCCCGACCGGTGCGTGAAGTAATGTTTCCATCGCTTCACCGATATTTCCAAGTCATTGAATCATATCGGCTTTTTCATATTTCACTCGCGTTCGATTCAAACCGCGCGTTGCCAATCCCCTACGTGCCTTCGCATTATCTTCACGGTATACAAACGGGTTATCAACGTTTGGTGCGAAATCCGATGGTTTTGAATCTATTTCCATATCCGACATTTCTGTGAGAGTAATGGTCATGTAAATGCGAAAACTGTGGCGCAGGCACGACCGAAATGTCACCAAACAGTAAGGAAAAACCCGCAAAAAATGCAGGTTCGACAGCTAGCCGTCAGATCCAGTGCGATCCACGAACACGGACCTATGACCTCTGGGGATTCCTCAGCACACTTTTGCACAGGCCTCGCGATGCGGGGCCGTTTCAATTCCGGCTCGCCGCACCCACAAGGAGGGCGGGCACTCTCCCCCTAGAGGTGCATATGTACAAGCTGAACGCGGTGAGCCTGGCAGTCGCCGCCACCATTGCGGCCGCGTCCTTCCCGGCGCTGGCCCAGGACCAACAAGAGCAGAGCCAGCTCGAACGAGTCGTCGTCACGGGGTCCGCGATCAAGCGGCTCGACGCCGAATCGTCGGTGCCGGTGACGACCTTCAAGATGAGCGACATCCGTCAGCAGGGCCTGACGACGGTGGAGCAGATCCTGAGCACCCTCACGGCCAGCCAGAGCAGCCTGGGCACCAGCCAGGCCGTCGGCTCGTCGACCGGCGGCGCCTCCTTCGCCGACCTGCGCGGCATCGGCGCGAACAAGACGCTGGTGCTGCTGAACGGGCGTCGCATCGCCAACAACGCGTTCGACGGCTCGGCCCCCGACCTGAACATGATCCCGCTGGCGGCCATCGAGCGCATCGAGGTGCTGCGCGACGGCGCCTCCTCGCTGTACGGCACGGACGCGATCGGCGGTGTCATCAACTTCATCACCCGTTCCGACTACCAGGGCGGCACCGTGACGCTGGGCTACGACTCGCCGCAGCACGCCGGCGGCAAGACCCGCAACGCCAACGCCGGCTTCGGCTACGGCGACCTGGACAAGCAGGGCTTCAACCTGTTCGGCTTCGTCGACCTGCAGAAGCAGGACCCGATCGGCGGCACGCAGCGCGACTACAACACGCGCTTCGTCGGCGGCAAGTCCGGCTCCACCCTGCCGGCCAACTACTACCAGGACGGCAGCACGGTCTACAACCCGGCCGCCCCGACCTGCGCCAGCGGCATCTTCCTCGTGCCGAACGCGGACCAGACGTCCTGCACGATGTCGACCTCGCGCTTCGTGGACTACGTGCCCGAAAGCCAGCGCGCCTCGGCGATGCTGAAGGGCACCGTCAAGCTGAGCAACGACCACACCTTCGGCGCCGAGTACTTCATCACCCGCTCCGAGGTGAAGACGCGCATCGCGCCGGTGCCGTATGGCTTCCTGGTGCAGAACCGCCTGCGTCCGGACGGTTCGCCGAACCCGTTCTATCCGAACAACCCCGCGCTGAGCTCGACCTACGACGGCGACAACTACGCCGGCCAGACGATGACCGACGGCGGCGCGACCATCCAGCCGGGCTACATCACGCTGAAGTGGCGTGACGCCCCGAACGGCCCGCGCGGCGACAAGAACACCAACACGCAGCAGCGCCTGGTGCTGTCGCTGGACGGCACTCTGGCGGGCTGGGATTACTCCGCCGGCCTGAGCTACAACCAGAACAAGGTCACCGAGGACCTGATCAGCGGCTACACGGACGGCAACAAGATCACCGAAGGCATCCTGACCGGCATCATCAACCCGTTCGGCGACCAGGACGCGGCCGGCACGGCCTACCTCCAAAGCGCCAACGCGCTGGGCCGCCTGATGATCGGCAAGGGCCGCACCACCAACCTGGACGCCCACGCCAGCCGCGAGCTGGGCGACTGGCTGGGTGCCGGCCGCGCCGCCGCCCTGGCGCTGGGCGCGGAGTTCCGCCAGGAGAAGTTCACGCAGGACGCGCAGGACGCCTATGCGCAGACCGTGGTCGCCTCGACCGGCATCGACCCCAACATCTACAGCTCCGGCAAGCGCGACGTCTACGCCGTCTACGGCGAACTGAACGTGCCGCTGCTCAAGACGCTGGATGTCACCGCCGCGGTCCGCTACGACAAGTACAACGACTTCGGCAGCACGACCAATCCGAAGGTCAGCTTCCGCTTCCAGCCATCCAAGGAAGTGCTGATCCGCGGTTCGTACTCGACCGGCTTCCGCGCGCCCTCGCTGTATGAGCTGCACGCCGCGCCGACCTACACGAACTCGAGCACGGTCAACGACCCGGTGCTGTGCGCCAACGGCGGCACCACGATCAACCTGTGCGACGCCCAGTTCATGGTCCGCAACGGCGGCAACGACCAGCTCAAGCCCGAGAAGAGCAAGAGCGCGTCGCTGGGCTTCCAGTTCGCCCCGCTCAACGACCTGAGCTTCGGCGTCGACTTCTGGTGGCTGCGCGTGAAGAACCTGATCGGCGTGATCGGCGATGCGTCGCTGTTCGACCCCGCCAACCTGGACAAGTTCGGTCAGTTCTATCACCGCAACTCGCAAGGCCAGCTGTCGGTCGACGGTTCGCAGTGCCCGGGCACCGACTGCGGCTACGTGGACGTGCGCCAGCTCAACCTGGGTGGCAACAACACCAACGGCTTCGACCTGAACGCCAACTACCGCCTGCGCCTGGCCGGCGCCGGCAACGTCATGCTGGGCCTGAACAGCACCTACGTGACCAAGTACGAGTACCAGGACCTGCAGGACGGCCCGTGGAACCAGAACGTCGGCGTCTACTCCGGCGTCGGCCCCGTGTTCCGCTGGCAGCACACGCTGTCGGCCGTGTGGTCCTACGACAAGTTCACCGTCGGCCTGACCGGTCACTACAAGTCCGGCTACATCGACGTGACGCCGACCAACCACGTCGGCAGCTACACGACGGCGGACCTGTACGCCTCCTGGCGTCCGATCAAGACCGCCTCGCTGACGCTGGGCGTGCGCAACATCGCGGACCGCGATCCCCCGCTGAGCTTCCAGACCCAGGTCTTCCAGGCTGGCTACGACCCGCGCTACACCGATCCGACCGGCCGCACCTTCTACGTCCGCGGTTCCTACGACTTCTGATCGCCGGGAAATCCGACACAATCCGAGGGCCCCATCCGGGGCCCTTTTTCTTTGTCCGGATCCGTTTTCCGCCGCCTCCGTCCACGTATGTCCGACACCTCTTCCACGCCGCCGTCGCGGTGCCAGGTCCTCATCATCGGCGCCGGCCCCGCCGGCAGCGCCGCGGCGCGCTGGCTGGCCCGGGCGGGCGTGGACGTGGTGTTCGCCGACCAGCAGCCGCTGGGCCGCGACAAGGTCTGCGGCGACGGCCTGATCCCCGACGCGCACCAGGCGCTCGAGCGCCTGGGCCTGCTGGACCGGGTGATGGCCAAGGCGCAGCGCTCGGCGCACGTGGGCTGCGTCGGACCGCGCGGCGGCCGCATCGACGTCCCCGGCCACCTCGCGGTGCTGCCGCGCCGGCAGCTCGACGAGCTCCTCAACCTCGGCGCGCAGGAGGCCGGCGCGCGCTTCCTGGCGCCGGCGCGCTTCGAGGCGGCGCTCGAGGACGCCCAGGGCCGGGTGCGCGGCGCCCGCTTCTCGATCGAGGGCCAGCCGCACGAGATCGCCGCCGACTGGGTCATCCTGGCCACCGGCGCCGTGCCCAAGGCGCTGACGGCCGCTGGCATGTGCGAGCGCCACACGCCCAGCGGCGTCGCGCTGCGCGGTTATGTCCGCGCGCCATCGATGGTCGGCGAGATCAAGGCGCTCGAGGTCGTCTGGTGCAAGCCGGTGCAGCCGGGCTACGGCTGGATCTTCCCGGCGCCCGACGGCAGCTTCAACATCGGCGTGGGCGTCACCGACAGCCATCAGGACCTGGCCGGCAAGGGCCAGAAGAAGGACGTCAACCTGCGCGCCATCTTCGACGCCTTCGTCGCGCATTACCCGCCCGCCAAGCGCCTGATGGCCGAGGGCGAGCTGATCGGCGAACTCAAGGGCGCACCGCTGCGCTGCACGCTCAAGGGCGCGCGCTGGACCCGTCCCGGCCTGCTGGTGACCGGCGAGGCGGCGGGCTCGACCTACTCCTTCACCGGCGAAGGCATCGGCAAGGCGATGGAGACCGGCCTGCTCGCCGCCGAGGCGATCCTGGCCCACGGCACCGGTGTCGACGGCTTCGACGCCAAGGTCCGCACCCAGTACGAGCAGGGCCTGCGCGCGCTGCAGCCCAAGTACGACCTCTACGAGCGCGGCAACCGCGTCAACCGCTTCCCGTGGCTGGCCGACCTGCTGATCTGGCGCGCGAAGAAGAGCCCGCGCCTGCTGCAGCGCATGAGCGGCGTGCTCAACGAGACCAGCAACCCCGGCAACCTGGTGAGCCTGAAGGGGATCACGCGGCTGTTCCTCGAATGAGCGCCGCGACCTGAGCCTGGAGAGACCGCGATGTGCCAGCTGATGGGCATGAACGCCCGCCGACCGACCGACGTCATGTTCAGCTTCGCCGGACTCGCGACGCGGGCCCATGAGCACAAGGACGGCTTCGGCATCGCCTTCTTCGAGGGCCGCGGCCTGCGGCACTTCGTCGACCACCACAGCGCGCGGGTCTCGCCGCTGGCCGAGCTGGTCAAGACCTACCCGATCCGCAGCGACGTCGTCATCGCCCACATCCGCAAGGCCACGCAGGGCGTGGTCTCGCTGGAGAACACCCACCCCTTCGTGCGCGAGCTCTGGGGCCGCTACTGGGTGTTCGCGCACAACGGCGACCTGAAGGGCTTCGCGCCCCGGCTGCACGCAGCCTTCAAGCCGGTCGGACAGACCGACAGCGAGCAGGCCTTCTGCTGGCTGATGCAGGAACTGGCGAAGGCCCACGCCAACATGCCGGCCATCGAGGAACTGAACCACACGCTGCGCGAGCTGCTGCCCCAGCTCAACCGCCACGGCACCTTCAACATGCTGCTGTCCAACGGCCAGGCGCTGTGGGCCCACGGCTCGACCAAGCTGCATTACCTGCTGCGCCAGCCGCCCTTCGGCCACGTGACGCTGCAGGACGAGGACCTGAGCGTCGACCTGTCCGCCAAGACCACCGAGGACGACCGCATCGCCATCGTCGCCACCGAACCGCTGACGCGCGGCGAAGCCTGGGTGCCGATCGAGCCCGGCACGCTGAAGGTGTTCCTGGGCGGCGAACCGCTCTGCTGAGCCCAGGCTGCGGGCCAGTCGTCCCCGCCAACCGCCATTCGCCGCATCCGGCGGCCTGCCCCGCACCCCTGGCCTAGACTCGCCCCATGACCTCGCCCAGCGCTCCCGCCGAAGCCGCCGCCGTCGTGCCGGCCAAGCCCGCCGCCGAAGCCGGCGCCGGGGTCCGCTTCGACTGGGCCTACTGGCTGTTCCCCGGCCCGCGCCGCCGCTTCTCCGAGGCCGAGATCGCGCGCTCCGGGCTGAAGGGCTGGTCCAGCGGCATCGACTGCTACGTGATGAGCAACGTGCTGGTGCTGGGACTGGTCTTCTACACGATGCTGCCGCGCCACCTGGCGCACGTGATCCTGATCGGCGGCCTGGCGATGGCGTCGCTGGGCCTGGGCGTCGGACGCTGGCTGTGGCGCCAGCCCACGCGCACCCGCTTCAACGGCGCCACGCTGGCGCTCAGCATCCTGATGGTGCTGATCACGCTGGTGATGGTGAAGCTGGGGTACCGCGACGAGGCGCGCGACCTGCTGCCCTTCGCCGCCGGCGGCATGACGCTGACGGTGTCGTCCTGGTGGTTCCTGACGCTGTACCGCACGCAGCAGCTGGGCGCGCGGCTGGCCGAGCTCGACGCCCAGGACGAACGCATCGCGATGGCGCAGCGGCTGGCGACGGCGCAGATCCAGCCGCATTTCCTCTTCAACACGCTGGCCTCGCTGCAGCACTGGGTCGACACCCGCGACGACCGCGCCGGCCCGATGCTGCGCTCGCTGACGCGCTACCTGCGCGCGACGCTGCCGATGTTCGAGCAGGACCGGCTGCCGCTCGAGCAGGAACTGCAGATCGTGCGCAGCTACCTGGACATCATGCAGGCGCGGCTGGGGCAGCGGCTGAGCTGGTCGCTGGACGCGGACGCCGGGTCGGCCGCCATGATCGCCGGCGCCAGCCTGCCGCCGGGCACGCTGCTGACGCTGGCGGAGAACGCGATCACGCACGGCATCGAGCCCAGCCTGAGAGGCGGCCACATCGCCGTGCGGGTGAAGGCGGCGGACGGCCGGCTGCGGCTGGAGGTGCAGGACGGCGGCCAGGGCCTGACGCCGGGCGCCTGCGACGGCCTGGGGCTGGCCAACACGCGGGAGCGGCTGCAGGCGCAGTTCGGCGCCGAGGCCCGGCTCGGCCTGGAGCCCGCGCCGGACCAGGCGCCCGGCTGCCTGGCCTGGGTCGAGCTGCCGACCGCCTGAGCGCGGCGCGCGACACGGCGCCCCGCCTCGCGGCAGGACATGGACACATCGAGGGGAGAACAACGCATGACGAAGATCCGCACGCTGATCGCGGACGACGAGGAAGGCCCGCGCGAGCAGCTGCGCGCCGCGCTGGCACGACTGGCGCCGGAGCTGGAGATCGTGGCCGCCAGCGTCAACGGCTGCGACGCCTGGGACGACTGCCTGGAACATGAGCCGCGCCTGTGCTTCCTCGACATCCGGATGCCCGGCATGTCGGGCCTGGAGGTGGCGCAGCGCCTGGCGCAGCTGGCGGAGCCGCCGCGCGTCGTCTTCGTCACCGCCTATGGCGACCACGCGCTGTCGGCCTTCGAGGCCGGCGCGGTCGACTACGTGCTCAAGCCGGTGGAGGACGCCCGCCTGGAGCACTGCCTGCAGCGCCTGCGCCAGCGTCAGGCCCAGGGCGCCGCCGGGACGGACGGCGCGGACGGCGCGTCGGAAGCCGGCGCCGCCCTGCCGGCGATGCCGGCCGCGACGCTCGAGCTGCTGCGCCAGCTGCTGCCGGCCCAGCGCCCCGCGATGCGCCCCATCCAGGCCAGCCAGGGCCGCGAGATCCAGTTGATCGCGCCCGACGACATCCTGTTCTTCCAGAGCGACAGCCGCTACACCCGGGTGGTCCACCGCGACGGCGAAGCCTGGATCCGCACCGCGCTCAAGGAACTGCTGAGCGACCTCGATCCCTCGGTGTTCTGGCAGGTGCACCGCTCGGTGCTGGTCAACAGCCGCTTCATCGCCAGCGCGACGCGCGTCGACGAGAACACGATGCAGCTGTCGCTGAAGGGCTGCGCGGAGAAGCTGCCGGTCTCGCGGCAGTTCCAGGGGCTGTTCAAGGGCCAGTGACGCCGGCCCGTGCGGGGCGGGGCGCGGGAGGGGCACCGTCGAGGTACAACGCAGGCTTCTTCCACGAGGCCCACGGCCTGACGGAGCCCACCCGCATGCGCAACGGCATCACGTCCTCGCGCGACCGGCGCGAGCGCGGTCGCGATCCCCGAAACGGCACCGCGCGCGCCGCCCTGCTGCTGGCGATCGCGGCCTTGGGCGCGTCCCCGGTGCAGGCGCGCGTGACGCGCATCGTCATCGACGAGGTGACGCCGCTGATCGGCGAGCAGCGCGGCTACGAACGGCTGCGCGGTCGCGCCTTCGGCGAGCTCGACCCGGCCGACCCGCGCAACGCGGTGATCACCGACCTGCGCCTGGGCGCGGACCCGGACGGCAAGGTGCGCTACGAGACGAACTGGGTGCTGACCCGCCCGGTCGGCCGCAAGGCCGCGAGCGGCTTCCTGTGGCACGACGTGCCCAACCGCGGCGGCGAGGTCCGGCTGCAGGCCGGCGAGCTGGCCGCGGGCGACATCGGCCTGCGCAGCGGCTGGCAGGCCGACAACGCCGGCAGCACCGGCGTGCCGCGCTGGCGCCCGGAGGCGGCGCGTCACCATTACGTCCGCGTGCCCATCGCCCGCATCGACGGCGCGCCGGTGACCGGCACGGTGATGGCGCGCATCGTCAACCGCCGCGGCGCCGATTCGCAGCCGCTGCTGGTGCAGGGCAACCCGGTGCCCTACCTGCCGGTCTCGCTCGACACCTCGCGCGCCACCTTGACGATACACACGCAGGAGACCGTCGACGGCCGCGTCACCACGGCCGGCACCGTCGATCCGAAGGACTGGGCCTTCGCCCGCTGCGACGCCGAACATCCGTTCCCCGGCACGCCGGTCGACATCGATCCCACGCGTGCGCCGGACAACCTGCCGATCCACGTTTGCCTGCGCCACGGCTTCCAGGCGGACCGCGTCTACCAGCTGACCTACACGGCGGGCAACGCCTACGTGCTGGGCGTCGGCATGGCGGCGTTCCGCGACGTCGGCGCCTTCTTCCGCCATGAGAAGGCGGACGACGCCGGCACGCCCAATCCGATCGCCGGCCAGGTGCGCGGCAGCGCGATCCGCGGCGTCTCCCAATCGGGAAACATGGTGCGGCAGTTCCTCTTCATGGGCCTGAACCAGGACGAGGCCGGCCGGCAGGTCCATGACGGCGCCTGGGCCATCATCGCGGGCCGCCGCGTCGCCGCGAACGCCCGCTGGGCGCAGCCCGACGGCGTGCTCGAGCTCTACCAGATGGGCAGCGAGGGCCCCCAATGGTGGGTCGATTGGCCGGACCGCGTCCGCGAGCTTCCCGCCAAGGGGCTGCTCACGCGTTGCACCGCCAGCAAGACCTGCCCCAAGGTGTTCGAGCATTTCGGCGCGGCCGAGGTCTATGCGCTGAAGCTCTCGCTCGAATGGGTGGGGTCGTCGGCCGATGTCGACATCCCGCTGGCGCCGGACGTGCGCCGCTACTACGTCGCCGGCAGCCCGCATGGCGGCGGGGCGGGCGGCTTCCGGCATGCCGGCGGGGCGACGCCGTTCAGCTGTCCAGGCAACCAGTTCGGGCAGGCGACGCTGGCGCCGAACCCGGTGCCGCATCGCGAGCTGCGCAACCTGCTGAGCGCGGCGATGCGCGACTGGGTGCTCAAGGGAACGCCGCCGCCGCCGAGCCGTTATCCGACGCTGGCGCGCGGCGAGCTGGTCGATCCGACGCGCGAGGCCATGGGCTTTCCGCCCGGCGTGCCGGGTATTCCGGACAGCGTCTTTAGGCCCGGGAACTTCGTGTTCCCGGTCTTCGATTACGACTGGGGGCCGGGCTTCGATCGCGTCGAAGCCGCGGGCGTGCCGGATCGCATCCCGCCGACGATCCGCCGCGTGCTGCCGGCCAAGGTGCCGCGGGTCGACGCCGACGGCAACGAGGTCGGCGGCGTGCCGACCGTGCTGACGATGGCGCCGCTGGGCACCTACCTGGGCTGGAACATCACGGCCAACGGTATCCACGCCGGCCAGGTGTGCAACTACGCTGGCGGCTACGTGCCGTTCGCGCGCACCCGCGCCGAGCGCGAGGCCAACGGCGATCCGCGCCTGTCACTGGAGGAGCGCTACGGCGATCACGCCGGTTATGTCGCGGCCGTGCGGAAGGCCGCGGACCGCGCGATGGCGCAAGGCTTCCTGCTGAAGGCCGATCGTGAGCGGCTGTTGAAGGAGGCAGCGTCCAGCGACGTGCTGCGGTGAGGCCGCTCACGAAGCCATCGAGGCCCCTCTCCCGCAGCGCGGGAGCGCGCGAGAGAGCGGTGGGGGCGAGGGATCCCGGGGGTCAGGCCCCTCAGCGAGCCGCCGTCTGCGCGGGCGCCTCGCCGTCGATGCCGCCGGCCAGCGCCTTGTAGACGCCCACCAGCGAGGTCGCGGCCGCCGTCTGCGACTGCGCCAGCTGGTTGCGCGCGGTCAGCAGTTCCCGCTCGGCGTCGAGCACCGCCAGGAAATCGCTGATGCCGACCTTGAAGCGCTCCCGCGCGATGTTGGCGGCGCGCTCCGCCGAGACGGCCGCGTCGAACAGCGCCTGCGCCTGCTGCTGGCTGCGGTTGTAGGTCACCAGCGCGCCCTCGGTCTCCTCCAGCGCGGCGAGCACGGTGCGCTCGTAGCTGGCGAAGGCCGCTTCGTTGCGCGCGTCCGCCGCCGCGATCTGCGCGCGGATGCGGCCGAAGTCGAGCAGGTTCCACACGAGCTGCGCGCCCAGGTTGTACGCATAGGCCGGCCCATCGTTGAGGTCGCCGATGCGCGAGGCGTTCTGCCCGATCGTGCCGCCCAGCGTGACGCGCGGGAACATCGCCGAACGCGCCACGCCCACGCGCGCCGCCGCGGCCGCCACCTGCGCCTCGGCCGCGCGCACGTCGGGGCGGCGGCGCAGCAGGTCCTCGGGCGTGCCGATGCGGTCCAGCGCGATCGTCTTCAGGCCCGGCAACGGCTTGACGTCCGACAGTTCCACGTCCAGCGCCGTCGGCGGCTGGCCGGTCAGCACCGCCAGGCGATAGCGCGTGCGCGCCAGCGCCATCTCCAGCGCCGGGATCGTCGCGGCCGTGCTCTGGACCAGCGCACGGGCGCGCTCGGTGTCGAAGCCGGTGCCCCGGCCCGCCTCCTGGCGGCCAGCCACCAGCTTCAGCGCGCCCTGCTGCGTGTCCAGCGACTGCTGGGCCACGCGCAGCTGCTCCTGCAGGCCGCGCAGCTCGAAGTAGTTGCGCGCCACTTCCGCGGCGACGCTGACCTGCGCCGACCGCAGGCCCGCCTCGCCGGCCAGCAGGTCGGCCGCGGCCGCCCGGCGTTCGTCGGACAGGCGACCGAAGAGATCGGCCTCCCAGCGCACGTCGAAGCCGACCGAGAACGCGTTGTTGGTCTGCGGGTTGCCTTGATAGTCCGGCGCCCGCACCCGCGCCGCGCCGGCGTTCAGGTCCACCGTCGGGAACAGCTGCGCATCGGCGAAGCGCGACAGCGCACGGGCCTCGCGCAGGTTGGCCGAGGCCACGCGCAGGTCGGTGTTGGCCTGCAGCGCGCGCTGCACCAGGGCGTCCAGCCCGGCGTCATTGAAGCCCTGCCAGAAGCGGCCCACCGGCGCCTGCGCCAGCGTGCCGGCATCGCCCTGCGGCGCGTTGGCGAAGCCGGACGCCAGCGGCACCTCGGACTTCTTCGGCGCCGGCGCCGTCGAGCACCCGGTCAGCGCGACCGTGGCGGCCGCCGCGGCGGCCATCAGAGAGACTCGGAAGAACATCATGCGTGCCCCTTCGGCGAAGTGCCCTTGGGCGGGTCGGCGTCGTCGACGCCCGGGTGGAACGGGTGCGCGGCGGCATCGATCTGATGACGCAGCTCCACCGCATGGGCGCGCTGCTTCTCCGTGCCCTTGCGCAGCAGCGAGTAGAAGACCGGCGTCAGGAAGATGCCGAACAGCGTCACACCCACCATGCCCGAGAACACCGCGATGCCCATCGCGCGGCGCATTTCACTGCCCGCGCCCGAGCCCAGGATCAGCGGGATCACGCCGGCGCAGAACGCGATCGAGGTCATCAGGATCGGGCGCAGACGCATGCGGCAGGCATGGATCACGGCGTCGACCATGGACTCACCGCGCTCCTCGAGCTCCTTGGCGAACTCGACGATCAGGATCGCGTTCTTGCAGGCCAGGCCCACCAGCACCACCAGCGCCACCTGCGTGAAGATGTTGAGGTCCCCCGCCTGCATGAAGGGCGGGAAGTGCGACAGCCAGACCCCGAACAGCGCCGACAGGATGCACATCGGCACGATCAGGATGATGGCCAGCGGCAGCGTCCAGCTTTCGTACTGCGCCGCCAGCACCAGCACCACCAGCAGCACCGAGATCGCCAGCACCGCCGCCATCGTCGGGATGGAGAAGCTGCCGGCCTTGATGTCGCGGGTGAGCCGGTCCTGGTAGGTCAGCTCGGTCCACTCGTAGGTCATGCCGCGCGGCAGGTTCTTCAGCCGCTGTTCCATCTCCGCCTCGGCCTGGCCGCTGGAGAAGCCCGGCTTCGCGGCGCCGTTGATGTCGGCGCTCGGGAAGCCGTTGTAGCGCGTCACGCGCGTCGGGCCGAAGGTCGGATCGACGTTCATCAGCGCGCCCAGCGGCACCATCTCGTTGCGCTCGTTGCGCGTCTTCAGGTCGGTGATCGCGCTGGCATTGGCGCGGAAGGGCGCGTCCGCCTGCACGATGACCTGGTAGGTCTTGCCGAAGCGGCTGAAGTCGTTGACGTACAGCGAGCCCAGGTTGATCTGCAGCGTGTCGTAGATGTCCTGCAGCCTCACGCCCATCTGCTTGGCCTTGGTCCGGTCGACGTGGGCGAACAGCTGCGGGACGTTGATGTCGTAGGTCGAGAAGGGCGTGCCGATGCCGCTCTTCTGGTCGCCGTAGATCGGCCCCAGCGTGCCCCAGACGGCGCCGTAGAGCGCCTGTTCGCCCAGGCCGTTGCGGTCCTGCACCTGCACCTTGAAGCCGCCCGCGTTGCCCAGGCCGTCCACCGCCGGCGGCGGCACGACGAACATGCGCGCGCCCTGGATCTGCTGGATCGCGCCGTTGACCTTGCCCAGGATCGCGTCCTTGGACAGGTCGGCCGAGGTGCGCTTCTCGAAGTCGTCCAGGCCGAAGAACACGATGCCTTCGTTGGGCGCGGCCGAGAAGCCCGCGATCGACAGTCCCGGGAAGGCGATCGAATCCCGGATGCCCGGCACCTTCAGCGCGATGTCGCTCATGCGGCGGATCACCTCGTCGGTGCGGTCCAGCGTGGCGCCGGCCGGCAGCTGCGCGATGCCGATCAGGTACTGCTTGTCCGGCGCCGGCACGAAGCCCGACGGGATGCGCGTGAACAGCAGCGCCGTCAGCCCCAGCAGCACGGCGTAGACGATCAGCGCGGCCGACTTGCGGCGCAGGATGCCGGTGACGCCGCGGCTGTAGCCCTCGCTGCGGCGCTGGAAGAAGCAGTTGAACCAGTGGAAGAACCGGCCGAACAGCTTGTCCATCACCTTCATGATGGGGTCCTTGGGCGCGTCGTGCGGACGCAGCAGCAAGGCCGCCATCGCGGGCGACAGGGTCAGCGAGTTGAACGCCGAGATCACCGTCGAGATCGCGATCGTGACCGCGAACTGGCGATAGAACTGGCCCGACAGGCCTGGGACGAAGGTCAGCGGGATGAACACCGCGCACAGCACCAGCGCGATCGCGATGATGGGCCCGGAGACCTCCTGCATCGCCTTCACGGTGGCCGCATGCGGCGTGAGCCCGTCCTCCAGGTTGCGCTCGACGTTCTCGACCACCACGATCGCGTCGTCGACGACGATACCGATGGCCAGCACCAGGCCGAACAGCGTCAGCGTGTTGATCGAGTAGCCCAGCAGCAGCAGGACCGCGAAGGTGCCCACGATGGACACCGGCACGGCCAGCAGCGGGATGATCGACGCGCGCCAGGTCTGCAGGAAGATGATCACCACCAGCACGACCAGCAGCACCGCCTCGATCAGGGTGTGGATGACCTTCTCGATGGAGGTGGCGACGAAGCGCGTCGGGTCGTAGACGATGTCGTAGCTGACGCCGGCCGGGAAGTTGGCCTTGAGCCGCTCCATCGTCGCGCGCACGTCCTTGGAGATGTTCAGCGCGTTGGACTGCGGGGCCTGGAAGATGCCGATGCCGACCGCTTCCTTGTTGTTCAGCAGGCTGCGCAGCGCGTAGGTGCCGGGGCCCATCTCGACGCGGCCCACGTCGCGCACGCGCACCAGGCCGCCGGTGGCGGTGTCGGTGCGGATGATGACGTCGGCGAACTCTTCCTCGGTGACCAGGCGGCCCTGCGTGTTGATCTGCAGCTGGAAGTCGGTGCCCTTGGGTGCCGGCGGCGCGCCGACCACACCGGCCGCGACCTGCGTGTTCTGCTCACGGATCGCGTTGGTGACGTCGGTGGCGGTGAGGCCGCGGCCGGCGAGCTTGGCCGGATCCAGCCAGATGCGCATCGCGTAGTCGCCCGAGCCGAAGACCTGCACCGAGCCCATGCCCTGCACGCGCAGCAGCTCGTCGCGCACCTGCAGCTGCGCGTAGTTGCGCAGGTACAGCGCGTCGCGCGAGTTGTCCGGGCTGACCATGTGCACCACCATGGTCAGGTTGGGGCTGGACTTCTCGGTCGTCACGCCGATCTGCCGGACGATGTCGGGCAGGCGCGGCAGCGCGCGGTTGATGCGGTTCTGCACCGCCGTCTCCGCGGCTTCCGGATTGGTGCCGATCTTGAAGGTCACCGTCAGCGTCATGCCGCCGTCGGCGGTGGCCTGGCTGTCGAAGTACAGGACGTTTTCCAGGCCGTTGATCTGTTCCTCGAGCGGCGTGGCGACCGTCTCGGAGATCACGCGCGGGTTGGCGCCGGGGAACTGGGCGCGCACGACGACCTGCGGCGGCGCGACCTCGGGGTACTCGGAGATGGGCAGCCGGAAGATCGCCAGCAGGCCCACCAGGAAGATGAAGATCGAGAGGACCGACGCGAAGCGCGGCCGCTCGATGAAGAAGCGGGAGATATCCATGAACGACCTCGCGCCGGGTTACTTCGACGCGGCCGGGGCGGCGGGAGCGGCGCCTTGCGGCGGGGCGACCGCGCGGCCCTTGTCGTCGAGCTTGGCCTGCTGCGGCGTGACCGGCGCGCCGGGCATCGCATGCTGGAGGCCGTCGATGATCACCAGCTCGCCGGGCTTGATGCCCTGCACCGCGCGGTAGCCGTCGAACTGGGCGCCGACGACCACCGGCCGGGGCGCCACGATGTTGTTGGCGCCGACCACCATCACGACCTTGTTGGCCTGGTCGGTGCCGATGGCGCGGTCGGGGATCAGCGTCGCGGTGTAGCTGCCGGTGCCTTCGAGCTTGACGCGGGCGAACAAGCCCGGCGTGAAGGCGCCGTCCTTGTTGTCGAAGACGGCGCGGCCGCGGATGGTGGCGGTGGCCGGGTTCAGGCGGTTGTCGACGAAGTCCATGCGGCCTTCATGCGGGTAGCCCTGCTCGTTGGCCAGGCCCAGGTGGACCTTGCTGGCCTGCTCGCGCTTGGCGCCACCGGCGCGGGCGGCGGCGGCGTACTTCAGGAAGGTCGCCTCGCTGGCGTCGAAGTAGGCATAGACCTTGTCGCTGGAGACGACGGTCGTGAGCACGGGCTCACCCACGTTGACCAGGTTGCCGGGCGTGACGTTGGCGCGCGAGCTGCGGCCGGTGACCGGGGCGCGGACCTGGGTGAACTCCAGGTTCAGGCGGGCCCGGGTCACCGCGGCTTCGGCGGCGCGGATGTTGGCGTCGTTGTTGCGGACGGCGGCCTTGAGCTGGTCGATCTCCTGCTGGCTGACGCCCTGGATCGAGACCAGCTTCTCGGCGCGGCCGAGGTCCGACTTGGACAGCTCGGCGGCGGTGCGCGCGGCGGCGAGCTGGGCCTCGGCGCGGGCGACCTCGGCCTGGAAGGGCCGGGGGTCGATGGTGAAGAGCGGTTCGCCCTTCTTGACCACCTGGCCCTCGCGGAAGTGCACCTTGTCGAGCGTGCCGGCGACGCGGGCGCGGATCTCCACGGTGTCGGGCGCTTCCAGGCGCGCAGTGAATTCATCGAAGTCCTGGACTTCGCGCGCGATCGCCGGGGCGACCGTCACGGGCGGGGGACCGCCATGCTGTTGTTGTTGATCCTGTTGTTGTCCGCAGGCGGTCAGCAGCAGCGCCACGAAGGCGCCAGCGACGGCATTGCGATGGAAAGACGGTCCGACCATGCATCACTCCCGAAAACGCCCGCGGCATCTGTTGCACCGCAGCGTGCGGCGGAATGTAAGCGGTCGGTGAATGACCGCAAAGTGCCGAGGGCAATACCTGTCCCTGAAGCTCAGGCCTTGTCAGGACGTCATTGACTGCCTGGGCAAGGTTGTGCGCAAGTCTCGTCGGGACGGATGCCGGAAAACGTCAGGAGGATTAGGCAAGGACGCCGGACTCCCTCTGAAAATGGGCGGTCGGGACGCCCGAAGGAGGAGCGCGCCTGCCAGGGATTGAAGCGCGGCGCGTTCGAAGCGGGTGTGGCTTTTTGGGGGCGAGTTCGAACCGGGAGAACGCGTCACCGACTGGTCGGTCGAATACGACGGCTGAACGAAGGAAGCAAATGACGCAAACGAAAAGATGGGCGCTCGCGAAGACGACGGCCGGCGTGGTGGTCGCCTTGCTGACAGGGGCACTCGGTTGGGCTTGGCTGGACCAGGAAGAACGCGTCATCAGCGCAAGCGTGAAGATCCCAGATCTCGTAGCGAGCAGCGTCGCGCCCTCTGCGGCGCCGAGGGTCGCCAAATTGCCGCCGACGTCGACGGCGCGGCCGGTGTCGGCCGCGAGCGGCCCCTCCGCGACGAGCATCGAGTTCCCCGCCGCATGGCCGCAACTCCTGCAGCTCGAGACGGACGACCAACGAGGGGCCAGGCAACTGCGAAGCGATCCCTTCACCGCCGTCGACAACCTGCGCGACCTCCTGGAGCGCGCGTCGAGGCAAGAGCCTGAAGCGGCGCTGCGGCTGCATGACCTGGCCGAATACTGTGATGCCCATCGTGGCGACGCCCAGCTACCGCCTGGATATGTGCGGCTTGATTGCTCTGTCCCGAAGAGCTGGACCAGGGAACAGCGGCGGGCTTGGCGGCGGCAGGCCGTGTTCAGCGGGGACCCGTCCCCGCCGATGAGCATGCTCCAGGAGGCCGAGTTCATGGCCGCCTCGGATCCGCATCGCGCGGACACGATCTCGGATGCGGTGTTGTCGTTGGACTATGCGGCCAGGCGCGGTTGCCTCGAGTGCATCCTGGCCCTGGCACGGGTGCATTCCGACGGAAGACTGGTGCAGCAGGACCTGCGAAAGTCCTTTGCCTACCTGCAGGTCGCAGCGGCGGCGACCGGGGACTCATTCCTCTCAGAGCAGGCCGAGAAGATTCGGCCCGGCCTCCGCCCTATCGACATCGAGTTCGCGCGTTCCATGCAGGAGCGTCTGGCGAAAGCGCTCGAAAGCAACAAGGCCCGCTGACGCGGGCCTTGGAATGTCAAAGCGAGGGTGACTCTGAGCGCATCGCCGCGGCCCATGAAGTGAATTTCCACCCTCTTCCTGATTGCGTAAACTTGCCCGAGTGGCCAAAGATACTTCGCCGTGCGATAGATTTCGCTTGTCTCGTGCTTCCTCCAATGTGCCCCCAATAGGACACGGCCATGATTTCACTGCCAGGAACTTCTGAAGTTGCTCCTAGTTGATACGCGAGAATTTCGGCCTTGATGGAATCCATCGCCAAGCGCTCTTCGTGGCATGCCGGCTCGAGACGAGGGCTTTGGCCGAACGCATGCTCGCTTCCCAGGAGCAGGATCAGCGAATTGAATGCGGCGCGGGAATGATGAAAGGCGAACAAGCCAGTATCTCCTTCGGTTGCAAGAGGGAGGGACCGTTGAAACGGCCATTGGCTGGCTGGTTCAGATACTGGCTCGCACTTCTCGTTCTACCGGGAGGCCGACGCGAGAACCATTACTTTCATTGGTCAATTTGCCCACTGAGATAAGTCAGTGTTACCGCCTCCAAAATCGCTACATGGCCAATCGGAAGATTTCTACCGCGACCGACGTCCGGACTTCGGAATACGCCGCTCCTTGGGCCGATTGGATCGGCTTTGAATCGGAGGCAGCACACGAGCGGCGTGTCCGTTTGGAGGATCCGTTTGCGGCGGCCCCATTTCTGGAAGCGCTCATCACGCAAAGCAGCGAAGGCGATGCCAAAGCCGCATACACGATGTATTCGTTCGCTCAATTCACCGAGCGTCGTGGGCCTTGGGCAGTGATTTCCAGCTTCGACCAGCAGGGCGCCATGGCCCCGAAGAATTGGACTCCGGAACACAAGGAAAACTGGATGCGGATCGCCGCTCGAGGCGGCTATTGGATTGCCGCTTTCGCTGCGCTGAATACCGCGGATCGACTTCCCGACGGCGACCCGCGACGCCCCGCGTTGATCGAAGACGCGATGAAGGGTTTGGAACTTGCGGTTCGCGCAGGCTCCTTGGAGGCGTTGCAAGCACTCGCCATGAAGTTGCAGTCCGGCGAGCAGGTGGCCAAGGACTTACCTCGTTCCTATGCCTATCTGCAGGTGGTCGCCCTTGCCGCCCCCGAAGGCAACGAGTACTGGGACCAATGTGCAGGCAAGGTCAGGGCGCTGCTGAACGAGGAAGACCTCCGCAACGTCCGCGTCATCCAGCAAGAACTCGCCGCGGCTCTCTCCCAGGGAACGGGCCGCCTTCAATAAAAAAACCCGGGCAAGCCCGGGTTCTTCGAGGGGGCGAACCCATCCGGGTTCGCAAGGGTGGCGCTCAATGCACCCCGTGCATCAGCTTCTTCATCCACGGGCTCAGCAGCATCAGCAGCACGCCGGCGGCGGCCGGGATGATGGTGAAGATCAGGAAGAAGGTCGACATCGAATAGGTCGACGAGATCGCGTCGATGTAGGAGCCCGTGG
The DNA here is from genome assembly GCF_014193045.1 of Mitsuaria sp. BK037. Taxonomy (NCBI): domain Bacteria; kingdom Pseudomonadati; phylum Pseudomonadota; class Betaproteobacteria; order Burkholderiales; family Sphaerotilaceae; genus Roseateles; species Mitsuaria sp. BK037. The sequence goes on along the minus strand of NZ_JACHYS010000003.1, from coordinate 617,295 downwards.
CGCCCGCGATCTTGTTGGCGATCGCCGCGTTGACGAACCAGACGCCGAACATCAGGCCCAGCAGCCGCGCCGGCGCCAGCTTCGAGATGTAGGACAGTCCCACCGGCGACAGGCACAGCTCGCCCATCGTGTGCAGCAGGTAGGCCAGCGTCAGGAAGATCATGCTGACCTGCGCCGTCTTCGCGCCCGCCGGAATGCCCGACGCGCCATACGACAGCGCCGCGAAGCCCAGGCCCAGCAGCACCAGGCCGACGCCGAACTTCACCGGACCGCTCGGGTTCCAGTGACGCTCCCACATCTTGCTGAACATCGGCGCCAGGATCACCAGGAAGAAGGAGTTCAGCACCCCGAACCAGGTGGCCGGAATCTCCGATTGCTCCATCTGGAACTCGCGCCCCAGCATCCACAACGACAGCCCCCAGATCAGCGCCAGCGCCACCACCAGCAGGCCGTTGGACAGCGCGTACTTGCCTTCGGTGCTGCGGGAAAGCTTGACCAGCAGCCAGCTCAGGATCGCCACCGGGATCAGCGTCATCAGCGAATTGACGATCTTGAACACCAGCCCGCTGGTGCCCACCAGCGCGCGGTCGGTGTAGTCCGCCGCGAAGATGGTCATCGATCCGCCGGCCTGCTCGAAGGCGAACCAGAAGAAGATCGTGAAGAACGAGAACACGCCGATCGCGATCAGGCGGTCACGCACGATGTGCGCCGGCGTGTCGTCCAGCGGCTCGCTCGCGTCCACCATCGGCGCGTCCTTGCTTGGCGCGCCGCCGATGTCGCCGAAGATGCCCTGGCCGAACCAGAACTGCAGCGCGCCCAGGATCATGAAGATCGCCGCCAGGCCGAAGCCGTAGTGCCAGCCGATCTTCTCGCCGATGTAGCCGCACAGCGAGATGCCGAAGAACGCGCCCGCGTTCACGCCCATGTAGAACAGCGTGTAGCCGCCGTCGCGCTGGCCCTCGTTGTCCTTCGAGTACAGCTGGCCCACGATCGCCGAGATGTTCGGCTTGAACAGGCCCGTGCCCAGGATCACCAGCCCCAGGCCGACGTAGAAGGTCGCCTTGGTGTCGAAGAACAGCGCGATGTGGCCGGCCGCGATGATGAAGCCGCCCAGCACCACCGAGCGCCGCGTGCCCAGCATGCGGTCCGCGATGTAGCCGCCGATGATGGGCGTCAGGTAGACCAGCATCGTGTACCAGCCGTAGAGGCTGGTGGCTTCCTCGCGGGTCCAGCCCCAGCCGCCCTTGGTCGTGGCCGAGATCAGGTACAGCACGAGCAGCGCCCGCATGCCGTAGTAGGAGAACCGTTCCCACATCTCGGTGAAGAACAGGACGAACAGGCTGTTGGGCTGGCCGAGGATGGTCTGCCGCGCTCCGGGAGTTTGAATTGTGTTCAAACGACGCTCCGTGATGGATCGCTGAGGGATCGATGACCCGGCGCTCCGGGTCACGGGAAACCGCGTTCCAGGGATCAGAACGCGTTTGCCGCTGGTCCAGGCCCCGGACCGGTCGATCCCTTGGGGCCCGCCAGCGGCAGGCGCGCCATTGTCAGCGAAAGGTCAGCTTCAACCGCCGCCTCGGGATTAGGGCTCACCCTAGGTCGCGCGGACCTTCCCCAGCGCCCTCGCACGGCGTCCATGGCCGGTTCACGCCGCGTCGACGGCTCAGGGGCGCTCCTCGCGCAGCAGACGCAGGCCGTTGAGCACCACCAGCAGGCTCGCGCCCGCGTCGGCCAGCACCGCCAGCCACAACGAGCCGATGCCCGCCAGCGTGAGCGCCGCCACGATCGCCTTCAAGCCCAGCGCCACGACGATGTTCTGCTTGAGCACGGTCGCCACCCGCTCGGACAGGCCGATCAGCTCCGGCAGCTTGCGCAAATCGTCCTGCATCAGCGCGATGTCGGCCGTCTCCAGCGCGGTCGCGCTGCCGGCGGCGCCCATGGCGATGGCGATGTCCGCACGCGCGAGCGCCGGCGCGTCGTTGACGCCGTCGCCGATCATCGCGACCGGCCCCTGTTCATCGGCCATCCGCGCGATCGCGTCGAGCTTGTCCTGCGGCAGCAGCGGCGCGCGCACCGCGTCCTCCGGCAGGCCGAGCCGGCCCGCCATCGCCACCGCGCTGGCACGCTGGTCCCCGCTGAGCATCGTCAGCGCCAGGCCGCGAGCGCGCAGCGTGCGCAGCACCTCGGCGGCCTCGGGCCGTGGCGTGTCCGACAGCGCCAGCAGCGCCAGCGTCTGCGGGCCGCGCATCAGCCAGACCAGCGTGTGGCCCTGCGCCTGCAGCGAACGGGCCGCCGATCGCGCCTCGTCGTCGACGGCGCCGCGCTGCTCGGCCAGCCGCTCGTTGCCAAGGGCAAAGTCCTGCCCCTCCAGCTGCGCGGTCAGGCCCAGGCCGGGCAGGTTGCGCAGATGCTCGACCGGCTCCAGCGCCGTGCCCAGCCGCTGCGCATGGGCCGCGACGATGGCCTGCGCCAGCGGATGCGCGCTGCCGGCGTCGAGCCGCGCGGCCAGGTGCAGCGCCTGGTCGACGCTCACCGACGGGTACAGCGGCTGCACCGCCGCCAGCTGCGGCCGGCCTTCGGTCAGCGTGCCGGTCTTGTCGAAGGCCAGGGTCTTCAACTGCCGGGCGCGCTCGAGGTACAGCCCGCCCTTGATCAGGATCCCGCGCCGGGCGGCCGCGGCCAGGCCGCTGACCACGGTGACCGGCGTCGAGATCACCAGCGCGCACGGGCAGGCGATCACCAGCAGCACCAGGCCCTTGTAGACCCAGTCGCCCCAGGCGCCCAGGCCCAGCAGCGGCGGCAGCACCGCCAGCGCGACCGCCACCAGCACCACCGCCGGGGTGTAGACGCGGGCGAAGCGGTCGATGAAGGCCTGCGTCGGCGCGCGCTGCGACTGCGCCTGCTGCACGGCCGCGGCCATGCGGTCGAGCAGCGTGTGGCCCTTGTCCGCCGTCACCGCCATCTCCAGCAGGCCGTCGCCGTTGATGCTGCCGGCCAGCAGCGTGTCGCCGGGGGCCTTGTCGACGGGCATGGCCTCGCCGGTCAGCGCGGCCTCGTTCAGGCTGGAGCGGCCGCTGAGCAGCCGGCCGTCCAGCGGCACCCGCTCGCCCGGCGGCACGCGCACCCGCGCGCCGATCGCCACCTGCGCCGCCGGGACGGTGGTCCAGCGTCCGTCCTCGCCCTGGACCTGCGCGGTCTCCGGCGCCAGTTGCGTCAGCGCGCGGATCGCGTCGCGGGCGCGGGCCAGGCTGAGGCTCTCCATCATCTCGGACAGGCCGAACAGCCACACCACCATCGCCGCCTCGGGCCACTGGCCCAGCACGATGGCGCCGATCACCGCCAGGCTCATCAGCAGGTGGATGTTGAGCGTCACGCTCTTGAGCGCGATCCAGCCCTTGCGCAGCGTCGGCAGGCCGCCGAGCAGCATGGTCGCCATCGCCAGCGCGATCACCAGCGGGCCGGATTCGTCGAAGCCGGCGAAGGCCAGCGACTCCGCCGCGATCGCGGCCACGCCCGCCAGCGCCATGCGCCAGCGCAGCCCGGTCGAGATCGCCGGCGGCGGCGCGGGTGGCGCTGCGGCGGTGTCGACGGCCTCGGCGCTCATGCCGGCGGCCGAGATCGCCGCGCGCAGCGGGGCGTCGTCGGGCAGGCGGTGGTGGACGTCGAGCAGGCGATTGATCAGGTCGAACTCCAGGGCGACCACGCCGTCCTTGCCCTGCAGCTGCTTGCGCAGCAGGCCCTCCTCGGTCGGGCAATCCATGCCGGCGATGAAGTAGCGCTGCCGTGTCGTCCCGGCCAGGGCCTCGGCCGAGACCCGCGGCGCGGGCTCGACGGCCATGTCGTCGTGGTCGTGGTCGTGGCTATGACCGTGGTTGTGTCCGTGGTCATGCGCGTGAGCATGTCCGTCCCCGCGTCCTTGATCGTGGCCCTGACGGGTCTGGCTCGCGGGCGCGGGCGCCGGGTGACCGCAGCAGCCGCCGCAGGACGCCGCCGCGGGCTCGGGCGCGGCGGGACGGTGATCGTGTTCCTGATGTGCCATGGGGGTGGATTGGATAGTCTGTAGCCGCTCCAAGGTCAAGCGGCTATCCTGCCCGGCATGCGAATCGGCGAACTGAGCAAGTCCACCGGCGTGGACATCGAAACCATCCGCTTCTACGAGAAGAGCGGCCTGCTGCCGCCGCCCGCGCGCAGCGAGAACGGCTATCGCGACTACGCCCATGCCCATCTGGAGCGGCTCGCCTTCATCCGGCACTGCCGCGCGCTGGACATGTCGCTGGCGGACGTCGCGCTGCTGCTCGACAGCCTGGGCAGCCGCGACCCCGAGGCCCTGGTGCAGGTGGATGCGCTGGTCGCCTCGCAGCTCGGCAAGGTCCGCGCCCGGCTCAAGAGCATGCAGGCGCTGGAGGCCCAGCTGGTCGCGCTGCAGAAGCGCTGTGACGCCGACCATGACCACCACGCCTGCGGCATCCTTGAGGAACTCGTGTCGGCAGCGCACGGCGAGGCCTGCGCCTGCCACCCGGACCTCAAGGCGCCAGCGGCAGCGCGGCCCGCGTCAGCCGGTCCCGCAGGCGCGGCACCGCGAAATCGATGAAGGCTCGCAGCTTCAGGGGCAGGCGGCCCTGCGGCGCATAGACCAGGTGCACCGGCCGAGGCGCGGCTTCGAAGTCCTCGAGCACCAGCCGCAGCCGCCCCGCGCGGACGTCCTCGTTCACCTGGTAGGACAGCGCCCGCACCAGCCCTGCGCCCGCGCGACCGGCGTCGAGCGCGGCATCGATGGTGTTGACGCTCAGCCGAGATCGGAAGGCGCCAGTGCGCGCCACCCCGTCCTGGCGGAACGGCCAGACACCGCCGGTGGACACGCTCTCGAACGAAATCACGCGATGCCGCGCCAGTTCGTCCGGCGTGGCCGGCGCGCCGTGCGTGGCAAGGTAATCCGGCGCCGCGCAGACCACATGCCGGACCTCGCCGACCCGCGTCGCGATCAGGCCGCTGTCGGGCAGGGCGCCGATGCGCAGCGCGACATCGATCTGGTCGTCCAGGAAACGGGTGATGCGGTCGGTGAGCTTCAGGTCCACCGCGACGTCCGGATAGGCCTCCAGGAAGCCGGTCACCGTCGGCAGCAGGTGCAGGCGGCCGAACATCACCGGCGCGGTGACGATCAGGTCGCCTCGGGGCTCGGTGTATTCGCCGGCGGCGGCGCGCTCGGCCTCGTCGAGCTGCTCCAGAATGGCCTTGGCTGCTTCCACATAGGCCCGGCCCGCGTCGGTCAGCTCCAGCCCCTTGGCCGACCGGATCAGCAGCGCCGCGCGCAGGTGCTTCTCGAGGTCGGCCACCTTGCGGCTGAGGGTCGCCAGCGGCAGCCCGAGGCGACGGCTCGCCTTCGACAGGCTGCCGGCTTCCACCGCGGCGATCAGCATCGCCATTGCATCGAATCGATCCATCGGGTCCAGCGTGCGACAACCCTCCCGGATTTCGAGAGGCTTGCTCCCGATCCTAGCGGCTTCCCGTGAAATCCGGGAAGCAAGAGACTGGCGCCATGCCTTCCGACGCGGGTCGCCGACCCCGGGAACGGCGCCAGGAACCGTCATGAGCACCGCCCACGTCCCCGCTCACGTCCCCGCACAAGCCTCCAACCCGGCCGCCGGAGCCTTCGCTGCCCCGGCCGCCGCGGTCTTCCACCGCCACGCCACCGTGCTGGGCCGCCAGGTCTTCTATCGCGAGGCCGGCGACCCCGCCGCCCCCACGCTGCTCCTGCTGCATGGCCTGCCGACCAGCAGCCGCATGTTCAACCCGCTGATCCCGCTGCTGGCGGACCGTTTCCACGTGATCGCGCCCGACTACATCGGCTTCGGCCATTCGGACGCGCCCTCGCCCGAGGACTTCGACTACAGCTTCGACCAGCTGGCGGCGCATGTCGCCGGCCTGGTGGACATGCTGGGACTGAAGGCCTACACGCTCTACATGCAGGACTACGGCGGCCCGATCGGCTTCCGTCTGTTCCAGCAGCGCCCGGAGCAGGTGACCGGCTTCATCATCCAGAACGCCAACGCCTACCTGGATGGCGTGGGCGACGAGGCCAAGTCGGTGCTGCAGCCGCTGTGGGCCGGCCGCACCCCGGCGACCGAAGCGCCGGCGCGCCACCTCATCAGCCTGGAGGGAACGAAGTGGCACTGGCTGGTCGGCGCGCAAGACCCGGCGCGCATCGACCCGGACCACTGGCTCATCGACCAGGCGCTGCTGGACCGCCCCGGCATGCAGGAGGCCCACCTCGACCTGCTGGAGAACTACCGGACCAACGTGGCGCTCTACCCCGAATGGCAGGCCGCCTTCCGCCGGCATCGCCCGAAGACGCTGATCGTCTGGGGCCAGCACGATCCGATCTTCGTCCCGGCCGGCGCGCGGGCCTACCTGAAGGACCTGCCGGACGCGAAGCTGGTCTGGCTGGAAGGTGGGCACTTCGTGCTGGACGAGCATGCGCCGCGGGTGGCGGCCGAGATCCGCGCGACCTTCGGCTGAGCCTCAGCGCGGCATCGAGCGCGCGAACTCCTCCAGCCGCCGGCGCAGTTCATCCCGCAGCTGCCGCAGGGCCGGCGACAGCTGCGCGCGACCCGGCACGACGAGATGCAGCGGCGACGGGTCGCCGCGCCAGTGCGGATGGACGTGGACGAGCTGCCCGCTGGCGAGTTCCTGGGCCACGTCCGGCCACGACTTGTAGGCGATGCCCAGCCCGGCGAGCGCCCAGCGCTTGACCACCTCGCCGTCGTCGGCGACGCGCCGGCCGACCAGCGGCAGGTTCACCGGCTCGCCGGCGATCGACACCGGCCAATGCGTAGGCACTTCGCCCGCGCGCAGGTAGCGCAGCGCCTCGTGGCGCGCCATGTCCTCGGGCGAGGTCGGCAGGCCGTGCAGCGCCAGGTAGTGCGGCGCGGCGACGAGCACGCGGCGGCAATCGGGCAGCAGCGGCAGCGCGACCTGCGCGTTGCCGGCCGGCGGCCCGTAGCGCACGGCGGCGTCGACCGGCCGGCGCAGCAGGTCGGTCAGCGGGTCGCCGATCTGCAGGCGCAGCGTCAGCGCCGGATGGCGCTCCTGGAACTGCTCCAGCCACGGCAGCAGCACATGACGGCCCAGGTCCGAGGGCACGGTCAGGTGCAGCACGCCGCTGAGCGCCTCGCGTCCGGCGAGCGCCTCGTCCCGCCCGTCGGTCAGGGCGCGCAGCGCCGCCCGCGCATGCGGCAGGTAGCGCTGGCCCTCGCCCGACAGCCGCAGGCTGCGCGTGCTGCGCACGAACAGCGGAAAACCGAGCTGCTCCTCCATCCGCTTGAGCGCCGCGCTGGCCGCGGCCGGCGACCAGTCCAGCGCCTTGGCCGCCGCCGTGAGGTTGCCGAGATCGGCGATGCGCACCAGCAGTTCGAGGTCGGTGATCCGGGTCATCGTTCGATTTTCTTTGAAAAAGCTTCGACCGCCACCCGGCTCAACTGGCCGGCCATCGCTTCCAGACTGGCGACCATCAAACAACCTGGAACGACGATGACCGCTTCCCTTCTCCCTTCCACCGACCTCTTCACCCCGTTGACCCTCGGCCCGCTGACGCTGCCCAGCCGCGTCGTGATGGCGCCGATGACCCGGGCGCGCAGCTCGCAGCCCGGCAATGTGCCCAATGCGCTGATGGCCGCGTACTACGCGCAGCGCGCCAGCGCCGCGCTCATCGTCAGCGAGGCCACGCAGGTCTCGCCCCAGGGCCAGGGCTACAGCTTCACGCCGGGCATCCACAGCGAGGCACAGGTCGAGGGCTGGCGCCTGGTGACCCGCGCCGTGCACCGCGCCGGCGGCCGCATGGTGCTGCAGCTCTGGCATGTGGGCCGGATGTCGCATCCGGTCTTCCACGACGGCGGCCTGCCGGTGGCGCCGTCCGCGCTGTCGCCCGAGGCCCAGGTCTGGGTCGCCGACGAGCACGGCGTCGGCCGCATGGTCGATTGCCCGGTGCCGCAGGCGCTGACGACCGACGGCATCCGCGCCATCGTCGACGACTTCCGCCGCGCCGCCGCCAACGCGATGCGCGCCGGCTTCGACGGCGTGGAGGTCCACGCCGCCAACGGCTACCTGATCGACCAGTTCTTGCGCACCACCTCCAACCATCGCGACGACGCCTACGGCGGACCGCGCGCGCATCGCCTGCGCTTCCTGCTGGAGGTCGTCGACGCGGTGGCCGCCGAGGTGGCGCCCGAGCGCATCGGCGTGCGGGTCGCGCCCTACATCACCGCCCGCAACATGGCCTGCCCGGACATCATCCCGACCATCCTCGAGGCCGCCGCCGAGCTGTCGCGCCGCGGCGTGGGCTACCTGCACCTGGCCGAGGCGGACTGGAACGACGCGCCCCAGGTGCCGGAGGACTTCCGCCGGGCGCTGCGCCGGGCCTTCGCCGGCCGGATCATCGTCGCGGGCCGCTACGACGCCCCGCGCGCCGAGGCGCTGCTGGCGTCGGGGCTGGTGGACCTGGTCGCGTTCGGGCGGCCGTTCATCGCCAATCCGGACCTGCCGGCCCGGCTCGCGGGCCGCCTGCCGCTGGCGAGCTTCAACGGCCAGGCGCTGTTCGGCGGGAGCGCGGCCGGCTACAGCGACTACCCCGCGATCACCGCGACCTGACCCCCCGTCCTCCCCATTCGTGACGGAGTCGGCGCTTCCCTCGCCCGGCAGGGGGAGGGGCGGCCCCCGGGCTTCAGCCCGGCGAGGGATGGACGATGTAGAGTCCGGGCCGCCCGCGTTACAACTTTCAGACATGTCGAGCGCGGCCGGTCCTCCCTCCGCTCACCGCGCCCCTTCATGCGTGTCTGTTCACTGTCATCGGTCAAGAACCGCATCGTCCTCGGCCAGCCGCTCGCCTTCAGCGTGCGCGACGCCGACCGGACCTTGCTGCTGGCGCGCGGGCAGGTCATCGCCGACGAGGCCCAGCTCCGTGCGCTGATGGGCCGCGGCGCGCTGGTGGAGGTCCACGAGCTGACCGAGGCGATGCGCCAGCCGCAGCCGACGCGCTCGCCCGCCTACCTGCGCGACCGCCTGCCCGAGGAATGGGACCGCGGCATGCAGGACGTGCGCAATGCGCTGTCCGCCACGCCCGACCGCATGGCCGAAGCGCTCGACGGCGCGACGACGCTGCTGCTCTCGCTGATCGACAGCTCGCCCGAGGTGGCGCTCGCCCAGGTGGTGCGCCAGCCCGGCACGGGCACCGGGCATTACGGCGTGACGCACTCCCTGCACGCCGCGACCGCCTGCCAGGCGGCGGCGCGCTACCTCGGCTGGGGGCCGGAGGACCAGCGCCGGGCCTTCCAGGCCGCGCTGACGATGAACCTGGGCATGCTGGACCTGCAGGCGCGGCTGTCCAGCCAGGTGTCGCCGCTGACCTCGATGCAGCGCGACGCCATCCATGAGCATCCGATCCGCAGCGTCGAGATGCTGAGCGCCGCCGGCATCGACGACCACGACTGGCTGGAAGCGGTGCTGCAGCACCACGAGACGCCGGACGGCCGCGGCTACCCGCACGGCATCGGCGACATCGGCGAGCTGGCCGAGATGCTGCGCTACGCCGACGTCTACACCGCGCGGCTGAGCAGCCGCGCCAACCGGCCGGCGATGAGCGCGGCGCAGGCCGGCCGCGAGCTCCACCAGATGGCGGCGCAGAGTCCGCTGGCGGCGGCGCTGATCAAGGCCTTCGGCATCTTCCCGCCCGGCAGCCTGGTGCGACTGGCCAGCGGCGAGGTCGGCCTGGTCGTGCGCAATGGCGAGAAGGCGCATCGCCCGATGGTGAGCGTCTTGACCAACGCCAATGGCGAGCCCCGCCACACCCCGGTGCTGCGCGACAGCAGCCGCGACGACCACGCGGTGGTCGCGCTGCTGCCGGCCCACGCCGCGCCGATCCGCCTGTCCGACGAGCGCATCGCGACGCTGATCGCCGGCGCCTGAGGCATCGCCGGTCGGGCACCGGCTCACTCTTGCTTTCCGCCCACCCCGATGGGTGGCACCTGTCGGGGGCCGCCTTCCTATGGGTGGACGCCTTGGCGCGCCCGCCCGCGCAGACTGCGACCCGTTCGATCAAACGGGGGATGCATGTGAGGCGCGAGCTGGAACTGAAGTCGGGAACGTGGCGGGCGGTGGTCGCGCCGGCCCGGGGCGGGCGGCTGCGCTGGCTGGGCCAGGCGCGGCCGGGCGGCCACGAGCCGTGGCTGCGGCCGCTGATCACCGAGCGCGGCGCGCTGGTGGGCGGCGCGGCGGCCCGGCTGGAGGCGCCGACCGCGGTGGCCGAGGGCATGGACGCCCTGGTCCCGGACCCGATGACCTTCGACCAGCCCTGGCAGGTGACCCAGCAGTTGCCGGACCAGGTGACGCTGATGCTGCATCCCGGCCGCTCGGCGCCCGGCACCTGGGGCTTCCAGGCGAGCCAGACCCTGCGGCTGGACGAGCATCGGCTGGAGTGGTCGCTGTCGGTGCGCAACCTGAGCCGCATGCCGCTGCCGGCGCGCTTCGGCTGGCTGATGCACTTCCCCGAGGATTTCGCCGACGCCGCCTGGCTGGACGACACCATGGACCTGGTGCGCCGCATCGAGCGCGGCCGCGTCGAGCTGCGCGAGCCCTGGTGCGGCGTCGCCTCGCTGAGCGGCGCGGGCGGTCGCCTCGTGCTGGCGCGCGCGGCCGCGCCGCTGGACACGCTGCGCTTCGAGCGCCATCCGACGCGCAACTCGGTCCAGCTGGGGCTGTGGACGGCGGACGAGCCGCGGCTGGCGCCGCTGCCGCGCGGCGAGGAACTGACGCTGCGCCTGAGCCTGGACCTGCTGCTGCCGCGACTGCCGCCGCTGCCGAAAGCGCCGTCCGCGGGGCCGCTGATCCTCTGAGCGCGGGCGGCGGCGGGCGGCCCGGCCCCTATACTGCCGCGCGCCGCGCTGCTGCCGCGGCGCCCCCGTTCATGCCGCCGTTGCCGTCCCTCGCCGCCTTGCGGCCCTACCTGCGCGACGCCTTGCGCGACGACCTCGTCGCCGCCGTGGTGGTCAGCGTGCTCCTGATTCCCCAGAGTCTGGCCTACGCGATGCTCGCGGGTCTGCCGCCGCAGGTCGGCCTCTACGCCAGCCTGCTGCCGCCGCTGTTCTACGCGGCGCTGGGCTCCAGTCCCTTCCTGAACATCGGCCCGGTCGCGGTGCTGGCGCTGATGATCATGCAGACGCTGCAGCTGGCGCCGGCCGGCGTCAGCCCCAGTGAGGCCGCGCTGGTGCTGGCCGCCGAGGTCGGGCTGTTCCTCGGTGCCGCGGCGCTGCTGCGCCTGCATGCGCTGGCCGCGCTGCTGTCGGTGCCGGTGCTGCACGGCTTCGAGTCCGGCGCCACCATCGCCATCGCCGCCAGCCAGCTGCCGGTGCTGATCGGCTCGGCCGCCAGCGGCGGCACGCTGCCGGAGCTCTGGCGCTCGCTGAGCGCCCACGGCTTCGACGGGCGCGGCGTCGCGGCGCTGTTCGGCGTCGTCTCGCTGCTGACGCTGGTGGCGGTGCGGCGCCTGCCCAAGGGCTTCGTCTCGCGCATCGCGCCGCTGGCGGTGCTGCTGGCCGGCATCGGCATCGCCTGGGCCTGGGACCCGCAAGGCCTGCCGCGCGTCGGCGAGCTGCCGCCGCTGGCGCTGGTCTTCACGCCGCCGCGGCTCGATCCCGAGCTCTGGACCGCGATGCTGCCCGGCGCGGCGCTGATCGGGCTGCTGGGGTATGTCTCGAGCTTGGCGGTCGCGGAATCGCTGGCGCGCCGGGTCGGGCAGCGCGTCGACGCGCGGCGCGAGCTGATGGGACTGGCCGCGGCCAACCTGGCGGCGGCGGTGTCCGGCGGCATGCCGGCGGCGGCGAGCTTCTCGCGCAGCGTGCTGATGAGCGACGCGGGCAGCCGCACCCGCATGACCGGCGTCTTCGTCGCCGCGCTGATGGGCGTGGTGCTGCTGACGCTCTCCCCGCTGCTGGCCTGGGTGCCCAAGCCGGTGCTGGCGGCCAGCATCATGGTGGCGGTCCTGTCGGGGCTGAAGTTCGGCCCCTATGCCGACGCCTGGCGCTACGCGCGCGCCGAGGCGCTGCTGATGGTGGCGGTCACGCTGCTGGTGGTCTTCGTCGGCATCACCGCCGCGCTGGGCCTGGGCGTGGCCGGCGCGATCGCGCTGCTGCTGCAGCGCAGCGCGCGGCCGCATGTGGCCCTGATCGGCCGCATCGCCGGCACCGAGCATTACCGCAACGTCGAGCGCCACCAGGTCGTGCTCGACCCCGAGGTGCTGGGCCTGCGCATCGACGAGAGCCTGCTGTTCCTGAACGGCCGCAGCCTCGCCGACGTCGTCCAGGCCCACCTGGACACGCACCCGACGACGAAGCGGGTGCTGCTGCAGATGTCGCCGGTCAACGCCATCGACTTCAGCGGCCTGAGCGCGCTCAAGGAGCTGCACGAGACGCTGGAGCGCCAGGGCCGCCGTCTCGACCTCAGCGAGGTCAAGGGGCCGGTGCTGGACCGGCTCAAGGTCAGTGGCTGGGAGTCCTGGTTCCGCGGCCGGCTGTACCTGTCCCACCACCTGGGCATGCAGGACCGGGAAGGGCGCTGATCACTCGCGCCTTCCGGCGTCAATGCACGTCGTTCAGGTGCCCATGCTTGCGCGGGTCCGGCATCAGGAAGCAGACGAGGAAGGCGAACAGGCACATCACCGAGACGTAGACGTAGAACGCGCTCTCGACGTTCGCCGCCTTGAGGCTGAGCGCGACGTACTCCGCCGAGCCGCCGAAGATCGCGTTGCCGATCGCATAGGAGAGCCCGACGCCCAGCGCGCGGATCTCGGGCGGGAACATCTCCGCCTTGATGAGGCCCCCGATGGAGGTGTACAGCGAGACGATGGCCATCGCCACGACGATCAGCCCGAAGGCCGCATAGGGGCTGTGCACGCCCTTGAGCGCCGACAGCAGCGGCCAGGTGCCCAGCGCCCCGAGCAGGCCGAACCACAGCATCGAGGTGCGCCGCCCGATGCGGTCCGACAGGGCACCGAACAGCGGCTGCATGCACATGTAGACGAACAGCGCCGCGGTCATCACGGTGCTGGCCACCTTCTTGTCCATGCCCACGCTCAGCACCAGATATTTCTGCATGTAGGTGGTGTAGGTGTAGAAGGCCAGCGACCCGCCCGCGGTGAAGCCCAGCACGATCAGGAAGGGCTTCATGTGCTTGCTGAACAGCTCGCGCATCGATCCGGCTTCCTTGCGCTCGAGCTGCTCGGCCTTGGCGGTCTCGGCCAGCGAGCGGCGCAGATAGAAGGCGATCACCGCGGTCGCGGCGCCCGCCACGAACGGGATGCGCCAGCCCCAGGCATGCATCTGGGCGTCGGTCAGGGTCTGCTCCAGGATCGCCACCACCAGCACCGCCAGCAGCTGGCCGCCGATCAGCGTCACGTACTGGAAGGACGCGTAGAAGCCGCGCTGTCCGCGCAGCGCCACCTCGCTCATGTAGGTGGCGCTGGTGCCGTACTCGCCACCCACCGACAGCCCCTGGAACAGCCGCGCCAACAGCAGCAGGGTGGGCGCCATCACGCCGATGGTCTCGTAGGTCGGCATGAAGGCGATGGCCAGCGAGCCGCCGCACATCATGAGGACCGAGATCATCATGGCCGTCTTGCGGCCCTGCTTGTCGGCGATGCGGCCGAACAGCCAGCCGCCGATCGGCCGCATCAGGAAACCGGCCGCGAACACGCCCGCGGTGTTGAGCAGCTGGACCGTCGGGTCGCCCTTCGGGAAGAAGGCGTGCGCGAAATAGATCGAGGTGAAGGCGTAGACGTAGAAGTCGAACCACTCGACCAGGTTGCCGGAGGAGGCGCCGACGATCGCCAGGATGCGATCGCGTTTCTCGTGCGGCGTGTAGTGCCCGGGCTGGCCGGACGCCGGCGGCAGCGCGCCGCCGGTCAGGGGAGGAGTCTTGGCAGTCATGCCGGCAGACTACTCCCGCGATGGAAATCCCTCACGTCCGGTTCGGACGAACCGAACGCCACGCGCACCGCGGTCGGGCTAGCCCACTTCGGCGACCGCCAAGCGCACGCCGAAGGCCAGGAACAGCGCGCCGATGCCGCGGTTGAGCCAGCGGCCCAGCGCCTGCGCCCAGGCCTGACCGCGCGCGCGGGCACCCGCGGCGGCACTCGACCAGGCCAGCAGGTGGCACCACACCATGCCGTTCACGTTGAAGATCGCCCCCAGGAAGAGGAAGGCGGCGGCCTTGCTCGGCGCGTCGGCCGAGATGAACTGCGGCACGAAGGCCAGGAAGAACAGCCCGACCTTGGGGTTCAAGACATTGGTCAGGAAGCCCTGCGCGAAGATCCGGCGCAGCGGCAATGGCGCCGGCGGGGGCATGCCTTGGAGGGATCCGGGGGAGCCGCTCTCCGCCGCCGCGGCGCGACGCTTGAAGAGCATCCCCGCGCCGAGGTAGATCAGGTAGGCCGCGCCGAGCAGCTTGACCACGGTGAAGGCCGCCGCCGAAGCGGACAGCAGCGCCGACAGTCCCAGCGCCGCCGCCAGCACGTGCACGCAGGTGCCGGCCCCGATGCCCAGCGCGGCCGCGGAGCCGGCGCGGAAACCCTGGGTGGCGCTGCGCGCCATGATCAGGAGCGAGTCCGGACCGGGTGTCATGTTGAGCAGCAGCCCGGAGGCGATGAACAGGCCGAGGTCGTGGGTACCGAGCATCGAAGGCGTCTCCCGAAAGGCCGACATCATGCCTGCCCCCCGCCCTTTCCCCCGGCGCGGCGGGCGCCATGCGCCATCACGCCCCTTCCGGGGGACGCCGCGCGCGCTGCGCCCGGGAATATCGGCCGCTGCCGGCGCGAATGCCGATTGTTCCGATCTTTTCAACGGAGTGTTGCAAGCGAATGGATTTAAGGGTCAACCCTTATCGCTCATAGTTCAGCCCATCGACACATCGAAACCGCTCCAGGAAATCTCCACCAGGCGACGACTGAAACCTCCGGGCAACCGGCGGAATTCAAGAGAAACCCAGTGGCATCCCAAGCGCAATCGTCGGGTCGAATCCTCCACCCCGTGCCCCTTCGCTGATCGCCCTGGGACCGAAACCGAAAGGAAAGATCATGAGCACCAAGAACATCCTCGCTTCCGTCCTGTTCGCTTCCGCCGCCCTGGTGGCCGGCAGTGCGATGGCCAACGACAACCCCCACACCCAGCCGGTCAACACCCCCAGCGCCGTGAGCCGCGCCGAAGTGCTGGCCGACCTGGAGATCTACCGCGAATCGGGCCTGGCCGCCGTCGAGCAGTCGGAGACCTACGGCTACGACAACGCCCGCCGCGACGCCGCCAAGGCGCGTTACGCCGAACTGCGCAGCTCGCCGTACTACGCGACCCTGGTGAAGAAGTTCGGTGGCAGCGCCCCGGCCACCGCCGTCGCCGGCCGCTGAGCGACTCGTTTCCTGTCCCCTCCTGAGAGAACTCGAACAATAGATTCCTGAGAGCGATTTTTGGGTCAAGGGCTTCGGCCCTGGTCGGCGGCGGTTCTCCGCACTCCACCCTCCTGTCCGTCGCCGACCGCCTATACCCCCCTCGGATGAGCCAACGCTCGCCGAGGGGGTTTTCTTTTGCTTAAGTCGGCTTTAAGTTGAATTCAGAGTGACGCGCGAATCGATACTCGTGTCGATCGAGGAGATATTCAATCGATATTCGCCCCGGCGCGCTGAAACGGGGCACCAGAACGCCGCGCAAAAGGCCGATTCGGATCGGAACGCGCACGACCGTGCGGATTCCCTGAGAATCGCCCGTCGGCCCGCCAGCAGTCCCCCATCTTCCGGGCCGCCAGAGCGAGGGTGTCGATGGACCGGATCGTGCAAATGCGGGCGTTCGCCCGGGTGGTGGAAACCGGCAGCTTCACCAAGGCGGCCGACTCGATGGACCTGCCCAAGGCCAGCTTGACGCGCCTGGTGCAGGCGCTGGAAGCGCGGCTGCGGGTGCAACTGCTGACGCGCACCACCCGAAAGGTGAGCGTCACGCAGGACGGCGCCGCCTATTACGAGCGCACCATGGCCCTCTTGAGCGAGCTGGAGGCCATCGACCAGGGGATGCTCCACGACCAGAGCAAGCCCCGCGGCCGCCTGCGCGTGGACGTGACGACGCTGACCGGCTCGCGGGTGCTGATCCCGGCGCTGGCGGACTTCCATGACCGCTACCCCGACATCCAGATCGCGCTGGGCGTGAGCGACCGCGCGATCGACCTGCTGGTCGACAACGTCGATTTCGTGCTGCGCGTGGGCGCGGTGCAGGATGCCGGGCTGGTGGCGCGGCGGGTCGGACAGATCCAGTTCTGCACCTGCGCCGCGCCGGCCTACCTCCAGAAGCACGGCACGCCGCAGGCGCCCCAGGACCTGGACCGGGAGCCGCACCAGGCGGTGGGCTACTTCTCGTCGCGCACCGGGCGGGTGTTCCCCTTCGTCTTCCATCGCGGCGACGAGCGCGTCGAGATCGAGGGCCGTCGGCGGCTCGACGTCAACGACAGCAACGCCTATGTCGCGGCCGGCCTGGCGGGCCTGGGCGTCGTGCAGCTGGCCCGGTACGCGGTGCAGGACCAGCTCGACAGCGGAGAACTGGTGCCGCTGTTCCCCGAATGGCATCACAACGCGGTGCCGGTCTACCTGGTCTATTCGCCCAACCGCTATGTCTCGGCGCGCATGCGCGTCTTCATCGAGTGGGTGGCGGAGACGCTGGCCAAGAAGGGCCTGGGGCCCGATTGACGCGAGCTCAGACGGTCCCGGCGGGCGCGCCGCCGCTGCGGCCTACCAGCCACGTGACGACCAGCGCCAGCAGCAGCACCCACACCACCACGATCGCGCCGGCCACCTTGAGGTTGCGCGGCAGCCGGCCGCGCTGCGCGGCGGCGCGCTGGCGCGCCCGGGCGATCACAGCCGGCGGCATCAGGCGCAGCACCAGCCAGAAGCCCAGCGGCACCAGGATCAGGTCGTCGAGCAGGCCCAGCACCGGGATGAAATCCGGGATCAGGTCGATCGGGCTGAGCGCGTAGGCGGCGACCGCGATCGCGACGAGGCGCGCCAGCCAGGGCGCCTCCGGATCGCGGGCCGCGTAGAAGACGGTGAGCAGCTCGCCCTTGAGCAGGGCCGCCCAGCGCTTGAGGGATCCGCGTTTCATCCGCGCATCATGCCCTCATCGCGCGAGCGGGGCTCAGTCGGCCCAGATGACTTTCCGGCGCCGGCCGATCCAGTTTTCCAGGCGCGGACCGTAGACCTCGTCGACGCGGTTGCGGCGCACCTTGAAGGTCGGCGTGATCAGGCCGTTGTCGACCGTCCACGGCGTGGCCGTCACGATCAGGCACTCGAGCTGCTCATGCGGGTCCAGGCGCGCATTGACCTTCTCCAGATGGGCGGCCAGTTCCTGCTCCAGCGCGCCGCGGTCGCGCGCGGCGGCCTCGGGCGACAGCATCGCGATGCCCACCGGCTGCGCGAAGTTGGCGCCGGTCACCGCGCAGGCCTCGATCGCGGGATGCGTCGACAGCCGGTCCTCGATCGGCGCCGGCGACACGTACTTGCCCTTGCTGGTCTTGAAGAGATCCTTCACCCGGCCGGTGATGCGCACGCAGCCCGCGAGCGCGCCCTTGTCGGAGATCTCCGCCTTGTCGCCGGTGTGCAGCCAGCCGTCGGCGGTGAGCGTCTCGGCTGTCAGTTCCGGCTGCTTGTAGTAGCCCAGCATCAGCGCCTGGCTCTTCATCTGCAGCTCGCCGGTGATCGGATCCAGGCGCACCTGCACGCCGTCGTAAGCGGGCCCGACGCTGCCGATCTGGTCCTGGCCCGGCACGGTGATGTGGGACAGCGCCAGGTTCTCGGTCATGCCGTAGCCCTCGTTGATCGGCAGGCCCAGCGCGCGGTACCACTTCAGCAGCGCGACCGGCATCGGCGCGGCACCGCCGGCGGCAAACTTGCATTCGTCCAGGCCCAGCGCCTTGAGGATCTTCCTGCGCACCAGCTTGCCGATGATCGGCAGCTTGAGCAGCCGCTCGAGCTTGGGCTGCGGCACCTTGGCCTGAACGCCCTGCTGGAACTTGGTCCACAGCCGCGGGACCGAGAAGAAGACCGTCGGCCGGGCGCGCTGCAGGTCGGCGGCAAAAGTGTCCAGGCTCTCGGCGAAGTACACCGTCATGCCGGTGTGCAGCCAGCCGTGCTCGACCAGCGCGCGCTCGACCACGTGCGCCAGCGGCAGGTAGGACAGCATGCGGTCGGACTCGGTCAGCGGGATGCGCTTCAGGCCCGAGCCGATCGCCCAGGCGAAATTGCCGAACGAGTGCATCACGCCCTTGGGCGCGCCGGTCGTGCCGGAGGTGTAGATGATGGTGGCCAGCTCATCGGCGCCGCGGGTCGGCTTGCCCTTGAGCGGCGGCGTCTCGGCGCAGATCGCGTCCCAGTGGTCGTAGGCGTCCTGCGCGTCCTCCGGCGAGACCGGATAGGAGATGCACGGCAGCCCCAGCGGCACGCCGGGCCGCATGCCTTCCCAGCCGTCGAGCTTGCCGACGAAGAGCAGCTTGGACTCGCTGTGGCTGAGGATCTGGTGGATGGTGTCCGCGGCCAGCGTCGGATACAGCGGCACGCTGACGTAACCGGCCATCCAGATGGCCAGGTCGCTCATCAGCCACCAGGCGCAGTTCTTGGACAGGATGGCGACGCGCGCGCCCGGCTCCCAGCCCTGCTCCAGGCCCAGCGTCTTCAGGTGGGCGGCCATGCGGCGGGCCTGGTCCGCGACTTCCTTCCAGGTGAAGTCCTTCACCACGCCGCCGCCCATCGGCTGGCGCAGCGTGACCCGGTTCGGCGTGTCGAGCTCCCAGGCGTACAGGCGTTGCAACGCGAGGGAATCAGCCGGCAGGCGGGTCGTGGACATCGGGGGTCTCCTTGTTGTGATGGTGCTGAAACCGGACGGAATCAGCGCCGGAGACTACGCCGGCCCGCGCGAGGCAACGAGCGGGTTTCTTCGATGACCGTGATCGACTTGGCACCCTAAACCAGGGTTTCCTTTGGACACGGGGGGAGACGCTCAGCCCTTGGCGGCCGCCGCCTCGAGCTCCGCAGCGACCAGCGCCTCGAGCGCCGGCAGCAGCAGCTCGTCGCCCACTTCTCTGGACACCGGCGCGCCATCGAGCGCCGCGGCGCCTTCGCGCTTGAGCTTGGCGACCCACTGGCCGGCTTCCTTGCCCTGCGGCAGGCCGGTGCTCTGCAGCAGCAGCGTGCCGTCGGCGGCGAGCAGCTTGAAGTAGAAGAGCCCGTCGGACTCGCGGTACTGCTTGAACGCGGGGACGGTCGACTTGGCCTTGACCGCGTGCGCGACCGGCGCGGCCAGCGGCTGGAAGCGGCGCAGGCCGACGGCCTCGCGGGCGCGGGCCAGCAGCGGCGCGGCGATGGCGCGGGCCTTGGCGGCGCCTTCCATCAGGATGGCCTCGATCTTCTCGGGGTTGGCCATCAGCGCGTCGTAGCGCTCGCGCATCGGGCCGATCTCGGCGTCGATCAGCGCGAACAGCTGATCCTTGGCCTCGCCCCAGGACAGGCCGCCGTGCAGCGCGGCGCGGAAGGCCTGGCGCTGCGCCGGCGTGGCGAACGCGTCGTAGATCTGGACCAGGTGCGAGCCCTCGGTCTCCTTGGGCTCGCCGGGCAGCCGCGAGTCAGTCACGATCTTGGAGATCGCCTCGCGCAGCGCCTTCGCGCCGCCTTCGAACAGCGGGATCACGTTGTCGTAGCTCTTGGACATCTTCCGACCGTCCAGGCCCGGCAGCAGCTCCATCTCCTCGTCGATGCTGGCCTCGGGCAGCACGAACAGTTCGGCCTTGAACGTGTGGTTGAAGCGCTGCGCGACGTCGCGCGCCATCTCGATGTGCTGCGCCTGATCCTTGCCGACCGGCACGCGATGGGCGTTGAACATCAGGATGTCCGCGGCCATCAGGATCGGATAGCTGTACAAACCCATCGTGATGCCGGCGTCCGGGTCCTCGCCCGCGGCGACGTTGGCATCCACCGAGGCCTTGTAGGCATGGGCGCGGTTCATCTGGCCCTTGGAGGTGACGCAGGTCAGCAGCCAGGTCAGTTCGGGGATCTCGGGGATGTCGCTCTGGCGGTAGAACACCACCCGGCTCGTGTCCAGGCCGGCGGCCAGCCAGGTGGCGGCGATCTGCAGGCGCGAGGCCTCGATGCGGGCCGGCTCGTCGCACTTGATCAGCGCGTGGTAGTCGGCCATGAAGAAGAAGCTCTCGACGCCGGGCTCGCGGCTGGCCGCGATGGCGCGGCGCACCGCGCCGACATAGTTGCCGAGGTGCAGGGTGCCGGTGGTCGTGATGCCGGTCAGGACACGCAGGGTCATGGGAGCTCGTCGCCGTCGTTTCGCAAAACGGCGATTGTCCCGCAAAGGCGGACCGGCGCGGGCCCCCTCCAATGGCGATGCGTTGGGGGAGGCGCCGGGGAATGCGTGGGGGGACCCCTTGAGGGGGACGCCGGGGAGCCGCGTCAGCCCAGCGTCGCCATCGGCTCGCCCAGGCGCACCGCGCTGCCGGGCTGCCAATGCGCGTTGAACTGCATCGGCAGGTGCTTCGGGAACAGCATCACGACGGTCGAGCCGAGCAGGAAGCGGCCCATCTCGGCGCCACGCTCGTAGCTGAAATGCTCGTTCTCGTAATGCCAGGTACGGGGACGGCCCGGTCTTGGCGGATTGACGACGCCATGCCAGACCGTGGCCATCGAGCCGACGATGGTCGCGCCGACCAGCACCAGCACCCAGGGGCCGAACTCGCCTTCGAAGAGGCAGACCACGCGCTCGTTGCGCGCGAACAGGCCCGGCACGCCGCGCGCGGTGACCGGGTTCACCGAGAACAGGTCGCCCGGCACATGCACCATGCGCACCAGGCGGCCGCCGCAGGGCATGTGGATGCGGTGGTAGTCGCGCGGGCTGAGGTAGATCGTCGCGAAGTGGCCGTCGCGGAACTGCGCGGCCAGGTGCTGGTCGCCGCCCAGCAGCGCCGCCGTCGAATACTGGTGGCCCTTGGCCTGGAAGAGCTGGTCCGCGCGGATCGGGCCGAACTGGCTGATGGCGCCATCGACCGGGCAGATCAGCGGCGCATCCGCCAGCGGGCGGGCGCCGGGCTTGAGCGCGCGGGTGAAGAACTCATTGAAGGTCGCGTACGCCGCGGGATCGGACTCGGCCGCCTCGGCCATGTTCACGCCGTAGCGGTCGATGAAGCGCCGGATCGTCCAGGTCGTGAAGCCGCCCAGTTCCGCGCTCGCCAAGCGCCCGGCCAGGCGCGTCATGGCCAGCTTGGGCATCAGGTATTGAGGCAGGACGGCAAGGCGATCGGACACAGCGGTGGGCCCCCGGAAGGGCGGGAAAAAGGGTGGCGGATTCTAGGCGGGCAAGGAACGGTCCCGCACCCGGGTTGGTCCCGGGCGGCGCGCGTCCCCCGGTACCATCGCGGTTTCCCTCTTCTGCACCCCCTCTGCCCCCCCCCCGATGGCCGCCCCCGAGCACCAGCACAGCTCGTTCTACAAGTTCGTCCGCCTGGACGACACGACCGCGCTCGCCCAGCGCCTGCGCGAGCTCAACCAGACTCTCGGAAACGCCATCGGCGGCAACCTGCTGCTGGCGCCCGAAGGCATCACCGGCGCACTCGGCGGCCCCGTACCGGCGCTCGACGCCTACGAGGCCGCCTTGCGCGCCGAGCCACCCTTCGCCGACCTGCACTTCAAACGCAGCTTCTGCACCACGCGGCCGTTCACGCTGCTCAAGGTGCATGAGAAACCGGAACTCGTGGCCTTCGGACTGGACGGCGTCACCGGCCTGGCCGATTCGCGCGACACCCACGTCTCGCCCAGCGAATGGCGCGAACTGATCCGGCGCGACGACGTTGTCGTGCTCGACAACCGCAACCACTTCGAATTCACGCTCGGCCACTTCGAAGGCGCCGTCGACCCCGGCGTGCGGCACTTTCGCGACTTCCCCGCCTACGTGGAAGCGCACGCCGAAACCTGGCGTCGCGAGGGGAAGACCGTCGCGATGTACTGCACCGGTGGGATCCGCTGCGAAAAAATGTCCGGCTGGATGGCCGAGCGCGGCTTGACGGTGCGGCAGCTCGATGGGGGCATCCTCAACTACTTCGAACAGATGCCCGATGCCGAGGTGGATTGGCGCGGAGAGTGCTTCGTCTTCGACAAGCGCATCGCGATCGACACCCAGCGGAGGGAGACCGATACGACGGCGGAAGAGGTCTATGGGGATGATCCGGCCGAGGCTTGGCGGTTGGCGCGGGCGAGGCGCTTGGATCCTTCGAAAGGCTGATCGACTCCGTTGGGCCAGGCGCGGGCACTCCACGACGCGGGGGGCATCACGTCCGTGAACCCCCCGCATCGTTCCGGCCCCACAGGCACTCGCTGACGGCGGGCCTTGGCGAAGCGGCCGGGGTGGTCGCCGGCGAGGTCTTTCGTGAGCGCGGGACGGGCGCTCGGTGGCGTCGGGCCTTGGCGGAGCGGCCGGGGCGGTCAGCCGGTGAGGTCTTCCGTCAGGCGCAGGCGGCGGGGGTTGCGGGTGTCGATGACCGCGGTGTGGGCAGCCTTGTCGTGCAGGCCCTGGCGATTGGCGTCCCACAGGATCTGCAGGAAGCCCATGCCGCCCGTGGTGGCGCCGGCCGCGTAGCCGCCATAACGCCGCACGCAGAGCATCGGCTTGAGCGGCTTGCCGGTGAGCTCGACGATGCGCAGGCCCATCAGCTTCTTGCCCGGCGTCTGGCCCGGCCAGATCAGCGGGAAAGCAACGAAATACGCGAAGGCCCAGGCCAGGTTCAGGCCCACCAGCTCCCACCAGTGCCGCAGCTTCTCGATCGGCGAGCGCTTGGCCTCGTCCTTGAGCTTGCGGACCTCCTCCTGCAAGGCCTTGATGCGCACCCGGTCGGCCTTGCGCTGCAACTCCCGGTCGTGCTCGAGCCGCGCCAGATCCAGTTCGCCCGCGCTCGCGGCCGAGGCCGCCGCGGCGACCGCTGCCTTCACCAGGTCCTTCGTCTCGGCACCGGCCTCGTCCGACTCGTCGTCCGAGCGGTCGTTCCGGTCGGGGGAAGCGGCGGCGACGGCCTCGCGGCGCGCCTGCTTCGTCGGCTCGTCGATGTGCTCCATCGTGCTCGAGTACAGCCCGAACGCGACCAGGCACAGCGCCGGCGCCCAGCCGAGCCAGCCGCTGTCCGCCCGCAACTCGCCGCGCGAGGCACGCTGGTGCTTGTGCCAGCGCCACGCGATCCAGCAGAAGCCCGCCAGCAGCGGCGTGTTGCCGAAGTTGGAAAGCACCGTCACCAGGGTCACGTCGACCGCCATCGCCTTGGCGCGCTGCCACGGCGAGGCCAGCGGCAGGCCCAGCAGCGCGGGCGCGACGTTGAGGTCCTCGGGCGTGATCCAGTCGCGCGGGTCCTGCGGCGCTTCGCCGGTCGCAGCGCTCGGGGCGGTCGGGGCAGCGCGAGCGGAAACCGCGGCGGAGGCGACGGTTGCAGAGGCGACGGCTGCGGCCGCGGTGGTGGCAGAGGCGGCAGCGGCTGCGGTGGGGGGGAGGGGAACGGGCGCCGGGCTGTCGGGCAGCGCCGGGGCGGCAGCCGACGGGGACGGATCGACGGGCGTGGTCATGGGCCGGCATTGTCGCGAGCGCGACCCGGCCCGCAGGCCCATGACTTCCCCTAGCGGCGGCGCCGCGAGCGGGCGGAAGTTTTCCTCCGGCGCCGGAAGGGACGCGCGCTGGCGGGCGGTCCGGCCGCGTTGCAAGATGTCGCCCCATGTCCCGACCGGGCGCCGGGCCATCGAACGACCCCCGATAATTCGCGCTCGCCCACCGATTCCCACCGCGCGCTCCGCGCCAGGCCATGTCCAATCTCATCGTCCACGGCGGCTCGCCCCTGAAGGGCCGCATCGTTCCCTCGGCCAACAAGAACGCCGTCCTGCCCATCCTGTGCGCGACGCTGCTGACCCGCGAACCGGTGCGGCTGCACGGCGTGCCGGAGATCACCGACGTCAAGAAGATCCTCGAGGTCTTCCGCAATCTCGGTAGCCATGTCGCCGTGGACTTCAAGAGCGGCGTGCTGGACCTGCATCACCGGGACACCCACTTCGACGCGGCCAAGGACCACCTGCCCGAGGAGATGCGCTCGTCGATCATGCTGGTGCCGGGCCTGATGGCGCGCTTCGGCGCCGCGCGCATCGAGGACGACGTCAAGGGCTGCACGCTGGGCGCGCGCGAGATCGATCCGCACGTGGAGGTCTTCGAGCGCTTCGGCGCCAGCGTTGACCGCGCCGCGGACGGCCTGCTGCTGCAGGTCCCCGGCCAGCTCAAGGCCAACGACCACTGGACCGACTACGCGTCCGTGACCACGACCGAGAACTTCGTGCTCTGCGCCGCGCTGGCGCACGGCACCTCGACGCTGATGAACGCGGCCAGCGAGCCGCACGTGCAGGAGTTCTGCCAGTTCATGCAGATGCTGGGCGCCAGGCTCGAGGGCCTGGGCACCTCGCGCCTGACCATCCACGGCGTGAAGGAACTGGGCGGCGGCGAGTTCACCTTCGCCGAGGACTTCCACGAGATCGTGACCTTCCTCGCCCTGGGCGCCATCACCGGCGGCGACGTGAGGGTCAAGAACTCGCATCCGGAACAGTTCCCGCTGATCGACCGCACCTTCGCCAAGTTCGGCGTGCAGATCGTCCACGAGGACGGCTGGTCGCACGCGGTGGTGGACGGCAAGCTCAAGGTCAAGGAGCCCTTCACCCGCAACATCCTGCAGAAGGTGGAGGCGGCGCCCTGGCCCTACCTGCCGGTGGACCTGCTGCCCATCTTCGTCGCGCTGGGCGTCAAGGCCGAGGGCAGCGTGATGTTCTGGAACAAGGTCTACGACGGCGCGATGGGCTGGACCACCGAGCTGTCCAAGTTCGGCGCGCACGCCTTCCTCTCGGACCCGCATCGCATGGTGACCTTCGGCGGCAAGACGCTGAGCCCGGCCGAGGTCGAGAGCCCCTACATCATCCGCGTCGCGATCGCGCTGCTGATGGTGGCGGCCAGCATCCCCGGCAAGTCGGTCATCCGCAACGCGACGCCAGTCCGCCGCGCGCATCCGCAGTTCGCCGAGAACATCACCCGCCTCGGCGCCAAGGTGGAATGGGTCGACGGCGACTGATCGCCGCCTGGGCGATCCTGACGGCGGCCTGCGCCGCCGCGCAGCCGACGCCGCCGGGCGCGACACCGAGCGCGACACCGGGAGCGACAGCGGCCGCCTCCTCCGCGCCGCCCGTGCTGCGCTGGCTGGTGCAGGACATGCCGCCGCACTTCGCCTACCGCGACAAGCGGCCGCCGCAGCGCGTCGAGGATCTCGGCGACGGCGAGGTCGACGGCTTCCTGCGGCTGCTCATCGAGCGCATGCCGCAGTACCGCCACGAGTTCATCGAGCTCAGCCTGCCGCGTTTCGAGGCCCAGGTGCGCCAGGGCGAGACGATCTGTTCCGTGCTGCACGTGCGCACGCCCGAGCGGCTGCAGTGGCTGTACTTCACCACGCTCCATCCGCCGATGCTCTCGCGCCAGATCCACGTGGTGGTGCGCCGCGAGGACCTGGCGAAGTTCGCGTCGAACGGCCAGCCCCTGCAGCTCGCCGACCTGCTGCGCCGCACCGACCTCACCGGCCTGCTGCCGCGCGACCGCAGCTTCGGACCGCGCATCGACCGCCTGCTCGCGGAGCATCCCGAGCGGGCGCCGCGCTCGGT
This sequence comes from Mitsuaria sp. BK037, assembly GCF_014193045.1. NCBI lineage: Bacteria > Pseudomonadati > Pseudomonadota > Betaproteobacteria > Burkholderiales > Sphaerotilaceae > Roseateles > Mitsuaria sp. BK037. The sequence continues at coordinate 591,512 of NZ_JACHYS010000003.1, read as the reverse complement.
CGTCGCCGGCCGCGGCGCCCATCTGCTGCCGATGCTGCGCGCCCGGCGGATGGACTACACGCTCGAGTACCCGGTGACCGTCGACGACTTCAGCGCCAGCCACGCGGGACCGCCGGAGCTGGTCAAGCTGCCGCTGGTCGAGGGCCGCAGCACGCTGGTGGCCACCGCCGGCTGCAGCCGCACGCCGGACGGCCGGCGCGCGATCGAGGCCATGGATCAGGCGGTGCGCCAGCTCGCCGCCGACCCGCAGCGCGAGGCCTGGATCAAGGCCTGGCGCAAGGGCACGCCGATCGACGCCGACGACCTGCAGCGACTGAACCGCTTCCTCGACGAACGCGCGCGCGGACCCGCACAGATCGAGTGATCGCCTGATCGAACGACCGCCCTCCTCAGATCCCCTCCCGCCCACCGACCTCGCTCACCGGTCCCGCTCAGCGCCGCCCGCGCTCACCGCCACTCCCTCGACGCTCTTCGACGACTCGCCATGGCCCGCCCTCCCAAGCTCGAACTGCCGCTGCGAGACGGTGTTGCCGCGAGCGCGCTGGCCTGCCCGCCGGGGTCGTGGCCGCTGGTGCTGGACTTCCTGGCCGAGCGGCTGCCGCTGGTCGCGCGCGACGACTGGGCGATGCGCATGGAACGCGGCGACGTGCTGGACGACATCGGCGCGCCGCTCGCGCCGGACGCGCCTTACCGGGCGCAGCGGCGCCTCTACTACTGGCGCTGGCTCGCGGCGGAGCCCGAGGTCCCGGGCCAGGCGCGCGTGCTGCATCTGGACGAGCACCTGCTGGTGGCGGACAAGCCGCACTTCCTGCCGGTGACGCCCAAGGGTCGCTATGTGCAGCAGACCTTGCTGACGCGGCTACGCCGGGAGACGGGACTGGCGGACCTGAGCCCGGTCCATCGGCTTGACCGCGAGACGGCGGGGCTGACCTTGTTCTCGGTCCAGCCCGCGACACGTGACGCCTACCAGCGCCTGTTCCGCGACCGCGATGTGGAGAAGGTCTACGAGGCGATCGCCCCGTGGCGCGACGAGGTCGCCGCGCGGCTGCCTTTCGACTACGAGAGTCGTCTCGAGGAGCATCCGGTGGACTTCATGCAGATGCGCACGGTGGCGGGCGAGCCGAACGCACGCACGCGCATTGCGCTGCTCGAGCGCCTGGCCGCGGACCGCGCCCGTTACGAGCTGCGGCCGCACAGCGGCGTGAAGCACCAGTTGCGAGCGCAGCTGTGCGCGCTGGGTCTGCCCATCGAGGGCGACCGCATCTATCCGGTGCTGCGCCCGGTCGAGGACGAGGTGGATTTCAGCCGGCCGCTGCAGTTGCTGGCGCGCGAGATCGCCTTCACCGATCCGATCAGCGGCCAGCCGCGGAAGTTCGTGACTTCCCTGAAGCTGGCCGGGTCCCCCGCGCCTGGATAAGGCCCGAGTACTACGATCTCACTGGGCCCGGACCTGGATAAGGCCCGAGCGCCTGGATCTCACTGGGCCCGGAACAGGGCTTGGGGTTCCCGGACGGGACGCCCCATGCCCTGTGATGGGCCGCGCTTAGCGACGGCACGCGAGCGCCGCCGGCAGGGCGCTCAAGCGCCCCGCACGCCTCGCAACGTCGAGCGCATCGAGCGCGTCGAGCGCCGCTCAGGCCGTCAACGCATCGAGCCGCCGCAACGCCGCCAAGGTCGCGCGGCAAGCGCTCGCGAGCTCGGTGCCCTTGACCACCAGGTGCTCGTGAAAGAACCCGTGGTGGGTCGCATGCTCGTGGAAGGCCAGCGGCGTCAGCACCGCCGAGAACACCGGCACGCCGGTATCGAGCTGCACCCGCATGAGCCCGTCGATGACGGCTTGCGCGACGAAGTCGTGGCGGTAGATGCCGCCGTCGACGACCAGCGCGCAGGCGAGCACCGCATCGAACTGCCCGCTGCGGGCGAGTTTCATCGCATGCAGCGGGATCTCGAAGGCGCCGGGGACGTCGAAGGTCTCGACGCGAACGGGGCCTGAAGCCTCGAGGCCGCGGATCGCGGCCTCCCGGCATCGGCCGACCAGGTCGGCATGCCAGCTCGCGGACACGATGGCCACGCGGGGGACGGCGGAGGAGGGGGAGTGGAGGGGGGTCTGATTCATGTGAACCCTTTGCAAGGTGGAACGATGAATCAGGGCGCGCACGCACAACGCGGCCGCCCGGCGGCGCAGGCGCGAACGCTTGCGCCGGCCCGCGAGGCCGACGATGGACGCGATCTCTTTCATCCGGACTGTGACCGTCGGCCCTGGCCTCTCACCAGGTCTGCTGACCCCGGCACCGCAAGGGCGATGCCGGGCGCTCGCGGGCTCCCGGGATCGACGGCCTGACGACCGCGTCCCGGATACCGCCGGTGGGGACTTCCACCCCGCCCTGAGAACGCTGCCCCTCGCGCCTTCGGGGGAAAGCGCGGCGGGGCGGGCGGATTCTAGGCAGCGCGGCGCGGCGTCGATGTCGCCTCGGCGCAAGACCCTGAAGGGAAGGGTCGGTGGGGCGATCCTCGATCCGCCGACGGCCCGTCCGGATCGCCGCGGGGAACGCCGGGCGACGTCCCGCTTGGAGTTTCCCCGGGGAAAGCGCCGGGCGCGGCTCGGCACAATGGCTCGACGGTGACTTGACGGCGACCCGCCGCGACTCCGGTCGCGGCCCTGGCATCCACCCATGACCCACAAGGCCATCCGCATCTCGCTCGGCGCGCGCCCGCTGCTGGCGCTGCTCGCGCTGGGCCTGCTGCTGATCGTGCTGTCCAGCGGCTGGCAGCTGCGCCAGACCACGCTGCAGCGCGCCGCGGAGACCGGCGCGGAGCTGAGCGCCATCCCCCTGATGTATGCCGGCCCCCTCGCCTACAGCCTGCAGCAACGCCCCCAGAAGCCGGAAGCCGTGCATGGCCTGCTGCATCACATCCTGACCCGCCACAAGCTGCGCCGCGTGGAACTGCGCACGCCGGACGGCGAGCAGTTCCGTGCCCTGTCCGACGACGACGGCGAGCCCGGCGAGAGCGCCGAGTTCTCCCTCGCCGACACCGGCGAGCTGCGCCTGCAGGCCACCGCCGCGACCGTGCTGGATACCCTGCGACGCGATCCGCTGCTGCGCAGCACGCTCATCCACCTGGCCATCGCGACGGCGCTCGGGCTGGCCGCGGTGCTGCTGCTGGACCGCTGGGTGCTGCAGCAGTTGCGGCGGCTGTCCGAGCAGGCCAGCCGCTTCGATCCGACACTGCCGCCGCCCTCGCCGTTCTGGCCGGAAGCCCACGAGCCGCGACCGCGCGAGCTGCTGCAGCTGGAGCAGGCCATCGACCATGTCCGCACCTCGCTCGGCGACGAGCTGCATCGCGAGCAGTCGCGTGGGCGCGAGATGCGCGAGGAAATCGCGCGCCAGCATCGGGCCCTGCAGCAGGCGGAGCGGTCGCTGGAGGCCAAGCGCAGGGAGCTGGCCTCGATGGAGCGGCACGACGCGCTGACGGGCATCGCGAACCGGCGGGAGTTCGACGCAGCGCTGCGGCGCGAATTCAAGCGCGCACAGCGCGATCAGGGCCGCCTGGCCTTGGCGATCCTGGATATCGATCACCTGAAGCCGTTCAACGCGCACCACGGCCGCGGCGCCGGCGACGAGGTGCTGCGCCGCCTGGCCCGGTTGCTGTCGGATCATTTCCAGCGCGACACCGACCTGGTCGCCCGCCTGGGCGGCGAGGAATTCGCCGTGCTGCTGCCCGGCCTGGACGCCGAGGCGGCGCAAGGGCTGATGGAGACGCTGTGCGATGCATGGCGCTCGCTCGCGGTGCCACATGGCGCGCTCCCCGACGGTGCACCGGACGAAGGCATCGTGACCCTCAGCGCCGGCCTGGCGGCCTCGCAACCCGGCCATCCCTACCTGAGCCCGCAGGCGCTGATGCAGGCGGCGGACGAAGCCCTCTACCTGGCCAAGCACATGGGCCGCGACCGGCTCTGCCTGGCGTCCTGAACCCGTCTTCCCAAACGGAACGGCCGCCCCGGAGGGCGGCCGTCGTGGCAACGGGCGCGGTGCGGCGCGATCAGCGGCCGCGCGATTCCGCCTGCTGGAGCTGCTCTTCAACGCGGCGCGCGGCGCGCAGCATCAGCGTCTCGTCGAGCTGCGCCTGCGGGGCGATCTCCATCACCGTCTCGTCGAGCGACTCCGGCTTGTTCATCAGCGTCCAGGCGACCAGCGAGATCGCGCCGACGCCGCGGCGCTGCATGGCCTCGGGCATCTGCAGCTCATCCTGCACCTGCACGTGGTATCTCACGCTGGCCACGGCGGCGGGCGCCAGGCCCCAGCTCTCGCACAGGGCCGCGCCCAGCGCGTCATGGCTGACGCCGAAGGCGGTGTGCTCCAGTTGGACCAGTTCCTTGTCGCTGCCGGCCGCCCGCAGCATCGCCGGGTAATGCCCGGGCGCGTGGCGATAGAGCACCGCCTTGCCGCATTCCTCGAACAGGCCGGCCGAGTGCGCCGCCCAGGGGTCCACCCCGAGCATCTGTCCCATGCGGCCCATCAGCAGGCCGCGCTTGGCGGCGCGGGACCAGACGGGTTCAAGCTCGACGGCGGGCGGGAAGGCGGCGCGCAGGCCCATCTCGAAGGTGATCGCGGCGACCTCGCGCATGCCCAGGTAGGTCAGCGCCTGGTGCACCGTCTGGACCCGGCCTCGCAGGCCGTAGAGCGAGGAATTCACCGCCTTCAGCACGGCGGCGGCCAGCGCCATGTCGGTTTCCACCAGGGAGGAGACGGCCTGCAGGTCGATGTCCTCGTCCGCCATCAGCAGCGAGAGCTTGACCAGCACTTCCGGCTGGGTCGGGATCTCGATATCCAGCGCACGCAGTTGAGGATCGACAGGCATGGTGAGCAGCGGTTGTTTGGTCGGATGGTAGCCCGGGCGGCGGGACGCCGGCATCCCGCCTTTGGCGGACAGCCGGTGACGAGTTGTTCACGGGGCGTTTGGCGTTCCCGGGGACGGCGTACGCCGGCGGCCGCGGCGTGGTTCGCGGCGCGGTGTCAACGCAGGAAGGCGTCGTAACCCGTCTTGAGGATCAGCAGCGACACGACGACGACGAACATGCCGCGCACGAACCCGGCGCCCTTGGCCAGCGCCATGCGCGTGCCGACCAGGCTGCCGATGACGTTCGCCACCGCCATCACCGCGGCGACGTGCCACCAGACGTGGCCCTTGGCCGCGAACAGCACCAGCGCCGCGAAGTTGGTCGCCGTGTTCAGCAGCTTGGCGGTCGCGGAGGCGTGCAGGAAATCGAAGCCCAGCAGGCGCACGAAGAGAAAGACGAAGAAGCTGCCGGTGCCCGGGCCGAAGAAACCGTCGTAGAAGCCGATCGTCAGGCCGATCGCGCTGGCGATGAGCGTCTGCGTCGTCGCCTCGTGACGGGGGGCATGGTGCCGGCCGAGGTCCTTCTTCGCCAGCGTGTACAGCAGCACGCCGAGCAGGATCGCCGGCAGCGCCTTGCGCAGCCCGCTCGGATCCACCTGCGTCACCGCCCAGGCGCCCGCGAAGCTGCCGACCAGCGCGGCGCCCGCCGCCGGCATCAACGCCAGCCAGGGCAGCGACACGCGCTTCGCATATTGATGGGTGGCCCAGGCAGTCCCCCAGATGGCGGCGCCCTTGTTGGTGCCGAAGAGGGTGGCCGGCGCCGCGTTGGGATAGACGCTGAACAGCGCGGGAACCAGGATCAACCCGCCGCCGCCCACGACGGCATCGACAAAACCGGCCAGCAGCGACGCGACGGCCGCGGTGAACAACTCGATCATGAACAGCGATTCGCAAGGGCAGGAGCAGCCTCGGTCGCGAGGCTGCGGACATGGGCCGCGAACGATCGCTGGGAACGCACAACACCGGACCCCGAAAACAAAACGGGCACCTGATTCAGGTGCCCGCGAATTGTGACAGTGTCACTGCGATTCGTTGGTGTTGGTTTGATCTGTTTGTCTCCTCAGCCCCCGTAGGCAACCCCCTTGGCGTCGGCTTGTCGCTGGCGCGGGACGGGTGTCGCGTCGAGTGGGATGGATGCTAGGACCCGGTCCCCATGCACGCACTTGGGGTTTTCACCCGGCGCATGCACCAAGATGGAACGGTTAGCCGGCCCTCACTTGCACGAAATAGCCCCGACGAAAACGATTTGCGAACATCGCACGCCGCACTGTTCTCGCTCGTGGGCGAGGGCCGCCAGTGTGGCGCGAAGGTGTCATTTCCCTGAAACATGGGGGTGGTGCGCGCGCTGGCGGGCTGTTCTTTTTTGCGTGGCGGGAACTTTTGGAGCCGCCCGCGCAATACGGTCATGCTGCGAGACGCGGTCTCGCGCTGCCGAACTCCTCGGCGACCGCCGGTCGCCGCTCCGCCACCGACGCAACGACCACGCCGAACGCCGATGAGCTTGTGGACCCGCCTGGCCGGCCGCGCCCGCCCGAACCCTGACGCCGAGCCCGACGCCCGTTCGGCGTCGACCTCCTGCGCCACCAGCGCGGCGCTGGTGCGCCGCCTGCGCCAGGGCGATGCCGGCGCGCTGGAGCCGCTGTACCGCAGCGAGTCGCCCGGTGTCTATCGCTACGCGCTGGCCCTGTGCGGCCAGGCCGACTGGGCGGCGGACGCGATGCAGGAGGCCTTCGTGCAGTTCGCCGGCCGGCCCGAGGGCTGGGACGCGGGCCGCGGGACGCTCGGTGCCTACCTCGCCGGCATGGCCAGACATCACCTGCTGGGCCGCTGGCGGGACCGCCCGGTCGCCCATGACGAAACCGACGCCGAGACCGCCGACGACCCGGCCGAGGCGCCCGAGCAGCAGCTGGTTCGCGCGCAGGACCAGGCGCGCGTGTGGGCGGCCCTGGCGCAGTTGCCCTGGACCTTTCGCGAAGCGGTGGTGCTCGTCGACCTGCAGGAGCGCCCCTATGCCGAGGCGGCGCGCATCGCGGGCGTCGAGCTCAACACGCTGCGCAGCCGCCTGCACCGGGGCCGCGCCCGGTTGCTGGCCGCCTTGCAGGACGAGTGTCGGCCCGGGGTCGACACCGCCGCGTTCGACCGTTCATCGAAGTCCGCATGATGAAGACCACCGACTCCTCCCTGCCTCGCACCGCTCGATTGGCCGACTGGCTGTGGGCCGTCGCGCAGGACCTGAGACAACGCGCCCCGTCGCGCGAACGCGATGACGCGGTGCTCGACGCGATGCGGCGCCAGTTCGACGCCCGGCAGAAAACCGCCAAGGCCGGCCGGTGGCGCTGGGCGTTGGCGGGGCCCGCGCTCTGCGCGTCGGTGCTGGTCGCCTGCGTGTGGCTGCTGGGCTCGGCGCCGCCGGGCGAGTCCGGCGCCACCGTGATGGGCAACCCCGGCAGCGGCTTCATCGTGCTGGTGTCGGCGGACCGCTGGGCTGCGTACGAGAAGGCCGGCGCGAGCACCGCCTGGCTCGTTCCCGCTGAAGTTCCGCGCGAGCGGCTGGCCCTGCTGGGCCTGCCTTACGACCCCACGGACGCCGCAGCCCCAGTGCGGGCGGAACTGCTCGTCCACGCCTCCGGCGACGTGCTCGCGATGCGCGTCATGCCCTGAACCGACCGACGTCCTCATCGCTCGACATGGATCGCTCTGCCTCTTCATTCCCGCTGCCCTGCTTCCTGGAGACCGCCATGAACACCGCCTTCCCCCCACTCGCAGCCCTCACCCTGGCGTTCGCCGCCACCGCGGTCCACGCGCAGCCCGCGCCCGCCCCCGACGCGCGACCCGCGCCTCAACCACATGGGTCGGCTTCGCCGCGCCCGTCGCCACCTTCCTCGCCCGCGATGCCCGCCGTCGTGCCGCCCGTCCCGCCGACGCCTCCGGTCCCCGACGTCGCCGAACTGATTGCTGAGTCGGGCGTCGCCACGCACATCCTGAGCGCCGAGCGCGTCGTCAAGGGCGCGCCCTATTGCGCGCAAGCCGTGCACGAGACTGTCCAGGCCCTGGCCGACGGCAATCGCATCGTCCGGCAGCAGACCAGCCAGCTGTGCCGGGACGGCGAGGGCCGCACGCGGCAGGAGGTGGAACGCCAGGGCCGCAAGATGGTCTACCTGCGCGACGCGGTCAGCGGCGAGAACTGGCTGCTCGACCCCGAGCGCAAGACCGCCCGCTACCTGGGCGGCGGCCGCGCCTCGGCCGAAGCGCAGCGCGAATACGGCGAACGCATGCGCGAGTACCAGGACAAGATGCGCGACTACAACGAGAAGATGCGCGAATACGGTCGCAAGATGCGCGATTGGGCGCAGGAGAACTTCGCCCACGGTGAGCCAACCCCGCGCGGCGACACGCCCCGGCCGCCGTCGCCGCCCGCCGCGCCGCGCGTGGCGACGCCAGTGGTGATCGCGCCGGGCGAGGGCGGCCAGGAAGTCCGCGTCATCCGCGTCGAAACCCCGACGAGCCCCACCCCGCCGATGCCGCCGCTCCCGGCGGCCCTGGCTCTGCGTCTGGAACCGCTGACCGTCCCCGGCGTCGACGGGCCGCTGAGCGACCTGCCGCCCAAGGAGATCGAGGGCCTCAAGGTCACCGGCGGTCGGGCAACGCGCATCATCCCCGCGGGCAAGATCGGGAACGAGAAGCCGATCGTGATCTCCCGCGAGGTGTGGACCTCGCCCGATCTCAAGGTCACCGTCAGCGCGCAGACCAGAGATCCGCGCAGTGGCGAGCAGAACTACCAGTTGCGCAACATTCGCCGCGCCGAGCCGGATGCCGCGCTGATGCAGGTCCCGGCGGACTATGCGAAGACGGGCCTGCCCAAGCCGCGGGCGCCCAAGGACGCCAGGGAGCGCAAGGAAGGCTAGGCGGCCGGTCCGACTCGCGCGTCGCGGCCGGCACCGACAATCGCGCCCGATGACCGCACCGCCCGTTCCGCTCCCGCCGAAATTGACCTTGCAGACCCTGAGCCGCGGCGATGGCCTGCTCGGGATGCGGCCGCACGGCAAGCTGGGGCCGCGCGGCGATCGCGTGACGCTGCTGCGGCTGGAGCGCTGGCCGGCGGATCCGGCCGCGCTCGAGCAGTGGCAGGCGCTGCCCCTGCATGCGGTCGACGTGGAGATGCTGCAGTGGCGGGACGCCTCGTTCGGCCATGGCCTGACGCCCTGCTGGACGCTGGAACAGGAAGATCTGTTTCCCGATTTCGCCGCCGACGAGTTGCCGCGGCTGCGCGGTCTCGGCTGGGAGATCGAGTGTCTGCCCGGCTTCGCGCATCACAGCGTCGCGATCGATGCCTGGTCGCTGGAGGTCCAGCCTGCGGGTGACGTGCCGGATGAAGGATTCCGGCCCGAGATGCCCGGCCAGGCCGACCGGCTGCCCGGCCTGGCGCTGTCGCGCCGCAAAGGGTCCTGGCTGCTGAGCCTGGGGGTGACCGTGCAGGGGACTCGCGTCGATCTGGCGCCGATGATCTGGGATCTGCTGCGCAAGGACCGCCGCTGGCTCTACGCCGAGGCGATCGCCGGCATCGACGACGACGCGATCGTGGGCCTGAAGGCGCCGGGCGGACGTCGCCTGCACACGACCGCTGCGCCGCTCAAGCGGCTGATGCTCAACCTGCTGGACGTGCTGGTCGCGCAGCGATCGAGGCGCGGACCAGTGGCGCTCACCGCTTGGGAGGCGGCGCGGCTGGCGGCGCTCGACACGCCGGACAGCCGTTGGCAGGTCTACGGCGCCGACGAGTTGCGCACGATGTGGCAACGCCTGCGCGATGCCGGGCCGCCGCCCGTGCCGGCCGAGCCGCCCGGGCTGGGGATCACGCTGCGCCCGTACCAGTTGCAGGGCCTGGCGTGGCTGCAGTACCTGACGCGCCAGCAGTTGGGCGGCATCCTGGCCGACGACATGGGCCTGGGCAAGACGGCGCAGGCGCTCGCGCACCTGTGGGTCGAGAAGCAGGCCGGGCGGCTGACGGCGCCGGCGCTGGTCGTCGCTCCGACCTCGCTGATCTTCAATTGGACGCAGGAAGCGGCGCGCGTCGCGCCGGGCCTGCGGGTGGCCGCGCTCGCCGATCCGGCGGAGCGCGGCGAGGTGCTCAAGCGCCTGGGCGAGATCGACCTGCTGCTGTGCAGCTACGGCTTGGCCTGGCGCGAAGTGCGGGCGCTGACCCGGCCGACGTTCTCGGTGCTGGTGCTGGACGAGGCCCAGGCGGTCAAGAATCCGCGCTCGCGCGCCGCACGGGCCCTGCGGCGGCTGCGTGCCGGGCAGCGGATCGTGCTCACTGGCACGCCACTCGAAAACCACCTCGGCGAGCTCTGGACCCAGTTCGACTTCCTGATGCCGGGCTACCTCGGCGAGTCGCGCTCCTTCGCCCGCCACTGGCGCAAGCCGATCGAGCAGACCGGGGATGCCCGCCGCGCGCGGGAGCTCGCGAGCCGCGTGCGGCCATTCATCCTGCGCCGGCTGAAGGAAGAGGTCGCGCGGGATCTCCCCCCGATGACGGTGCTGACCCAACGCATCCCGCTGCTGGGGCGGCAACGTCAGCTGTACGAAAGCGTCCGGATCGGCGCCGACCACCTGGTGCGACGGCTGCTGAAGGAGTCTGAGATCTTCGGCTCCGGCCTGATGTCGGTGCTGGACGCCATGTTGAAGCTGCGCCAGGTCTGCTGCGACCCGCGGCTGGTGCCGGGCATCGAGATGGCCCCAGGGATGGAGACGGCCAAGCTCGCCTGGCTCCGGGAGAAGGTGCCCGAGATGATCGCCCAGGGGCGGACGATCCTGGTGTTCTCCCAGTTCACCGGCATGTTGGCGCTGATCGAGGACGCGATGCGCGACGCGGGCGTGCCGCTGATGAAGCTCACCGGCGACACCCCCGAAGGGCGGCGGGGCGAGGTGGTCCGGCGCTTCCAGGCGGGGGAGGCGCCGCTGATGCTGGTCAGCCTGAAGGCGGGTGGCGTTGGGCTGACGCTGACGGCCGCCGATACCGTCATCCAGGTGGATCCGTGGTGGAACCCCGCGGTCGACGCCCAGGCCCACGCACGGGCGCATCGGATCGGCCAGTCGCGGCCGGTTTTCGTCCACCAGCTGGTGATCGAAGGCTCGATCGAGGAGCGGATGCTCGAACTGCAGGCCCGCAAGCGGGCGCTGGCTGACGGCCTGTTGGGCCGCGATGGCGGGGAAAGTCTGGAGAAATTCAGCGCCGACGAGATTGATCGGCTGCTGGCGCCGCTGCAGTCACCGGAGGACGAGGACTGAGCGGCGGCTGTGGCGGCGGACGCCGGCCCGGGACCGGGGGCGGCTTCCGCGCCGGGGATCAGCGCTTGCGGTCGAAGCGCAGGGCGCGCGCGACGCTGCGGCGGTCGCAGCCCAGACTGGCCACTTCGAAGGCCTCGTGCTTGCGGCCCTTGTCGTGGTTCGCCAGTTCCGGCATCGGAAGGCGGCGCGGCTGGGATTCGGTACGGGTCTGGAACTTCATCATGGTCGGGGACCTCTGGCTTTTCAGCGTCGGGAAGCGGGGGATGACCGCTTTGTGCCAGCTAACGCAAGCCTTTGGGACTGCGTTGACAGCGCCCTCACAAATCTGAACAAAGCTCGCGCCATCGTCACGCATGACGCACCAATCAGGTGCATAGGACGCAATTCGAACGCGATCGCGCCTGGCGCTTTCCCGCTAAGCTCGCCTCCCATGTCCGCCGTGTCGCCGTCCCCCTCGTCTCCCCCGTCGGCCCCCTCGTCCGAACTGCTGATCGCCTGCCTGTGCGCCGCCTGGTGCCGCACCTGCGACACCTATCGGGACGATTTCGCGAGCTTGCGCCAACTGCATCCCGGCGCCCGTTTCCTCTGGGTCGACATCGAGGACGACGCCGAACTGGTCGACGACCTGGAGGTCGAGACCTTCCCCACGCTGCTGATCGGCCAGGGCGAGCGGCTGTGTTTCATCGGCCCGGTGCTTCCCGGCCCGGGCGCGGCGCAGCGTCTGATCCAGGCGGCCGAGGACAACCCGGCGATGTCCGCCGCCAGCCCGAGCGCGCCGGCCGGCACCACCGCCGCGGCGCAGGCCTTGCTGTCGCGCCTGCGACAGTCCTGCTGATCGCCCTTCCCCTCACCGGTTCCTGACGGCGACCCGCCATCGGGCGACGCTCGTCGGCGGCGTGCCCCCGGACGGCGGCATGACCCCCTCCACCGAGGGAAGCGCGAGCGAGAATGCGCCACCGCCAACCCCCAGGCCGGCCTCCCGCGCGACCCGCGACGGACCGGTGCATCGATGAACGTCCAATTCAAGAACTCGGTGGCTCGCGCCACGCCCATCCTGGCGCTCGATCGCGCCACGTACCAGGCCCTCGGCCCCAAGCTGCCCAAGCGCACCCAGCAATGGCTGGCGACGCTCGGCTTCTCGGCGGCGCCGGACACCTTCGCGCTGGTGCCGGGCGAGGACGGCAAGCTGGCCCAGGTCTTCGCCGGCGTGGCCCATGCCGCCCATCCGTTCGCGCTGTCCGCGCTGCCGCTGGCGCTGCCCGAGGGCAACTACACGTTGTCGCCGGAGGGCCTGGCGCTGCAGGACGAGGCTGCGGCACTGTCCTGGGAGCTGGGCTGCTACCAGTTCGACCTCTACAAGCCGCGCAAGCGCGAGCCGGCGCAGCTGCTGATCAAGAGCAGCGCGGACGGCCAGCGGGGGCTGGCCATCGCGACCGCGATCTCCGCCGTGCGCGACCTGGTCAACACCCCGGCCGAGCACATGGGCCCGGAGGAGCTGTCGAAGGCCGCCGCCGTGGTGGGCAAGCAGCATGGCGCCAAGTTCAAGGAAATCGTCGGCGACGACCTGCTGAAGAAGAACTTCCCCGCCATCCACGCGGTCGGCCGCGCCAGCAGCCGCGCGCCGCGCCTGGTCGAGCTGAACTGGGGCAGCGACAAGCATCCGCGGCTGACGCTGGCGGGCAAGGGCGTGTGCTTCGACACCGGGGGCCTCGACATCAAGCCGGCCGACGGCATGCGCCAGATGAAGAAGGACATGGGCGGCGCGGCCAACGCGCTGGGCCTGGCCACGCTGATCATGGCGCTGAAGCTGCCGGTGCGCCTGCAGGTGCTCATCCCGGCGGTGGAGAACTCGATCAGCGGCAATGCCTACCGGCCCGGCGACGTGATCAAGACGCGCGCCGGCCTGCACATCGAGATCGGCAACACCGATGCCGAAGGCCGCGTGATCCTGTGCGACGCCCTCGCCTACGCGGCCGAGTTCAAGCCCGAGCTGATCATCGACCTGGCGACGCTGACCGGCGCCGCGCGCGTCGCGCTGGGCGCGCAGTTGCCGGCGCTTTTCGCCAGGCACATGGACACCGCCCGCGACCTGGTCGACCTGGGCCTCAAGATGGACGACCCGCTGTGGCACCTGCCGCTGTGGGCGCCCTACAAGGAAGGCATCACCTCCAGCATCGCCGACATCGTGAACACCGGTCGCAGCCCGCTGGCCGGCGCGATCAACGCCGCGCTGTTCCTCGAGGCCTTCATCCCGGCCGAGCAGGACTGGCTGCATGTCGACCTCTTCGCCTGGAACGACATCGCGCGCCCCGGCCGGCCGGTCGGCGGCGAGGCCCAGACCATCCGCACGCTGCTGGCCTACCTGGAAGAGCGCTTCAGCGGCTGACCGCCGCTCCCTCCCCGTCGGTCATTCCCCGGCGCGCAGCCAGGCGGCGGCGCGCTCCGCGATCATCAGCGTCGGCGAATTCGTGTTGCCGCTGGTGATCGTCGGCATCACGCTGGCGTCGATGACGCGCAGGCCGCTCACGCCGCGCACGCGCAGGCGGCTGTCGACCACCGCGCCGTCGTCGCCGTCGCGCCCCATGCGGCAGGTGCCGACGGGATGGAAGATCGTCGTCGCGATGTCCCCCGCCAGCCGCGCCAGCTCCTCGTCCGTCTGGAACTGCACGCCGGGCTTGTATTCGCTGGGCCGGTAGCGCGCCAGCGCCGGCTGTTCGACGATGCGTCGCGTCAATCGCAGGCTGCGCGCGGCGACCTCGCGGTCCTCGGCGGTGCTGAGGTAGTTGGGCGCGATCAGGGGCGCGTCGGTCGCATCCGCGCTGCGGATCGCGACGCTGCCGCGGCTGGTGGGATTGAGGTTGCAGACGCTGGCCGTGAACGCGTTGAAGCCGTGCAGCGGCTCGCCGAAGGCCTCCAGCGACAGCGGCTGCACGTGGTACTGCAGGTCGGGCCAGGCCTTGTCCGGACCGCTCCGGGCGAACGCGCCCAGTTGCGAAGGCGCCATGCTCATCGGCCCGGTGCGGCGCAGCGCGTACTCGAGCCCGATGCGCGCCTTGCCGAACCAGCTCGACGCCAGCGTGTTGAGCGTGCTGACGCCCTCGACCTGGAACACCGCGCGGATCTGCAGGTGATCCTGCAGGTTGCCACCGACGCCCGGCAGGTCGCGCGCGACCTGGATGCCGTGCCGCTGGAGCAGCGCCGCCGGGCCCAGGCCCGACAGCTGCAGCAGCTGCGGCGAGCCGATCGCGCCCGCGGCGAGCAGCACCTGGCCGCCCGGGTTCAGGCGGATTTCCTCCAACCCCTGAGGCGTGCGCACGAGCACGCCCTCGCAGCGCGTCGCGCCGTCGACCTGCTCGAACAGCAGCCGCTGCGCCTGCGTGCCGGTCCACATCTCGAAGTTGGGGCGGCGATAGCAGGTCGGTCGCAGGAAGGCCTTGGCCGTGTTCCAGCGCCAGCCGGCGCGCTGATTGACCTCGAAGTAGCCGACGCCTTCGTTGTTGCCGCGATTGAAGTCCGGCGTCGCCGGGATGCCGGCCTCCTGCGCGGCCGCGGCGAACGCGTCCAGCACCGCCCAGCGCAGCCGCTGCTTCTCCACGCGCCACTCGCCGCCGTGGCCATGCAGGGCGGGATCGAAACCCGGCGGCCGCTCGGCGCCGTCGTCCAGCCGCCAATGGTCCTCGTGCTGGCGGAAGTAGGGCAGCACCGCGTCCCAGCGCCAGGCGTCGTCGCCGGAGGCGGCGGCCCAGCCGTCGTAGTCGCGGGCCTGGCCCCGCATGTAGATCATCCCGTTGATGCTGGAGCAGCCGCCCAGCACCTTGCCGCGCGGGTAGCGCAGGCTGCGGCCGTTCAGGCCGGCGTCGGGCTCGGTCTTGAAGAGCCAGTCGGTGCGCGGGTTCCCGATGCAGTACAGGTAGCCGACGGGAATGTGGATCCAGTGGTAGTCGTCGCGGCCGCCGGCCTCGAGCAGCAGCACGCGTTTGGCGGGGTCGGCCGACAGCCGGTTGGCCAGCAGGCAGCCGGCGGTGCCGGCGCCCACGATGATGAAGTCGAAGCGGCCCGAGGCCGCCTCGCGGACCGTCGCCGGTCCGCCCGCAGGGTTGTCTCCGCCCATGTCTCTCTTGT
Organism: Mitsuaria sp. BK037; assembly: GCF_014193045.1. NCBI lineage: Bacteria > Pseudomonadati > Pseudomonadota > Betaproteobacteria > Burkholderiales > Sphaerotilaceae > Roseateles > Mitsuaria sp. BK037. Next base: position 576,206 of record NZ_JACHYS010000003.1, on the reverse strand, counting down.
CGTCCAGGGTCCGTGGAGACCCATGCTGACCGAGCCGCGGGCGGGCGGCAACCGCGTTGTCACGGAGTGCCCGCGGGCGCGACCTCCGGCGGATCCGCAGTGCGCCCGCCCAGCGCATACCAGTCGATGCGCCGCGTCAGCGCCATCACCGCGGCCAGCACCGCGAAGAGCAGGGTCGCGCCGACCAGCAGCGAGGCCGTCTCCAGGCTGAGCAGCACGTACAGCGCGCCGTAGAGCACCGCGACCAGCGCGCCGAAGCCCAGGCCGCGCCAGGCCGCCCCGAGCATCGAAGCCCCGTAGAAAGCCAGCAGCCCGACGGCCGCGCCAGCCGCCAGCGCATAGGAGACCGGGAAGCTCAGGTGCTCCGACAGGCTCAGCAGCAGCAGGAAGAACAGCGTCATCGCCAGGCCGACCAGCAGGTACTGCACCGGATGCACGCGGCGGCCGGACAGCAGCTCCAGCAAGCCGACGCTGACGAAGGTCAGCACGATGAACATCAGGCCGTACTTGATGGCGCGGTCGCTCATCACATACGGGTTGACCGGGTCGATCATCGAGAAGGCCAGCGTGTCCGCCACGACTTCGGCGCGGCCCTCCTGCGCGGCGACCCGGGCCGGCGCATACGCGGCGGGGCCGGCATCGGGGTCCCGCGCCACGCCGGGCAGCGCGAAGCCGGCGAGCACATCGCGCGGCGCGGTCGTGGCGAGCTCGGTGACCTGCCATTGCGCTTCGAAGCCGCTGTCGTCGATCCGCCGGGACATCGGCAGGAAGCGGCCGCCGAAGCTGGGATGCGGCCAGTTCGAGCGCAGCTTCACCTGCGTCGCCGACGCGGCGGGCACGATGCCGAAGTCGGTCATGCCGATCAGCTTGATGGCCACCGTCAAGCTCAGCGGCTGGTCCAGCGCGGAGTCCGGCAGCACGGCATGCAGGCCATGCGGATAGCTGCCGTGGCGGGTGCCCGGGCGCACCGCCAGGGCCTCCGTGCCGCGCTTGAGCGTCACCGCGCGCAGGCCGCGCGCGTCGCTGACGGCGACCATCACGCGCGGGTCCTCGCAGTTCAACCGGCCCTTGTGCTCGGCCACCGGCACCAGCGCGCCGAGCGACGCCCAGCGCGCCTGCAGCGCGACCTCGCCCGCGTAACCGTTCACCTTGAACAGGCCGCGCTGGCGCTGTTCCTGGTTCAGCGTGCCGTCGACGGCCAGTTCGGCCGGCACCGCCGACAGCACGAAGTCGCGCCGCTCGGCGGTGCGTGTCTGGTCCTTGCCGGTCCCACTGACGTTCTCCCACTCCTCGGTGCAGCTGCGCTGCAGCACCGGCCCGAGCAGCACCTGCGGTCCGGCCTGCGCCAGCGCCACGCTGGCCTCGGCGGCGCGCTGGCGCTGCTGGCGCTCGTCGACCAGCCAGCCGATGCGCATCAGCACCATCAGCAACAGCAGCGTCACGCCGCCCAGGATCAGCAGCTTCCACCACAGCGCCTTGCTCTGCATTCTTCCTCTCCTTGCCCGCGGGCCATCCAGGGAAGGCGGCAGTCTCGGCAGGCGGGGTGAGCTCAGGACGAAGTTTGTGTGGCGGCCGTGAAGTGGGGGAAGGACAGCCGCACGCGCAGGCCGGGCTCGGCCGGCTCGAAGCGCAGGTCGCCGCGGTGCAGGCCGGCGATCTGGCGCACGATCGCCAGGCCCAGGCCCGAGCCCTTGCGCAGGCTGCCCGGTCGCGCCGTCGAGAAGAAGCGCTCGCCCAGCTGCGCGAACGCGGCGGTCGGCACGCCGGGCCCCTGGTCGCGGAGCTCGAAGAACGCGCGGCGGCCGCCCGCCCCGGACGCGGGCTCGATGCCGACCTGCAGCGTCAGCTCCGCGCCGGCGGGCGAGAAGTCGATCGCGTTGACCAGCAGGTTGCTGATGGCGAGCATCAGCATCTCGGCGTCGGCCTGCAGCTCGACCTCGTCGCGGCGCAGCCAGCGCACCGTCAGCGCCTGCTGCGCCAGGCGGTCGTCGAGTTGCGCGAGCACCTCGTCGACCGTGGCCGCCAGCGCCACCGGCCGCGGATGCGCCGGCCCGCGCCGCAACTCCAGCGTCGACAGCGCCAGCAGCCGCTCGACCAGTTCCGTCATGCGCTCGCTCTGCGAGACCACCTGCGCGGCGAAGCGCTGGCGGTCCGGCGCCGGCAGGTCGTCCTGCAGCAGCTCGCCGGCTCCGCGCAGCGCCGCCAGCGGGCTCTTGAGCTCATGCGTGAGCGCGCGCGCCATGTGCTCGAGGCGCTCGCGCCCATCGAGCCGCTCCCGCATCGCGTCCATCGCATGGGCCAGGTCGCCGAGTTCACCGGGCACCTTGGGCGGCGCCTGGCGCTCGCCCATCTGCACTTCCTGGGCGTAGCGGCGCAGGCGCCGCACCGTGACGATCATCCAGGCCGTCACCGCCACGCCCACCGCCAGCGATACGGCCAGCAGCGACAGTCCCGCGATCCAGATGCGGCGCTCGGCGCGGTAGATGATCTGCTGCACCGCGGCGGCCGGCTTGGCGACGGTGACCACGCCGATCGTGCGGCCGTCCAGGCGCACCGGCGCGGCCACGTACATCACCGGGCTGCCCTGCGCGTCCTTGCCGTTGCCCAGGTCGCCGGCGTTGCCGTAGGGGGTCAGCTGTTCCGGCGTCGTCCGGGCGCCGTATTCGCCGCGCAGCGTGCGGGCGACGTCATTCCAGGCCGAGTAGTCCTGCCCGACCGCCGGCGCGGGACTGGTGTCCAGCACCACGCGGCCGGCGGCGTCGGTGACATAGATGCGGAAATCCAGCGTGCGCTTGCGGGCGCTGAGGATGCGGGCGTCCACCGGCCGCTCCGCGTAGTCCTTCACCCGTTGCGCGAAAGCGGTGCCCACCAGGTCGCCGCCGGGCGGCATCGCGGCCAGTTCATCGCGGGCCAGCGCCGCCACCAGGTTGGCGGTGTCCACCATCATGTCTTCCATCACCTCGCGCACGCTGGGCTTGAACTCGCCCAGCACCACGCGCAGCAGGATGAAGGCGCTCAGGCCCGCCACCAGGAAGAAGCCGAGGAACAGCCGCAGGCCCAGGCGCATGCGCCGTCACTCCAGCGAGTAGCCCATGCCGCGGTGCGTGCGGATGGGGTCCAGCTCCGGGCGCACCTGGCGCAGCTTGGCGCGCAGCGTCTTGATGTGGGTGTCGACGGTGCGGTCGCCGCTGTCGGCGTCCAGGCCCCAGACGGCATCGAGCAGGCTCTCGCGGCTGTGGATGCGGCCGGGCGCCTTCAGCAGGCGCAGCAGCAGGCCGAGCTCGCGGCGGGTCAACGGCAGCAGCTCGCCATGGAAACGCACGCGGGAGCCCTCGGCCTCGACGAGGAAACCGGCCACGGCCGGCGCGCTCGGTTCCGCCGGGGCCTGGGCCCGCCGCAGCAGCGCCCGCACCCGCGCCACCAGCTCGCGGTTGCTGAAGGGCTTGGCGAGGTAGTCGTCCGCGCCGAGTTCCAGCCCCAGCACCTTGTCGCTCTCCTCGCTGCGCGCGCTCAGCATCAGCACCGGCAGGCGCCCGAGCGGGCCCTGGCGCAGTTCGCGGCACAGGTCCAGGCCGTTGCCGTCGGGCAGGCCCACATCCAGGATCGCCAGGTCCGGCGGGGTCGTGGCCAGCGCGGCGCGGGCCTCGTGCAGCCAGCCGCAGGCGCGGACGCTGTAGCCCTCGCGTTCCAGCACGAAGCTGACCGTCTGGGCGATGGCGGGGTCGTCCTCCAGCAGCAGCACCTGACCGGCGAACGGCGCGGGCGGCAGGGCGGGCGGGGACGGAGCGGGAGCGGTCGAACTCATGGGCGCGATCATCGCGGAGCGGCGGACAGTCCGCGAAGGTAACGCAGCCCCTCGGCGGCGCGCGGGCCATACCAGCTGACCAACTCGCCATCGACGAGGCGCACCCTCGCGTTCGGGCAGAGCGCCTGGGCTTCGGTCAAGTGCTGGGCGCCGAACCGGTAGGGCTCGGAACTGAGCAGCAGTTCGTCGACGCCGGCCAGCCAGGGCTCGTCGCCGGTCAGCACCGGATAGCGCGCCGCGCCATGCTCGCCGCCCTCGACCGGGGGCCAGGTCGACCAGCCCACCTCCGCGAGCATGCGGGAGATATAGGTATCGCGGGCGACCGTCATCCAGGGGTCGCGCCAGATCAGATAGAGGACGCGGGGCGCCGGCCGCCCCTCGCCGGCTGCCCGCAGGGCCAGGCAGGCCGCCAGTTCCTCCCGCAGGGCGTCGGCCAGCCGGTTCGCCCGGTCACGGAGATCGGGGACATGCGGGAGCGAATCCGTCCCTGTCGAACTTTCTTCCGAGCCTTGGAGATTTCTGCCGGTGAGTTCAGACCTGACCCTCCAATCGGCGGCAAAAACCTCCACCATCTCCACCATCTGGGTGACCAAGGTCAGGTTGTCAGCGGGTGCGCAGGGATGCGTCACCACCACATGGGGGACGAATTCGCGCAAGGCCTGGACCGTCTCGAGCCGGTTTTCATCAACGTTCACGATGACATGACTGGGGGCCAGCCTCCGCAGCTTGGGGAGATTGACGTCCTTGGTTCCACCGATCTTTGATATTGCTGACACCGCCGGCGCGGGATGAATGCAAAAACCGGTGCGACCGACCACCCAAGGCCCCAGTCCGAGGGCGAACAGCAGTTCGGTCACCGACGGAACCAGCGAGACGATGCGCAGCTCGGGCGTGAGCGGGACGGGTGTGGACGGCGGGCGCTGGAGGGCGATGGGCGTCACCTTGTGCGATTAGGGGGCGGGTTCACCCGCATAGTGGAAAACACCGAGCGCCGGCGGGGGGTCTCGGGAGCCGGTTTTGCCCCGATGTAAAGCCGGGGGCGAGGGATTTCCAGCGCTTCCGACACTGCTCGGGGTTTGCGCGCATAAGCCGAAAAACAACAACCGGCTTGACGCGTTGCGAACCGCCAATCCTGTCACACATAATCGGATCGCCTGAATGCAGCGCCTTCGTATGAGTGGTTCACGATGGGTTGAAGCAGCACATTGGGTTATTTGGTTTTGAAAGGGCTTCCCCCATGGGAAACAAGCTATACGTGGGCAACCTCGCTTACAGCGTGCGAGATGAGTCGCTCCAGGAGGCATTCTCGCAATTCGGCACCGTCATCTCCGCCAAGGTCATGATGGACCGCGAGACCGGCCGTTCCAAGGGCTTCGGCTTCGTGGAAATGTCGACCGACGACGAAGCGCAATCCGCCATCAACGGCATGAACGGTCAGGCCCTGGAAGGCCGCGCGATCGTGGTCAACGTGGCGCGTCCGCGTGAAGACCGTCCGGGCGGCGGCTTCGGTGGCGGCGGCGGCGGCGGTGGTCGCGGCGGCTTCGGTGGCGGCGGCGGCAGCCGTGGCGGCTACGGCGGTGGTGGCGGCTACGGTGGTGGCGGCGGCGGCGGTGGTCGCGGCGGCTACGGCGGTGGCGGCGGCAGCCGTGGCGGCTACGGCGGCGGTGGTGGCGGCGGCGGCTACGGTGGTGGCGGCGGCGGCAGCTACGGCGGCGGTCGCGGCGGCTACTGAGCCACGGCGGGGTTGATCCCCGCCTCGCAATGAACAAGGCGCTCCTCGGAGCGCCTTTTCTTTTGCCCGCATGGCAGAGCATCGCGGGAATCGTCATCGGCGCCACGGCGGCCGACGCGCGTCGGCCCACCCCGGTGGGCGCGAGCGCCCCGAAGGGCGCTGCCGCTCAGCGCTCGCCCTGCCGATGCTTGCGCGGACGCCCCGCCAGCAGCCGGTCGAAGACCGCGCCCGGCAGCAGGCGCATCGCGTGCGCCACGAGCCCCATCTGCCAGGGAATGAAGCGCACCCGGGCGCCGGCCTCGATCGCGGCGTAGGCCTTGCGCGCGAAGTCGTCCGGCTGCATCAGGAAGGGCATGCTGTAGCGGTTCTCGCGCGTCAGCGGCGTATCGACATACCCCGGTGCGATCGTCACGACCTTCACGCCATCGGGCCGGCATTCGCCGCGCAGGCTCTCGCAATAGCTGAACACCGCCGCCTTGCTGGAGCAATACGCCCCGTGCCCCGGCAGTCCCCGGATGCCCGCGACGCTGGCGATGCCCACCAGCGTGCCGCCGCGGCGCTCGCGCATCGGGCCGACGAAGGGATGGAAGGTCGCCGCCAGGCCGATGTTGTTGGTCGCGTAGACGCGCTGCATCACGGCCAGGTCCTCATGGATCGCCGTGTCCATGCCGATGCTGATGCCCGCGTTGGCGATCACCACATCGGGCAGGCCCTGCTCGGCGATGCAGCGGCGGCCGGTGGCGGTGATGGCCTCGATGTCGCTGACGTCGGCGCGGTAGACCCGCCAGCGTGACGGCGCCAGGCCTTGCTGCTCCGCCCAGGCGCTGAGTTCCTCGACGCGGCGCGCGACCAGCGCGAGGTTCCAGCCCTCGCGGTAGTACTGGAGCGCGAGCGCCTGGCCGATGCCGCTTGAGGCACCGGTGATGTAGACGAGTCGATTCATGGCTTGCGTGCGGGCGTCGGCGCCGAGGCCTTGGCGGCCGGTGCCGCGGCGCGCGCGCCAGGTCGGGCGGCGAAGGTGGCGCGGCCACCGCCGCTGAAGCTCAGGCGCCCGGTGAGCTGGTCGTAGACGAAGCTCTTCACCTGCATCTCGCCGCCCATGCCGATGACGCGCGCCGGCAGATGCGAGCGGATCTGCTGCTGCGGGACGAAGGCATGGAGGAACTCGCCATACAGCTCCAGGTCGGGCGGCTGCGACGGATCGCCGTCCGGATAACGCTTGACCTTCACGTCCCCGAGCAGCTGCACCTCGCTGCCATCGCCGTTGGACAGGCCGCGCTGCGCGTCGGCGACCAGCAGTTCGCCCTGCTTGCCGTAGGCGCGCAGCTGCGGCGCGTCGATCTCCAGCGTGTCGTTGTCGGGGTAATGCCGCATCTCGGTGCCGATGATGCGTCCGGTCAACCGGCCGTCGCTGCTGAAGCGCTCGACCTCGAAGCCGTTCATCCGGTAGTCGGGCTCGTGCTTGGGCGCGGCCTTCTCGCGCGGCGTCTCCAGCTGCGGCGTGTTCTTGATCAGCCACCAGGTGAAGCCGGCCAGCATCGCCATCAGCAGCAGCGGCACGTAGCTGGCCAGCATCGACTGCAGGCGCCACAGCAAGGGCTGGACGCGGCGCCGCGGCGAGGTCGGCGGCGGAGCGAGCGCCGCCATCAGTGGCCGCTCCCGTCCAGGGTCTCGAGGTGGCCGTGCAGCAGCCGCGCGTACTGGCCGGCGGCCATCAACAGCAGGTCGCAGAACTCACGGGCGGCACCATGGCCGCCAGCGGCGGCGGTGACATGATGCGCGGCCGCCTTGACCTCGGCATGCGCCTGGGCCGGCGCGCAGGCGAAACCGGCGCGCACCATCAGCGGCAGGTCGGGCCAGTCGTCCCCGATCACCGCCACCTGCTCCCAGCGCAGGCCGAGCTGGTCGAGCAGCGGCTGCGCCGCGGCCAGCTTGTTCCTGGCCCCATAGACGGCGTGCGGCAGGCCGAGGTCGGCGACCCGCCGCCGCACCGCCGGCGAATCGCGGCCGGTGATGATGATCGGCACGATGCCGCCCTGCGCGAGCAGCTTCATCCCGTGGCCGTCCAGCGTCGCGAAGGCCTTGAACTCCTCGCCCTGCGCGCTGAGGTAGATGCGGCCGTCGGTCAGCACGCCGTCGACGTCGAAGATCGCGGCCCGCAGGCCGAGCGCCGGGCCCTGCGCCTTGAGCAGCAGTTCCGGCGGAAAGGCCAGCGCGGGCTGGAGCTCGCGCACGACCGGCGCGTCCGCGTCCGCGGGAGTCAGGGAGGAAGCGCTCATCAGATCACCTTCGCGCGCATCAGGTCGTTGATGCTGATCGCGCCGACCAGGCGCTGTTCGTCGTCCACGGCCAGCACCAGCGTGATGCGGGCCTGCTCCATCAGGTCGGCCGCGTCGACGGCCAGCGCGTCGGCGGCCACGGTGCGCGGATTCGGATGCATGACCTGGCCGGCCGTCAGGCCGCGCAGGTCGCCGCCGCGCTCGATCAGCCGGCGCAGGTCGCCGTCGGTGAAGATGCCGCCGGCCTTGCCGTCGGCGCCGACCAGCACCGCGCAGCCCAGGCCCTTGTCGGACATCACCCGCATCATGTCGAGCAGCGGCAGCTCGGCATTCACGCGCGGCAGCGCGTCGCCGCCGCGCATCAGGTCGCGCACATGGGTCAGCAGGCGCCTGCCGAGCGAGCCCCCCGGATGGGAGCGGGCGAAGTCCTCGGCGCGGAAACCGCGCGCGTCCAGCAGCGCCACGGCCAGCGCGTCGCCCAGCGCGATCTGCGCGGTGGTGCTGGCGGTCGGCGCGAGGTTCAGCGGGCAGGCCTCCTGCGCCACGCGCGAGTCGATCACGAAGTCCGCATGCTTGGCCAGCGACGACGACAGTCCGCCGGTCATGCCGATCAGCGTCACGCCCTGGCGCTTGAGCACCGGGATGATGGCGTTGAGCTCGTCGCTTTCGCCGGAATTCGACAGCGCCAGCACGATGTCGCCGGGCGTGACCATGCCGAGGTCGCCATGGCTGGCCTCGCCGGGATGGACGAAGAACGCCGGCGTGCCGGTGGAGGCCAGGGTGGCGGCGATCTTGCGGCCGACGTGGCCGCTCTTGCCCATGCCCATCACGACGACGCGACCGGAGCAATCCAGGATCTTGCGGACCACCTGTTCGAACGATTCGCCCAGGCGGGGAGCAAGCGCGAGCAGTGCGTCCGCCTCGACTTGCAAGGCCGCGCGGGCCACGTCGAGCGCGCGGGAATGGGTGAGGGCGGCGTGGGTCGTCATAAGGGCGAAAGTGTAGCCGCCGGGGTCGATTCAGTCCGGCGCCGGCCCCAGTCTGAGGGCCACGCCGAAGCCCGCTTCCATGGCCGGCAGCCGCAGGTCGCCGCCGTGGGCGCGGGCCACGAGGTCGGCCATCATGAGGCCCAGGCCCATGCGCCCTTCGTACTGCTGCCGCTCCAGCGCGTCGTTGAGGTCCACGCGCTGCCAGTCGGCCACGCCCTCGCCGTTGTCGGTGAGCTCCAGCGTCATCCCCCCGTCCAGCTGGGCCTTCAGGCGCAGCCGTACCTGCGAGGCCCCGTGGCGCCAGGCGTTGTCGATCAGGTTGATCAGCGCGGCGGCCAGCAGGTCCGGATCGGCGTCGATGCCGGCCTCCGGCGGCAGGTCCAGCACCAGGCCGTCGGGCAGGGGCAGGAGCTGCATCAGCTCGACCAGGTCCAGGCGCTGCCAGCGCAGGCTCATGCCGGTGCGGAACAGCGTCAGCAGCGCGGTCACCACGCGGCGCAGCCGGTCGCCCGCCTCGCGGGTGCGCTGCAGCCGGGCGCGCGACTCGGGCGGCGCCTCGCGCAGCGCCATCGCGAGCTGGGCGTCCATGCCCGCGAGCGGCGTGCGCAGCGCATGCGCCGCATGCGCGCTGAAGGCGCGCTCGTTGGCGACGCGCTGGGCCAGGCGCTGGCCCAGGTCGAGCACCGCGGCGCGGATCTCCGCCAGCTCGCTGCGCGGCTGCTCCGGCAACAGCTGCCGGGTGTCGAGCGGGTCGTAGCCGCCCAGCGCGGCGGACAACTCGCTCAGCGGCGCGAGCTCGGCGCGCGCGCGCCGGTTCATCCACACCATGCACAGCCCGCCCACCAGCAGCGCGGACAAGGCGCTGGCCAGCCCGACGCGGCTGCGCACCTCCTTCCGCTCGGCGCTGGTCTGCGCCACCATCAGCCAGCCGGGGCCGGCCGCCGTCGGCAGCGGGCGCACGTGCACGCGCCAGTCGTCGCCATCGCTGCCGTCGTCCTGCCAGTCGCTGAAGCCCGGCGGCAGCTTCCAGGCCTTGACCGGCGCGAGCGGCGAGCGGTGCAGCAAGGCGCCGTCCGGCGCCACCAGCTGCCAGGCGAAATGGGTGCTGAGGTCGTCGTTATAGGCGATCTGGGCCGGCATGGCCTGGCTCTGGCGCAGCAGCTGGCCCAGCACCTGCGAGGACGCCTGCAGCGTCTCGTCGAGCAGTTCGTCGACCTCCTCCTGCACGACCAGCCAGACGCTGACGCCGGCCAGCACCGCCCAGAACGCCGAGATCAGCAGCAGCTGGCGCGCCAGGCGGCCGGCGATGGACGGGCGGCGCGGCCCTGGCGTGCCGCTCACGGCGCCCCCGGGCCAAGCCGGTAGCCCAGGCCGCGGACGGTCTCGATGAGCTCGCGGCCGAGCTTGCGGCGCAGGCTCGACACGTGGACCTCCAGCGCGTTGCTCAGCACCTCCGCGTCGTCGCCCAACACCTGCAGCTCCAGGTCGCGCTTCGGATAGAGCCGGCCGCCGCGCTGCACCAGCGCCTCCAGCACGGCCCACTCGCGTGCGGTGAGCTCGACCGGCTGCCCGTCGCGCGTGGCCCGCTTGGCGGCCAGGTCCAGCACCACGTCGCCATGGCGGCGCTGCGAGCTGCTCGCGCCCGCATGGCGGCGGCTGACGGCGCGCAAGCGGGCCGCCAGTTCCTCGGGCGCGAAGGGCTTGACCAGGTAGTCGTCGGCGCCGCTGTCCAGGCCCTGCAGCCGGTCGGCGAGCAGGTCGCGCGCGGTCAGCATCAGCGCCGGGATCGACACGCCGCGCTGGCGCAGGCCGCGCAGCCAGTCCAGGCCGGAGCCGTCCGGGAGCTGCCAGTCGACCAGCAGCGCATCGAACTCCTCATGCTGGCGCGGCAGCAGTTCGGCCAGGCGGCGGGCCCAGGTCACGGCATGGCCTTCGTCGCGCAGGAAATCGCGCAGGGCCTCGCCAAGCAATTCGTCGTCTTCGAGCAGCAGGAGTCGCATGGGCGTGCGGCGGGCAGCCGCGGGAAAGGAGGCCGTCGGGCCGAAAACGATACCAGCGGCCACCGGTCGGTCCGGCCGCGGCGCGCACTGTGCGGACTGTCGCAGAACTTCAGCCGGCCTTCAGCTTGGCTTCAGTCGAACTTCAGGGCGGCGGTGCCCACTGCGAGGCCGTGAACACGCCTCCCCTCTCCCCCCTGCCGCTGGGCGCCGGATCGGCGACCGCGCCCGTCCTTTCCCCCGTCGGCGCGCTGCGCCTGCCGGACCTGCGCCGCGGCTGGCTGGTCGCGCTGGCGGGGCTCGCCGCGCTGCTGCTCTGGGACGCGGCCGGCTGGGACCTGGCCGTGGTGCGGCTCTTCGCCGATGCGCACGGCTTCGCGCTGCGCGACCACTGGCTCACCTCGGGCCTGCTGCACCAGGGCGGGCGCTGGGTGGCGACCGGCCTGGCGGTCGTGTTGCTGATCAACGCGCTGCGGCCCCTGTGGCCGGGACTGACGCGGCGCGAGCGCTGGGGCGCCGTCGCGCTGACGGCGGTCAGCCTGGTGCTGATCCCGTTGATGAAGCAGGGCAGCAGCACCAGCTGCCCGTGGGACCTGGCCGAATTCGGCGGCGTCGCGCATTACGTGTCGCACTGGCGCTTCGGTGTCGGCGACGGCGGACCGGGGCACTGCTTCCCATCGGGCCATGCGAGTTCCGCCTTCGCCTTCTTCAGCCTCTTCTTCATGCTGCGCCGCGCCTATCCGCGGCAGGCGCGGATCGCACTGGGTGCGGTGCTCGTGATGGGCACGCTGTATGGCCTGGCGCAGATGGCGCGCGGCGCGCATTACCCCAGCCACACGATGTGGACCGCCTGGATCTGCTGGACGCTCGCGGTCGCTGCCGCGCCGGCGCTGCGAGCCCGCGACGCCGACGCGGGTACATGAGGGATTCATCGACCTGACGGCCTTGGCCTCCCAGAATCGGCGCTCCCTCAACCGACTCTGGAGAGATGCGATGGGCAAGAAGCTGCTGCTGCTGGCGGGCGACTACGTCGAGGACTACGAGTTGATGGTGCCGTTCCAGGCGCTGCAGGCGGTGGGACACCGGGTCGACGCCGTCTGTCCGGGAAAGAAGGCCGGCGATTTCGTGCTCACGGCCATCCATGACTTCGAGGGCGCGCAGACCTATTCGGAGAAGCCGGGTCACCGCTTCACGCTGAACGCCAGCTTCGACGCGATCAAGCCGCAGGACTACGACGGACTGGTGATTCCGGGTGGCCGGGCTCCCGAGTACCTGCGCACGATGCCTGGCGTCCTGCCGCTCGTGCAGCACTTCTCCCAGGCCGACAAGCCGATCGCCGCGATCTGTCATGGCGCGCAACTGCTGGCCGCCGCCGGCATCATCCGTGGCCGCAAGGTATCGGCCTACCCCGCGTGCGCCGCGGAAGTGGAACTGGCTGGCGCCAGCTACGCCGACATTCCGGTCGACCAGGCGGTGACCGACGGCAAGCTGGTCACGGCGCCAGCCTGGCCCGCGCACCCCGCCTGGATCGCACAGTTCCTGCAGGTGCTCGGCACGAAGATCAGCCACTGACCTCCTCCCCCAAAGTCCCCGCTCGCAAAACCGTCGAAGGACGGAGGTGATGGGGGACGGCAGGGCGTGGGGTTTTGGCGCTCGCCGCCAAGGCCCCATGCCCTGGCGGCCAACGCCCCGGCCTGCGCATGAACTCCACCTGCGCCCTCCGCCGACCCATGAAAAATGGGCCCACATGGGGCCCATCCACTCCGTAACCGCGAGAAACCCGCGGCTGTGGATCAGGGATACAGACCACGCTCTTCACGGGCCTGCAGCACGCGCGTGCAAGCGACCGTGAACGCCGCCGTCCGCAGCGGGATCTTGTGCTGCTCGGCCGTGTCCCAGATGCCCTTGAACGCGCCGACCAGGATCTTGTCCAGGCGGACGTTGATCTCGTCCTCGGTCCAGAAGAACGACGAGAAGTCCTGCACCCACTCGAAGTAGGAAACGGTCACGCCGCCCGCGTTGGCGATCACGTCGGGGACGACGATGATGCCGCGGTCCGCCAGCACGGCGTCGCCGTCGGGCGTGGTCGGGCCGTTGGCGCCTTCCAGCACCAGGCGGGTCTGGACGCGCTTGGCGCGCTCGCCCGACAGCTGGCCTTCCAGCGCGGCGGGGATCAGCACGTCGGACTTCACGTCCCAGAAGTTCTCGTTGTCGATGCGGTCCGCGCCCTTGAAGCCGGCGACGCCGCCGGTGTGGCCGACGTGCTCCAGCAGCGAGGCCATGTCCATGCCGCTGTCGTTCTGGATGGTGCCGGTGTGGTCTTGCACGGCCACGACGATCGCGCCGTTGGCGGCGAACATCTTGGCGGCCACCGAGCCCACGTTGCCGAAGCCCTGCACCGCGACGCGGGCGCCTTCCATGTTGATGTTCAGGCGGCGCATCGCTTCGCGGCCGACGACGAACACGCCGCGGCCGGTGGCGGCCACGCGGCCCAGCGAGCCACCCAGCGGGATCGGCTTGCCGGTGACGACGCCGGTGGCGGTGGCGCCGACGTTCATCGAGTAGGTGTCCATCATCCAGGCCATGATCTGGCCGTTGGTGTTGACGTCAGGCGCAGGGATGTCCTGGGTCGGGCCGATGATGATGCCGATCTCGCTGGTGTAGCGGCGGGTGACCTTCTCCAGCTCCTTCAGCGACAGCGTCTTGGGGTCCAGGCGGATGCCGCCCTTGGCGCCGCCGTAGGGCAGGTTCACCGCGGCGTTCTTGACCGTCATCCAGGCCGACAGCGCCATCACTTCTTCCAGCGTGACGTCCGGGTGGTAGCGCACGCCGCCCTTGCCGGGACCGCGAGTCAGCGAGTGCTGGACGCGGTAGCCCTCGTAGTGGGCGATGGTGCCGTTGTCGAGTTCGATGGGGATGTCCACGATCAGCGCGCGCTTGGGGCGGCGCAGCGTTTCCACCCAGCGGGCCAGCTTGCCCAGGTAGGGCTCGACGGCGTCGATCTGGGACAGGTAGGTGCCCCAGGGACTGTTGCGCGTGGGGGAAACGAAACTCAGGTTGGGCATGAAATGCTCCGTAACTTTTCGGTGGCGCGAACGGTACCCCGAAGCCCTGCGCGTCCGCCACGTCCGGCAAAGCCGAGTACACATGCGGGCATGCGCCCGATGCATAAGGCGGGTAGTTTGCGCCTGACGCGTGACCAAAGCCAGTCCCGCCCCGCGGCGGCGGACCGTGCGCCGCGACCCGCGCCCGCATGGCTGGGGCGCCGCTCGCCGGCCGTATGGCGAGGTCAGTCCTTGCTGCATCCCGGGCCGCCCGGGGCCGGGGGGCCAGTACCATCGCCGCCATGCTTTCCGCGCTGGACCTGACCCTCATCTACCTGATCGCCGCCGTGCTGGGCGTCGTGGTGTGCCGCTCGCTGAAGCTGCCGCCGATCCTGGGCTACCTGGTGGTGGGCGTGCTGATCGGTCCGAACGCGCTGGCGCTGGCCAGCGACGTCCCCGGCGTGCAGCACCTGGCCGAGTTCGGCGTCGTGTTCCTGATGTTCGCGATCGGCCTGGAGTTCAACCTGCCCAAGCTGCACAGCATGCGCGCGATGGTGTTCGGGCTGGGGCTGCTGCAGGTGGTGGTGACGATCGGCGGCACCATGGCCGGCAACCTCTTCCTGCGCTGGTTCTTCGGCCTGATGGGCTGGCCCTGGGACCTGGGCTGGCAGGGCTCGCTGGTGCTCGGGTCCGCGATGGCGATGAGTTCCACCGCCATCGTCGTGAAGCTGATGGCCGAGCGGCTGGAGCTCGAGAGCGAGCATGGCCGGCGCGTGATCGGCGTGCTGCTGTTCCAGGATCTGGCCGTGGTGCCGCTGCTGGTGCTGATCCCGGCGCTGGGCGGCAGCGGCACGCAGATGATCGAGTCGCTGGGCTGGGCGGCGCTGAAGGCGACGCTGCTGCTGGTGCTGCTGCTGACCGGCGGCCAGCACCTGATGCGCCGCTGGCTGACGCTGGTGGCGCGGCGCAAGAGCCAGGAGCTCTTCATGCTCAACCTGCTGCTGGTGACGCTGGGCCTGGCCTGGCTGACCGAGCATGCGGGGCTGTCGCTGGCGCTGGGCGCGTTCGTCGCCGGCATGCTGATCGCGGAGACCGAATACAAGCACCAGGTGGAGCTGGACATCCGGCCCTTCCACGACGTGCTGCTGGGGCTGTTCTTCATCACCATCGGCATGCGGCTGGACTGGCAGACGCTGGTCTTCCAGTGGCCGCTGGTCATCATCCTGACGCTGGTGCCGACGACGGCGAAGTTCGTGCTCGTGGCCGGGCTGGCGAAGCTGTTCCGCGCGCCGACCGGCGTGGCGCTGCGCACCGGCCTCTACCTGGCGCAGGCGGGGGAGTTCGGCTTCGTGCTGCTGACGCTGGGCGCGCAGCACAACCTGATCGCCGCGCAATGGGTCAGCCCGGTGCTGGCGGCGATGGTGCTGTCGATGCTGATGACGCCGCTGATCATCGAGCACAGCAACCGCATCGTGATGAAGCTGTCGGCCAGCGACTGGCTGCTGCAGTCGGTGCAGCTGACGACGATCGCGAAGAAGTCGATCAAGACCGATGCCCACGTGATCATCTGCGGCTACGGCCGCAGCGGGCAGAACCTGGCGACGCTGCTGGAGGCGGAGCACATCCCCTACATGGCGCTGGACCTGGATCCGGACCGGGTGCGGCAGGCGGCGGCGGCCGGCAAGAGCGTGGTATTCGGCGACGCGGCGCGGCTGCCCAGCCTCATCGCCGCGGGCCTGACGCGCGCGAGCGCCGTCGTCATCTCGTACCACGACACGCCGTCGGCGCTGAAGGTGCTGCACGAGGTGCGCGGGCACGCGCCGCATGTGCCGGTGGTGGTCCGGACGATCGACGATACCGACCTGGAGAAGCTGCGCGCCGCCGGCGCCACCGAGGTGGTGCCGGAAGCGATCGAAGGGTCGCTGATGCTGGCCAGCCACGCGCTGGCGCTGGTCGGCGTGCCGATGCGGCGCGTGCTGCGCATCGCGCGCGATGCGCGGGACCGGCGCTATGGGCTGCTGCGCGGCTACTTCCACGGGGCGGACGACGACACCTCGGAGGAGCGCGACCAAGCGCGGCTGCAGTCGATCAGCTTGCCGATGGCGAGCGCGCTGGAAGGCCGCACGCTCGGGGAGCTCGGGCTGGCGGGATGGGGCGTCAGCGTGCTCTCGGTGCGCCGTCCCAACGGCGCGGTGAAGGACGCGAGCGACGACCTGGTGCTGCAGGGCGGGGACACGCTGGTCATCTCCGGCACGCCCGAGGCGCTCGCGCGCGCCGAGCACGGGTTGCTGGTCGGCTGACGCCGCCCCGCGCGGGATCTGCCACTCCGAGAACTCCCTCGGCGAGGGACTCATTCAGTTCAATTTCGCAACGCGAGCTGCCGTTCGCCCACGGCTTCCGACATCACTGCCGGCATCAGCAGTCTCGAGCCCTCGCGGCTGAGGTGGCCCTGGTCGCGGTAGAGCGGCACGCCGTCGCGCTCGACCTGGCAGCTCGTGCCGTCGCACAGCAGCGGCTCGAAGCGCAGCACCGGCAGCCGCGCCTCCGCCTTCGCGAGCGCCTCGATGAACGCATGCTCGGAGGCGCGCCGCTGTTCGTAGTCCTTCACATCGATCACGCAGCCCGGTGTAGCGCCGATGGTCCAGCGACGCGCCTGCCGGCGCTCCAGACAGCCAGCGATGTCGAACGGCGCCGAGGGCGGTGGCGCCACCACCATCACCCGCTTGCCCATCGCCTTCAGACGCTTCACCGTCTCGGCCATGTCCGCCAGCAGGGCCTCGCGCATCGCGCGCTCGCCGCGCACCCGTCCGTCGTCCGACGCATCGCCGCGGGTGCGCTGCAACTCGTACTTCGACGCGTCCAGGTACTGCGTGAGCAAGCTGGACAACACCACGGTCTCGATCTCCGGATGCCGCGCCAGCCAGCGCAGCACCGATGCGTTGAAGGCCTGGCACTGCTCGATCCACGGTGAAGCGAAGCTGTTGCCGCGGCCCAGTCCCGGTCGCACCGGCGTCAGCCCGGGGAACGGGCCGCAGGAGGACTTCGTCGCCTGCACCAGCCCCTGGTCGCTGGCCACGCGCACCAGCCCCGGCACCAGATGCATCGCGTAGGAATCGCCCCAGACCATCCAGCGCGCGCCCGGCCGCGAGCGGCAGTCCTCGCGGCCGTCGAAGGGCTCCTCGGCATCGCAGTTGGCCGACAGGCCGTAGTTGGGCTTGCGCAGCTCGACGAAGTCGATCGCCCCCGGCGCCGGCTTGTGCAGCGCCAGCACGATGCCTCCCAGCGCCAGCGCCGCCGTGCCGCTGCCCAGGATCCAGGCCCCGCGAGGCCCGGTCAGCGCCGCCTTGGCCGGCCGTTCGACGCCACGGTGCAGCAGCCACGCCAGCGGGAACGACAGCAGCACCGCGCCGATGCGCCAGGCCATCAGCGCCTGCGGATCGGCTTTCAACCCGACCCAGGCGTTGTGCAGGATCGCGATCAGCGGCCAGTGCACGAGGTACAGCGCATACGACCAGTCGCCGATGCGGATCAGCGGCGCCGCGACGCGCGGCCAGCGCTGGGGCTCGCGCAGCAGCAGGACCAGGGTCGCCAGGCCGACGACCAGCGCCGCCGGCCCCGGGTGCGCGGTGCCGAAGAACTGCGGCGCCGCGGGGACGACAAGCAGCAGCGCCCATGACGGCAGCGTCAGCGTCCTCAGGACGCGCTGACAGCGCAGGGCGCGCGCGTCGGCCGTGTCGGCCAAGGACCTCGCCGTCGCCGTTGCTGTCGCCATCGACGCCGACACGGACGTCATCAGCGCGCCGATCGATCCCAGCCCCAGCTCCCACGCCCGCGTGGGCAGCAGGTAGAACGCACCGCCGGCGTCGATCGGCTGCCACCACACCAGCAGCGCCAGGCTGCCGAGCGTCACCGCGATGGCCGTCGCCGTCCGCAGCCGCGCGGGGCTGAAGACCAGCAGCGCGGGCAGCACCAGGTAGTACTGCTCCTCCAGCGCCAGCGACCAGAAATGCAGCAGCGGCTTGAGGTCGGAGGCGCCCTCGAAGTAGCCGGTCTGCTTCCACAGCACGAGGTTGTTGGCGAAGCCCAGCGCGCCCAGCAACTGGCCGACGAAGTCGATCTGCTCGCGGCGGTTGAGCGCCCACGGCACGAGGAGCAGCGTCGCGCCGAGCACCACGTAGGCCGCCGGCAGCAGACGCCGCGCGCGCCGGCCGTAGAAGGCGCGGAAGGAGAAGTCGCCGCGCCGCAGCGCGCGCTGGATCAGGCCGGTGATCAGGTAGCCGGAGATGACGAAGAAGATGTCGACACCGAGGTAGCCGCCCGACGCGCCGGGGACCTGCGCGTGATAGAGCAGCACCCACAGCACGGCGACCGCGCGCAGTGCCTGGATGTCGTCGCGCAGCGGTGGCTCGCCGGCCGCGTGCGGGCCCGGCGGGCGATGAGGGGGGAGCGGAGCGGGGCTTGTCACCAAGGCGTCAGGACGGAGGCGGGGAACGAAAGCGGCACGGGCGCGCCGCTGCACGGCACGGCACGGCACGGCACGGCACGGCACGGCACGGCACGGCGGCGAATTGTGGCCCCGTCCGCGGGCCTGCCGCCTGCGTGACAGTGCGGCCTGCGTCGTTGCGCCACACTGCCGCCCATGTTGGACACCCAGCCCCGCAGCCCGCAACGCCGCCGCGTCTACCTGATGCGGCATGGCGCGGTGACCTACTTCGATGGCCCGACCGGGCGCCCGGTGCTGCCCGAGCAGGTGCGTCTGAACGACGACGGCATCGCGCAGGCGCAGGCCGCCGGCGAGGCGTTCCGCGCGGCTGGCGTGCGATTCGATCGCGTGATCGTGTCGGGCCTGCCGCGCACCGTCGAGACCGCCGACCTGGTGCTGCGCCACGCCGGCCAGGGCGAGCTCTCGCCGCAGGTCTGGCCCGAGTGGCAGGAGATCCGCGGCGGCCGCCTCGGCGAGATCCCCACCGATGAACTCGCGCGCACCTTCACCGGCCTGCAGCGCAGCCCGGTCCCGGAATCGCAGCGCTTCCTCAACGGCGAGAGCGTCGGCGAGCTGCTCGATCGCGTGCTCGGCGGCGTCGCCCGCCTGCAGGCCGATCCCGATTGGGACTGCGCGCTGCTGGTGCTGCATGGTGTCGTCAACGCCGCGATCCTGTCGCATGCGGTCACCGGCGGCCAGCGCCTGATGCTCGGCAGCTGGGTCCAGTCGCCGGCCTGCATCAACGTGCTGGACGTCGCCCCGCCGACCGGCGACGCGCCCGGCGACTGGCTGCTGCGCGTCTGCAATTTCGCGCCCTCGCATCCGCTGCATGCGGACGAACGGTCCACCACGATGGAGGCGCTGTACGCGCAGTACCTCCGCTATCGCGGCCAGCGCGGCTGACGCGCGCTGCGCCGACCCGCCGCGCGCCTCACGGCCTCACGAACGCCTCAAGAACGCCTCACCGGGAGACTCCCCCAATGAACTTCGACTACAGCCCCAAGGTTGAACAGCTGCGCGAGCGCCTGCTGGCGTTCTTCGACCAGCACATCTATCCCAACGAGCATCGCTACCACGCCGAGATCGAGGCCAACCGCCGCGCCGGCAACGCCTGGATCCCGACGCAGGTGATCGAGGAGCTCAAGCCCAAGGCGCGCGCCGCCGGGCTCTGGAACCTGTTCCTGCCGCGCTCCGCGCGCGCGCCGGAAGGGCTGTCCAACCTCGAGTACGCGCCGCTGTGCGAGATCATGGGCCGCGTGTACTGGGCGCCGGAGGTCTTCAACTGCTCCGCGCCCGACACCGGCAACATGGAGACGCTGGAGCGCTACGCCAGCGAAGCGCTCAAGGACCGCTGGCTGGAGCCGCTGCTGCGCGGCGAGATCCGCTCCGCCTTCCTGATGACCGAGCCCGACGTGGCCTCGTCGGACGCGACCAACATCCAGTGCCGCATCGAACGGGACGGCGACGAGTACGTCATCAACGGGACGAAGTGGTGGTCGTCGGGCGCCGGCGATCCGCGCTGCGCGCTCTACATCGTGATGGGCAAGACCAACCCGGACGCCGGCCGCCACGAGCAGCAGTCCATGGTGCTGGTGCCGGCGAACACGCCCGGCATCACGGTCAAGCGCCACCTCAGCGTCTTCGGCTACGACGACGCGCCGCACGGCCACATGGAGATCGAGCTCAAGAACGTGCGGGTGCCGGTGGAGAACATCCTGCTGGGCGAGGGCCGCGGCTTCGAGATCGCGCAGGGGCGCCTGGGCCCGGGACGGATCCACCACTGCATGCGCTCGATCGGCGCGGCGGAGCGGGCGCTGGAGCTGATGTGCAAGCGGGCGATCTCCCGGGTCGCCTTCGGCAAGACGATCGCGCAGCAGACGGTGACGCAGGAGCGCATCGCCGAGGCGCGCTGCAGCATCGAGCAGGCGCGGCTGCTGACGCTGAAGGCGGCCTACATGATGGACACCGTCGGCAACAAGGTCGCCAAGGCCGAGATCGCGATGATCAAGATCGTGGCGCCGACGATGGCGCTGAAGGTGATCGACTGGGCGATGCAGGTCCACGGCGGCATGGGCGTCAGCGACGACACCCCGCTGGCCTACATGTGGGCGGGCCAGCGCACGCTGCGCTTCGCGGACGGCCCGGACGAGGTGCACCGCAACTCGCTGGCGAAGCTGGAACTGGCGCGCCACATGAGCCTGCCGAACGCGGGCGACATGCCGGTCACCCGCGGCGGCTGACCCGTCCCCGTACACCGTCGCTCACAAAGCGTGGCACCCCACCAACGAGGGGACGTCGCCCGAACCCGCTTCTCCCCCCGTGGAGCGGTATTCATCGCGGAGCGGGCTGGCTAGGATCAGCCACCCTTTTCCATGGCGTCGCCGCCGGCGCCGCGCTCCGCGATGAACCGATCCGCCGAAGTCCGCACCTGGCCGCTGCTGGCGTTCGCGCTGCTGGTGGGCCTGCAGGCCATCGTGCTGACGGTCACCCTCGGCGGCGACGCGGTCGACGGCTGGCTGGCGTGGGTGGGCGTGGCCTCGCTGGCGCTGACGGTGCTGCTGGCGGTGGCGGTCGTGTCGACGCTGGCGCGCACGCAGGCCCGCGCCCGGCTGGCGCAGCGCACGATGGAGGAAGCGATCGACGCGCTGCCGGCCAGCGTCGAGATCTTCGACGCCGAGGACCGCCTGATCGCCTACAACCGCCGCCTGGTCGAGATCTACCCGCACATGCTGCGGCACTTCCAGCGCAAGAGCACCTTCGAGGACCTGGTGCGGGAGTCCCTGGCGCGCGGCGGCATCCCGGAGGCGCGCGGCCGCGAACCCGAATGGCTGGAAGAGCGCCGCCAGGCGCGCGGCAAGCAGGTGTCGCCGCTGCTGCAGCGGGTGCATGACGACATGTGGCTGCGCATCTACGAATCCCGCACGCCATCCGGCGGCATCGTCGGCGTGCGCATGGACGTGACCGATCTGATCCACGAGCAGCAGCGCCTGGCGGCGAGCCGGGCGCAACTGCGCGCCACGATCGAGTCGGCCGCCAACGGCATCCTGACGCTGGACTCCGGCGGCCATGTGCTCGAGGCCAACCCGAGCTGCGAGTCGCTGTTCGGCTTCACCGCCTCGGAGCTGCAGGGCGTCCACCTGGGCATGCTGCTGGGCGCCGCGTCGGCGGCGGCCTCGGGGGCGGTTGGCGTGGCGGGCGCGACGCAGGAGGCGCCGCTGGACCCGCGCTCGCTGCTGGGCCAGCCGCGCGAGTTCACCGCCCGTCACCGCAGCGGCGAGGCGCTGCACCTGCAGCTGGCGATCGCCGAGGTCCGGACCGATACGATCCACCTCTACGTCTGCATCGTCACCGACCTGACCGAGCGCAAGCGCCAGGAGGAGCGGCTGCGCCGCGCCAACGAGCTGCTGGCCCGGCAGTCCACCACCGACGGGCTGACCGGCGTCGGCAACCGGCGGCTGTTCGACCAGCTGCTGCAGACCGAGTGGCAGCGCGCGACTCGCGCAGGCCGGCCGCTGGCGCTGCTGATGGTCGACATCGACCATTTCAAGCAATACAACGACTGCTACGGCCACGTCTCCGGCGACGACTGCCTGCGGCGCGTCGCGACGCTGCTGCGCAGCTGCGCCGGACGCGGCGGTGAATCGGTGTGCCGCTACGGCGGCGAGGAATTCGCGGTGCTGCTGGTCGACACGGACCTGGCCGGCGCGCAGGTGGTGGCGCAGCGCTGCCTGGACAGCGTGCGGCTGGCCGCGATCGAGCATGTGGGCTCGCCGGTGCGGCGCTCGGTGAGCCTGTCGATCGGCGTGGCCGCATTGATCCCGCGCAGCGGCGAAGAGGCCCAGCGCCTGATCCAGACGGCGGACGCCGCGCTCTACGAAGCCAAGCAGGCCGGCCGCGCGCGCCTGATCTGCCAGCAGCAGACGGCATGACCCCGCCGAGCCCGGCCGGCGCGACAATCGCGCCCATGCCGCACACCGACCTCACCCCTGACCCGATCGCCTTCCTGAGGCAGCAGATCCGCACCGTGCCGGACTGGCCGGAGCCAGGCGTGCAGTTCCGCGATATCACGCCGCTGCTGGCGAACCCGCGGGCCTTCCGCGTGCTCATCGACCAGTTCGTGCACCGCTACTTCGACCTGCGGCCCGATGCGATCGCGGGGCTGGATGCGCGTGGGTTCATCATCGGCTCGGTGCTGGCCTATGAGCTCAACGTCGGTTTCGTGCCGATCCGCAAGAAGGGCAAGCTGCCCTTCACGACGGTGCAGGAGACCTATGAGCTGGAGTACGGCAGCGCGACGGTGGAGATGCACACCGACGCGGTGAAGGCCGGCGATCGGGTGCTGCTGATCGACGACCTGATCGCCACCGGCGGCACGATGATGGCCGGCAAGCGGCTGCTCGAGCGGCTGGGCGCCGAGGTCATCGAGGGCGCGGCGATCGTGGACCTGCCGGAGCTGGGCGGCTCGAAGCGCTTGCGGGAGGGCGGGTTGAAGGTGTTTTCGCTGGTGGCGTTCGAGGGGCATTGAGGGCCTCGGCGCTCACTTGCCGATGCAGAACCGGCTGAAGATCTCTCCCAGCAGATCGTCAGCGGTGAACGCGCCGGTGATCTCGCCGAGCGCGTCGTGCGCCAGGCGCAACTCCTCCGCCATCAGGTCCAGCGCCGGCGGCTCGGTCTCGGCCTGGGCCAACGCCAGCCCGATGTGCTCCTGGGTGCGGCGCAGCGCCTGCACGTGGCGCTCGCGCGCGATGAACAGGCCCTCCGGCACCGCGTGCCAGCCGACCTGCTCCAGCAGGCGTCGGCGCAAGGCGTCCAGGCCCTCGCCCGTCTTCGCCGACAAGGTCAGCGCGTCCGCCGGCAAACCCGCCGGCGCATGCGCGTCGGCCTTGTTGTAGATCTGCAGGATCCGCGCCGGATCGACGCTCGTCAGGCGGCCGCGGATTTCGGCGTCCTCGGCCTCGTAGTCGGCGTGGCCGACGCGCGTCAGGTCGTGCAGGAACAGCACCACGTCCGCATCCGCGATCGCATCCCAGCTGCGGGCCACGCCGATGCGCTCGACCTCGTCCTCGGTGTCGCGCAGGCCGGCCGTGTCGCTGATGTGCAGCGGCACGCCCTCGATCTGGATGGTCTGGCTCAGCTTGTCCCGCGTCGTGCCCGGGATCGGCGTCACGATCGCCAGCTCGGCGCCGGCCAACGCGTTCAGCAGCGAGCTTTTGCCGACATTCGGCTGCCCCGCCAGCACGACCTTGATGCCCTCGCGCAGGATCGCGCCCTGGCGGCTGCGATCGAGCAGCGCCTCCACCCGCTGCAGCAACCGGCGCAACTTGCCCAGCGCATCGGCCTGCTCGAGGAAATCAATCTCCTCCTCGGGGAAGTCCAGCGTGGCTTCGACCAGCATCCGCAGCTGGATCAAGCCGTCGCGCAGCCCGCCGACCTCGCCGCTGAGCGCGCCGGCCAGCGCCCGACCGGCGCTGCGCGCGGCGGCTTCGGTGCTGGCGTCGATCAGGTCGGCGACGGCCTCGGCTTGCGCCAGGTCCAGCTTGCCGTTGAGGAAGGCGCGGCGTGTGAACTCGCCCGGCTCGGCCAGCCGCATCCGCAGCGCGGGATCGGCCTCCAGGCAGCGCGCCAGCAGCAGTTGCAGCACCACCGGGCCGCCGTGGGCCTGCAATTCCAGCACATGCTCGCCGGTGTAGGAATGCGGCGCCGGGAAGAGCAGCGCCAGGCCGTGGTCGATCGCCTCGCCCTGGGCGCTACGGAAAGGCAGGTAGGTCGCCTCGCGAGGCTTGAGCGTGCGGCCACAGATCGCCGTCACCAGCGGGGCCAGGTCTTGTGGCGCGGACACCCGCACGATGCCGACGGCCCCGCGTCCGGGCGCGGTGGCGATGGCGGCGATGGGATCCTGGTGTCGCGACAGCATGGGCGCGATTGTCTCGCAGCGTCCGGGCACCAAGAACAACGGCGATGGGCCGCCAGGCCGCATCGCCGTCATCGTGGATGGCGCGGGGCAGGCCTCGTCGCCGCCTCTCGTGAGCCGGCGTCTTGCGCCTCCGGTCCCCCACCGTCCCGAGTCAGGTGGAGAAGCGATCCCCGCATGGACTCGATTAAGCGCCTGCGCGCGGACGAAAAAAAGCCCCCGGGGTGCGGGGGCTCCTGCGATCGGCGTGAGGAATTGGCGAATCCCCCGCCGCCGTCGATCACTTCTTCGAGCCGCTGACGCCGATCTGCTTGTTGATCATCCATTGCTGGGCGATCGACAGGATGTTGTTCACCAGCCAGTACAGCACCAGGCCCGACGGGAAGAAGAAGAACATCACGCTGAAGGCCAGCGGCATGATCCACATCATCTTGGCCTGGACCGGGTCGGCCGGCTGCGGGTTCAGCCAGACCTGCAGCAGGCTGGAGGCCGTCATCAGCAGCGGCAGCGGGCCGATCGGCGCGCCGAACAGGTGGCCGAACAGGCTGTCGGGCTTGGACAGGTCGTGGATCCACATCACCCACGGCGCGCCGCGCATCTCGACGCTGGACAGCAGCACCCAGTACAGCGCGATGAAGAACGGCATCTGCAGGAAGATCGGCAGGCAGCTGCCCAGCGGATTGATCTTCTCTTCCTTGTAGATCCGCATCATCTCCTGCTGCATCTGCTGCGGCTTGTCCTTCAGGCGCTCGCGCATCTCCTGGATGCGAGGATTCACCGCCTTCATCTTGGCCATGCTGCGGTACGCGCTGGCGTTCAGGCCGTAGAACGCGACCTTCAGCAGCACGACCAGCAGGATGATCGCCCAGCCCCAGTTGCCCAGCAGCGTGTGCAGGACGTCCAGCAGCCAGAACAGCGGCTTGGACAGGATCTTGAAGATGCCGTAGTCCTTCACCAGCTCCAGGCCCGGGGCCAGCACTTCCAGCTTTTTCTCTTCCTGCGGGCCGACGTACAGCAGGTTGTCCAGCTTGGCCGACGCGCCCGGCGCCACGGCCGGGAAGTTCATCACCATGCCGGCGGTGTACAGGTCCTGGTTGAGCGGACGGACGTTGAACTCGCGCGGCCCGGCTTCGTTGCGGATCCAGGCGCTGACGAAGTAGTGCTGGACCATCGCGACCCAGCCGTCATCGGCGTTCTTCTCGTACTCGGCCTTGCCCTTCTTGAGGTCGTCGAACGCGAGCTTGTGGTACTTCGCCTTGTCGGTGTAGATCGCCGGGCCGGAGAACGAGGTCGGCGCGAAGGACGGACCGGTGTGCTCGACATGGCCGTCACGCACCAGCTGCAGGTACAGCTGCGGCGTGACCGCGGCCGCGCCGGTGTTGGTGACCTCGTGGTTCACCGCGATGGCGTAGTCGCCCCGCTTGAAGGTGTAGGTCTTGGCCAGCTTCACGCCGCCCTGTTCACCTTCCAGACGCACAACCAGGGTGTCCTGGCCGTCCTTGAGCTCCTTGGGGCCGTCGACCAGCGTCAGCACCGTCTGGTCGCTGGGCGCGTTCGGCACGTTCAGCAGGCCGGAACGGGCGCTGTAGTTGCGCATCGGATCCAGCACGACGACATGGCCGCTGGGGTTGGTGTCGTCGGCATGCTTGAGCAGCTCGACGCGCACCAGGCTGCCGCCGCGGGTGTCGATGGTGGCCTTGACCACGTCGGTGCTGAAGGTGACCAGCTCGTTCTTGACGACGGGCGCGACCGGCGCGCCGGCAGTGGCGCCGGAAGCAGCCGCGGCGGCCGGCAGCGCGGCGGCGGAAGCGGCCGATGCCGGGGCGGCGGGTGCGGTGGCGACCTTGGCCGGCGCCGGATGGAACAGCGACGGCTGGCCGTTGTGCCGCTGCCACCCGTCCCACAGAAGGACCAGCGACATCGTGAACACCACCCACAAGATGGTGCGGCGAATATCAGTCATGGGAAGCTTTTGGATTGGCGGTTGAAGAGGCTGACCCCGGGCGGCATCTGGAGGGACGCTCGGTGAACCGGGTGAACAGGCGGGGCGGATTGTCGGGCACGGGATCGTGTCCGCCCAGACAGAAAGGGTTGCAACGCAGGACCCGTCCGACCGCAAGGTAGGTGCCGGCGGCGGCGCCGTGGCGGCGCAGGGACTGCATCGCGTAGTTCGAGCAACTCGGGCTGTAGCGGCAGCCCGCGCGCAACCAGGCGCTGAACAGCAGCTGGTAGCCGCGCACCAGCCCCATCAGCAGTCGCGTCGGCAGGCCGGGGCGGTCGTCCATGGTCGCTGTTCCGAACCGCGATCCGGTCAGCCGGCGGCGCCCGGGGGCGGTGGCGCGAGCTTGCGGGTCAGCTGCAGCAGCTCCGCGCGCGCGGCGGCGCGCAACGCGTCGGAAGAGGCGCTGGGGTACTGCTTGCGGTCGAAGGGCATGCGCAGCCGCACCACCCAGAGGCCGGGCGGCAGCGTCGGCAGGTCGCCGAACACGGCGCGGATCTGGCGCTTGAGCAGCGCCCGCGTCACGGCGCGCTTCGCGTGCCGCTTGGGCACGACGTAGCCCAGCCAGGCCCGGTCGGGCGCGGCTGGAACCGATTCAACGGGGGTGGGCGCCACGTTCGCGGAGGACCGTTCATCCACAGCTTGGGGATGAATCGGTGCATCACCTGTGGACAAGTCAGCCGTTCCTGTGGATGGACGGCGCTTCGGCAGCGAGGGGCTGGCGGCCAGGTGATGCACGGCGAAGTGCGGGCTGCGTGCGCGGCTGGGGGTGCCCAGCACGCGCTCGAAATCGGCCGATCGCACGATGCGGCCGATCACGGTGCTGTCGGAGTCGTCTTGCGCTTCGCTCAGACGGCCAGGCGCTTGCGGCCCTTGGCGCGGCGAGCGGCGATGACGGCCTTGCCGCCACGCGTCTTCATGCGGACCAGGAAGCCGTGGGTGCGGGCGCGACGGGTCTTGGAGCCTTGATAAGTGCGTTTCATGTTCAACCTCTTGGAAATCTTCGGTACTTCCCGTCGCCTCGCGCCACCTTGGCGCCGCGGACGGTGGCGACGGTGGACATCTCGGAGGGATGTCGCAAGCCGCTCGAAAAGCGGAGGCCCACGCAGCAACGTCCGGGCGTCCGGAAAACCCGCGATTACAGCAAAGATTTGCATCAGGGTCAATCCGGAGGCTGGCAGGCACGGGGATTACCAGCACTTGACCGGGGCAAAAAATCTGTGGATAACCCTGGCTTCGCGGTCTCGCATCGGTACAATCCGGCCGCTCGAAGAATAAGTTTTCCACAATGAGCGCAGACTTGTCAGGGGCGGCCTTGTGGCAGCGCGGCTGCGAACGCCTGGCCGCCGAACTGCCTGAGCAGCAATTCAATACCTGGATCCGTCCGCTGCCCCCGGCAGAGGTCGCCCAGCAGGAAGAGAACGGCCACGAGGCCGTCCTGGTGTCCCTCCGCGTCCCCAACCGATTCAAGCTGGACTGGATCCGCAGCCAGTACGCCGGCCGCATCGAGGCCATCCTGACCGAGCTCGCCGGCAAGCCGGCTCGCCTGGAACTGTCGCTGGCGCCGCGCGAGGCGATCGCGCCGCTGCCGCGCACGCAGCCGTCCAGCATGACCATGGGCCAGGTGCTGAACCAGCACGGCCTGGGCGCGCCAGCAGCCGGCCGGCCGGCCGTGCCCGCGTCGGCCGCCGCCCGTCCGGCCGCCGCGCCCGTGGCCGCCCAGCCGACCGCGCCCGCGGCGCCGGCCACCGCCGCGAGCCTGATCCAGCCGGGCGCGACGCCCAACGTCCCGCCCAGCGCCACCCGCCACCGCATCAACACCAGCCTGACCTTCGACACGCTGGTCCCCGGCCGCGCCAACCAGATGGCGCGCACCGCGGCCCTGCACGTCGCCGGTGCGCCCGGGCAGATGTACAACCCGCTGTTCATCTACGGCGGTGTCGGCCTGGGCAAGACCCACCTGATCCACGCCGTCGGCAACGCGCTGCTCAAGGACCGCCCCGACGCCCGCGTGCTCTACCTGCACGCCGAGCAGTTCATCTCGGACGTGGTCAAGAACTACCAGCGCAAGACCTTCGACGAACTCAAGGCCAAGTACCACTCGCTGGACCTGCTGCTGATCGACGACGTGCAGTTCTTCGCCGGCAAGGACCGCACGCAGGAAGAGTTCTTCAATGCGTTCGAGGCGCTGCTGGCCAAGCGGGCCCACATCATCATGACCTCGGACACCTATCCGAAGGGCCTGGTGGACATCGACGAGCGCCTCACCAGCCGCTTCGACGCCGGTCTGACCGTCGCGATCGAGCCGCCCGAGCTGGAAATGCGGGTCGCCATCCTGATCAAGAAGGCCGAGGCCGAAAGCGCGCCGATGCCGGAGGACGTGGCCTTCTTCATCGCGAAGAACGTGCGCGCCAACGTGCGCGAGCTCGAGGGCGCGCTGCGCAAGGTGCTGGCCTACAGCCGCTTCTCGCACAAGGAAATCAACATCCAGCTCGCGCGCGAGGCGCTCAAGGACCTGCTCTCGATCCAGAACCGGCAGATCTCGGTCGAGAACATCCAGAAGACGGTGGCCGACTTCTACAAGATCAAGGTCGCGGACATGTACTCGAAGAAGCGCCCGGCCAGCATCGCCCGGCCGCGCCAGATCGCGATGTACCTGGCCAAAGAGCTGACGCAGAAGAGCCTGCCGGAGATCGGCGAGCTGTTCGGCGGCCGCGACCATACGACGGTGCTGCATGCGGTCCGCAAGATCGGCGGCGAGCGTCAGAAGAACACCGAGTTGAACCAGCAGTTGCATGTGCTGGAGCAAACGCTGAAGGGATGAGGAAAAACGCCTTCGCCTTCAGCGAAAATGCCGCGTTCGCCCGAACAGCCAACAGTGGAGAGAGGTTGACATGATCGTGTTGAAAGACAGCCAGGACAAAGTGCTTGCCGCGCTGCAGGCGGTGTCCGGCATCGTGGAACGGCGCCACACCCTGCCCATCCTGGCCAACGTGCTGGTCCGGAAGCAGGGCAAGCAGGTGGAGCTGACCACGAGCGACCTGGAAATCCAGGTGCGCACCACGGTCGAGTTCGAGGGCGACGACGGGGACTTCTCCACCACCATCGGCGCGCGCAAGCTGATCGACATCCTGCGCTCGATGCCGTCGGACCAGACGGTGAGCCTGACGTCCAACCAGAACAAGATGACGCTGCAGGGCGGCAAGAGCCGCTTCACGCTGCAGACGCTGCCGGCCGACGATTTCCCGCTGGTGCAGGAAGCGGCCGACTTCGGTCCCGCGTTCAGCGTGCCACAGAAGACGCTCAAGGGCCTGATCAACCAGGTCCACTTCGCGATGGCGGTGCATGACATCCGCTACTACCTGAACGGCATCCTGTTCGTGGCCGAGGGCAAGACCCTGACGCTGGTCGCGACCGACGGCCACAGACTGGCGCTGGCCCAGGCCGAGACGGACACCGAGATGCCCAAGCAGGAAGTCATCCTGCCCCGCAAGACGGTGCTGGAACTGATGCGCCTGCTCAAGGACGGCGGCAAGGGCGACGACGAGAGCGCTCCGATCGAGATGCGCTTCGCCGGCAACCAGGCCAAGTTCAGCTTCAGCGGCATGGAGTTCGTGACCAAGCTGGTCGAGGGCAAGTTCCCCGACTACAACCGCGTCATCCCGAAGAACCACCGTTTCCACGTGATCCTGGGCCGCCAGCCGCTGCTGGCCGCGCTGCAGCGCGCCGCGATCCTGACCAGCGAGAAGTTCAAGGCGGTGCGCCTGTCCTTCGAGCCGGGCCTGCTGTCGATCGCCTCGAGCAACGCCGAGCAGGAAGAGGCCAAGGAAGAACTCGAGATCGACTACGGCGGCGACCAGATCGAAACCGGCTTCAACGTGACCTACCTGATGGACGTGCTGGCCAACATGTCGCAGGACATGGTGCGGGTGGACCTGAACGACAGCTCGTCCAGCGCGCTGCTCAGCATCCCCGAACACACCGGCTTCAAGTACGTCGTCATGCCGATGAGGATCTAAGGTCGTTGCGCAACCTTCGCTCCCCGGAGCGGGAACGTTGCGCACCCCCTGCCCCCGCCAGGCGGGGGTTCCAGCCAGTTTTTTCAGCGGCCGCCGCGGCGGCCTGAGTACCCCTCCGATGACCGATAACAGCACTCCTGAGAACACCCCGACGCCCGCGCCGCAGAACGACGGCGCGGGGTACGGCGAGTCCAGCATCCAGATCCTGGAAGGCCTGGAGGCGGTGCGCAAGCGCCCCGGCATGTACATCGGCGACACCTCGGACGGTACCGGCCTGCACCACCTGGTGTTCGAGGTGGTCGACAACTCGATCGACGAGGCGCTGGCCGGCTACTGCGACGACATCGTCATCACCATCCACACCGACAACTCGATCTCCGTCATCGACAACGGCCGCGGCATCCCGACCGGCGTGAAGATGGACGACAAGCACGAGCCCAAGCGCTCGGCGGCCGAGATCGCGCTGACCGAGCTGCACGCCGGCGGCAAGTTCAACCAGAACAGCTACAAGGTCTCGGGCGGCCTGCACGGCGTGGGCGTGTCCTGCGTGAACGCGCTGTCCAAGACGCTGCGCCTGACGGTGCGCCGCGAAGGCAAGGTCCACCAGCTGGAGTTCAAGAAGGGCGTGCCGCAGGACCGCCTGATCGAGGTCCGCGACGGTTTCGAGACCAGCCCGATGAAGATCGTCGGCGAGACCGACAAGCGCGGCACGGAAGTCCACTTCCTGCCGGACACGGAGATCTTCACGCAGAACTCCGAGTTCCACTACGACATCCTGGCCAAGCGCCTGCGCGAACTCTCGTTCCTGAACAACGGCGTGAAGATCCGCCTGGTCGACGAGCGCAACAACAA
This sequence comes from Mitsuaria sp. BK037, assembly GCF_014193045.1. Lineage (NCBI taxonomy): Bacteria > Pseudomonadati > Pseudomonadota > Betaproteobacteria > Burkholderiales > Sphaerotilaceae > Roseateles > Mitsuaria sp. BK037. The sequence continues at coordinate 545,096 of NZ_JACHYS010000003.1, read as the reverse complement.
GGAAGACAACTTCGCCTTCGCGGGCGGCGTGCGCGGCTTCGTCGAGTTCATCAACAAGGGCAAGACGGCGCTGCACCCCAACATCTTCCACGCCCAGGGCGACAAGATGTCGGAGCAGAACACCAACATCGGGGTCGAGGTCTCGATGCAGTGGAACGACGGCTTCAATGAAAGCGTCCTCTGCTTCACCAACAACATCCCGCAGCGCGACGGCGGCACCCACCTGACGGGTCTGCGCGCGGCGATGACGCGGGTGATCAACAAGTACATCGAGGACAACGAACTGGCCAAGAAGGCCAAGGTCGACGTCACCGGCGACGACATGCGCGAAGGCCTGGCCTGCGTGGTCAGCGTCAAGGTGCCGGAGCCCAAGTTCAGCTCGCAGACCAAGGACAAGCTGGTGTCGAGCGAAGTGCGCGGCCCGGTGGAGGAAATCGTCGCGAGCAAGCTGGGCGACTGGCTGCTGGAGAACCCGACCGACGCCAAGATCATCTGCGGCAAGATCGTCGAGGCGGCGCGGGCGCGTGAAGCGGCGCGCAAGGCGCGCGAGATGACGCGGCGCAAGGGCGTGCTGGACGGCATGGGCCTGCCGGGCAAGCTGGCGGACTGCCAGGAGAAGGATCCCGCGCTGTGCGAGATCTACATCGTGGAGGGTGACTCCGCCGGTGGCTCCGCGAAGCAGGGCCGCGACCGCAAGTTCCAGGCGATCCTGCCGCTGCGCGGCAAGATCCTGAACGTCGAGAAGGCGCGCTACGAGAAGCTGCTGACCAGCAATGAAATCATCACGCTGATCACGGCGCTGGGCACCGGCATCGGCCGCGGCGCGGGCAGCGACGACTTCAATCCGGACAAGCTGCGCTACCACCGCATCATCATCATGACCGACGCGGACGTGGACGGTGCGCACATCCGGACGCTGCTGCTGACCTTCTTCTACCGGCAGATGCCGGAACTGGTGGAGCGCGGTCACATCTACATCGCGCAGCCGCCGCTGTACAAGGTCAAGGTCGGCAAGCACGAGCAGTACCTGAAGGACGGCCACGAGCTGGACGGCTTCCTGCTGAAGGTCGCGCTGAACGATGCCGAGCTGCACACCGCCGGCGTGGGCGCGGGTCCGGTGCTCAAGGGCGAGGACCTGGAGACCAAGGCGCGCCAGTACGTGGCGGCGCAGAACGTGATCGAGCGCCTGTCCGCCTGGATGGACGGCGAGGCGCTGCACCTGCTGGCGTCGGGCCTGTCGCTGAACCTGGACACGAAGGATGCGGCGGAGATCTCCGCGACGGCGCTGGCCTCGGCGTTGCACGACGCGGTGGTGACGGCCGAGACGGATCCGCGCACCGACAAGCAGCTGCTGCGCATCAGCCGTCGTCATCACGGCAACGTGCGCTCGAGCATCATCACGGCGGACTTCGTGCACGGCGCGGACTATGAAGTCCTGGCCGAGGCCGGCAAGACTTTCAAGGGCCTGGTGGGCGAGGAAGCCGTGATCCGCAAGGGCGAAGGCGAGAAGGCCAAGGAAAGCAAGGTGACGGACTTCCGCGGCGCGATGGCCTGGCTGATGACGCAGGCGGAATCGAGCGTGGGCCGCCAGCGCTACAAGGGCCTGGGCGAGATGAACCCCGAGCAGCTGTGGGAAACGACGATGGACCCGACGGTCCGCCGCCTGCTGCGCGTGCAGATCGAGGACGCGATCGAGGCGGACCGGGTGTTCACGATGCTGATGGGCGACGAGGTGGAGCCGCGCCGGGAGTTCATCGAGACGAATGCGCTGAGGGCGGCCAACATCGACGTGTGATCACCCGTTCCTGCCTCGCTCCCCCTTTCGCCGGCCTGCTCCTCGCCATCGCCGGCCTGCCTGCGCTCGGACAATCCGAGCCGCATTCCCCTCCGGTCTATCCGCCCGACTGGATCGACCTGCCGACCGCGCCGATGGTGCTCGAGCTCAAGCCGGTGCGCGGCGAGCTCGCCCTGGTGCTGACCAACCGCGGCCCGCGGGGCATCGTCGCTGTCGAGCTCGGTTGCGTCCGCGAGCGCGGCACCGGCCACGAGGTGCTCAGCGAGTTCGCCGGCGTTTCGATCAGCGACGGCAGCATCGCGCCAGCGCATCACGTCGACATGAGCCATGAATTCGACCGGCCGCGTGATCAGTCACCGGCCCGTCCGATGCGCTGTCCGCAATCCCGCGCCGCCGTCACGCGGGTCGCTTTCGAGGACGGCACGGCATGGCACGCCGGGCCACCGGCCGACATGACCTCGGTCACACCCGCCCCCTTTGAAGGGGGCAAGCCGCCTCGACAGCGGTAGCCGCGCCCGTGGAGACTGCGCCTCGTCGTCCGATTCCACGAGGCTCACGCATGCGCGCTTCCCGCTTCCGTCTCTCTTCCGCCGCCGCTTCGGCGCTCGCCCTGTCGCTGGGCCTGCTGACGCTGTCGGCGCCCGCCCAGGCCCAATCCATCAGCGTCAAACCCGGCCTGTGGGCCAGCGCGAGCGTCAACACGCTCAACGGCCGGAAGATGCCCACGATCTTCGACATCAACGGCGCCCTGACGCCGCAGCAGAAGAGCAGCCTCGCCGCCGCGATGGCCAAGGTCGGCCTGCCCACCGGTGGCAGCCCGCATCTGGACTGCCAGCAGAGCCCCGAGTTCGCCCTGCCCAAGCCGCAGAGCGTCGACGACTGCACCACGCAAGTGAAGCCCGGCGACGCCACCAGCGGCACCTTCACGATGAGCTGCAAGAGCGCGACGGCCAGCGGCATGGGCAACGGCTCCTACCAAGTCACCGACAAGTCCAGCGCCACCGTCAAGGTGACGTTCAAGGGCACGACCGCGCAGGGCATGCCGATCACCTATGAATCGACGTCGGTGCACAAGTGGATCGGCAGCGACTGCAGCGCACCGCCGCCCGGCATCGATCCGTCGCTGATGGAGCTGATGCGCTGATCCCCGGCGGGGCGCCTGACCCGCCCCGCGAAGCGGGGGGCGGTCCTCAAGCTTGAGGATGACGCCCACCGCCGGTGGCCCCGATCCTGCCTCCCCCAGGAGGGTCCCACCGTGAACAGCCTTGACCGCTGCCTGCGCCGGGCAACGCTGCCGGTGCTCGTGCTGATCGCCGGCTGCAGCACCGCGCTGCAGCCGCAGATCTTTTCCAGGCACCTGACGGCGTCGAAGAACGTGTCGGGCGAATACACGCTCGACAAGAACGACGAGCCCAAGACCTTCGACGAGGTCTACAAGGAGGTCGCCCTGGTCCGCGGCCGCTACGTCTCGGCGGTCAGCGACCTGTCCAACGCCAGTCCGCAGCTGTCCGCCTGGCTGCTGGGCCTGTCCGCCGCGGGCGCCGCCGTGGCGCTGGGAGACGGCAGCGCGCGCACCGTCGCGGGCATCGCCGGTGTCGGCGCCGCGAGCTATGCGGCGGGCAACCTCTTCATCGTGCGCGCGCGCATCGATGTCTATCGCGCCGGCGCCGAGGCGCTCCAATGCGGCCTCAACGCGGCGGCTCCGTTCCGGAACAAGGCCCGCCTCGTCGGCGAGCCCGACGATCCGGATTACAAGGACACCCTCTATGGCCTGAAGGCCGCCGTGGCGCGACGCAGCGACGAGCTGCGCGTGGCGATGCGCCAGTCCCAGGAGGTGGACCAGCCCGAACTCAGGATCGTCCCGGCGCGGACGCGCAGCTGCCCGCGCCCCAGGCCAGCCTGCCCGGCGGCGCCCGCCGGCGCGACCGCCGAGGAACTGAAGCTGTTGAACCGGTCCGCCTGCCTGCGCGAGCAGGCGACATGGGATCGCGACTGTGTCTCGACGTCGGAACGGACCGAGACCCTCCCCGCAGCCCCGGAGGCCATCCAGACCATGAAGGAGGCCCGCGCCAGCCTGGAAGACGGCAACCGGGCCCGGCGGCGCGCGGATCGGGCGATCGACCTGATCGAAGGCGCGGCCTCGGACCTGTGGGCCCGCGCCGTGGCCGTGCAGCTCAAGGTCAGCGAGGAAGTCGACAAGACGATCCCCAACCAGACGGCCGTGCTGGCCGCCATCAAGGCCGCGGGGCCGGTGGCCGGTGCGCTGGAAGACGGCTTCAAGCGCGCCGGGGTCACTGGGGCGTCGACGCCCGCATCGGCGCCTGGCGGCGCGTCGGCCACCGGCGAATCGCAGGGAACGGCCCGGCAGGTCCGCGCGCTGAGCGCCGGCGACCGCGCCCGTCTCCGAGACCTCGCGCAGCTCACGCTGGAGTTGCAGGAGGCGACATCGAGCCTCGACGAGATCGCGGCGAACGTCGCCGGCAGTGGCGCCGCGAAGGCGCGCAAGGCCATCGCGGCCTGCACGATGAAGATCAACAACACCACCCTGCGGGTCTCGCCCGACGCCACCAGCCTGCCGCTCGAGCTCGGCAAGACGCAGCCCTTCTTCGTCAGCAGCACCGGCGGCGTGCCCTCGGCCGACGTGGAGGTGGACGGCAAGACGACTTCGCTGCCGGTCCAGGTGCAAGGCGGGCAGTTCCGCGTCGACTACACGGCCAAGGACGTCAAGGCCGGCGACACCGCGCTGCTGACGATCCGCGACGGCAGCGCCGAGCATGCGGTCAGCCTGTCCATCATCGAGGCGACCGGCCCGGCGCCGACGCAGACGTCGACGGCCGGTGCCGCGCGCCGCAAACCGCTCGCCATCGACGCCGACACGCAGCGGAAGATGGGCCTGACGCCACCCGCGAGCGAGGCGGAGCTCTACGCCGCCATCGACCGCTGCCAAGCCAAGGGCATGGCCCCGAAGACCGGCGAGTGGGACGACGCCACGCAGAAGGCCGCCGGGCGCGGCGACTGCAAGCCGTGAGCGGGACGATGGCCGCCCACGCCGCTCCCTTGCTCGCCGTGCGGACCGCCCTCGGCGCGCTGATGACGTCGCGTCGCGAGGACGAGGCGCTGGCCGCCCGGCTCGGGCTGTCGGCGGACGCGGCGCGCGCGCTTCACTGGTGGCGCCTGCCGCTGGCGGGCGGCCAGGGGCCGCGGCGCCTGACCCTGGCCTTCGGCGATGACTGTCCGGGACGGCAACTGCCGCGCGTGCTCCGCTCGCCGCTGACCGGCGAGACGATGCCCGTCGACGCGGTCCGCGGCGGACGGTTCGGCCACGCCCAGGCCGCCTGGGTCCGCGCCGAGAACGCCTCCAACCGCTTCCTCGAAGGCACGCTGACCGCCGTGCTGCGCCGGACCGCGCGCCCGTCCAGCCTGCTGGCGCTGACCTCGGGCCATGTGCTGGCCGCGGCCCGGCCGAGCGCCCGCGGCGACGACGTGACGCTGTGGCTGGACGGCGAACCGGACGCGGCCCCGATCAACGGGCGCCTCTTCGACTGGCAGCCCAATTTCCAGGCGCTGCCGCTCACCTGCGCCGTGGACGCCGCGCTCGTGGAGGTGTCTGCCGCGGCGCTGCGGCCGCTCGCCGGTCGCGGCGCGGAGTGGCCGGTGGGCACCGCCTCGGCGCTGGCCGACGACCAGCTGTTCATCCGCACCCGCGGCCGCGCGATCGGCGGCCAGGCCCCGCATCTGTTCGGCGCCAGCCTGTGCATCGCCGGCGACGAGTCCCGCCCCTACCTGCTCGATGGCGCGCTGTGCTGGACGCCCGACGAGGCCACGCTCGGCGGCGACAGCGGCGCACCGATCTGGAACAGCCGCGACGAGCTGGTCGGCCTGCATGCCGGCGTCGCCCCCGATGGCGTGGGCCTGCGCTGCGCGATCGCCGTTCCCATCGCGCCGGTGCTGGCATGGGCCGGCGCCGAGCTCGTGCGCCGGGATGAGCCGCTGGTCCGGGCCGGGCCCCTGGCGACGCCGGCGGCGCCCGTACCCGCGCCGATGGCTGGACCGGGTCCGGCGTCGGTCCCCGCGAGCTCGACCGCGGTTCCCGCCGCGGCCGGCCCGGCCGGGCAGGACGTCGTCATCCTGGCCCGTACCGTCTGGGGCGAGGCCCGCGGCGAGCGCGGCCAGATCGACGGGATGGAGGCCGTCGCCCACGTGGTGCTGAACCGCGTCCGGCGCGCGACCTATTGGGGCCGTGATGTCGTCGAGGTCTGCCGCAAGCCCTGGCAGTTCAGCTGCTGGAACCGCAACGATCCCAACCTGCCGCAGCTGCTCGCGGTGGACGCCACCAACGCGCGCTTCGCCCAGGCGCTCGCGATCGCGCGGCGGCTGATGGCCCAGGAACAGGATCGTCCGCAGGAACGGCTGCGCGGCGACCCGACGGCCGGCGCCACCCATTACCACGCCGCGCGGCTGGCGCCGCCGCCCCGGTGGGCCGCCGGCCATCGGCCCTGCGCGCGCATCGGCGCGCACCTGTTCTTCAACGACATTCCGTGAGGCCAAACGATGGACACCCGGATGATCGACGTCGTGATCGGAGTGGCGCTGGTGTTCGCGATCACCAGCCTGCTCGCGACGGCCCTGCAGGAGCTCTGGGCGTCCATCCGGTCGCTGCGCGGCAAGTACATGGAACGCGCGGTGGTCTCCTTCTTCGGCGACGACCCCGTCTTCGCCAAGGGCCTGCTCGCGCACCCGCTGATCGTCGCGCTCTCGAAGGCCACCCGCGCGGAGGACCGCAAGCCGTCCTACATCAACGCGGACGCCGTCATCAGCTCCCTGATCGCGCTGCTCTGCGACAAGCACCTGGCCGGGCTGCGTCCGGCCACGCCGGCAGAGTTCGTGGCCACCGTCACGGACGCCTCGCAGCGCGCCGGTGGTGCCTCGTCGGGCGCCCTGCCCAACCCGGCCTTCGTCGACGCGATGCGCGGGCTCGCCATGGGCGTGGAGCAGGACTGGCCCGCCTTCGAAGCCCGGCTCGCGGCCTGGTACGACGCGGTCGGCGAACGCTCGATCGGCTGGTTCAAGCGCCATACGCAGGTGACGCTGTTCGTCTTCGGCTTCCTCGCCGCGATGGTCGCCAACATCAACCCCATCCTGATCTCCGCGCGACTCTGGCAGGACGAGGCGCTGCGCAAGGCCACGCTGACCGTCGCGCAGGAGGTCGCCACCAACTACAACCAGCAGGTGTCCGCCGCGGACAAGCCGGCCGTCACGCCCCCCGCGGCGCCGGTCAGCGCGCCTGCCGCCGCACCGGCAATCCCCGCCGCATCGCCCCCCGCGGCTGCAGCGGCCTCGAAGACACCGGGCCTGCCGGCTCCGGCACTCGCGCGGGCCCAGGCGTCGCTGCAGCCCCTGAATGCCGCCTTGCTCAAGCGACTCGCGGACACCAGCGACGCGCAGGTCCGCCAGCCGCTCGAGACGCTGCTGCGTGCCGCGATCACGCTGCGCGGCGCGCTCAACGCGACCCCGCCCGATGCGCAGGCCATCGCCCGATCGAGCGCCGCGCTGGAGCAGGCCTTCCTGCCCGGCGAGCCGCATGCCGAGCTGCGCGCGCTGTTCGAGCCGGTACGGCTGGCCCTCGTCACGCCCACGGCGGCGGCTACGGCCGCGCCGGGCGCCGCCTCTGCGCCGACGGCGCTCGCCCGTCTCGTCAAGCCGACGGGCAAGGAGATCCCGCGCCAGTGCGAGCGCTTCGGGGACGACGTGGCGGCCAAGTCCTACTGCACGCGCCTGGCGGAACTGGACACGCTGCAGAGCATCGGCCTGCCGCTGGGCTGGACGGGATCCGCCTGGCCGACCTATTTCGACGAAGCCTGCGATCCGGCCGGGAAGGCGGTCCCCTGCCGCCTCGGCGACCGGATCGGCGATGGCGGCTGGTGGGGCAACCTGCTGATCGCGCTGCTGGGCTGGAGCATGACGGCGGTGGCCTGCACCCTGGGCGGACCGTTCTGGTTCGATTTGCTGAACCGGCTGGTCAAGCTGCGCGCCGCCGGCACGAAGGCGCAGGAAACGCCCGCGGCCGCCAATGCCGCGAGTGGCGCGGAGCCCCCCAAGTCGATGCTGGCCCGCACGCCCACGACCGCTGCGCCCGGTGCGACGCAAGGAGCGCCCCCGGAAGCGATGAGCGACGCGCTCAACGACGCCGAGCGCGGCCTGTCGCCGCAGGAGGTCGAGCGGGTGCAGCGGGGCCTGGGCCTCACCGGCGCCGAGGTGACGGCGCTCTTCGATGGCCGCACGCGCGCCGCGATCAAGACCTGGCAGGGCGAGCGCGGGCAAGCGCAGACGGCCGAGCTGACCTTGGTCCAGATCCAGGAACTGCTCGGCCTGGCTCCCGGGAGCAATGACGATGACTACCTCGCCTAAGCCAGTCGCGACGCCGCTCGCACCGCCGCGCCGCGTGCGCATCGAGCAGAAGCTGAACCTGCGCGGCGGGCCGGCGGTCGGTTTCGCCCGCATCGGCCGACTCGAGCCGGGCGACACCCTGATGGTCGATCGCGTCATCGACGGTGAGGCCTACCTGGGACGGCGCGCCTGGTATGGCGTCGAAGGGCGCGAGCACTACTTCTGGTCAGGCGCCGCCCAGTTCGAGGACGCCGCCACGCCGGTGCCGGCGGCACCGGCCGGCGCGGTCGCGCCCGACGTGCGGCGGCGGGGCAACGGCACGATCCTGCCGCTCTCGCAGGCGGAGCTGGCCGGCACCTTCGGCGCCTTCCAGTCGACGCCGGGCGCGCAGCGCGGCTCGATCGTCATCACGCCGGCGGCCTGGGTGACGCAGCACATCGCGCCCTTCAGCCATCCGGTGCTCGCGGCGCTCGGCCATCCGGCGGTGAGCCTGCACCGGCTGGCCCATCCGCACTTCCAGGCCGTGTTCGACCGCATCGACGCGCTCGGACTGGGCTCGCTCATCCAGACCTTCGACGGCGGCTGGGTGCCCCGCCACAAGAACTGGGATCCGGGCAATCCGGACCTCAGCTCCCACAGCTGGGGCGTCGCGATCGACCTGAACGCGCGCTGGAACGGCGCCGGCCATCCCCCCGCGTCGCCCGGCCAGCAAGGCGACCTCACCCCGCTGGTGCCGCTCTTCGCCGCCCAGGGCTTCGCGTGGGGCGGCCACTTCAGCAGCAACGTCGACGGCATGCACTTCGAGCTGGCCCGCCGCAATCCCTGACCGCGGCTCAGCCGTCGATCTCCTTGAAGACCTCGGCGGCCGAGCGGAACGCATCGATCGCCGCCGGCACGCCGCAGTAGATCGCCGTCTGCAGGAAGACCTCCTTGATCTCCTCGCGCGTGAGCCCGTTGTTGAGCGCGCCGCGCACGTGGATCTTGAGTTCGTGCGGCCGGTTCAGCGCGGTCAGCATCGCCAGGTTCAGCAGCGAGCGCGAGCGCCGGTCCAGCCCCGGCCGGTTCCAGACATCGCCCCAGCAGTACTGGGTCACCAGCTCCTGCATGTCGATGGTGAAGTCGGTGGCGTTCCGGATCGACGCATCGACGTAGGCATCGCCCAGCACCTCTCGTCGGGTCTGCAGGCCTTGTTCGAAGAGCTCGGGATTGCTCGGAGCGAAGGGGCGAGTCATTGAGGGTCTCCTGTAGCCGGTGCGCGACTGGACACGCTACTTGAATCAGTCGTTGGTTGACGAAACGATCAGGAATAGAATTCCCGTCAACCTAGGAGCACGCGATGATCCACGACCGACTCCGGCGGGCCCGCGTCTTGAAAGGGCTCAGCCTTGACGCACTGGCCCAGGCCATCGGTGACATCACCAAGCAAGCACTGAGCAAGTTCGAGCGCGGCGACGCCATCCCGAATTCGACGCGCCTGCTCCAGTTCTCCAAAGCTCTGGGCGTGCGACCCGAGTACTTCTTCCGCGCTGAAGCCGTGACCTTGTCGCCGCTCGAGTTCCGCAAGCTGGCCCGCATGCCGAAGTACCGGCAGCGACAGGTGGAAGAGCAGATGCGCGACCACCTCGAACGCTATATCGGTCTCGAGCGCTGCTTCGACGCCGTCAATGTCCGCATCGCCCCGACGGCCCCTCAGATCCTTCAGGTCGAGTCCTTCGACGCGGCGGAGAGCGCGGCGGAGCGCCTGCGCCGCGACTGGGGCATCGGCGGCGATGCCATCGCGAACCTGACGCAGTTGCTGGAAGAGCGCGGCATCAAGGTGGCGCTGCTCGATGCGCAAGATGACTTCGACGGTGCGTGCGCCGCCACGGAGGATCACGAACATGTGCTGATCGCGCTCAATACCGCGCGGCCAGGTGAGCGCATGCGCTTCACGGCGGCACATGAGCTCGGCCACTGGGTGATGGCCTTGCCGGAGGACATGTCCGAAGCCGACAAGGAGCGATGCTGTCATCGCTTCGCCGGCGCGTTTCTCTATCCCGGCGCACAGGTGCTGCTCGACTTCGGCAGTCACCGCCGATCACGCGTGCATCCTGCGGAGCTCCTGAATGCAAAGCGGCGCTACGGGATTTCGATGCAGGTGGCCCTTCGTCGCCTGAAGGATCTCGGCCTGCTGAACGAGGCCGGCTACAAGGCAGCGGTCATCCAGTTCTCCCAGGCTGGCTGGCGCACCGCGGAGCCGGAGGCGCTGTTGCCGGAGCAACCGCGACGTTTCGAGTCGCTCGTGTTCTGGGGCCTGGCCGAGGGCCTCTTCACCCCGTCCCGTGCCGCCGAGTTCCTGCAACGTCCGCTGGACACGCTCGAGCCCGCCCTCTCAGCGCCGGTGGGAGCATGAATGCAGCGGGTCTACGTCAGCGATACCAACATCTGGATTGATTTCCGGAACGCTGATCTCCTGGACGTCCTTTTCCGACTCCCGTTCCGCTTCTGCAGCACCGACTTTGTCCTCCACGAACTGCAGGACCTTGCCCACGAAGAGCTGACCCGGCGCGGTCTGATCGTGGAATCACTTGGCAGCGAGGCCGTGGCGGACCTCATGCACCTCACTGCCGAGCACAACAACAGCTCTCTGGCGGACGTTTCCTGCTATTACCTGGCGCGGCAGTCCGGCTTGCCCTTGCTGACCGGCGATGGCCGGCTGCGCAGGCAAGCCCAGAAGGACGGCATGGCGGTGCACGGCGCGCTGTGGCTGCTCGATCAACTGCTGGCGCACGCGGTTGTCGACGAAAGCGCGCTCGCGGCGGCCCTTCATCGCATGTTGGCGGCGGGTGCCCGATTCCCTTCGGAAGAGTGCCAACGGCGATTCAAGGAATGGGCGACTTGATCCCGCACGGTCGATGACAAGTTGCCGCGGGGGTTAGGGCGTCCGGGCCGCCAACATCACCTCGTGATGCCCCTTCCCCGCCGGAATCATCGGGAAGCAGTTCTCCACCGGCGCGACGGCCACGTCGAGGAAATACGGGCCGTCGCTCGCCAGGCAGTCGGCGAGCGCCGCATCGAGCGCATCCCGCCGCGTGACCCGCGCCGCCTCCCAGCCGAAGCCTTTCGCCACCGCGACGAAGTCCGGCATGCAGGCGTTGTAGCTGTGGCTGTAGCGCTCGCCGTGATGCAGCTCCTGCCACTGCCGCACCATGCCCATGTGGCCGTTGTTGCACAGCACCACCTTGACCGCCGCGCGGTGCTGCCGCGCCGTGGCCATCTCCTGCAGGTTCATCAGGATCGACGCATCGCCGCTGACGCACACGACCAGCCGCCCCGGATGCGCCACCTGCGCGCCGATCGCCGCCGGCAGGCCGTAGCCCATCGTGCCGGCGCCGCCCGAGGTGAGCCAGCGCCGCGGGCGCTCGAAGGCCAGGTGCTGCGCCGCCCACATCTGATGCTGGCCGACGTCCGTCGACACGATCGCGTCCCGGCCGGCGAGCTGCGCCTGCAGCCGCGCGATCAGCGCCTGCGGCGCGATCACCTCCGGCGTGTCCTCGAAGGCCAGCGATCGGCGCGAGCGCCAGTCCTGGATCCGCGCCCACCAGTCGGCCAAGCGCTCCGGCGGCATCGGGCGTCGCTCCAGCGCGCGGCGCAGGCGCGGCAGCAGCGTCCGCGCGTCCCCGCACAGGGCGAGGTCGGCGCGCCGGACCTTGTCGATGGACGAGGGGTCGATGTCGAGGTGGATCACGCGCGCGCCGGGCGCGAAGGCATCGAGCCGGCCGGTCACCCGATCGTCGAAACGCGCGCCGGCGCAGACGATGAGGTCGGCGTGATGCATCGCCAGGTTGGCCTCCAGCGTCCCGTGCATGCCGAGCATGCCCAGCCAGTGCGGTGACGACGCCGGCACCGCGCCCAGCCCCATCAGCGTCAGCGTGCAGGGCGCGCCGGCCAGCGCCACCGCGGCCGCGAACGCGGCGCAGGCCTCGTCCCCGGCGTTGACCAGGCCGCCGCCGCCGTAGAACACCGGCTGGCGCGCGGTGGCGATCCAGTCCGCGGCCGTTTCCACCGCACGCACGTCGACGATGGGCGAGACGGGCAGCGCCGCCGCTTGCGGCCGCTCGTGTGCGGTCCGGGCGGTGGGCCTGGCATCAAGCCTCTCATCAGGCCGCGCCGGCGCCAGCTGCACATCCTTCGGCACGTCCAGCAGCACCGGGCCCGGACGACCGCCCCGCGCGATCTCGACGGCCTTGCGCACCAGCGCCGCGACGTCGCCACCGGGCCGCAACTGCGCATTCCACTTGGTCACCGGCCGCGAGATGCCCAGCGCATCGCACTCCTGGAAGGCGTCGGTGCCGATCGCCGCGCTGTTCACCTGGCCGCTGATGCACAGCACCGGCACCGAGTCGCACAGCGCGTCCAGCAGGCCCGTCGTCGTGTTGCTCATGCCGGGGCCGGAGGTCACCAGCACGACGCCCAGCCGGCCGGTGCTGCGCGCATACCCCTCGGCCGCATGCACGGCCGCCTGTTCGTGGCGGACCAGGATGTGGCGCAGGCGCGGCTCGCCGTGCAGCGCGTCGTACAGCGGCAGCACCGCACCGCCGGGATAACCGAACACGGTGTCCACGCCGCAGGCCACCAGCGTGTCCAGCAGCGTCTGGGCGCCGTTGCGCGGTGGCGCGTTCCCGAGCGGCGCGACAGGGCCGGCGCTGGCCGGCGATGAAGGGGAGGAGGGAGAACAGGGCGCGTCGATGACCGCGCCGCGGGCGCTGACCTGGGCGCCGTCGAACCTGGCATTCATGCGTCCAGTGTCCCGGCACTGGCTCGGAAAGGGTTGCGGTTCTTGCCTCATAGAATCCGCCGCACAGCAAATCTTCCTTCCAAAGCGCGATGGATCAGCAAATCAAGCTCGACAAGTTCGACCGCGCCATCCTGCGCGCGCTGCAGCGCAATGCGCGCGCCAGCCTGCAGGAGGTCAGCGAGGAGGTCGGCCTGACCACCTCGCCCTGCTGGACGCGCATCAAGCGGCTGGAGGAATCCGGCGTGATTGAGGGCTACACCGTCAAGGTGAACGCCGAGAAGATCGGGCGGCCCGAGCAGCTGATCGTGCAGCTCACCCTGAACAAGCACACCGACGCGGCGATGGCGGAATTCGCCCGCCACCTCGAGGCCATCCCCGAGGTCATCGATGCCTACCTGGTCTCCGGCGATTACGACTACGTGCTGCGCCTGTCCGTGCGCGACACCCGCGACTACGAACGCCTGCTGCGCGAGAAGCTCTACAAGATTCCCGGCGTGCGCCACAGCAAGTCCAGCTTCGTGCTGCGCTGCCTGAAGGCGAGCTCCCTGCCCCTGTGAACGGCGCCCTGTGAATGGCGCCGCGCCGAATGGTGGGCTGCGGCGGTCGGCGCGACCTCCGATCGAGGCCGTTCAGTTGGCGTCCGGCGCCTCGCTCGAGGTCGAACCCGGCGCGAACGACGCGCCCTCGACCCGCGCCGGCAGCTCGGGTAGCCGCAGCAGGCGCAGCATGTAGGTCCGCGCGGCCGCGACATGGCGGCGCATCGCCTCGCCCGCGGTGACCGGGTCGGCCTGCCGGATCGCCTCGACCATCGCCCGGTCCTGGACGGCCAGCACGTCCAGCTCCGACGCCCACAAGGCCATGCGCGAGCGCCGGACCGCCTCCAGCAGCCGCCCGCGCGAGGCCTGCATCCCCAGCGCCTGCGCATTGCCGCCCCAGCGCGCGAGTTCCTCGTGCAGCGTCTCGTCGGCCGCCAGCAGCTCCCGCGCACGGCCATCTCGGGCGGCCTCCTCCACCGCCCGCACGAGCGCCTCGACCTGCGGCCCGTGCGCCGCCTCGCGGGCCTCGGGCCGACCGCAGGCCTGAGCCAGCAGCATCGTGTGCAGCGCTTCGCGCACGTCGAAATACTCCTCGATGAAGCGCGCGTCCACCGCTCGCACCACCGCGCCCTTGTTCATCCGCATGTCCACCATGCCGTCCCCCTGCAACTGCAGCAGCGCCTCCCGCACCGGCACGTTGCTGACCTGGTAATGCGCGCTCAGCTCGTGCAGCGTCAGGTGCTGGCCCAGGCGCCAGCAGCCGTCCTCGATGTCGGCGCGGATCTGGTCGCGCAGGCGCAGGTAGGTCGGCGCATTGATCGGGTGTGTGGATCGAACCATCGCGGCACTCCGTCCAGCAATTGCGGTGAATGAACGATTCACTCTAAGGAGCGCGCTCCCTGTCCATTCCCGGCGAAACGCGTCGCCGCCCGCGTTCTTGCCGAAGCGCAATGAACCGATGTCTCGCGCCGGCATGGACTGCGCAATCGACATGTATGTCGCCTGGCGCCCTACTGGAATCAGTCGAATCACCCCGTGTCAATGGGACAGGCTGTGTCGTTTCCGCATCGCTCGCGCGCAGGGCGCTACAGTCGCGCCCGGGAGGTCAGCGACACAGAGGCAGATGCCCAGGTCAATTCACCCCGAATGGAGTCAGCCGAATGGCGAAATCCTTGAAACAAGTCCTGAGTCAGATCGAGAAACTTCAGAAGGAAGCCGAGGCGCTGCGCGCGAAGGAAATCTCCGGCGTGGTCGCGCGGATCCGCGAGGCCATCGATCACTACGGCCTGACCCCCGAGGAATTGTTCGGCGCGACCCTGCAGCGTCCGCGCGCCGGCCGCAAGGCCGCCGCGAAACCGGCCCGCGCGGCCACCACCGCCAAGCGCAAGGCGCCGCGCGGCGCCGGCACGCCGAAATACCACGATGGCGCCGGTCGCACCTGGACCGGCGTCGGCAAGCGTCCCACCTGGTTCAAGGAAGCGCTGGCGGCCGGCAAGACGGCCGAGGACCTGCTGATCGGTTGACGTCGGCGGCCCGGGTCGGCGGACCCTCGCGCCGCGAGGCCCGCCGGGCCGCGTCACCAGATGCGGCAGCGCTCGGCGTCGGGCTTGACCATCTTCTGGCCCGGCTTGCAGTGGAAGGCCCGTTCGAACTCGGGCATGTTCACCGCGACCCCGTTGATCCGGTAGCGCCCCGGCGAATGCGGGTCGGTCAGCGCATGCACGCGCGCGTACTCCGGCCGCGCGTGGCTGCAGTCCCACTGCGCGAAGCCGACGAAGAAGCGCTGCTCCGGCGTCAGGCCGTCGCGGTCCGCCGGCGGCGGCGACATGTCCGCGATCTGCGCCTTCCAGGCCGCATGCGCCAGCACCAGGCCGCCGAGGTCGGCCAGGTCCTCGCCCAGCGTCAGCTTGCTGTTGATGCGGATGTCGTCGACGACCACGTACTGCGCGTATTGCTTGGTCACGCAGGCGGCGCGCTGCTCGAAGGCCTTGCCGTCCTTCTTCGTCCACCAGTCGCGCAGGTTGCCCTTGGCATCGAACTGCCGGCCTTCGTCGTCGAAGCCGTGGATCAACTCATGGCCGATCGTCCCGCCGGTGTTGCCGTAGTTCGGCGCGTCATCCAGCTTGGGGTCGAACAGCGGCGGCTGCAGCACGCCGGCCGGGAAGTTGATGTCGTTCATCTGCGCGTCGTAATACGCGTTGACTGTCTGCGGCGTCATGCCCCACTCGCCGCGGTCCAGCGGCTTGCCGATCTTGGCCAGCTGGCGCTTGAGCTCGAAGGCATTGCCCCGCATCACATTGCCGGCGAAATCGTCGCGCGCGACGCTCAGCGCGCCGTAATCGCGCCAGCGGTCCGGATAACCGACCTTGTTGACGATCGCATGCAGCTTCTCCTGGGCGCGCTGCTTCGTGGTCTCGCTCATCCAGCTCAACGACTGGATGCGCGCGGCCATCGCGTCCTCGATCTGCTTCGTCATCGTCAGCGTCTTGTCCTTCAGGTCGGGACTGAAGTTGCGGGCGACGAACTCCTGGCCCAGCGCCTCGCCGAGCTGCGCGTCGACCAGCTCGACGCAGCGCTTCCAGCGCGCCTTGTTCTGCGGCACGCCCTGCAGCGTCTGGCCGAAGAACTCGAAGTTGGCCTGCACCGCGGCGCCGGAGAGCGTCGGCGCCTGGCTGCTGACCAGCTGCCAGCGCAGGTAATGGCGCCACTGCGCGAGGTCGCGCTGGCGCAGTTCCCTGGCCATGGCCTTGAAGAAGGCCGGCTCGGTCACGTTGTAGGCCGCCTGCGGGTCCAGGCCCAGCGCGCGCTGGTAGGCCGCCCAGTCGAAGCCGGGCGTGAGCGCCTGCAGCCCGGCCGCCTTCATCGGATGGAAGCCCTTGTAGGGATCGCGCTTGTCGACGCGGCTCAGCGAGGCGCGCGCCAGCGCGGTCTCCAGGGCCATCACCTGCCTGGCCTGCGTGCGCGCCGCCTCCGGCGCATCGCCGAGCAGCTCGAAGCTGCGCGCGATATGCGCGACGAACTGGTCCCGCAGGGTGCGGGATTTCTCGTCGGCCTTGAAGTAGTACTCGCGGTCCGGGAGGCTCAGCCCACCGGCGTAGGCGAAGGCGATGACGCGCGTCGAGTCGGCCATGTCCTGGCCCGAGCTGAAGTGGAACAGCACGCGCTCGTTGTTGGTCGCCAGGTGCAGCGCGGCCAGCAGGGCCGGCAGCTCGCGGCGGTCTTTCAGCGCGTCGATGCGCGACAGCAGCGGTCGCAGCGGCGCCAGCGCGTGGCGCTCGGCCGCCGCTTCGTCCATGCAGGCGGCGAAGTAGTCGCCCATGCGCGCCTGGTTGGCGCTGCGCGCCGGATCGGCGGCCGAGAGCTTGTCCAGGATGCCCCAGAGGTAGCGCTGGTTCTCGTTGGCCATCTTGGCGTAGACCGACCAGCGCGCCTGGTCCGGCGGGATCGGGTTGGCCGCCATCCAGCCGCCGCAGGCGTACTGGTAGAGGTCGTCGCAGGGATCGGCGCTGCGATCCATCGCCGCGGTGTCCAGGCTCGGCGTGTAGGGCAGCTGGTCGAGCGGCGCTTCGGGCGCGGCGGCGGGTGCGGACGCGGCCGCGCCGGTCGCGGGCGTCGCGGCCTGGGCGAAGGGGGCGGCGCCAAGGGAAACGGCCGCGACAAGCGCGGCCGCCGTGGTGCGGGCGAGAGGGTGACGGGTCATGCGCGACAGCCTGGAGTTCTTGCTGGCGGGCATTCTCCGTCAGCGTCCCGCGGCCGCCGAGGTGCCGGAGGACACCTCGGGTAGACCCGACCGCGAGGGGCCGGGCCGCCGGCCGGTCAGGGCGCCACGTAGCTGCCCAGCGCCTTCGGGAACTTGAACAGCCACAGGTGGGTGAGGCGGTCGACCTCGTTGCCGCGGGTCACGCGCGCGGTGGTGGCGCCGGCCGCGCAGCTGCCGTCCTGGACGATCACGCCGTTGGCGTCGACGCTGCACTCGGTCGGATCGCCGGCCAGCAGCTTGCCCTTGGCGTCCACCAGCGTCGACTTCAGGCCGAAGTCGTTGTCGTTGATCAGCGCCAGCGTGTTGCCGTCGACGACCGCCAGGCCCTCGGCCTTCTCGGCCTTCCAGCCGGCGGCGTTCAGGTCCAGCAGCACCGTCTTCTTCAGCTTCACGACCTTGGCCCAGGTCACCGCCGAGGCGGTCACGCCATCGATGCTGTTGCGCTCGAGCTCGGTCCCGATGGCGGCGATGTCGGTCGCCTCGGCCGGCAGCTCCACCAGCATCAGGAAGTTGCGCACCGCGCCGGTGGAGTCGGCGCCCTGCTCGATGACGATGAACCTGCCGTTGCCCAGCGAGACCAGGTCGCCGAGCTTGGCGCTGCCGGTGCGGTTGCGGTCCCACTTCTCGCCCTTGGCGGCGAGCGGGTAGCTGAGCGGATAGGCGTAGAGCCGCGAGGTCTCGGTCTTGGGATCGAACTCGATCCAGCGCGCGAACTGGGCGAAGTCGCGCACCTTGACCTTGTCGGTGGTCTTGCCGTCCTGGTCCAGGTCGGCGCTGTCGACCACCTCGAGGCTCTTGCCGGCGGCGTCCACCGGATCGATCGGGCTCTGCAGGAAGCCATGCAGCCGGCCGGTCGCCGCGTCCATCGTCAGGCCCTCCATGCCGCGGTTGGGCCGGCGATGCTTCAGCACCTCGGGCAGGCTGCCGGCGGTCGTGCCGGGCGCGTAGCGCTTGACGACCTGGAAGCTGGCCGTGTCGATCTTCACGATGAAGGGGCCGTACTCGTCCGAAGTCCAGAACACCTTGTTGGCGGCGTCGGGGACCAGCGTCTCGCTGTCCAGGCCGTTCGCGTCGAAGTTGCCCTTGGTCTGGTCGAACTTCAGGGTGTCGGCCAGCGGCACCTCGGCGCTGTTGCCGACGGCGCCGAAGGGCAGCGGACGGCCGGTGACCTTCGAGCCGTCGGGGTTCTTCAGCGGATTCAGGCTGGTGATGACCGCGCCGTCCTTGCCCAGCGTGATCACGCCGATCGACGGCGCGAAGCTTGGCGCGGGGAACATCTTGGTCGTCGCGGCCGCGCCGGTGTCCGGGCGCGGCGCGCTCGGGCTGTCGCCGTTGGGGCCGCGGTCGGTGATGCCCCAGAACTCCAGCGCGCCGTCCACGTTCCTGCCCTTGTAGGCCAGGCCCGAGCCGACCGCCGGATAGAAGCCCTTGGGAAAGTCCTTCTTCGCGTCGGCGTTGCTGCCCTCGTAGGGCACGTACTGGTTGTCGGCGGCGCGGATCTGGAACTTGGTGATCGCGACGGCGCCGCCGGCGCTGTCCTGGGTGGCGCTGCTGGTCTCGGTCTTGCCGAGCAGCGTGGCCATCGTCGATTCGTAGTGGTCGACCGCGGCGGCGCGGCGGCTGGCGCTCATCGCGCGGCCGGCGTAGGGCTGGCCGTAGGCATCGTTCTGCCCGGCCGGCAGCAGCGCGGCGAAGGCCTTGTCGAAGTCGGCAGCGGGCAGGGTGAAGTCCAGCGCCTGGGTCAGCGCGTCGTGCACCGCGGCCGTGATGCGGATGCCGTTGGTGGGATCGTCGTCCTCGTCCAGCGCCTGCAGGAAGACGAGGCGGTTCTGCAGCTTGACGTCGCCCAGCGCGCTGGTGCCGGCGAGGTCCGCCGCCGCGACGGTCGCCGCGCAGGCGGCGCTGCCCACGACGACGCCGCCGACGCTGAAGCTCACCGTGTCGCCCGCCTTGCAGGTGAAGACGCCGTTCGCGCCGGTCTTGCCGGAGATCGCCGACGGCGTGGCCTGGTAGCTGACGCCCTCCACCGGCGCATCGACGAGCCGGCCCTGCGTCGGCTGGACGACGGCCGGGATGTCGTAGCCGTCGTTGTCCTTGGTGTTGCAGGCGCTCAGCGCCGCGATCGCGGCCAGGCTCATCAGGGTCCGGCCCAGCAGGCTCGGGCGGCACAGGCGGGGAACGGAACGGACGGTCGTCTTCTTCATGTCGATCTTTCGTGGCTCGAGGACGCCGCTGCCCGGTCTCCCTCGACGGGCCGGGCGGCGACAGGGCGGCACGCTAGGCAGCGCGGATGACAGCCCCGTGAAGCGCGTTAACGAATCGTCACGAATACGACAGGAAACCGGGAATACCCCGGGCGAAGGCCGACAGCAGAAAGCCCCGGCACCGCGTCGGGCGACGCGGGCCGGGGCCCCGGTCAGACGGCTGCAGAGGAGGAGATCAGCCGTTGACCTTGATGCGGTTGTTGACCGACTGGACGCCCTTGGCGGCCAGGGCCATCGAGCCGGCGCGGTCACGCGCGGCCAGGTCGGGCGCGGTGCCGTCCAGGGTCACGTGGCCCTTCTCGGTCTCGACCTTCACATCGAGCGCGCTGAGCTTGGGGTCGCCCGCCAGCGCGGTCTTGATGGACGTCGTGATCTGGGCGTCGTCGACGGCGGCGCCGACCTTGTCGGCGGTCCGGTCCATCTTGTTGCCCATGTTGTCCATGGCCTGGCGGGTGTCCTGCTTCGCTTCCTCGGACTTCTGCTCCATCTTGGAGATGCCGTCGTCCAGGCGCTGGCCGGCGGTGCGACCGTCGTCCTCACGACCGCAGGCGGTCAGGGCGACGGCGGCCACCACGGCGGGCAGCAGCAGGGCGAGTTGGCTGGGGCGGGAAGAGTGCTTCATGGCGAGGCTCCTTTCGGGGATATCGCGGTGTCGCGGAAATTCCGCGGAAGGCCGCGGATCCATGCCCTCACTCTAGGCAGGCGCCCGGCGCCGCCGGGTCGGCGGCCACCGGAAGCGACGGTCGCCGGGCGTCCCGGGCGCTCGTAGGAGCCCGCCTACAGCCCGCCACCCGCGGGCGAGGCGCCACCTTCCCCGGGCATCCCCGCCATGCCAGGAATCGGAAAGTCGATGCGCGGGATCTCCGGCTCATCGCGTTTGAGCGGCAACCAGGCGCAGACCTCCGTGCCCTGCCCCGGCGCGCTGCGCAGGCGCAGCTGGCCGCGCTCGGCCTCGACGCGGAAACGCATGCCCAGCAGCCCGTGCGAGCCCAGCGTGAGCCGGTCCGGCTCGAAGCCCTGGCCGTTGTCGGAAACCACGACCATGGCCTGCGCGTATTCGCGCTTGAGCGTCACCTCGACCTCGGTGGCCCGGGCGTACTTGGCGGTGTTGGTCAGCGCCTCCTGCACCAGCCGGAAGGCCGTCAACTGCGCGCTGGGCGGCAGCTCGACCGCGGGATCCAGGCTCATGCGGATCGGCACGCCGAGCCGCTCGGAAGTCTCGCGGCACAGGATCTCGAGCGCCGGCACCAGGCCGAGCTGGTCCAGCGTCGACGGCCGCAGGTCCTCGATGATGCGGCGCTTGAGCGCGATGCCGCTGTTGAGCGTCTCCGTCAGGTGGTTGAGCCGCTGCATCAGGTCGGGCGCCCCGGCCTGCAGCTTGGGCCGCAGCCGCGCGACGTCGAGCTTGGCCGCGGTCAGCAACGCGCCGAGCTCATCATGCAGATCGCGGGCGAGGCGGGCGCGCTCGTCCTCGCGCGCGGTCTGCAGGTGGCGGGCCAGCTGGGTGAGCTCGGCGGTGCGGCGCGCCACCTCGACCTCCAGCCGGTCGCGTTCGGCGCGCACCTCCTGCGCCTGCTCGGCGCGCTGGTCGTCGAGCGCGCGGCTCTTGCGCACGAACAGCACGAAC
This sequence comes from Mitsuaria sp. BK037, assembly GCF_014193045.1. Lineage (NCBI taxonomy): Bacteria > Pseudomonadati > Pseudomonadota > Betaproteobacteria > Burkholderiales > Sphaerotilaceae > Roseateles > Mitsuaria sp. BK037. The sequence goes on along the minus strand of NZ_JACHYS010000003.1, from coordinate 523,950 downwards.
ACGATCAGGCTCAGCAGCGTCATGCCGGCCACGCCGATGCGGCTGAGCATCAGCGTGTCGTAGACCTGGCCGGTGCCCAGCGCGATGCGGCGGTTCTCGTCGGCCAGCAGCTCGGCCGAGCGACGGCGGATCTGCTCCATCTGGTCGCGGCCGATGTCGGTCATCATGAGCTCCCGGCCAGCCGCCTCGCGCCCGCTCTCATAAAGCTTGAGCACCTCCTGCAGCTCGCTGAGCTTGGCACCGACGGCGCTGGCGATCTCCTTGCTGCGGCGCTCGGCATCCTCGGCGCCGACCTGCGCGTACATCCGCTGCAGCGCGCTGAGCCCCTGCGAGGCGTCTTCCGCGGCGAAGCGGTAGGGGTCCAGGTATTCCGGCCGGCGGGTGATCAGGTATCCCCGTTGCCCTGACTCCGCGTCGGTCACGCGGGCCATCAGCCGGAGCAGCTCCATCCTGGCCCGGCCCAGCGTGTCCAGGCGGTCCATCTGCGACACGGCGCCGAAATAGGCCAACTCGCTGATCAGGATCATCAACAGGGCCACGAACACGCCCAGCGGCATCGCCCAGGTCTTGCGACCCAGGTTCGTGACGGTGTCCTTCAGGCTCATCCTCTACACTCCCCGAGCGATTTCGCTCGCTTGACCATCGCCTCACCATGATCCGAATCGCCATCGTCGACGACCACGCGATTGTCCGCGCCGGGCTGCGGCAATTCCTCTCCGAACAGGTCGACCTGCGCGTCACCGGCGAAGCCAGCTCCGGCCGCGAGGCCCTGGACCTGGCCCGCGCCGGCGAAGTCGACGTGATGCTGATGGACCTCTCGCTGCCCGACCAGAGCGGCGTCGAGACCCTGGCCGCCATCAAGGCCCGCAAGCCCGAGCTGCCGGTGCTGATCCTCAGCGGCTTCCCCGAGACCCACTACGCGACCACGCTGCTGCGCCAGGGCGCCAGCGGCTACCTGAACAAGGAATGCGACCCCGAGGAGATCGCCACCGCGATCCGCACCGTGTTCCGCGGTCGCAAGTACATCACGCCGGCCGTGGCCGAACTGCTGGCCGAGGGCCTGGGCGCGCCGGCCGACCAGGCGCCGCACGAATCCCTGTCCGAGCGCGAACTGCAGGTCTTCCTGCGCCTGGCCCGCGGCGAGACCGTCGGCCACATCGCCGACGGCATGTCGCTGAGCGTGAAGACGGTCTCGACCTACCGCTCGCGCGTGCTGGAGAAGCTCGCGCTGAACACCAACAGCGAGCTGACGTATTACGCCCTCAAGAACGGGCTGATCGAGTAGCCGCATCGCGATGGGCCGCATCGGCCAGGCCGCCGCAGTAGGCGAGCAGGTCCTCGAGCTCGGCTGACTTGTCGAACACCTTGTCGGCGCCCAGCGCGAAGCAGCGCTGGCGCATGTCCGGCGTCGCGTAGTTGCTCAGCACCACGCGGCGCGCCTGCGGCATCCGCTCGCCGGCGGCGCGCAGCACGTTCAGCCCGGTGCCCTGGGCCAGGAAGATGTCGATGATCAGCAGGTCGCAGCCGGGATGGCTGTCCGACAGCCAGTCCAGCGCGCCGCGCTCGTCCTCCGCGTGACCGAGCACGCGCAGGTCCACCATCTCCTCGAGCGTCGCCACCAGGTTCTCCCGGATGACGGCGTTGTCCTCGACGAGGAAGCAGGTGAGGGCGGCGCTGGCGGGCTGGGACTCCATGGCGGGACTCGTGTACTTCTCGGAACCACAAGCGGGTGCGCGCGAACGGACGGTGTGCCTCCGCATCCCGTCCGTTCGCGCACAACGCCCGGGGCGGTCGGTCAAGCCGCCACCGGGCGCGTGTCGGTCGCGCGTCAGCGCGTCAGGCTGGGCCTCCGCGGCCCGATCGGTCACCCGATCAGTTGCGGATGGCGATCTCGTTCTTGACGCGCTTCACGCCCTTGACTTCGCGCGCCAGGCGCTCGGCATCGGCCTTCTCGGTGGCGCTCTTGGCGAAGCCCGACAGCATCACCTCGCCCTGCAGCGTCTCGACGTGGATGGAGCTGGCGTCCACGGTCTTGGCCTCGACGAACTTGGACTTCACCGCGGTGGTGACGGCGGCATCGTCGACGTACTCGCCGACCGAGGATTGGCCGCGGGTGACGGCGCAGCCCGGCAGCATCGTGATGGCGCCCACAGCGGTGGCCAGGGCGAGAACGGTGGCTCGAATCATCATGTTGATCTCCTTGGATTGATGACAGGGCTCGGACTCACGCGGCGTGGCGGTCTGTCGACACGACGGCAGGGGCCGGCTCGGCGAACGTCGCGGGGGCGTGGTCCATCAGGTAGGGCAGGGCCGCTTCCAGTCCCAGGACCGGTTCGTGGTCGCCGACGGCGGTCCACTGGACCTGGCAGGCGATCTCATGAACATGCAGGGCGAGGGAATGGTGGTCGGCGATACCCATCTGTCGGCTCCTTGTGCACCCCGCGGTGCGCTGGAATTGACTCTACGTATGCCGAACAGCCGGCCCTGTCGTCCGCATCCGCGATGTTTTGTAGGACAAGCGGAGATCGCCGGCGAATGGCGCACGCGCGGTTCGGATCGAAGGCGGCGAGGGCGATCACCGCCTGCGGGATGAGGCAATGTCCTACAGGGCGTCGCGGGCGACCCCGACACCCACGGGCATGCGCCCTGCCTACGATCGCGGCCATGGAAACGCTGGAAATTGTGAATGCCGAACTGCTGTTGTCGACCCCGCTGACGGTGGTCGTGCGGGCGCGGCTGGACTTCATTGAAGCCGACGGCCACGAGACGCAACGCGAACTGGCCCTGGTCATCCCGCGCAGCCGCTGCGACGGCGACCGCCCGCTATGGCCGGCGCTGATGTCCGCGGCCAGCGAGCACTGGCACCGCTGCCCCGGCAGCGCGCGCCGCCTGCAGGTCTGCATCGACGGCGAATGGGAGACGCTGCTGACCTCGCAGCTGGCCCACTGAGCCCGCGGCCGCACAGCGGTGCGGTGACGACGGGGCGTCGTCAGCCCGGACACGGATAATCCGCCGCTGGCCGATCACGGCCTGACGACGATGATCCGACGCCTCACTTCCGATTCCCTTCGCCCCTGGGCCATGGCGGCCCTGGCGGCCGCGCTGCTGGCCGGCTGCGGCGCCTTCGCGCCGGGCAGCGCCGCGCGCAAGAACTCCGTCTACCAGAACGAGCGCTTCGCGGCGGACGAGACCTTCTCGCGCCTGTTCGACGCCAGCGTCAACGACACCTGCGAGGCCGCGCGGCGCGCGCTGCTGAGCCAGGGCTACGTGATCAACACCGCGACGCCGGACTCGATCGCCGGCACGAAGCGCTTCCAGCCCGAGGGCGAGGTGCACGTGGAGATCAGCTTCACCATCGTCTGCGTGCCCGAGGGCGGCAGCGGCAAGCTGGCCACCGCCTACGTGTCCGCGCTGCAGGACCGCTACAACGTCAAGCGCAGCGCCAATTCCACCAGCCTCGGGGTGAGCGCGATCGGTTCAATCTCGGTGCCGCTGTCGTCGACCTCGGAATCGCTGGTCAAGGTCGCGTCCGAGACCATCCCGGCCGGACAGTTCTACGACCGCTTCTTCGCGCTGATGCAGCGGCTGATCACGCAGCAGGGGGTCGAGGACACGAAGGACCTCGACAAGACCGGCGGCTGAGGACGGGCGCCCGCTCGCGGCGGGCGACGCCTGCGATCAGGGCTGCGCCGCCTGCTGCGGCGACCCGGCGGTGCGGGTCTTCTCGATCACCAGCCCGCGGCGCTCGAGCAGCGGCTGGATCTGCGGCTCGTGGCCGACGACACCGCGGAACAGCGTCAGCGCGTCCTGGCTGCCGCCCTGCGACAGCAGCTTGGCGCGGAAGGTGTCGCCCAGCTCGCGCTTGAGGCCGCCATTGGCCTTGAACCACTGCACCGTGTTGGCGTCCAGCACCTCCGACCACACGTAGGCGTAATAGCCCGCCGCGTAGCCGCCCATGATGTGGCTGAAGTAGGGCGTGCGGTAGCGCGGCGGCACCGCGTCGTAGTCGTAGCCCTCCTCGCGCAGCGCCTGGGCCTCGAAGGCCATCACGCCGTCGGCCGCCGGGATCCGGTCCAGCGGGAGCTGGTGCCAGCGCTGGTCCAGGCTCGCGGCGCTCAGGTACTCGGTCGAGGCGAAACCCTGGTTGAACTGCTTGGCCGCCAGCACCTTGTCCAGCAACGCGCGCGGCATCGGCTCGCCGGTCTTGTAGTGCTTCGCGTAGTTCGCCAGCACGCTCGGCCAGTCCGCCCACATCTCGTTGACCTGCGACGGGTACTCGACGAAGTCGCGCGGCACCTTGGTGCCGGCCATGCTCGGGTACTTCACGTTGGAGAACATGCCGTGCAGCGCATGCCCGAACTCGTGGAACAGCGTCGTCACCTCGTCCCAGGTCAGCAGCGTGGGCTTGCCGTCGGCCGGCTTCGGGATGTTGAGGTGATTCGCCACCACCGGCTTCTGGTTCATCAGCCCGCTCTGGTCGACGTAGGCATTCATCCACGCGCCACCGCGCTTGGAGGGCCGCGCGTACAGGTCGGCCAGGAAGATCGCCAGCTGCGAGCCGTCCGCGTTGAAGACGTCGTAGACCAGCACGTCGGGGTGGTAGACCGGCAGGTCGCGGCGTTCCTTGAACTTGAGGCCGTAGAGCTGCCCCGCCGCGTAGAACACGCCGTTCTCCAGCACGTTCCTCATCTCGAGGTAGGGCTTGAGCTGCGACTCGTCGAAGCCGTACTTCTCGGCCCGCAGCTTCTCGCTGTAGAAGCTCCAGTCCCAGGCGGCCAGCTTGAACGAGGGCTGATGACGCGCGGCCTGCTCGCGATCGATCACGGCCTGCAGTTCGGCGCCCTCGCGCCGGGCCGCGCCGACCGCCGACGGCGCCAGCTGGCGCAGCATGCCGTTGACGGCTTGCTGGGTCTTGGCCGTCTCATCCTTGAGCACGAAGTCGGCATGCGTGGCGAAGCCCAGCAGCCGCGCCCGCTCGGCCCGCAGCGTGACCACGCGTGAGACCAGCGCGGTGTTGTCGAAGGCATTGCCGCGCGAGCCGCGTGCCACCGAGGCCTCGTACACCCGCTGGCGCAGCGCGCGGTTCTCCAGCTGCGCCAGCACCGGCTGGCCGGTCGTGTTCAGCAGCGCGATCAGGTACTTGCCGTCCAGGCCGCGGGCCTTCGCAGCCGCCGCGGCGGCGGAGATCTGCTCCTCGTCCAGGCCCTTGAGCTCCTCCAGGCTGTCGACGACGACCGCCGAGTCGTTCACTTCCGCCAGGACGTTCTGGTTGAAGCGCGCCCCCAGCTGCGCCAGCTCGGCGTTGATCGCCTTCATGCGGGCCTTGCCGTCCTCGTCCAGCTTCGCGCCGGCGCGCAGGAACTGCTGGTACTGGCGTTCGATCAGGCGCTGCTCCTGCGCGCCCAGGCCCAGCGCGGCGCGGCGCAGATACAGCGCCTCGATGCGGGCGAAGAGCCTGGGATTGAGCTGGATCGCGTCGCGGTGCGCGGCCAGGCGGGTGGCGTAGTCGGCCTGCAGCTTCAGCCGCGCGGGGTTGGCGTCGGCGCCGGTGAGGCTCATCAGCAGCGTGGTCGCGCGGCCCAGCGTGCGGCCGCCGCGTTCGAGCGCCACGATGGTGTTGTCGAAGGTCGGCGCGGCCGGGTTGTCGGCGATCGCGGCCACCTCGGCCAGTTGCTCCGCCATGCCCTGGTCGAGCGCGGGGCCGATGTCGGCGTCGGGAATGCGGTCGAACGGCGGGTACTGCAGCGGCAGCGGACTCGGCGCCAGCAGCAGGTTGGCGGACGGCGCGCCGGTGGCGGCCGACGCCACGGCGGAGGCCGGGGCCGCGGCGGGCGTGACGGTCTGCGCCAGGACGGGCGCGGCGAGGGCCACGGTGGCGGCCAGGACGAAGGGAATCCTCATGGGAGACGGCCTGCGTGGGTCACAGGCATTCGTGTTGTGCGAGGCCGCCACCTTAGCCGATGACCCCGCCGGGAACGAAGGGCATGGGCGTCGTCCGCCCCCGTGGCGAACCCTGCCCCGGGACAACCCTGAGGCCTTCCGCGGCAAGACGTCACGACGGCGTTGGCGATTAGCATGTCGGCTCCCCTTGCCGCACATCGCGGGACCGGCCCGCTTCCCCACCGACCCATGTCCGACTCCACCTTCCAGTGGGCCGTGATCGGCCCGGGCGCGATCGCCCATCGCTTCGCCGATGCCGTCGCGCGCCTCGACGGCTGCCGCCTGCACGCGGTCTGCGGCCGCGATGCCCATCGCGCGCAGCAGTTCGCCGACCGCTGGTCCGCAGCGGGAGAGCCCGCCGTGCTTGCCCACACCGATCCGGCGGTGCTGCTGGCCGATCCGGCCATCGACGGCGTCTACGTGGCCACGCCCCATGGCCAGCACTACGAGCCCGTCCTGGCCGCGCTGCGCGCCGGCAAGGCGGTGCTGTGCGAGAAGTCGCTGGTGCCCAATCAGGAGATGGGCCGCCGCCTGGTCGAGGCCGCGCGGACGCACCGGAGCTTCCTGATGGAAGCCGTCTGGACGCGTTTCCTGCCGGCCTACCAGGAGCTCGCGGCCTGGCTGCGCGACGGCCGTCTCGGCGCGCTGCACGGGCTGCAATCGAGCTTCTGCTTCCCCGCGCCCTACGACCCCGACAGCCGCATCTTCAGCCCGGCGCTGGCCGGGGGCGCGCTGCTGGACGTCGGCATCTACAACCTGACCGCCACGCGCTGGGTGCTGCAGCACGCACTCGGCGAGGTGCCGCCGCTGGTCGACCTGCAGGTGCGGGCCAAGCTCGCGCCGACCGGCGTGGACGCGCGGCTGGCGGTGGCGCTGGACTTCGGCGATGGGCTGGTGTCGCAGTTCCATTGCGCGGTGGACACCTTCGCGCCCAACACGATGCAGGTGCTGGGCGCGGCTGGCGCCATCGTGCTGCCGGAGACCTTCTGGGAAGCGACGCGTCTGCAGTGGCTGCCGGCGCGCGGCACGGTCGAGACGATCGAGCGCCCCTTCGAGATCAACGGCTTCGAGAACGAGATCCGCGAGGCGATGCGCTGCGCCCGCGCCGGTGAGATCGAAAGCCCGGTGGTCCCGCATGCGGAGACGCTGGCGGTGCTCGGGTGGATGGATCGCATCCGCGCGCTGGCCGGCGTTCGCTATCCCTTCGACGACGACTTCCCGCCGCCGCGCTGACGCGGCCGGGAGAAGACCACAGGAACAGCCAGCAGCGAGGCCTCATGGAGACACGACCCGGCGCCTTTTCCGACTCGATCCCCGTGCCGCTTCCCGACAGCCCGGCGCTGCGGATCGAGCGCGCGGCGCCCGACGACCTGCCGCGCATCGAGAACCTGATGCAGTTCTACAACTACGACCTCAGCGAGTGGACGCCGGTGGCGTTCGCGCCCGAGGGGCGCTACCAGCTGCGGCCCAAGGCGCCGTACTGGGCGCAGCCGGACGTGCATCCGTTCCTGATCTGGGTCGGCGACGAACTGGCCGGCTTCGCGGTGGTCGACCGCGACTGCGAGGACAGCCAGTCCGACCACAACATGGGCTACTTCTTCCTCGCGCGGGGCTACCGCGGCCACGGCTTGGCGGCGCGCGCGGCCGGCGAGGTGCTGGCGCGCTTCCCGGGCCGCTGGGAGGTCTACCACCTGATGGCCAACACCCCCGCCGCGCAGTTCTGGCCCGGCGTCATCCGCGGCCGCGCCGCCGGCGAGATCGATCGCGAGGTCCGCACCCTCCACGGCGACGAGTGCTGCCTCTACCGCTTCACCGTGGCGCTGCCCGCCGGCGCCTGAGCCCACCACGTCCCCTCACGAAAGTTCCGCCATGCAGCTCATCGGCATGCTCGACTCCCCCTACGTCCGCCGCGCCGCGATCGCGATGCAGCTGCTGGGCCTGCGCTTCGAGCACCGCTCGCTGTCGGTGTTCCGCACCTTCGACGAATTCAGCCGCATCAACCCGGTCGTCAAGGCGCCGACCTTCGTCTGCGACGACGGCACGGTGCTGATGGATTCGACGCTGATCCTGCAGTACGCGCAGTCGCTGTCGCCGGGACGGGCGCTGCTGCCGCCCAGCGATCCGGCGCTCAAGCGCGCACTGCGGCTGATCGGCCTGGCGCTGGCGGCCACCGACAAGAGCGTGCAGGCGGTGTACGAGCAGCAGCTGCGCCCGGACGACAAGCAGCATGCGCCCTGGCTCGAGCGGGTGGGCGCCCAGCTGCGCGCCGCGCTGCTGGAGCTCGAGGCGGAGATGGGCAAGGCGCCGCTCTCGGCCGAGCGCGACGCGATCGGCCTGGCGGGCATCACGATCGGGGTGATGTGGGAATTCGTCCGGCAGATGACGCCGGAGCTGCTGCCGCCGGCGGAGCGGCTGCAGACGCTGATCGCCTATGCGACCGAGGTCGAGCAGCTGCCCGAGTTCCGCGCCGCGCCTCATGGCGACGGCCTCGTCCAGCCCTGCGGGGGCTGAACGAGGCCGGGGACGCGTCAGCGTGTCGCCGCTGCTGTGCCGCCGCCGGTGCGCGGCAGGCTCTTGATCAGGTGATTGAGCAGCAGCGCGATCACGATCAGCGCCGTCAGCCCGAAGGCCCAGGTGACCCACACCACCGGCACCAGCCAGCCGATCGCCGTCCCGGCCATCGGGGCGCCGGTGCCCGCCATCTCCATCAGCCAGCGCACAAAGGACTGGAGCATCTCGAGCAGCCCGGTGTCGAGGAAGGGCTCGGCCCAGGCCGGGAACTTGAACTCGACCGCGGCCTTGCCCAGCTCGGTGGCGCGGCCGGTGGAGAGCGCCTCCACCGTCCAGCGCACCAGGCCGGCCGCCGCCCAGGCCAGTCCGCTCCAGACCAGCGCGAACACGCCGGTCAAGGACCACAGCAAGGTCTTCATCGTCGCCGTCAGTCGTCGCTGGAGCCGGCGAAGCCGAAGATGCTCAGCAGGCTGGTGAACAGGTTGAACAGCGAGACGAACAGGCTGACGGTGGCCATCACGTAGTTCCGCTCGCCGCCGTTCACGATCATGCTGGTGTGGAACAGGATCATGCCCACCGACAGCAGCGCCACGACGCCCGAGACCACCATCGCCAGCATCGGCAGCTGGAAGAACAGGTTGGCCAGCGACGCCAGGATCGCGATGATCATGCCGGCGAACAGGAAGCCGCCCATGAAGCTGAAGTCCTTCTTGGTCGCCAGCACATAGGCCGACAGCACCAGGAAGGTCGCGCCGGTGGTGCCCAGCGCCAGGGCGATCGTGTTGGCGCCGCCGGGCAGGTTCAGGATGGCGCTCAGCAGCGGGCCCAGGGTGTAGCCCATGAAGCCGGTCAGCGCGAAGACCAGCGGCACCGACGCGGCGGAATGCTGCGTCTTGTGGATCGCGAACAGCAGGCCGAAGTAGCCGATGAGCGTCAGGATCATGCCCGGGGCGGGCAGCTTGAACGCCACCGCGGCCGCCGCCACCGCGCCGCTGAACAGCAGCGTCATCGACAGCAGCGCATAGGTGTTGCGCAGCACGCGCGCCACATCGGCGCGCTGGGTGAAGACCGAATCGCCGCCGCTGGCGGTGGCGGGCGTCCAGGCCGAGGGGGACGCCGGATGTCGTTGGTAGTCGCTCATGACTGGTTCTCCTGGATCCGAGTGAGCCGTTGGACGGAACGCGCGCTCTCGCGCGCACGAGGTGCGGACCTTAACGTCGTATTCACTTCGTATAAACCTGCTTCAATCTCATTCTTCTGAAGCAATTTCCGATTCGCTGTCCATCACCGGTTCCTGCATGCCGCGACGCTGCAGCAGCTTGGCCACCAGCGGATGGTTCTGGCCGCGACGCGAGTAGATCCCGTGGACGTCCTCGACGACCTCGGTCTGGCCCAGCAGGTGCAGGCCGGCCATCATCGACAGGTCGTCCGCGCCGAGTCGGCTGACCGGGAAGACGCCCAGGCCGCGCGCGGCGAAGACGCTCATCAGCGCGCTGTCCTCGAACTCGCCGACGATCTGCGGCCGGATGTGGTGCTGCTCGAACCAGCGCTCCAGGCCCGCGCGCAGCGAGGCATGGCGCGTCGGCAGCAGCACCGGCAGCGTCTCCAGCACGTGAGGGAAGCCCTTGTTCGGCGCGCGACGGGCGCGCTCGACCAGTTCCGCGGGGCCGTACCAGTCGACCGAGGTGCTGGCCAGCAGCTGGCTGGTGATGCGCAGCGTGGGATTCACCGGCGCGGGCTGGTCGGTCAGCACCAGGTCCAGGTGGTGCAGGGCCAGCTCGCCGATCAGCTGGTCGACCTCGCCCTCATGGCAGACGAGGCGCAGGTTCGGCGTGTCCAGGACCGGCGCCAGCAGGGCATGGGCGGCCAGCTTGGACAGGCCGTCGGACAAGCCCACCGACAGGCGCTGCACGCGCTGCGTGGCGGCCTCGTGAACCTCGTGCGGCACCATCTGGCCGATCTGGAAGATCTCCTCGGCGCGGGCGAAGGCGGCTTGACCAGCCTCGGTCAGCACCAGGCCGCGGCCTTCGGGCTTGAGCAGTTGATGGCCCAGCGAGCGCTCGAGCTCCCGCACCTGCGCGCTGATCGTCTGCACCGCCATGCCGAGGCGGTCCGCCGCCCGGGCGAAGCCGCCCTCCTTGGCGACGACCCAGAAGTAGTGCAGATGGCGGTAGTTGAGGGCAGACATGAGAGGGCCTCCGAGAAAAACGAAGCCGGATCATAAATAACTTCGCTTAAACGGAAGTTAAGAAAGACTTGTCGAAGGTTTTTCCGACGAGCCAACAAATCCGGTGCGCGTGGATTCGCCACTTGGCGGTGCAACGCTTCGCGCGTTTGACGCGCACATCTTCACGCATTCTTCACGTCGCACTTCGATTCTTGTGCGGCCAGCGGTTCGGAAAAGCAGAACGCGCCGGCGGCCTCCCGGCCCCGGCGCGTTCGTCCGCCGCGGAATTCCCGCGGCGCGCCCCTCGGTCAGACGGCGTCCAGGCCCGCCTTCAGGTCGTCGCGCAGGTCCTCGAGGTCCTCGATGCCGGCGGAGATCCGCACCAGCGAATCGGTGATGCCCAGCCGCGCCCGCGTCTCCACCGGGATCGACGCGTGCGTCATCAGCGCGGGCAGCGAGATCAGGCTCTCGACGCCGCCCAGGCTCTCGGCCAGCGAGAAGATCCGCACCCGCTCCAGGAAGCGGCGCGCGCCGGCCAGGTCGGTATCGAGCTGGACGCTGATCATCCCGCCACCGCCGCGCATCTGGCGCTGGGCGAGCGCCTGCTGCGGATGGCTTTCCAGGCCCGGATAGTGGACACGGCGCACCTTGGGCTGGCCTTCCAGCCAGCGGGCGAGCTCCAGCGCGCTCTCGTTGTGGCGCGCCATGCGCAGCGCCAGCGTCTTGAGCCCGCGCAGCGCGAGGAAGCTGTCGAAGGGGCCGGCGACCGAGCCCACCGCGTTGTGCAGGAACTCGAGCTGCTCGCGCAGCGCCGCCTGGCGCTGCTCGCCCCCGACCACGACCACGCCGGAGATCACGTCGCTGTGCCCGTTGAGGTACTTCGTCGCCGAATGCATCACCGCGTCGAAGCCCAGTTCCAGGGGACGCTGCGCCCAGGGGCTGGCGAAGGTGTTGTCGGCGATGGCCAGCGCGCCGTGCTCGCGCGCGATCTTCGCGACGGCGGCCAGGTCGGTCAGCTTCAGCAGCGGGTTGCTGGGCGTCTCGATCCAGATCATCTTCGTCTCGGGCCGCAGCGCGGCGCGGACGTTCTCAGGATCGCTGCTGTCGACGTAGCTCACCTGCAGGCCGGCGCTGCGCTTGCGCACGCGCTCGAACAGCCGGTAGCTGCCGCCGTAGAGGTCGTCGCCCGCGACGATGTGCGAGCCCGCGTCCAGCGTGTCCAGCACCGTCGCCATCGCGGCCAGGCCGGACGAGAAGGCGTAGCCCTGCACGCCGCCCTCCAGGCTGGCGATCGCGCGCTCATAGGCCTGGCGGGTCGGGTTGTGGGTCCGGCCGTATTCGTAGCCCTGATGGACGCCGGGGCTCTGCTGGCGGTAGGTCGAGGTCGCGTAGATCGGCGGCATCACCGCGCCGGTCAGCGGGTCGGGGCGTTGGCCGCCATGGATCGCGCGGGTGTCGAAGCGCAGGTCGGCGTCGGCCGGATGGTCGTTGTCTTTCTCGGGGGAATGGCTCATGACAAGCCCTTTCGCAGGTGGTTCAACAGGTCGAAGCGGGTGACGAGGCCGTGGAAGCCGCGATCGTCGGCGATCACGGCCACCAGGCCCTTGCGCAGCTGCGCGATCAGGTCGGACAGCGGCGCGCCCGGCGGCAGCGTCTGCACATCATGGCTCATCGCGCTGTCGACGCTGTCCTTGAAGTGGCGCGCGTCCATGTGCATCTGCGCGAGCAGGTCGGACTCGTCCAGCAGGCCCACCAGCTTCCCGTCCTTGAGCACCGGCAGCTGCGAGACCTCGGCCTGGCGCATGCGCGAGAAGGCGGTGGCCAGCGTGTCCTCGGGGCTGACGCTGATGACGGCGCCGTCTTCCGGCCGCCGCGCTATCAGGTCGCGCAGGTCGCCCTTGCTCTCGCGTTTGAGCAGGCCCTGGTCGAACATCCACGGGTCGTTGTAGACCTTGGAGAGATAGCGGGTGCCCGTGTCGCAGACCAGCGTCACCACGCGCTTGGGCGTGGTCTGCGCGCGGCAGTACTTCAGCGCCGCGGCCAGCAGCGTGCCGGTGGACGAGCCCGCCAGGATGCCCTCGGCGCGGTACAGGTCGCGCGCGGTGGCGAAGCTCTCCTCGTCGGTGATCGCGTAGGCGTGGCGCACGCCGCTCAGGTCCGCGATCGGCGGCACGAAGTCCTCGCCGATGCCCTCGACGGCCCAGGAGCCGGCCTCGCCGAAGCTGCCGGTCTCGATGAAGTCCTTGAGGATGGAGCCGGCCGGATCGGCCAGCACCACGTCCAGGCCCGGCCGGACCTTGGCGAAGAAGCGCGACAGGCCGGTGATCGTGCCGCCGGAGCCGACGCCGCAGACCAGCGCGTCGATCCGGTGGCCGACCTGCTGCCAGATCTCCGGACCGGTGGTGGTCTCGTGCGCGAGCGGGTTGTTGGGGTTGTTGAACTGGTCGGCGTACCAGGCGCCGGGGAGGTCCCGGACCAGGCGCGCGGCGCGGTCCTGGTAGTAGTCGGGGTGGCCCTTGCCGACGTCGGAGCGGGTGATGTGCACCTCGGCGCCGAGCGCCTTGAGCTGCAGCACCTTCTCGGCCGACATCTTGTCCGGCACAACCAGCACGACCCGGTAGCCCTTCGCCCGCGCGACCAGCGCGAGCCCGAGCCCGGTATTGCCGGCCGTGGCCTCGACGACGGTGCCGCCGGGCGGGAGCAGGCCGTCGCGTTCGGCCGCCTCGATCATCGACAGGCCGATGCGGTCCTTGATCGAGCCGCCGGGGTTCTGCGATTCCAGCTTCAGGAAGAGCTGGCAGGGGCCGGTGTCGAGCCGGTTCACCGGCACCAGCGGCGTGTTGCCGATCAGGTCCAGCACGGCGGGGCGGTCGGGCCGCTCGATCGCTGGCGACGCGGTGGGGGAAGAGGTCTCCTTGGCACTCATGGGCGCTCCTTGTGATCCTGGTGGGATGGTCGGGCGACGCGTCCGGCGGGGTGGTACCGGACGCGGGCAAACCGCGCAGCCTATCCGCCGGGAGCGGGTCGCTCCAAGCGCGGTTGTCGCCGCAGCTTATCCGCTTCGCTTCGTTCCCGGCGTGGCGCCGCGTCCCTACCCTTCATCCATGTCGTCCAGCATGAGGAAGTCCAAGACCCAGCCATGAACTGACCCTTGTCATCCGATGCGAGCAGCGCCCCGGCTTCGGCCGGGGCGTTTGTTTTTGGGGGCGGCACCACTGGTGTCGGTGGGCCGGTCCGGCAGCGGCATAGGAACAGGCCACTGACGGCGGGGGCGAGGCGGGGCAAGCTCATGCCCTTCTTCAACGCACCCCGGGGACAGTCATGATCAACGAAGCGCTTTGCCAACGCGCGCTCGAAGTCGCGGACCAGCCCATGAGTCGCGAGCAGCTCATCAACACGGCATTGCGCTGGTTCATTGCTCGCCAAGCGCAACTTCGCCTGGCCACGATGGGTGGCATAGCCCCCCACCTGCCCGACATTCCGCGTCGTCGGCAGGATCCGGAGGACGAGAGGGACCTGCAATGATGAAGGTCGTCGTGGACACCTCGGTCTGGATCGACCACTTCCGCCGCGCCAATCCATCGCTCCTGGCACTCCTCGAACTGGACGTCGTGCTCGCGCATCCGATGATCCTCGGGGAGCTTCGTTGCGGCACCTTGCCGGAGCCGCGGACGACCGCGCTCTCGACGCTGGAAGACCTGGAGCTGAGCGCGCCGGTCGACGTGGACGAGGTGATCGGCCTGATCGAAGGACAGCGGATCTTCGGCAAGGGTTGCGGGCTGGTCGACATCGCATTGCTGATGTCAACGCTCAAGACGCCTGGCGCGTGCCTTTGGGCCACAGACAGGCGACTCGCGGCGCTCGCGAGGCGTTTGGGCATCGCTCACGCCGAGACGCCGGCCAGACCGCATGCGCCCCTCGACAAGGCCTTCAGCGCTGCATGCCCCACCGCCTGACCGTCACGCGTTCGATCGTGCTGAACACCAGCCGCTCGACCAGCCATCCGATCAGGATCACCAACGCGAGTCCCGCGAAGACGCGATCGGTCATCAGCTCATTGCGGTTCTGGAAGATGTACCAGCCCAGGCCGCCCTGGCCCGAGGAGGCGCCGAAGAACAGCTCCGCGGCGATCAGCGTCCGCCACGCGAAAGCCCAGCCCACGCGCAACCCCGACAGGATGGCGGGCAGCGCCGCGGGCAGCAGGATCTGCGCGACATAGCGCGGCCCCCTGAGGCCATAGTTGCGGCCCGCCATGCGCAGGGTCTCGGGCACCGCCGCGAACCCCGCCGAAGCCGCCAGCGCCAGCGGCCACAGCACCGCATGGACCAGCACGAAGATCAGGCTCCCCGAGCCCAGTCCGAACCACAGCAGCGCCAGCGGCAGCAGCGCGATCGCGGGCAGCGGATTGAACATCGCCGTCAGGCTGGACAGCAGGTCGCGGCCCCAGCGCGACGAGGTGGCCAGCGCCGTCAAGCCCAGCGCGAGCGCCACGCCCAGCGCATAACCCTGCAGCAGCAGCCTCAGCGAGATGAACGCCCGCTGCAGCAACTCCCCGCTGGCGAGCCCCTCCCAGAGGGCGCTCGCGGCCGCGGTGAAGGTCGGCAACAGCAGGTCGTTGCCGGCGGCGCGCGCGGCGATCTCCCACAACGCGGCCAGCAGCGCCAGCAGCGCAGCCTGGCGCCAGGCGCTCGAGTCCAGCGCGCGCCGCCACAGCGGCACGGGCGTCGCCTCGACCGGCGGGGCGTCGGTCAGCGCGAATTCGCGCTCGGCGCGCGCGGCAGGGTCCAGCAGCCGAGATGTCGGCAACGCGGTCACGGTCATCGCGTCTCCTCAAGTCAGGGCCGCGGCCCGTTCAGCAGCCACCGGCTCGCTGATCGCATCGACCGCCGCCGGGTCGCCGAACAGCAGTCGTTCGATGCGATTGGCCTGCGCGGCCCGCTGCGCCGGCGTCAGCCCTTGCGCATTCAACTCCGCCCGCACGCGTCCCGGATGCGGCGACAACACCAGCACCCGGTGCCCGACGATCAAGGCCTCCTCGATCGAATGGGTCACGAAGAGCAAGGTGAAGCGCTCCTGCTCCCACAGCGCCAGCAGCTCGTCCTGCATGCGACGTCGCGTCAGCGCATCCAGCGCGGCGAAGGGCTCGTCCATCAACAGCACGCGCGGCTTCATCGCCAGCGCGCGGGCGATCGCGACGCGCTGCTTCATGCCGCCGGACAGCTGATGCGGATAGGCCGACGCGAAGTCCGCCAGGCCCACGCGGGCGAGCCAGTCCCCCGCCTGCTCCAGCGCCACCTTGCGCGGCGACGACCCCGAGGCGATCAGCGGGAACGCGACGTTCTCCAGCACCGTCTTCCACGGCGGCAGTTGGTCGAATTCCTGGAACACCGCGATGCGGTCCGGCCCGGGTCCGTCGATCGGTCGGCCGTCGACGAGGATCCGGCCCTCGGCGGGCGCGATGAAGCCGCCGACCGCCTTCAGGAGCGAGGACTTCCCGCAGCCCGACGCGCCAAGCAGCACGAAGCGCTCCGACGGCATCACGTCGAAGCCGACGCGATGGGTCGCGCGGATCGGGCCGCGCTCGCCGCGGTATTCGAGGCTGACGCCTTCCACCCTCAACCGCGCCTGCTGCGCCAGCGGCACGCCCGCCGCCTGGCCGCCGGCCTCGCACACCTCGCAGCCAGGCCGGGTGTCGATCGCGTCAAGCCGTTCCAGCACCGCGCTCATGCTCAGCTCCCCGCCGCGTTGTGCGGATCGTCGAAGAAGTAATCCTGCGCGGAGGCCGGCTTGTTCTTGATCGCGCCGATCCGATGCATGAAGGACGCCAGCGCGAAGGTGTTCTGCGGCGTGATCTTGAACTGCACCTCCGGGTTCTTGATCACCTTCAGCAGCAGGTCCTTGGGCACCTTGGAGTTCTCGTTGCGGATGTAGATGTCGGCCGCGCGCTCGGGGTGCTTCGCGATGAAGTCCGCCGCCTCGGCCAGCGCGCCGACGAAGGCCTTGTAGGTCTTCGGGTTGTCGCGCCGGAACTTCTCCGTCGTGTACAGCACCGTGGCCGACGCCGGCCCGCCCAGCACCTCGTAGCTGCTGAGCACCACATGCACGTTGGGATTGCCCGCCAGGCCCTGTTCCTGGAACGGCGGATTGCCGAAGTGGGCGTTGATCTCGGTGCCGCCCTTGATCAGCGCCGCGGTCGCTTCCGGATGCGGCAAGGCGACCTGCAGGCGGTCCAGCCGGTTGAACTGTGCATCGCCCCAGCGCCTGGCCGAGGCCAGCTGCAGGATGCGCGACTGCACCGACACGCCCACCGCCGGCAGCGCGATGCGGTCCTTGTCGCTGAAGTCGTCGATGCTCTTGACGGCGGGATTGCTGCTGGTCAGGTAGTACGGGAAGTTGCCCAGCGAGGCGATGCCGCGCACGTTCTGCCGCCCCTGCGTCTTGTCCCACAGCGTCAGCAGCGGGCCGACGCCCGCGCCGGCGATGTCGATGCTGCCGGATAGCAGCGCCTCGTTGATCGCCGGTCCGCCGGACAGCTGCACGCGCTCGACCTGGATGTCGACGCCGGCGGCCTTGCCGTGCTTCTCGATCAGCTGCTGATCCTGGGCGACGTTGAGCAGCAGGTAGACGATGCCGAACTGCTCGGCGATGCGGAGCTTGCCTTCCGCCTGCGAGGCGGTGCCGGCCAGCGCGAGCGCCAGTCCGAGGGCGGCCATCAGGGGTTTCTTGAAGAAAGAGGTCATGGCAGGGAGGTGGAGGCGGGTGAAGCACGCGAAGGGGTGGGTCATCCCACCGGAACGTCGCCCTCGATGGTGGTGCGGTGGAGGTGGCGGCGCAGGGAATCCGGACAGCCCGCGGCCAGGTGCAGCAGCGAGCGGTTGTCCCAGAACACCAGGTCGTGCGCCTGCCAGCGGTGGCGGTAGACGATGCTCTCCCGGCTGCTGTGCTGGAAGAGCTGCGCCAGCAGGTCGCGGCTTTCGTCCTCGGGCAGGTCCAGGATGCGCGTCGTGAAGTGCTCGCTGACGAAGAGCGCGCGTCGGCCGGTCTCCGGGTGAATGCGCACGACCGGCTGCGACACCGGCTTGACCTCGGCGATCTGCGCCGGCGTCAGCTTCGGGCGCCAGGGATTGCGCGCCCGCAGTTCCTCGTACTTCGCCAGGTAGCTGTGCTCCGCGCGCTTGCCGGCGATCGCGGTCTTCAGCGCCAGCGGCAGGCCGTCATAGGCGAGATGCTGGTTCGCGAACAGCGTGTCGCCGCCCTCCGCGGGCAGTTCCTGCGCATGCAGCAGCGAACCCAGGCTGGGGCGCTCCTTGTAGGAGAGGTCGGAATGCCAGTACTGGCCGGCGTCGCCCAGCCCGACCGGCTGGCCCTGCGCATCGCGGAGGTTGGACACCTGCAGGATCTCCGGATGGCCCGGCAGTTGGAAGTTGCGCAGCACATGAATCTGCAAGGGCCCCCAGCGCCGGCTGAAGGCGATGTGCTGCGCGGGCGTGATGCGCTGGTCGCGGAAGACCAGGACGTGGTGGTCCAGGTGCGCGCGGTGCAGTCGCGCGAAGTCGGCGTCGTTCAGCGGCCGCGCCAGGTCGAGCCCCAGCACCTCGGCGCCAAGCGGCGCGTCGAAGGCCTGGACCTGGAAGGCCTGCGAGGGCGCGTCGGCGTCTTCCACGAACGCGGCGGGCCGCAGGGGCGGGACGGTCAGGGGCGGGGCGAGGGCTGTCATGGGCGCCGACTCTAGGCAGCGCGCTTCCTCGCCGGAACGAAGGTCCTGGCATGTCCAACTGCGCCCATCGCATATCGAAGCCAGTCCGGCGGCGGGTGCGTCAGTCGCCCGGCGGGGCGCCCGATGTCCCGCGTCATCGAGGCGGAAAGCCCCGTTTGCAATCCAGTTACAGGCAGCTGCGTATAGTGTCGTCCTTCCCTATCTGGGTGAGACCACAACCAAAATGAGCCATCGCTCCCCCATGAAACAAGTCATCTGCGTCAAGTGGGGCACCGCTTACGGCCCGGAATACGTCAACCGCCTCTACGGCATGCTGCGCCGGCATGTGACCGGCGATTTCCGCCTGGTCTGCCTGACCGACAACGCCGAGGGCCTGCGCCCGGAGGTGGACGCCTACCCGCTGGAGGAACTCGGCTGCGAATGGCCGAAGAAGTCCCTGGGCAAGTGGCGCAAGCTGGTGATGTGGAGCGCCGACCTGGGCCAGAAGACCGGCCTGTCCGGCCCGGTGCTGTTCATCGACCTGGATTCGGTGATCGTCGACAACATCGACGGCTACTTCACCCACGGCCATCCCGACGACGTGGTGCTGGCCCGCAACTGGGCCAAGCCGATGCAGCGCCTGGGGCAGACCTCGGTGTTCCGCTTCCCGGTCGGCAAGTACCCGCACATCATCGAGAAATTCCGCGCCGACCCCCAGGCCGTGGCCGACAAGCATGGCTTCGAGCAGCACTGGGTGACCGCCTCGGTGCCCGGCGGCATCAAGTTCTGGCCGCACCTGTGGACGCGCCATTTCCGCCTGCACTGCCTGCCGGCCTTCCCGCTGCGCTACTTCAAGCCGGCCAAGCTGCCGGCCGGCGCGCGCATCGTGACCTTCCCGGGCGGCCCGAACCCGGCCGACGTGATGCTGGGCCGCTGGAACACCCAGGACCCGCCGCACGAGAAGCCGTGGGACCACTTCCGCGCCGCCTTCGCTGGCGGCGTCAAGCACCGCTGGCGCCATCTGCGCAGCTACGTGCTGCCCACCCCCTGGCTCACCCAGCATTGGGTGGAGTGACCTCCACCGGGGGTGTGCCCGCAGCCCTCACTGGGCCGATTCGGGGCGAGCCAGGTCCTGGATGACCTCCAGCGCGGTCTTGACCTTGAAGGGCTTGAGCATGATGCGGCGCACCTGCAGCTCCTTGTAGAGCTGCGCGGTGGGCAGGTCGCAGGCCTCGGCGGTCAAGGCCACCGGGGTGGACGGCGGGCAGCGCAGGGCGCCGGCGCGCACGCTCTGCAGCAGCGCGAGCGCGTCCAGCCCCTGCCCGATGTCCAGCAGCAGGCCGTCCATCGACTGGTGCTCCAGCAGGCGCTGCGCCGCCTCGAGGCTGCTGGACTCATGCACCTGCGCGATGCCCAGCTGCCGCGCAACCATCGCGACCGTGCGGCGGAACAGCGAATGCGGGTCGACCAGCAGCAGCTGGGGCGGCGCGACGGCGCTCATGAACCCGACTCCGCGGCCTTCCCGAGCAGTTCGGAGACCACCACGTCGCGCAGGCTCATGAGGATGGCCAGGTCGGTATCGTCCAGCGTGCGGCGGCGCCGATCGATCAGGCACAGGGTGCCGACACGGACGCCAGGGCGGATCTCCAGCGGCGCGCCGGCGTAGAAGCGGATGTGCGGCGGCCCCAGCACCATCGGGTTGTCCGCGAAACGCGGATCCTGGGTGGCGTCGGACACCACCATCACCTCCGACACGTGGATGGCATGGCCGCAGAAGCTGCTGCGCCGGTCGGTCTCGCACACCGCCAGCCCGAAGCGGGCCTTGAACCACTGGCGGTCGTCGTCGACCAGGCTGATCAGCGCGATCGGCACGCCGAATTCCTCGGCGGCGAACTCGACGATGCGATCGAAGCGCTCCTCGGGCGGCGTGTCCAGGATCAGCAGCTCGCGCAGCGCCTGGATCCGCTCCGCTTCGTTCGCGGGGATCGGGGCATTCATCATGGAGGCGGTTCCTCGCTCTTGCGGTGGGGTTCGTGCTCCTTGCGCAGCCTAGCCGACTCCCCCAGCGCTCGCCACCGCCCTCGTCCACCGGAGGGAGGACAGCGCGGCCTGTCGCAGGCGGCCGGTGCCCGCCCATATGAGCCAGCCGACGCTGCTCACTTGCATTCCGCATTGGCGACGACGGCCGACCCGCACCAGACTCCGTTCCACGGGGCGCGCCCATGTCGCCCCCCGCCGGCGGCGGCAGTAGGGCCGCCGGGAAGGCATGGTGAAAGCCCAGGTCGCGACCGGGCGCCGCCCTCGGGGTCTTGGGGGAGGCGCTTCCGGCGGAGCCCGATCGCGGTCCTGGCGCCTTTCATCCCGCCCGCCTCGCATATTCGATATGCGAGATAAGCAAATGCTCAAACAATCGTTCCTGGAATAAGGACTGTTTGGCAAGCTTCGCAGCCCGACCTTCAACGTCGCCGGCTCCGCCTGCTTGCCATGTTTCAGAACAACGCCCACAAGAACCGCTCCCTGTTCTCCGCCACGCGCCGCCGGGCCCTGATGCTGGCCGCCGCGGCGCCGCTGCTGGGCGTGCCGATGCTGGCCTCGGCCGAGCAGCCCACGACGCTGCTGAACGTCTCCTACGACGTGGCGCGCGAGCTCTACAAGCAGATCAATCCGGCCTTCGTCGCCGCGTACAAGGCCAAGACCGGCCAGACGATCACGGTGAACCAGTCGCACGGCGGCTCGTCCAAGCAGATCGGCTCGGTGATCGGCGGGCTGGAGGCGGACGTGGTCACGATGAACCAGGCCACCGACGTCGACGCGCTGGCCGAGAAGGGCCTGACCGGCGCCGACTGGCGCAGCAAGTTCCCCAACGGCGCCGCGCCCTACAGCTCGACCATGCTGTTCCTGGTGCGCAAGGGCAATCCCAAGGGCATCAAGGACTGGGCCGACCTGGCCCGTCCCGGCATCTCGGTGATCATTCCCAACCCCAAGGTGACCGGCAACGGCCGCTACGGCTACCTGGCCGCCTGGGGCAGCGTCATCGCCAAGGGCGGCAGCGACGCGCAGGCCCGGGACTTCGTCTCCAAGGTGCTGGCCAACGTGCCGGTGCTGGACGGCGGCGGCCGCGGCGCCACCACCACCTTCACCCAGCGCGGCATCGGCGACGTGCTGCTGACCTTCGAGTCCGAGGCCGAGCTCATCGAGAACGAATTCGGCAAGGGCAACTTCGAGGTGGTCGCGCCCAGCATCTCGGTCGAGGCCGACGCGCCGGTGGCCATCGTCGACAAGGTCGTCGCCAAGAAGGGCTCGGCCGCGCTGGCCAAGGCCTACCTGGACTTCCTGTGGACGCCCGAGGGCCAGGAAATCATTGCCCAGAACAACTTCCGCCCGCGCGATCCGGCGATCTTCAAGAAGCACGAGAAGCGCTACGC
Organism: Mitsuaria sp. BK037; assembly: GCF_014193045.1. Classification (NCBI taxonomy): domain Bacteria; kingdom Pseudomonadati; phylum Pseudomonadota; class Betaproteobacteria; order Burkholderiales; family Sphaerotilaceae; genus Roseateles; species Mitsuaria sp. BK037. The sequence goes on along the minus strand of NZ_JACHYS010000003.1, from coordinate 502,211 downwards.
GCCGATCAAGCTGTTCAGCGTCGACCAGACGCTGGGCGGCTGGGCCAAGGTCGGCAAGACGCACTTCGCCGACGGCGGCACCTACGACCAGATCATGGCCGCGCGCCGCTGATCGAAGCCCGCGCCGTCCGCCCTCCCCGCCGACTCCTGACCGACTGATCCGATGAACACCGCCGTGCTCCCCGCGACGCAGGCCGCCCCGGCGCCCGCCCGCAAGCGACGCCGCGTGCTGCCCGGCTTCGCGCCGACGCTGGGCTTCACGCTCTTCTACCTTTCGCTGCTGGTGCTGATCCCGCTCTGCGCGGTCTTCCTGAAGTCCGCCGGCCATGGCGTCGAGGCCTTCTGGGCCGCGGCCACCTCGCCGCGGGTGCTCGCGTCCTATCGCCTGAGCTTCGGCGCGGCGCTGCTGGGTGCCTTCATCAACGTGATCTTCGGCTTCATCCTGGCGTGGTCGCTGGTGCGCTACGACTTCTGGGGCAAGAAGCTGGTGGACGCGCTCATCGACCTGCCCTTCGCCCTGCCCACCGCCGTGGCCGGCATCGCGCTGACCGCGCTGTACGCGCCCAATGGCTGGATGGGACAGTGGCTGGAGCCGCTGGGCATCAAGGTCGCCTTCACGCCGCTGGGCGTGCTGGTGGCGCTGATCTTCATCGGCCTGCCCTTCGTCGTGCGCACGGTGCAGCCGGTGCTCGAGGACCTGGACACCGAGCTCGAGGAGGCCGCCGCCTCGCTGGGCGCGCACCGCTGGCAGGCCTTCCGCCTGGTGGTGCTGCCGATGCTGACGCCGGCGCTGTTGACCGGCTTCGCGCTGGCCTTCGCGCGGGCCGTGGGCGAATACGGCTCGGTCATCTTCATCGCCGGCAACATGCCGATGGTCAGCGAGATCACGCCGCTGATGATCATCACCAAGCTCGAGCAGTACGACTACGTCGGCGCTACCGCGATCGCGGTGGTGATGCTGGTGTTCTCGTTCGTGCTGCTGCTGGGCATCAACGGACTGCAGGCCTGGAGCCTGCGCCGCAACGGACTGGACGGGAAGCGCTGACATGGCCGGATCCGCCGCATCGCTCGGCCGGGCCCGCTCGGCCGGTCACTATCAAGGGAACCCCGCCACCGCGGAAAAGCGCTGGGTGCGCTACACGCTGCTGACGCTGGGGCTGGCCTTCTTCGCGCTGTTCCTGCTGCTGCCGCTCGCCGCGGTGTTCACCGAGGCGCTGCGCAAGGGCTGGGACACCTACCTGGCCTCGCTGATCGAGCCCGACGCCGTCTCCGCGATCAAGCTGACGCTGATCGCCGCGGTCATCGCAGTGCCGCTGAACGTCGTCTTCGGCGTCAGCGCCGCGTGGGCGATCACCAAGCACGACTTCCGCGGCAAGCAGCTGCTGATCACGCTGATCGACCTGCCGTTCTCGGTCTCGCCGGTGGTGGCGGGCCTGATCTACGTGCTGATCTTCGGCGCGCAGGGCTGGTTCGGGCCCTGGCTTGCGGAGCACGACATCAAGGTCATCTTCGCCGTGCCCGGCATCGTGCTGGCCACCGTCTTCGTGACCTTCCCCTTCGTCGCGCGCGAGCTGATCCCGCTGATGCAGGCGCAGGGCCGCGATGAAGAAGAAGCCGCCACAGTGCTGGGCGCCAGCGGCTGGCGCACCTTCTGGCATGTGACGCTGCCCAACATCAAGTGGGGCCTGCTCTACGGCGTGATCCTGTGCAACGCGCGCGCCTTCGGCGAGTTCGGCGCGGTATCGGTGGTCTCGGGCCATATCCGCGGCCAGACCAACACGCTGCCGCTGCAGGTCGAGATCCTCTACAACGAATACCAATTCGCCGCGGCCTTCGCCGTCGCGTCGCTGCTCGCGCTGCTGGCGCTGGTCACGCTCGGACTCAAGCAGTTCGTCGAGTGGCAGGCCTCGCGCAATGTGATCAAGGAAGAAGCATGAGCATCCAGGTCCGCAACATCCACAAGTCCTTCGGCAGCTTCACCGCGCTGGGCGACGTCAGCCTGGACTTCCCCACCGGCGAGCTGACCGCGCTGCTGGGTCCCTCGGGCTGCGGCAAGACCACGCTGCTGCGCATCATCGCGGGCCTGGAGACCGCCGACCGCGGCCAGGTGCTGCTCGACGGCGCCGACGCCTCCGACACCCACGTGCGCGAGCGCGAGGTCGGTTTCGTGTTCCAGCACTACGCGCTGTTCCGCCACATGACGGTGTTCGACAACGTCGCCTTCGGCCTGCGCGTGAAGCCGCGCAAGCAGCGCCCGCCCGAGTCGGAGATCAAGCGCAAAGTCCACGAGCTGCTGCAGCTGGTGCAGCTGGACTGGCTGGCCGATCGTTATCCGCCGCAGCTGTCCGGCGGTCAACGCCAGCGCATCGCGCTGGCCCGCGCGCTCGCCGTCGAGCCGCGCGTGCTGCTGCTGGACGAGCCCTTCGGCGCGCTCGACGCCAAGGTGCGCAAGGAGCTGCGCCGCTGGCTGCGCCGCCTGCATGACGAGCTGCACATCACCAGCATCTTCGTCACGCACGACCAGGAAGAGGCGCTGGAAGTGGCCGACCGCGTCGTGCTGATGGACCACGGCCGCGTGGAGCAGGTCGGCTCGCCGACCGAGGTCTACCAGCGTCCGGCCACGCCCTTCGTCTACGGCTTCCTCGGCGCGGTCAACCGCTTCGAAGGCCGCGTGGACAGCGGCATCGTGCGCGTCGGCGACCAGACGCTGGCGCAGGGCGCCGGCGCCGCGATCGAAGGTGCCCAGCAGGGCCTGGTGCAGGCCTACGCGCGCCCGCACGAGCTGGTGATCATCCCGGCGCAGGACGCACCCGGCCTGCCGGCCACCGTCGAGCGCGTGCTGGCCTTCGGCGCCGCGGCGCGCGTGGAACTGCGCGGCGCCTCGGGCGAGCACCTGGAAGCCGAACTCAGCCGCGAACAGGCCGAGGCGCTGCAGCTGGCCTCGGGCCAGCGCGTCCGCCTACAGGCCTCGCGCCTGAGCCTGTTCGGCATCGATCAGGCTGCTTGATCCCCCTCGATCAGCGAGCCGCAGAGCGCGCGATCCCTCGAGTCCTCCGACCATGAATCTCCAACAGCTCCGCATCGTCCGGGAGGCGGTGCAGCAGAACTTCAACCTGACCGAGGTGGCGGCGGCGCTGTTCACCTCGCAGTCGGGCGTCAGCAAGCACATCAAGGACCTGGAGGACGAGCTCGGCGTCGAGCTCTTCCAGCGCCGCGGCAAGCGGCTGCTCGGGCTGACCGAGCCGGGCAAGGAGTTGGCGGTCGTCGTTGACCGCATGCTGCAGGACGTGCGCAACATCAAGCGGCTGGCGCAGCAGTTCAGCAGTGCGGATCAAGGCCAGCTGACGATCGCCACCACGCACACGCAGGCGCGCTACGCGCTGCCGCAGGTGGTGGCGCGCTTCAAGGCGGCCTACCCGCGCGTGCACCTGGTGCTGCACCAGGGCAGTCCGTCGGAGATCGTCTCGCTGCTGCAGTCGGGCGAGGCCGACATCGGCATCGCCACCGAGGCGCTCGGCAAGGACGACGCCTTCGTCACCTTCCCGTTCTACGAATGGCGCCATGCGGTGGTCGTGCCCGAGGGCCATGCGCTCACGCGCCAGCCGCTGACACTGGAGGCGCTGGCCGAGCAGCCGCTGATCACCTATCACGAGGGCTACACCGGCCGCGCCCGCATCGACGCAAGCTTCGCCGCCGCGGGCCTGGCGCCCGACGTGGTCATGTCGGCGCTCGATGCGGACGTCATCAAGACCTACGTGCAGATCGGGCTGGGCGTGGGCGTCATCGCGGCGATGGCCTTCGAGCCGGGTCGCGACTCGGGCCTGCAACTGATCGACGCGAGCCACCTGTTCCCGCCCAACACGACGCGCATCGCGCTCAAGCGCGGCCACTACCTGCGCGGCTTCGCCTATCGCTTCCTGCAGGAATGCGTGGCCGAGCTGACCGAGGACGCGGTCCGCGAGGCGATGGATCCCGACGCCTGAGGCTTGAAGCGCAGGCGCATCGTGCCTGCATTGCTCATGCGGGCGCCGCGGGATTGCTTATCGGAATTTGTTGGAGGACATCGGCGGCGCGGATTCGAATAATCAATCCGCATAAGCAAGCCGCTTTCGCGACGTTCATCGAATGCCGTCGAGGCCGGCGAGCCCTCCCCCCGATGTGACTGCCGACGATGAACTTCCAGCAACTCCGATCCGTCCGCGAGGCCCAGCGCCGCAACTTCAACCTGACCGAGGTGGCGCAGGCGCTGCACACCTCGCAGCCCGGCGTGAGCCGGCAGATCCGCGAGCTCGAGGACGAGCTCGGCATCGACATCTTCGTGCGCGCCGGCAAGCGCCTGACCGGCCTGACCGAGCCGGGCCGCAACGTGATGCCCATCGTCGAGCGGCTGCTGCGCGAGGCCGAGAACCTGCGCCGCGCCGGCGAGGACTTCGCCCGCGCCGACAGCGGGCATCTGCGCATCGCCGCCACGCACAGCCAGGCGCGCTACGCGCTGCCGCCGGCGGTGCGCGATTTCCGCGAGTCCCATCCCGAGGTCAGCCTGCAGTTCACGCAGGGCTCGCCGCAGCAGGTCGCACGGCTGCTGATCGACGGCGAGGCCGACATCGGCATCGCGACCGAAGCGCTGGCGCTGCATCCGCAGCTGCTGACGCTGCCGTGCTACCGCTGGACCCACACGGTGCTGGTGCCGCCGGGCCATCCGCTGGAGGCCGAGGCCAGCGCCGGCACGCCGCTGACGCTGGAGCGTCTGGCGGAGTTCCCGGTCATCACCTACGAGACCGGCTACACCGGCCGCTCGCACATCGACGACGCCTTCGCGGCGGCCGGGCTCGACCTCAACGTCGTGCTGGTGGCGATGGACGCGGACGTGATCAAGACCTACGTCGAGCTCGGGCTGGGCGTGGGCATCGTCGCGGCGATCGCCTACGACGAGGAGCGCGACCGCCATCTGCGCGCGATCGATGCGCGCCATCTCTTCGCCGACAACCTGACGCGGCTCGCGGTGCGGCGCGACGCCTACCTGCGCGACTATGTCTACGCCTTCATCGAGACCTTCGCGCCGCCGCTGACGCGTGACCTGGTCGAGCAGGCGCGGGTGTCGCCCAACGGGTCGGACTGAGGGCCTCGCGGAAGCTCCGGCTGACCGGCGGAGTGAGGACCGCCGGGGGTGCCGGAAGAAATTCCGCATGTGCATAACCGGACCGCACAACAAAGCAAAGCAGAAACGATTGCTTCATCGACCTGAGGGCGCTTCCTAGAGTGACGGGCTCACCAGTTCACTCCCACGAGGAAGTCTCTTGAAGCCCTTCGTCGAGCACGCGGCCCGCCTCACCGGATCGGCCGCCACGCTGGCCGCCGCACTGGCGGCCGCATCTCCCATCGCCGTCCTTTCCATCGCTGTCCTTCCCGTCGGCAGCGTTCACGCCCAGGTTCCGGCCACGGCGCCCGCCCAGGACGCCAGTCCGGCCAAAGATCCCAAGGACGCCAAGGCGGTCAACGACGCGAAGGACGCGCCCTTGCCGTCGGTGGTCGTCACCGGCTCGCGCATCTCGCGCGTCAACAGCGAAGGGCCGAGCCCGGTCACCGTCATCAAGTCGGAGGACCTGGACCGGCTCGGCTACAAGAACGTCTCCGACGCGCTGAGCGGCCTGACCGAAAACACCGGCTTCACCCAGGGCGAGGATTTCGGCAACACCTTCACGCCGGCCGCCAATGCGATCAGCCTGCGCGGCCTGGGGCCCAACCACACGCTGGTGCTGGTCAACGGCCGACGCGTCGCCGACTACCCGACCGCCTACGAGGGCTCGGTCAACTTCGTCAACATCGCCAACATCCCGTCCGCGCTGATCGACCGCATCGAGGTGCTCAGCGGCGGCGCGTCCTCGGTCTACGGCTCGGACGCGATCGCCGGCGTGGTCAACATCGTGCTGAAGAAGCGGGTCGAGGGCGTCTCGGTAAACCTGCGCGCCGGCGGCACGCAGCGCGGCGGCGGGGAGAACGCCCGGGCCCAGGTCACCGGCGGCTTCGACGGCGGCCGGCTGCAGGGCGTGTGGGGCATCGAGCTCAGCGGCCGCGAGCCGATCTGGAGCCGGCAGCGCGACTTCATGGCCGACACCACGCTGGGTGGCGCGGCGCCGACGGTGGTCTTCGGCCGCCGCAACGCCACCGGCGGCGCCTACCTCACGCCCAGCGACGGCTGCGCCGCGGCCGGAGGGCTCTTCGAGGGCTCGGTCGCGCCTTATCAAGCCAGGAACGGCACCTACTGCGGCAGCGGTCGGGCCTCGCCGACCTACTGGACCACGCAGACCGGCAACCGCAGCGCGCAGGCGGCCGGGGGCCTGACCTGGCAGCTCGATGGCGGGCTGGAGCTGTTCGCCGAAGGCCAGTTCGGCTGGGCGCGGACCGAGAACAACACCCGCGGTCCGAGCTGGACCTCGGACGCCGCCGGCAAGGGCTACTTCCGCAATGCCGCGACCGGCCAGCTGGAGATCTGGACCCGGCGCTTCGCGCCCGAGGAACTGGGCGGCGTGGACCGCTTCAACCGCCAGTGGCGAGACGCGACGCACAACGTGGCGGTCGGCGCGCGCGGGGAGCTCACCGGCAGCTGGACCTTCGAGGTCGCGGCCAACAGCTCCTACTACCTCAACCGCACCACGACCCCGCGCCTGACGGCCGGCATCGAGTCCCTGCTGCTCGGCCCGCGCATCGGGACGGACGCGGACGGCGTGGCGATCTACTCGGCCGATCCGGCGCGGCTGTTCCGCCCGCTCACGCCGCAGGAGATCGACAGCGTCAGCGACCGCAGCTGGACGCGCAACGCGAGCTGGAACCAGCAGCTGAGCGCCTCTGCGAGCGGCGAGTGGTTCCGGCTGCCCGGTGGTCCGGTGCGGGCCGCGGTGGTGGCGGAGGCCGGCACGCAGGGCTTCCGCAACGAGGCCGACCCGCGACTGGGGCAGGGCGTCTTCTACAACACCAGCGCCTCGCCGACGGTGCGCGGCACGCGCGAGCGCCTGGCGCTGGGCGGTGAGTTGAACGCGCCGATCACCCGGCAGCTGACGGCCACCGTCGCCGCGCGCCATGACCGTTATGAATTCGCCGGCCGCAGCGACGGCAGCACGACCTACAACGCCGGCCTGGAGTTCCGGCCGCTGTCCACTCTGCTGCTGCGCGCGCAGCACGCAACCAGCTTCCGCGCGCCGGACATGAATTACATCTTCGCGCAGCAGACCAAGGGCTACTACTCGTCGTCGACCGACTACTACCGCTGCGCGCAGGCCGGCCAGCCGCTGTCGCAATGCGATTTCGCCGGCGTGTCGCCGGGCTTCAACTACGTGCGCACCGGCTCGTCGGACCTGAAGTCCGAGCGCGGCCGCTCCTGGGGACTGGGCGCGGTGTGGCAGCCGGCCGCGTCCTTCGATCTCTCGGTGGACCTGTGGAAGATCGCCATCCGCGACCTGGTCACCGACCTCAGCGCCGACGGCGTGCTGCGCACCGAGGCGGACTGCCGCACCGGCGTGAAGGACGCGCAGTCGCCGACCTGCCAGGACGCGGTGGCGCGCGTGCGCCGCAATCCGCTGGATGCGCTCGTGCGGCCGGGCGAGGTGGCGGAGATCCGCGTCAACCCGATCAACGCGGCCAACGAATCGACCTGGGGCGTGGACATCGGCGCGCGCTACAGCTGGACGACGGCGACCTGGGGCCGCTGGACGGCCGACGCGAAGTACACGCGGGTCAAGAGCTTCAAGTACCAGCAGTTCGCCGGCGACGACAACCGCAACCTGGTGGGCACGCCGGACTTCAGCGACTGGCCGAGCAAGCTCAACGCCAGCTTGTCCTGGCAGGTCGGCGACTGGACGCACACGCTGGCCGCGCAGCGCAACGGCCGCATCGCCCGCGAGGCGCAGGACGGCTGGCTGGGCCCGTACTGGAACGTCAACGCGAGCACCGCCTGGCAACTGGACAAGCGCACCCGCGTCAGCGTCATCGTCAACAACCTGTTCGACAGCATCCGCCGCGATCCCAGCGCGACCTGGCCGTACTACCCGGTCGGCTACTACCTGCCGCATGGGCGGCAGGGCTGGATCGAGCTGGACTACCGCTTCGGCGGCTGAGCGCGGCGGCCCCTCCCGTCGATCCGACTGCTGGCGCGACCCCGCGCTGGCTTGCGGGCCGCTCCTCACGAGGGAGCGGCCCTTTTTCCAGGCCAGGCTGCAAAGCAAAGCAGATCTTCTTCGTTCCCTTGGCCGGTGCGCTTGCCTACATTGGGCGCTCCCCTCAACCCCCCGTGAAGAGAAGACTCCCGTGAACGCACTCCGACGCACCGTCTCGCTGCTTGCCACCGCCGCTCTGCTGGGGGGTGCCGCGCTGATGCCCCAGGCCCATGCGCAGGGCGCGGTCACGCTGCTCAACGTCTCCTACGACCCGACGCGCGAGCTGTACCAGGACTTCAACGCCGCGTTCGCGAAGTACTGGAAGGCCAAGACCGGCGAGACCGTGACGGTGAAGAACTCGCACGGCGGCTCGGGCAAGCAGGCGCGCTCGGTCATCGACGGCCTGGACGCCGACGTGGTGACGCTGGCGCTGGCCTACGACATCGACGCGCTGCACGACCACGGCAAGCTGCTGCCCGCCGACTGGCAGAAGCGCCTGCCGAGCAACGCGTCGCCGTACACCTCGACGATCGTCTTCCTGGTGCGCAAGGGCAATCCGAAGCACATCAACGACTGGCCGGACCTGGCGCGTGGCGGCATCGACGTGATCACGCCCAATCCGAAGACCTCGGGTGGCGCGCGCTGGAACTACCTGGCGGCCTGGGCCTATGCGCTGAAGCAGCCGGGCGGCAACGCCGAATCGGCCAAGGCCTTCGTCAAGCGGATCTATGCCAACACCAAGGTGCTGGATTCCGGCGCGCGCGGCTCGACGACGACCTTCGTCGAGCGCGGCATCGGCGACGTGCTGATCGCCTGGGAGAACGAGGCCTACCTGGCGGTGAAGGAGCTGGGGCCGGACAAGTTCCAGATCGTCACGCCCAGCCTGTCCATCCTGGCGGAGCCGCCGGTGTCGGTGGTGGACAAGACGGTGGACAAGAAGGGCACGCGCAAGGTGGCGCAGGCCTACCTGGAGTACCTGTATTCGCCGGAGGGCCAGGAGATCGCCGCGAAGAACTACTACCGTCCGCGCGACCCGAAGGTCGCCGCCAAGTACGCCAAGCAGTTCGCGCCGGTGAAGCTGGTGACGATCGACGAGGTCTTCGGCGGCTGGCGCAATGCCCAGAAGACCCACTTCGACGACGGCGGCGTCTTCGACCAGATCAACGAGAAGCGCTGATCCGGCGCCTCGAGCAAGAACACCTGTTTGTCTCCTCGGTCGGTCTCGGGCGCCGCGCAAGCGGCGTCACAGGCAATCAGACCGTTCGCTCTGTGCGAGCAGCCCCGCTGGCGATGGCCGGTGGGGCTTTTTTTTGTCCTGACGTTCTCGTAGCTACCCCATGAACATTCGTGAATGGGGAACGGCCGCTTGCTAGCGGGAGACTCCGGAGCGCCGCGTCATCGCTGCGGCGCCCGCGCCTTCGCATCGTTGAAGGAGTTTTCGCGCCGGCAAGGTTCGATGCCGAGACCGCACATAAGGTCTGTGGAACGTCTTCGACACCGGCGCCGACCGCCGGCACACCTGGCAGTACAGATGACCATCAACAATCTTCGCAATCTCTTCCGGACGAATCGCACGCCCTCTGCGGAATCCAGTAGCTCGCCAGCGCAACGCCAAGAGACGGCTCCCGAGGCACGAGCCTCGCAGAACGCGCCAGCATCGCCTTACGGTATTCCGACCGGGCGGCGCCATCAGGCTGCGGCCACGGCTGAAGATGGACGCAGGCATCGAGTGCAGATCGGCAATCCCACGCCACGCAGCGATGCAGCACGCCACGCTGGGGCGGCAGCTGGCGCGACCGTGGCTGGCCCTGGGCGCATGCCAAACCGTGAAGTGATGGAAGGCGCGTTGCGCCTATTGGGTGGGACAGACCGCTCCAACATCACAGGCATGAGCCATCGAGAGGTGCTCCACGTGACCAATCACGTCCACCAGATCGCCATGCTGCCCGCATCTCGCCTCGACCCACGGGTCGTCGAAGCTGCGCAGCGAGGCAGCGGCAGCGCGGAACAACTGGTGCGCAACCTGTTGGCGTTGGTGACGTCAGACTCGCCGGTATTGCCGCGAAGCCAGAGATCGGAAATACGTCCTGGCGATCAGTTGTTGGCCTCGGCCCCCGCAAATCAGCCTGATCGGGCGACCAACCGCCCCAGCCATACAAACATGCCCAGGCAGGACGTCCAGTCCAATGCCGACCGTCGCACAGCGATGTTGCATGACGCCATGGACATGCTCACCGGCATGCACGACATCGACTTGACGGCCGTGGCGGGCCGCAACACGCAAAACCTGGTCGATCATCTGCAGGACATCCACTCGCCGCCCTCTGGCGGTCTGAATGCGCAGGTGGCAAGGGCCGCGACCCGGGCGAACGGCGACCCCGAGCAGTTGGTGCTCAACCTGCTGCGTCTTGTGACCAGGAAAGAACCGGTGCTGTCCACACGAGCGACCTCATCGGTTCAGCCGCCGACCGTGCCGAGCGCAGAAGTGATTGGTGACGCCGTCGTGCTGGTGGCGCGCGGCACCGGCATGCCGCAGGCCACCGAGCAAAACCGGCGCGATGTGGCCGGCCATCTGCGGGACATCGTGACGCAGCCTTTCTCGTCATTGCATGCAGGCGTGCGGCAGGCGGCACAACGGTGGCACGACAACCCGGAACAGCTGGCCAGCAGTCTGCTGACCCTTGTGACCGCGAACCCGCCGGTGCTGTCGAACAACCCGAGCCCTTCAACACAGACCGCAGACCGGCGCTCCCCGGCAGCCGACCAAGGCGAGCGCAGGAATGGAGCGCAGACCGTACAGGGCTCAAACCACGCCCGTTCGCGTGCCCGTCATCTGGACAATGGCTCGGCGACTCCGGCACACCGTGGCCCATTCGACGTGGGGCACTATCCGACCGAGCTGATGGGCGATCCGCAAAACCCGAACAACAACCACGCCCGAATCTTTTCGCGTCCGAACAACCCACGCGGGCCACGAAGCTGAGTTCAGGAAGCATTGCGCCCAGACCTGGACCTTGCCTCGTTGATTGGCCGGAGGGCCGGCCCGACACTCCGCGCTCGAAGACACGCCGGGAGTGACCAACTACCGCTCCGCGGCTCCGGCGTGAAGGATGGCGGACGAGCGTCGCGGGTGATCCCCGTATGCTGCCCGCCGTGAACCCCCTTGCCTCGACCCGCGGCCGTTTTGTCGCGTCGCTTCCGTTGGCCGCCTCGCTCTTGGGCGGGCCGTCCGCGCACGCGCAGGGGGATGCCGTGGCGGTGGCGGCGGTCGCGCCGCCGGTGGTCGCCAAGATCACCTGGCTCGCCTCCGACCACGCGCCGCAGATGACCGGCGCCAGCGCGAGTGGCGTCACCGGCCACGTGATCACCTACCTCGACAAACGCTGGCCCGGCGTCCGGCACGAGATCGTCTTCGCCAACGCCAAGCGCAGCTGGCAGATGATCGAAAACGGCGACGAGGTGTGCCGCGCCAACGTGGTCCGCACGCCGGAGCGCGAGCGGGCCGCCTACTTCATCAACACGCAGCTCACGCCGCCGCCGCAACTGATCGTGCGACGCGAGCTGCTCAAGCGGCTGCCGCGCAACGGCGCCGGCGAAGTGGTGCTGCCACGCCTGCTCGCCGACACCTCGATGCGGGGCGCGCTGATCGACGGCCGCAGCTATGGGCCGGTGCTCGACGAGGCACTCGCCGCACGGCCGGCCGACAGCGCCGTCTCGCTGTACTCGCCGAAGGACTTCGGCGCGCGCCTGCTGCAGATGATCAGCCTCGGGCGCGCGGACTATTCAGTCGAACTCGACATGGCGCTGGTCATGGCCGGACATCCGGCGGACCTCGTCAGCGTCCCCATCCACGGCGCCAGTGAGCTGGTCATGGCCGGCATCGCCTGTCCCCGCACGCCTTGGGGCCTGGCCGCGATCCGGGGCATCGACAAGGCCTACGGCCGCCCCGAAGGCGCCGCCAGCCTGCGCAAGGGCCTGATGCATTGGCTCACGCCGGAAACGAAGGCCCACTACGCAGCCCGCTTCGACGCGTTCTATCGCGAACGCGCCAAGCCCTCTCGCATCGATCCCTGATGCCGGTGCCGATGCCGGCAGCGACCTCAGGACCGCCGCCGCCCATCAGGCCTGGTACTCGACGCGGTTGCGTCCGCCGTCCTTGGCGCGGTACAGCGCCTGATCGGCGCGGCCGAGCAGTTCGTCCACCCGCAGGTCCTCGGGGCGCAGGGCCGTCACGCCGAAGCTCGCCGTCAGCGACGCCGGCGGCAGGCCCGGCTGCAAGGCCATGCCGCTGGTCTCGATGTGATGGCGTAGCCGCTCGACCAACTGCATCGCATGCGCCAGCGAGGTCTGCGGCAGCAGCAGCGCGAACTCCTCACCGCCGAGCCGTCCCAGCAGGTCCTGCTTGCGCACGACCTGCGCGCACAGCTGCACCAGGCGGCACAGCGCCGCGTCGCCGCGCGCGTGGCCCAGCGTGTCGTTGATGCGCTTGAAGTGGTCGACGTCCATCATCACCAGCGCCATCTCCAGCCCGTAGCGCCGGCTGCGCGCCACCTCCGCCTCCGCGTGGTCCAGGAAGCAGCGCCGGTTGGCCGCGCCGGTCAGGGCATCGGTGGTCGCCAGCCGCTGCAGCTCGAGCTCCAGCCGCTTGCGGTCGGTGAAGTCGACCAGCGTGCTGAGCACCGAGGGCTCGCCGTCGTACACGACCGGCACCATCGACAGCAGCATCCACAGCTCGCCGCCGTCGGCCGCCAGCAGGCAGACCTCCTCGCCCTGCAGACGGCCTTCCTCCTTGAACTTGAGCTGCATGCGCTCGCGATCGCCCGGGTCGCGGTAGAAGCTGATCGCCGGCTTGCCGACCAGCTCATCCAGCGTGCGTCCCGCGATGACGGCCGACGGGCCATTCGCATAGACGATCAGCGCATCGCGCTCGCGCGTCACCACCATCGGGATCGGCGCGTGGTCCAGCACGGCGCGCAGGCGCTCCTCGCTGTCGGCGAGCTCGCGGGTGCGCTGCGTCACGCGGCGCTCCAGGCTGGCGTTGAGCTCCTGCAGCTCCGCCACCAGTCGCGCGTTGTCCACCGCGTTCACCACGTTGGCGCAGAGCAGCTCCAGGAAACTCACCCGCGCCTCGGTGAACACGCCGGCCGCGGCCGCGTTCTCCAGGTAGAGCGCGCCCACCGTCTGCCCCTGCTTGAGCAGCGGCAGCGCCAGCACCGAGCGCGGCGGCGCGGCATGGCGCTGGAAGTAGTCCTCCATCGTCGCCAGGCCCCGCGCGTCGACGATCAGCTCGCGTCGCCCGTCGCCGAGCACCCGAGCCATGAGCGCCAGCGGCAGCTGCGCCCCGGCACGTTCCAGCGGCAGTTGCTCCAGCAAATGCAGCCGGGGCTGCTCGCCCAGGGTCGCCTCGGCCTGCAGCACCCAGCGCGACGCGCCTGCCGTGCCGCTGGCCAGCACGATCGCCGCGCGCTGCGCGCCGGCGTTCTCGGCGACGACCTCCAGCAGGCGACGCAGCAGGCGCGGCAGGTCCGGCTGGCTGCTGATGGCCTGCACCGCCTTGGTCAGCGTGCTGAGGTCGGCGGCATCGGCGCGGATCTCCGTGCCCTCGGTGGCGGCACCGGCCGACCGGCCCGGCGCATCGGACAAGGGCGCGAGCGCCAGCGCCTCGCCGGCGAGCGCGATCACGCCCCAGTCCTTCCACGCCAGTTGCAGGCGCTGACGCGCCCGGTCGGCCTGCGCTGGATCGCGCTCGCGCCACCAGTCGACCTGCGCGCGCAGCACGGCCGCGACATCGAGCGGCGTGCCTTGCGGCCCCTCCGCCGCTGCCAGCGCCCGGTCCAGGGCCGCGGCGATCTGCTCGTCCGGTTCACCGGCCAGCATCGCCTGCTGCGCCCGCAGCAGCGCGACGCGATCGGCCAGGTGGCCCGGCCCCGCGTCCTGCCAGCGCTGCAGGCGCCGCAGCGCGTCGTCCTCGAGCGCCTGGTCGCGCGCCCCGCCGGCCAGCGCGACGCGCTGCGCCGCCCAGGCCGCGATGAACAGCAGCAGCGATTGCGCATGCATGCCGCGGCCGGCCGCGAACAGGCCGCGCGCTTCGAGCGCCAGCCGCAGCGCGGGCTCCGGCCGGTCCGCCACGAAGTGCAGCACCGCCTGCCAGCCGTGCAGGAACATCAGCCCGGTCTGGTCCTGACGCTCGCCATAGGTGCGCGCGAACGCCTCCAGGCCGTCGAAGCCGTCCTCGGGCAACCGCGGCTGCTGTAGCGTCCGCACCAAGGCGAGCAGCGCGTCCTCGTAGTCCGCCGCGACCGGCTGGCGCATCGCGCGCAGGCGCCGGCCATGCGTCACCAGCTGCTCCTCCAGCGCCGGCAGCGGCATGCCGGCCAGGAAGGCATGCGCGTCGTGCACGTACAGGCCCAGGCCCGCATGGCGCAGGTTGCCGAATTCCAGCCCATTGCGATGCGTCTGCATCAGGCCGTTCATGCTCACGCGCAGGCCCTGCACCCAGTGGCTGAGGAAGGCATGAAAGGAGAAGCCCGCATGCGCGTAGACCTGCATCCAGCCGTGCCGGCTCACGAGCTCGGTCGACATGCGGCCCAGGTCATGCGCGAAGCGGTAGTCGCCGAGGAACTCCGCGCACATCAGCCCGAGCACCGAATACGCCGACAGCGCCTGCGGCACATGGCCGTGGTCCACCATCAGGCGGACCTGGAACAGCGTCAGCAAGGGCAGCAGCGCGGGCCGCACGATGTAGGCGGCGGCGGTCATCTTGGCGGCGATCGAGATCAGCAGCAGCCGTTGCTCGTCGCGCATCGGCGCGCGCGCGGCCAAGGTGTCCAGCCCGATCGCGGCGATCTCGCGCTGCAATCCGGCCAGCAATTCCATGACCTGCGCCATCGGGTCGGGCCCGGCGGCGCGCGGCAGCTCCGCACCCAGCAGCAGGAACAGCTCCAGTCCCAGGTCGACGGTCTCGGCCAGCCGCCCTTGCGCGTAGAAGGCCTCCATGCGGACTTCCAGCAGCCGCGCGCGCTGCGCGTTGTCGCCGGCATCGGCGAGCGCCGATTCGAGCAGCGCATCCATCCGCGACGGCCGGCCCGCCAGGTAGGCCATGCGGGCCGCGTGATGCAGCCAGGCGGCCCGCTGCGGCGCCAGGGGCGCCAGCTCGAGCGCGAGCTCCGCGTAGTCGGCGGCGGGCTCGAAGGCCGCGGCGTCCATCGCCTGGAACGAGGCCTGCGCGTTGAACGCGGCCAGCGCCTGGCGCTCCGCCTCCTGCGCCGGCTCGCACAGCAGCAGCCGCGACGCGTTCAGGTGATGCAGGACCGTGTAGGGCAGCGGCAGGTCGGCATGGGCGGCGAGGTGGCTGTCGCGCAGCAGCCGGCCGATGCGCAGTTGCAGCGCCGGCCGCTGGTCGGCCGCGATGCGCTGCAGCGCCGCCTCCTGCACGCGGTCATGGGCGAAGGCGTAGCGCACGCCCTCGCTGGCCTGTCCCTGCAGCTGCGGGGCGTAGCGGTACAGCGCGCTCGCCGGCACCAGCAGCTGCGCCTGCAGCGCCGGCAGCAGGTCGGTGGCCAGGGCGTCGGCGGGCACGTCCAGCGCGGTGGCCAGGCCGTCCAGGCCGAAGTTCGCGCCCAGCAGCGCCGCCACGCTCAGCGCCTGGCGCGTCGCATCGGGCAGGCGCTCGAGCTGCTGCAGCATCAGCGCGACGACGTTGTCGGCCGTGCGCGTCGCCGCGATGCGTTCGAGCGCATGGTCCCAGCGCTGCGTCGCGGCGTCGTAGTGGATCAGGCCGCGCCGCACCAGGTCCTCGAGCAGGCGGCGCAGGAAGAACGGATTGCCGGCGGTGCGGGTCTGACACAGGCGCGCGAGTTCATCCAGGCCGGCATCCTCGACCTCGGGATCGCGACGCAGGCTGTCCGCGAGCAGGCGCCGCGTGTCGTCCAGGCCCAGCGGTCCGACGCGCAAGGGCGTGAAGCGCTCGCCGAGCTGCTGGCGCAGTTCCGTCAGCTCCTGCGCGATCGGATGGCCGGGCGGGGTCTCGTTGTCCCGGTAGGCGATGACGAACAGGGTGTGGCGCAGCGTCGCGTCGTTCAGACATTCGCGCAGCAGCCGGCGCGACGCGCGGTCGGCCCATTGCCAGTCATCGAGGAACAGCGTCTGCGGCTCGCCCTCGCGCGCGAGCGCCGCGAAACCCTGGCTGATGCTGCGCAGGAAGCGGTTCTCCGCCTCCGCCGGGCCCACCGGCACCAGCGGCGCGTCCGGCGTCAGCAGCGGGGCGATCTCCGGCAGCGCCTGCGCGAGCAGCGCGGCATTCGCGCCCAGGCGCTCCCGCAGGCGATCGCGCCAGCTCGATTGATGTTCAGCGGGCAGCGACAGCACCTGCGCCGCGCGCTGCTGCAGCAGGTGCAGCAGCGGACCGTAGGGCCGGTCCTGGCCGTATTGGTTGAACTTGGCCGCGGCGAAGTGGCCGCGCTGGGCCAGCAGGCTGCGCTGCGCGGCCAGCACCAGCGCGGTCTTGCCGATGCCGGAAAAGCCCGCCACGGCCACCAGCCCCGGCCCGCCGGCCTGGCCCGACGCGGCCTCGTCGAAGGCCTGCCCGAGCTGCGCCTGCGCCGACTCGCGACCGTAGAGCCGGCCACTGGGCTGGAAGCGCACGGCGGCATCGCCATGGCCGGGTTCGAAGCCGGGCAGGTCGCGGCCCTGTGCCAGCGCCGCCTGGCAGAGCTGCAGGTCCTGGCGCAGGGCCTGATGGCTCTGGTAGCGGCTTTCGGGCTCCTTGTGCAGGCAGTGGGCGACGACCTGCGCCAGCGGCGCGAAGACCTGGTGATTGCGGCTGGTCGCCATCGGCGCGGCGAGCGCCAGGTGCGCATGCACCGCCCGCGCCGGATCGTCGACGCTGAAGGGCGGCGCGCCGGTCAGCGCCTCCAGCAGCGTGGCGCCAAGGCTGTAGAAGTCCGCGCGGTAGTCGACATCGCGGCTCATCCGGCCGGTCAACTCGGGCGCCAGCGTCGCCAGCGAAGCCTCGATCAGCTCGGCGCGCTGGACCAGCGGCCGTTCCCGCTCGATCTCGGCGGCCAGGCCGAGGTCCGCGATCAGCGTCCGGCCGGCCTCGCGGCCCGCGCCGGGCAGCAGCAGCACCTGGCCCGGCCCGAGGTTGCGATGGATCAGACCCTGGCCATGCAGGTGCTGCAGCGCCTCCACCAGATCCAGCGCGATCCGGATCAGCGCGTCGTTGTCCAGCGTGCCGCGCCGCAGGCGCTGCCGCAGCGTCTCGCCTTCCAGCTCGGGCAGCAACAGCGCGGGACGCTGGTCATGCTCGACCAGCGCGCGCGGTCGCAGCACGAAGGCGGGATCCAGGCGCTGGGCCAGTTCATATTCGCGGCGCAGCCGGGCGATGGCGGCCGCGTCCGGCCGGGCGTCGCGCAGGCGCTTGAGCAGCGCCCGCCCGCCCCGGCCGTCGCCGACCTGGAGGACCTCGCTCCGCTGACCCTGATGGATCGTCCGCTCCGCCTGCCAGGCCTCTGGATCGGCCGCCTCCCACGCTCGTCTGTCCGTCATCCCGTCCGCTCTCGGTTGTCGACGGACTGTAACGGGAGACCGGCCCGGCACCGCGTCGCGTCGGCGCCAGTACCGCGACGAATGCGGCCGGAAACGGAAGAAAGCGACAGATCGGCGCGCGGCGCGCCGATCGCCGCGTCAGCTGCCGTACTTGATCGAGCAGCCGTAGGGCTTGGTGCTGGCGTGCGTGATCTTCTTGCCGGCGGCCAGTTCGCCCAGCGCGGTCTTCACGTAGGGATCCGCCTTGGGGATGTCGTCGACCTTGGCGGTGGCGATGCTGTCGATGCCGCCCTTGTAGACCAGCACGCCCTGCGGATTGACGATGAACAGGTGGGGCGAGGTCTGCGCGCCGTAGCTCTTGCCGATCTGGCCGCTCGGGTCCAGCAGCACCTGCGTCGGCGCGGCGCCGCGGTCCTTGTTCAGCTTGAGCGCGGTCGGCCCGTCCACATGGCCCTGCTGGCCCGGCGCCGACGAGATCACCTGCAGCCACACGACGCCTTGCGCCGTCGCCTCCTTCTGCAGCGCGGGAATGTTGCCGCTGCCGTAGTGCTTCTTCACGAAGGGGCAATCGTGGTTGGTCCACTCCAGCACGATGGTCTTGCCCTTGTAGCCGTCGAGCGAGACGGTCTTGCCTTCGGCCGTCGTCGCGGTGAACGCGGGCGCGGGCTGGTCGAGCTGCGCCTGGGCGCGGGCCAGGCCGCCGGTGGCCAGCAGCACCGTCGTCGCGGCGCCGGCCAGCACGGTGCGGCGCGACAGCAGGCCACGCAGGAAGGAGGTCTTGGAGGTCATCGAGCGGGTCATGTTGCAGTCTCCAGGGATGAAATCGAAGCCGAGGGTTGATCGGATCCGGGGGATCGATCGGGAAGCTCGCTCAGGCGGCACCGCCACGCAGCGCGGTGGTAACGATGCCCGGCGTGAGCAGTTGCGGCAGCACCTGGGCGTCGTTGCCGGTGCCGGCCGGATAGAACAGGTAGAGCGGCACGCCGCTGCGATCGTGCTGCTTCAGCAGCTCGGTGATGCGCGGATCCTGGCGCGTCCAGTCGCCCTTCAGGTAGGTCACGCCTTCGCGCACGAAGGCCTGGCGCACCTCGTCGGTGGACAGGGCCACGCGCTCGTTGACCAGGCAGGTGATGCACCACGACGCGGTCAGGTTCACGAACACCGGCTTGCCCTGCGCGCGCAGCTGGGCCAGGCGCTCCGGCGAATACGGCTCGTGATCGGCGCTCGCCGACGGACCGCTCGTGCTGCCCGAACCGCCACTTCTCACCGCCACGTCCTCGCCGGCCACACCGCCGAGCGTCGGCACCAGCGCCGCCGCGGCGACGACGGCAGCCAAGGCGGCGCCCGCGCCCGTCCACCGCCAACGCGGCGTCGCGTGACGACTCACTGTGCGGATCCACGCGGCCAGCGCCAACAGACCCATGCCGGCCAGCGCCACCAGCACGCCCATCGGTCCGGCCTGCTGCGCGATCACCCACACCAGCCAGATCGCCGCGGCAAACATCGGGAAGGCGAGCGCCTGCTTGAGCAGGTCCATCCAGGGCCCGGGCCGAGGCATGCGGCGCTGCAACGCCGGCCACCAGGCCAGCGCGAGGTAGGGCAGCGCGAGCCCCAGACCTAACGCGAGGAACACCGCCATCAGCTCCACGGCCGGCTGCGCCAGCGCGTAGGCCATGGCAGCGCCCATGAAGGGCGCGGTGCATGGCGTCGCCACGACGGTCGCCAGCACGCCGGTGAAGAAGCTGCCGCTGAGACCCGGCTTCTCCGCGAGGCCCTGTCCGACACCGGCGAAACCAGCGCCGATCGACAGCAGCCCGGCCAACGACAGGCCGAGCACGAACATCAGCCAGGCGAGCAGCAGCACGAACAGCGGCGACTGGAACTGGAAGCCCCATCCCACGCCCGTGCCGGCGCCGCGCAGGGCCAGCAGCACCGCGCCGAGCGCGGCGAATGCGGCCAGCACACCGGCGGTATAGGCCAGCCCCTGACGGCGATGCGTGGATGCGCTGCCGTGCAGAAAGCCCAACGCCTTGATGGCCAGCACCGGAAACACGCAGGGCATCAGGTTGAGGATCAGGCCGCCGATCAGCGCCAAGCCCATCGCGGCCCACAGGCCGAGACCAGCGGCCTCAACGGCACCGGCACCGGCGGTGGCGGTTGCGGTGGCGCCTGGGGTCTTCGTCGTTGTCGCGGCGGGCGAAGTCGCGGGATTGGTCGCATTGGCGACGTTCCCGGCGTTCGTCGCGTTCGTCGCATTGGCCGTGTTGGACGACAAGGTCCCGCCACCCGTGTCCAGGCTCCCGCTGACGGGCAGTCTGACCGCCCAGGCCTGGCCGTCGATCAGCAGCAGGCCGTCCAGCGGCTTGCCGGCTGAAGGCGGCTCATCGCCAACCGGCATGCGCAGCCGCCACTGCTGGCCATCGCGATCCAGTTGGGGCTTCGCCGCATGCTGGATGCGTCCCCAGGCCTCCGGCAGGAACAGCGCCTGATGGGCCTCTCTGGCTGAGGCGCCGCCGGCACCCGCGGCCGGCCAGTTCACGATCAGGTCCCGGCCTTCGAGCCGCGCGACGGCGGCAAAGGGCGCCGGACCGGGCAGCGCGGCTCGAGCCACGGCAAGCGCGCTGTGCTCGAGCGAAGGCTTGGCCGTGGGCCCCACCGGCAGGGAGAGCGACAGCGTCGCCTGTTGCGGGATGCATTCCTCGCGGCAGACCAGCCAGGTGGCTTCGGCGCCGATCGTCGCGGTGGAGCCGGGGGTCAGGCCTTGCGGCAGGCGGATTTCAGTCAGGAGGACGACCCGGTCCTCGTAGCCGTAATTGGTGATGGGGCCGACATCGAAACGCTTGGGGGCGGGCCAGAGGATGTCGCTGGCGGTGGCGCCTTGGGGCAGCTTCCATTCGATGCTGGTGGGCTGGCCGGAGTCGCCGGGGTTTTTCCAGTAGGTGTGCCAGTGGGGTGCGATCTTCTGCTCGAGCGCCAGCAGCAGGGTCTGGCCGGGCGCGACCTGGGTGCTGTCGCTGATCAACCGGACCTGGACTTCATCGGTGGCGGCGCGATCCGAGGGTGGCGCGGCGAGCGACGCGCTCGTGAAAGTCGCGAGGGTGATCGCTGCGAGTGCTGGCGCGATGGCGAGTCGGAAAAGACGCATGGGTGCGATGCTAGGGAATGGGGCCGACCCTCACAAGGCGTCGACTTCCTTGTTTCCTTACTCCCTGGATTCGAAGAATCCGGTGTCCCTGTGATCCTGGATTCGCTCGATCCGTGACGCCCCCGAGTCATTCTCTCGGCCACGACGTCGACGACCACGAGCGCGGCTGGGGCCGGAACAGGGCTTGGGGGTCCAGGAGGGATCCCCCATGCCCTGTGGAGAGCCCGCGCTTGGCGAAACGCAGGAGAGGACCCTGGGCGACGGCGAAAAAAATGAGGAGAGCCTGACAAGCCCTGACAGCCGCAACCCGACGCCGGGCAGCGCCGGCGCTCCAAAAAATCAGAGGGGCAGAAAAACAGGCAAAACAGGCAAAACCAGGGAGGCCCCATCGGGCCGCCCGATCGAGCCACCGATCAGCCGTTCGGAATCAGCCGTTCGGAATGTCCGGCTCGACCAACTGGGTGAGCAGCGCCAGCGACTCCTGCCATCCCAGATGGCAGGCCTGCGACGGGATCACGTCCGGGATGCCTTCCTGGGTGATCTGCATCTCGGTCCCGCAGAAGACCTGCGACAGCTCCACCGTGGTGGTCATTTCCCCCGGCAGGTTGGGGTCGTCGAACTTGCTGGTGTAGCGGAGCCGCTTGCCGGGCTGCAGCTCCAGGTAGTTCCCGCCAAAGGTGTGGGTTGCTCCGGCCGAGAGGTTGGTGAAGGACATGCGCCAGCTGCCGCCGACCTTCGGTTCCATGTGGTGCATGGTGCCGGTGAAGCCATGCGGCGGCAGCCATTTGCACATCGCCGCCGGGTCGGTGAACGCGCGATAGACGCGCTCCGGCGGCGCCTTCAGGACGCGGTGCAGGCGGAGGGTGAAGGGCATCGGTGTCTCCTGGATTCATGCACGAATGGGACACGGACCATAGCCCTGGATCGTGTCCGGCGCGAGACTCCTCGCCCCTGACAGGGATTCCCCGGGACCTCGGCCCGGCGTGTCAGCGCAGGGTCCCGGCGCGGGGGCTCAGCGCGCCGTGTCGCCTGCCCACACCCGCATGATCCGGTAAGGCGGCTTGCCTTCGTCCCGCCCGCCGGTGAAGGCCGGCGTCTTGTACAGCTGGTTCACCGAGATGTAGAGCCAGGACGAGTCGCCCACATGGACGCTGTCGGGCCAGTCCAGCCGTGCGTCGCGCACCAGCGGGACGAGCTTGCCATCGGTACCGAGGCGGTCGATGCCGCCCTCGTTGACGTTGGTGAAGAAGTGGCGTCCGCTCGCGTCGGTCGCGGCGCCGTCGGAGACTGGTTTCGGGCCAACGCGGCGGATCGTCGCGGCGGTCTCGGCGTCCGGGACGCCGGTGCGCAGCAGCCGCGCCGGCACCGAGTACCAGCTGCGACCGTTCATCGCGCCGAAGAACAGCGTCTCGCGATCGGCCGAGAGCGTGATCGGATTGACCGCGACATTCGCCGGCTTGCCCTGGAACTGGATCGGCCGGCCGCCGATGACCATCCGCGCCTGCGGCTCGGCCTGCAGCGCGGCGTGACCGCCGAAGCGGCGAGCACGACCGGTCGCGATCTCGACGGCGATCAGACCCGGGTTCGCGATGTCGGCCAGATAGACCCAGCCCGCACGGTCGTCGACGACCAGGTCCTGCACGAAGCTGCCTTTGGGCGCGATCTCCGGCGGCAGCTCGATGCGCTGGACCTGTCGGCCCGATTCGGCCTCGAAGGCCCAGAGCCGGGTCTTTCCGAGGTTCAGGCCCATGTCGACGATCCAGATGCGGCCGAGGCCGTCGCCGATGATGCCCAGCGGCGTGTCGATGCGATTGTCGCTGGCGGTCGACGTGCCACGCTGGAGCTCGGTGGACGGCCAGGGCTTGAAGCTGTCCCGGCCGGTGATCTCGATCAACTGCGCCGCGGCGGGCGCGCCCAGCGGATGCACGGTGGCGAACAGTCGGCCCCCGGGCCCGGGCACCACGTTGCCGGGACGGATCGGGAGCTCGGCGACGACTTCGAGCTCGCCGGGGGTCGCCGCGCGGGCAGACAGGGCGGGGACGGCAGCGAGCGCGAAAGTCAGCGCGCCGGCCAGTGCGGTCGCGGCGCGATGGATCGAGTGGGAGCGGGCGGATGGCTTCGAAGGATGGCGGTTCATGGAGTCCTCGTTCAGACGATCGGTGGAGACGGGACGCAGTGTTCCGCCGGGCCGACTTTCAATGAACGGGTCAACCGTTGAACCTATTTCAAGCCTCGTTTGAAGCTGGCCCACCCGATCAGACCGAGAACGACCACTCCAGGATGCTGGCCCGCGCCGGTCGGCGCTCGCGCGCGGCGCGGGCCCGGGCGGCCTCGACCCAGCGCTTGGCCAGCGGGAAGGGGCCGAAGCCCGATTCGCTGTTGATGTGGCCCACCAGACCGATGTTGCTGTAGCTGCTGCCCCAGCGCGTCGCCCAGCGCAGCGCGCTGGAGGCGCTCATCCAGGGATCGTTCTGGCTCGCGATCAGCGCCGTCGGCCGGCCCAGCCGCTGGTGCGGCAGGCTCTCCGCCAGGCCGAACTTGTCGGGCTCGGCGGGGGCGACCAGCAAGGCCTCGCGCACCGGCGAATCGGGATGGCGCTGCAGGTGATGCGCCAGCGCCAGGCAGCCGAAGCTGTGCGCCACGGCGATCCATTCGCCGGGGCCGGCGCTGTCGATCCGCGCGTGGATGCGGTCCGACCAGCGCTCCAGGTCGGGCTGGCTGAAGTCCCGCTGCCGCACCCGGTGGGCGTCGCGGTACTGCTGCTCGAGCCAGCTCTGCCAGTGCGCCGGCCCGCTGTCGTGCAGGCCGGGGATGATCAGCAGCCGCGGCTCGGCGCTGCCGTTGTGCTGCGCGGAGCGGTGAGGGTAGAGCGCCATGGCGGTCTCCTGCGGGGTCGATGCGGACAGCGCGCGTCAGAGGGTCGCGATCGACACCTCGGTGGACTTCACCAGCGCGACGACTTCCTTGCCGACCGTCAACTGGAGTTCCTTGACCGAGCGCGTCGTGATCACCGAGGTGACGATCAGTCCACCGGCGGTCTGCACGTCGACCTCGGACACGACCGGTCCTTCGACGATCTCCTTGATGGTGCCGCGGAACTGGTTGCGGACATTGATGGCGGTGATGGTCATGCGAGGGGCTCCTGAGAAAGTGTCGGTCAGCTTAGGCAGCGCCCTTCATTTGCCGAACGAAGCGCTTTGCCCATGGACATGCGGCCGGCGCATAAGCCCCGGCCCCCGGGGATCTCCGTTGATGTCCGTCACGAGGCGCCATGCACAATCCGCGATCCCTTGCCGGCGCATCGCCGGTGCATCGTCCGACACGGGTTCCTGTCATGACCACTTCCTTCGCACGCGGCATCGCCGCGCTGTCGCTGCTCGCCGCCTGCTGCGGCTCCGCCTTCGGCTTCGGTGCCGCCGGCCACAACGCGGTCGGCGACATCGCCGCCCAGCTGATCAAGGGTCATCGCGCCGAAGCCGAGGTCCAGCGCATCCTCGGACCGGTCTCGCTGCGCGACATCGCCGTCTGGGACGACTGCGTGAAGGGCATCGACACCGGCAACGACTTCAAGTACGCGGTGACCGGTCGCTTTCCCGAATGCGCGGTCTTCGAGAACAACGCCGAGGAAGAGGCCCGGATGCGCGACTACGTGAAGCGCAATTTCGAGCAATGCGGACCCAAGCCGGGCGAGGAGTCCTGCAACAAGCAGTACCACTACGCCAACGTCGCGATCCAGCGGGGCCGTTATGTGCCGGGCGCGATCGGGACCAGCGACCACGACATCGTGCCGGCGCTGAAGGCCGCGATCCTCGTGCTCAAGACCGGCCGGCAGACGCCGCCGATGGACTTCAATGAGCGCGAGGCGCTGGCGCTGGTGGTCCACGCGCTGGGCGACATGCACCAGCCGCTGCACATGGGCTCGCTCTACCTGGACGCCGACGGCAAGCCCTATGACCCGGACCGGCAGGGCGCGGATGCGCTGACGCACACGGTCGGCGGCAATGCGATCACGATGCCGCGTCCGGACGGCACGCCGGGCGGCAACCTGCACAGCTACTGGGACGGCCTGCCGGGGCGCCTGAGCGCCGAGCAACTGGCCGCGATGCCGGCGCTCGCCAAGGCCGTGCCGCCGACCACGGGGAATCCGGACGACTGGCCGGTGCTATGGGCGAGTGAATCGCTGATCGGCGCGAAGGAGGCCTTCGAGGGCATGAGTTTCGGCGCCCGTCAGCAGAGCTTGCGCGGCCCCCGCTGGATGGGCACGCCGCCGGCCGGTTATGAAGCCCGCAGCCTCGAACAGACCCGAGAGAACGTCATCAAGGGCGGCGCGCGCCTGGCGCAGCTGCTGCGGTCGATCTGGCCCGACAAGCCCTGACCCGTTGAACCCGGCCTCGTGGTCAGCGCCCCGCCATCGCGGGGCTTTTTTTCGTCCTGACGGACGATCCGGTCTTGAGAACAGGCCTGTGCACAAGCCTGGGGATGGCGCTTGAACAACTCGGCGCTTGTCCACAGTGGCGTGGCCGCTCCGGAAGTTGTTGTCTCGCCATCCCGCCGTTGCCCCGGGTCCGGCCCACACCGTTGCGCTGGTCGCAAGTCCTTGTCGGGCCAGGAGAAACGGTGGTTGTCCACAGAAACCGGCCAACACCTACTAATACGACCAAAGAGATATTCAACACAAGGAGATAAGAAAACCGGGCATGTCACACTGTCGGGATGTCTGCTTTTCCTGCTTCCCTTTTCACCGCTTCGGCCGGCTTCGAGTCCGCCTGCCAGATCGACGCGCTGCCCCCCGGCCACCGCTCGCGCGGCCTGCACGGCCACAGCTACCTGGCCACCATCCGCGCCGAGCTTCCCGCCGGCTGGGCCCCGTTTCCCGGCGCTGAAGTCAGCGCACTGCGCGACTGCCTCGAGCGCTGCATCGCCCCGCTGGACCATGGGCTGCTGAACACGCACATCCCGCAGCCGACCGACGAGAACATCGCCCGCTGGATCCGCCAGCGCCTCGAATCCGAATTCCAGGTCCCCGGCATCACCCAGGTCGGCATCCAGAGCACCTCGAATTCAGGCGTGGACCTGGACGCCAACGGCCATGCCCATGTCTGGCGCCGCTATCGCTTCCAGGCCGCCCACCAGCTGCCCAATGTCCCGATGGGCCACAAGTGCGGCCGCATGCATGGTCATGGCTTCGAGCTGATCCTGCATGCCAACCAGGACCTCGGCGAGCGCGACCTGAGCATCGACTACGACCACCTCGACGAGCTCTGGGCGCCGTTCCATGCGCAGCTGAACTACCGCTGCCTCAATGAGATCGAAGGTCTGTCCAATCCGACCAGCGAGCTAATCTCGTCCTGGCTCTGGGCGCGGCTCAAGCCGCAGTTGCCGGAACTGAGCTGGGTGACGGTGTACGAGACCGGCTCCAGCGGTGCGAACTTCGACGGCGAGCGCTACCGGATCTGGAAGGAATTCACCCTCGACAGCGCGGTGCAGCTCAACCGGGCGCCGGCGGACCATCCGCTGGCCGGCATCCATGGCCACACCTTCACGCTCCGACTGCACCTGAGCGCCGCGCTGGACCAGGTCTTCGGCTGGGCGATGGACTTCAGCGACGTGAAGCTGCTGTTCGGTCCCATCTTCAAGGCCATGGACCACCATCCGCTGCATGAGCTGGCCGGATTGCCGGACGCCGACACCGCCAGCCTGGCCGCGTGGGTGCTGCGCCAGGCCAAGGCCCAGTTGCCGCCGCTGGAGCGCGTCGACCTCTACGAGACCCGCGGCAGCGGCGTCATCGTCAGCCACGGTCCGTTCGAGGAGCTGATCCCGGTATGACCTACGCCGTCAAGGAAATGTTCTACACGCTGCAAGGCGAGGGCGCCCAGGCCGGCCGCGCGGCCGTGTTCTGCCGCTTCGCCGGCTGCAACCTGTGGTCCGGTCGCGAGCAGGACCGCGAGAAGGCCGTCTGCAGCTTCTGCGACACCGACTTCGTCGGCACCGACGGGCAGGGTGGCGGGAAGTTCGCTTCCGCCGATGCGCTCGCGGAGGCGATCGACGCGCAGTGGCCCAAAGACGCCGATGGCCGCAAGACCGGCACGCCCTACGTCGTCTGCACCGGCGGCGAACCGCTGCTGCAGCTCGACGGGCCGCTCATCACCGCGCTGAAGGCCTTGGGGTTCGAGATCGCCGTCGAGACCAACGGCACCCAGCCAGCGCCCGAGGGGCTGGACTGGATCTGCGTCAGTCCCAAGGCGGACGCCGAACTCGTGCTGACCCGGGGCAACGAGCTGAAGCTGGTTTATCCACAGCCGCTGGCCTTGCCCGAGCGCTTCGCCGACCTGGACTTCGACCACTTCTTCCTGCAGCCGATGGACTCGATCCTGCAGAAGCAGAACACCCGCGAGGCCGTCGCGTATTGCATGGCGCATCCGCAGTGGAAGCTGTCGATCCAGATGCACAAGGTGGTCGGGATCGATTGACGCGATGCCAGGAACGGGCGGCAGTTGTCCCCAGTTCGGCGCTCGCTAGCGCATCCGAGGGCGGGCTGTAAAGCCAACAACGCTGTGGAAAACTTTCTGGCAACCGGGGCCTTCTCCACAGCCGGAGAGGGTCCGCCCGGTCTTGTTGTCGGTTCATGCAATGCCAAACCGGCCCTCCACGCACAGGGTTTGGATGCCGACAAGTCGTTGGTTCCAAAGAGAAATATCGACTTGTCCACAGAAACTACGGCCCTCTACTAAGACGACCAGAGAGATATATAAAACCTTGATGTTGAAAAGAGAGGCAGGAAATTTCGTCCCGGCGTTGCTGTGGGGCGCTTCCTGCGCACAGGCCGCTTGAGCGGGCGACGCCGGACTTGCACACTGCCGACCCATGGACATTGCCGACCTGCAACGACGGCTGCGCGAATTCGCCGCGGCCCGCGACTGGGACCCCTACCTCACGCCGAAGAACCTGGCCATGGCGTTGGTGGTGGAGTCGGCCGAGCTCGTCGAGATCTTCCAGTGGAAGACGGCCGAGGAGTCGCAGCAGCTGTCGCCCGACGAGCATCGCCACCTCGGCGAGGAAGTGGCCGACGTGCTGATGTACCTGCTGCAGATCGCGGACCGTGCCGGCATCGACGTGCCGGCGGCGGTCGACCGCAAGATCGCGATGAACGCGAAGAAGTACCCCGCACCGACCGCATGAAACGCACGATCGCCGTCATCGACTTCGAGACCACCGGCCATTCGCCGCAGGGTGGGGGACGCGCCACCGAGATCGGCGTCGTGCTGCTGCGCGACGGCGAGATCGTCGGCCAGTACCAGAGCCTGATGAACACCGGCGCCTGGATCCCGCCGATGATCGAGCGCCTCACCGGCATCAGCAACGAGATGCTCGAGGATGCCCCCGATGCCGCCCGCGTCATGCGCGAGGTCGCCGAGTTCACAGCCGGCTGTGGTTTCGTCGCGCACAACGCGGGTTTCGACCGCGGCTTCTGGCTGCACGAACTGGACCGCGCGGAAGCCGCGTCCCGCATCGCGCCGGAGTTCGCCTGTACCGTGAAGCTGGCACGGCGGCTTTATCCGGAGTCGCCGAACTGCAAGCTCGGCACGCTGGCCAAGTACCACGGCCTGCCCGACAACGGCCGCGCGCACCGCGCGCTCGCCGATGCGATGACCACCGCGCAGCTGGTGCAGCGCATGCAGCGCGACATCGGCACCGAACTTGCCGAGTTCCTCGGAGAGTTGTCCGTCGAGCACGAATTGCTGCTGCGCTTGCAGGCGGTCGCGCGGCCGCAATGGCACAAGGCGGCCACCGGTTTCGCGCGCGATTTCCGTCGGCATCTGCAGGCGTCGCTGGTCTGAAGTTCGGATGTGGTGACGTTCGGGCGCCTCGTCCCGTCGACGCTGCGTCCGGCGATCAAAGGTCAGCAAAACATTTGCTGTCAAGGTGCCCGTTTCGCCGCATTGGCTGGGACAATCCCGCCCTTTCCTGAATTGCGTTTGTTCTCAAGGTATGTCGAGTATTCAGATTCGCCCGGCCACGCTGCGTGATGCCAAGGCCATCGCCCAGATCCAGGTGAGTTCCGCTCAGGACGCGTACAAGGCGTTCTGGCCCGACACCGCCCTCAACGGGTTGTCCGTCGCCCAGCGCCAGGCCTACTGGCGCGAGGCCATCAACATGTGCGAGCCGCAGGTGCTGGTCGCGCACCTGGACAACGAGGTCATGGGCTTCGTCGGCTTCGACCGTTCGCGCGACAAGGGCACGCCGTCGACGACGGGCGAGATCTGGGCCATGTACGCGGCACCGTCCCATTGGGACAAGGGCGTCGGCCAGGCGCTGGTCGAGGCGGCGCAGGAAGGCCTGCAGGAAGAGGGCTGCACCCGCGTCACGCTCTGGACCTACAAGAACAACGAGCGCGCGATGCGCTTCTTCGAGATCGCCGGCTTCCGCGCCGAGTCGGACAGCGTCAAGGCGGTGGACGTCGAGGGCAAGCCGCTGGAGCAACTGCGCCTGCAGCGCTCGCTGGTCTGAGCCGTGCTGGCGAAGCTGACGTCCAAGAACCAGCTCACCCTGCCGAAAAGCGTCACCGAGAAGCTCGGTCCGGTGCAGTACTTCGAGGTCCAGCTGCAGGCCGGCCAGGTGCTGTTGACGCCGGTGCGCATCCAGCGCGGCGATGCGGTGCGGGCCAAGCTGGCGGAACTCGAGCTCGGTGATGAGGTGGTCGCTCAGGCGATCGCCTTCGCGTCCAAGGCCGCCAGGCCGGCTGCGAAAGCGGCGGCAAAAGTGGCGGCGAAAAAGCCGGCGAGAACTGCGAAGTCCCCGGCCGCGAAACAGGCCGCCGGCAAGAAGACCCGCAAGTCCGCATGAGCCGTCGATCGAAGCCGGCGGCGCCGGTGCTCGTCGTCATCGATCCCGCCCTGATCCTGCACGCCTTGCTGAGGTCCGGCGGCGAATCGCTGGGTCTGCGTCGCGCTTGGCAGCAGGGCGTGCTGCGCCCGCTGGTCAGTCCCGGGCTCGCGTCGACGCTGATGCGCGCGCTGGCCTACCCGAAGCTGCAACTGTCCGCGGCGCAGCAGCAGGAACTGCTGGCCGATTTCCTGCCGTATGCGCAGGTCGTGAAGCCGCAGCGGCAAACGCGTCTGGCCGTTGTGCCGGAGGAGGCCCAGGCCCTCGTCGAACTGGCGCTGCAAGGCGAAGCGTCACTGCTGCTCAGCGACGATGCGGTGCTCGCGGAATGGTCTGCGAACAGTCGAAGCCAGGCCGCGCGGCAACTCTGCACGGTCCAGTCGATGTCCGCATGGTTCCAGGTGTTGCCCCCCTCCCAACGCGACCTGCTGCTTTGCTAGATTCCGCGGTCGCATATGGCCAGCTTCCAAGACCGCATCCCTGCCAACATGTGGCGCGTGGTGTTCTATGAACGCCGCGGCAATCGCGTCCACCTCGACCGCACCGGCCCCTGGCTGCCGGAAAAGACCCTCGCCCGCAACTGGGCCCACTGGTTCATCGAGCGCGGTTATCACGTCGCGCTGCAGGACCAGAACGGCGGCCTGGAGAAGCTGCACGTCGGACTGCCCGGCTGAAGCGGGCCGCCCACGCGCCGCGTCTCGCGTCGCCTCTCACGCCGCCGCGCGGAACCCCTGACGCTCGAGCGCCCAGCCGTCGGTCGGCGCGGCGTGGCTCTGCACGCGAATGTTGCTCAGCTGCTTCTTCGCGGCACGCTGCACCAGTTGTTCTGCTTGCTCGGGGGTCAGTTGTTGCGCGAAGTGCGTCCAGCGCTTCTGCAGCAGCGGATCGCGCCACGCGTCTTCCAGGGCCCAGCGGATCTCCATCGGATCGGTGAGCGACTGGCAGCGCAGCACGCGCGGCACCAGCGCCAGCACGAACTTCGAGAAATCCGCGCGCTGCTGCGTGGCCATCAGCGCCTCCAGGCGCGTCAGCCTCTGGCTCCAGCCGGGCGTCGCCAATTGGCGCGTCACCAGCGCCTGCAGCGCCTGGACGGGGTTGAACAGGCGCAGCCGATTCGGCGGCAGCACCAGCATCGGCAGTTGCGCGGCCAGCTCGTGCGCCATGGGCGTGACGAAGCTCGCCAGGATCGCCATCCGTTCCCAGGCTTCGGCGTTGAGGCCGCCGGCCATCGTCATCGGGCCTTGGCGCAGGCTCTGGCCCATGGCCCAGCATTGCTGCCAGCCCCGGTCCAGCTTCGCGACGTTGGCGGCGTGGCTCATCAGCGCCAGGTTGCCAGCCGCATAACCGGCGTCGTCACGGACCCGGTCGATCGAGCGGCGCTGCGGGTGGTCCGCTTCGTCGCTGAACGGCAGGCGGCTGACCGGGCAATGGCTGGTGTCCAGCTGCTGCAGGTAGTTGGGCGTGACCAGCAGGGTTTCGAAGCTGCGGCCGCGCTGCCAGGCATGCAGGCGCAGCGAGAGCCACAGCTGCGTGTGCCGATGAGACTTCAGCGTGCGGGCACCGAAGGTCGAGCGTCCCAGTTGCCATCCCTGCTGCAGCGGCGACTGGCGGAACAGCTGCTCCACCGGTGGCGTCAAGCCGTGATGGGCATAGTCCCAGCCCAGTTCGAAGCCGACGCGCTCATGGCTCGACGCGCCGGCTTCGTCCTTCCGGTCCTCCAGCGTGTCGGCGGCCGTCATCGGCAGGGCCAGTTGCTGGATGGTGATGTCGTCGGCATTGCGGCGGATCGTGGCGACCATGGGCTGCTCCTTGAAGACTGGGATACCGGGTGGCCTGCGGCTACTGCTTCAGGCTTGGGATCAAGTATTCAAGTTGGGTAGCTCATAGAATGAGCCACCCCGAAATTGGTCAGTAGAAAGTCGGGGCTGACCCACCTAAATCTGTCAGGAGGCCCCCCGCATGGATCGCACCGAGCGCTTCTACAAGATCGAGATGCTGATCCGCAGCCGCGGCTGCGTGAGCTTCGCGGAGATGCGCGAGCTGCTGGAGGTCTCGCCGGCGACGCTCAAGCGCGACCTGCAGTACCTGCGCGAGCGGATGGACGCGCCGATCGAATACGACGCCACGGAGAACGGCTATCGCTTCGGGCAGCAATGGCGGGGTCAGCGGCATGAACTGCCGGGCGTCTGGTTCAGCGAGAAGGAGCTGCACGCGCTGCTCACCATGCATCAGATGATGGCGGGTCTCGACGAAAACGGCCTGCTGAGCCGACACCTGCAGCCGATGCTGGACAAGCTCACCGGCATGCTGGGCGGCGATGCCGTCGAGGCGCAGGAAATGACGCGGCGGATCAAGCTGATCTCGACGGCGCGGCGCCGGGTGCCGTCGGAGCATTTCGAGACCGTGGGCAGCGCGGTCGTGAAGCGCCAGCGGCTGCGGATGCGTTATCGCAAGCGGGGAGCGGGAGGCGGCTCGGTCAGCGAGCGCGTGGTGTCACCGCAGCGCCTGGTGCATTACCGCAATACCTGGTACCTGGACGCGTGGTGCCACGCCAGCGATGGGCTGAGACGGTTCGCGCTCGACGCGATGGAGGATGCGGAAGTCCTCGAAGGGCAGGCCGCGCGCAGCCTGCCGTTGAAGGAGCTCGAAGGGGAACTGGACCAGGGCTACGGGATCTTCGCGGGTGGCGATCCGCAATGGGCGACGGTGGTGTTCAGCGCGCAGATCGCCGCGTGGGTGTCGAGCGAGGAATGGCATCCGTCCCAGCGCAGCGAATGGCTGCCCGATGGACGCTGGCAGCTGGAACTGCCCTTCGTGGACGCGACGGAACTGCTGATGGACCTGCTGCGCCATGCCGGCCAGGTCGAGGTGCTAGCCCCGCCCTCGTTGCGCGAGGCTTACGCGAAGCGCCTTACCGCCGCTGCAGCTGCCCTTGCCTGAGCCCTTGTCCTCACGCCTGTCCGCGGTCTTCCTGAGCCTCTTGAGCCTCTTGCGCCTCATAGCGCGCCAACCGCTCGCTCTTCCAATAGACGTCATCACCCCCCTTGCCGTCGAGGTTGGCGCGATTGAGAACCCGCGCCAGCACGAACAGCAAGTCCGACAACCGGTTCAGGTAGTGCCGCGGCGTGGCGTTGAGGGCCTCGTTCGCTGCCAGCGTGACCACCGCCCGTTCGGCGCGGCGGGCGATGGTGCGGCAGACATGCGCGATCGCAGCGCTGCGGGTGCCGGCCGGCAGGATGAACTCCGCCAGGCGGGGCAGGGCGGCGTTGTGGTCGGCCAGCGCCTGGTCGAGGTGGAGCACCGCCGCTTCCTTGAGCAGGCTGTAGCCCGGCATGCACAGCTCGCCGCCCAGGTTGAACAGCTCATGCTGGATGGTGACCAGCAGTTCGCGCACCTCGTCGGGCAGCGGCTCGGCCAGCAGCACGCCGATCTGGGAATTCAGTTCGTCCACATCGCCCATCGCCTGGATGCGCAGGTGGTCCTTGGGGACGCGGGTGCCGTCGCCGAGGCCGGTGGTGCCGTCGTCGCCGGTGCGGGTCGCGATCTGGGAAAGTCGATTGGCCATGGCGGATGCCGCGCGGGCTGCGGAAGTGCAAACCCGGCATCTTGCCGCAACTCGACCGGGAAGGCGGTCAGTTGCGGCTGCCGCTGCGATGGAAGACCGGGCGATGGTGCGACATGGCGGCGGCATGGCCATGCACGTCGTGCACGGTGTGTCTCGGGATGCCGACCGGCCGGGGCACATGCTGCGCCGGCTGACGGCCGCCGGGTTCGAGGTGGCCGCGGGCGGGCTGTCCGGGATCGATGTCCTCGTCGGCAGCGTCGCCGGGCAGGTGGCGGAGCTGATCCATCCACCAGACCCTCAGCCAATCCATGCGCAGGGTGGCCAGCACCACCAGCGCCAGCAGCAGGGCCCAGATCGTCCATAACCACAGGTGGGACATGGCGGACTCCTCGTGGCGCGCGACCAGGCGCGCGATCCGTTCATGCTGTCACTGTGCGGGTCGCGGCGCAAGCGGGACGATGCAAGTGAATGCAGCGACGCGTCTTCCTAGAATCCATCGCATCGACGAGCGATGACCCGCCGGCCGATCGGTGCTGCCGATCCGGGAACGGCGGCACCAGGAGACCACGATGAACGCGCCTCGAGAACTCGGTGACGACCAGGGAGACCCCGGCGCGCCGCACCAGCCGGTCTACGCCCCGCGCGCGATGCCGGCGGCGATGCTGGAGGCGCTGAAGGCGCGCTTCGGCGACCGCTGCAGCACTGCGATGGCCCTGCGCGAGCAGCATGGTCGCGACGAATCGCCCTTCGACGTGCCGCCGCCGGAGGCGGTCGTCTTCGCCGAAAGCAACGACGAGGTCGCCGCGGTGCTGGCCCTGGCCAACGCGCATCGCGTGCCGGTGATCCCCTACGGCGCCGGAACTTCGCTCGAAGGCCACCTCCTGGCGGTGCAGGGCGGCGTGAGCCTGGACCTGTCGCGGATGAAGCGCATCCTCAGCGTCAACGCCGAGGACCTGACGGTGACCGTGCAGGCCGGCGTCACGCGCAACCAGCTCAATACGGAGATCCGGCACCAGGGACTGTTCTTCCCGATCGACCCCGGCGCGGATGCATCGATCGGCGGCATGTCGGCCACGCGGGCCAGCGGCACGAATGCGGTGCGCTACGGCACGATGAAGGAGAACGTGCTCGGGCTGACGGTCGCGACGCCGGACGGGCGACTGATCCGCACCGGCTCCCGCGCGCGCAAGAGCAGCGCCGGTTACGACCTCACGCGCCTGTACGTCGGCAGCGAGGGCACGCTGGGCGCGATCTGCGAGATCACGCTGCGGCTGTACCCGCTGCCGGAGGCGGTGTCGGCGGCGGTCTGCTCGTTCGAATCGATCGATACCGCGGTCCGGACCACGATCGCGATCATCCAGATGGGCGTGCCGATCGCGCGTTGCGAGTTGCTCGATGCACACGCGGTGCGGGCGGTCAACCGCCATGACAAGCTCACGCTGCGCGAGGCGCCGATGCTGCTGATGGAGTTCCACGGCTCCGAAGCTGGCGTGGCGGAGCAGGCGGCCACCGTGCAGGAGATCGCCGCCGAGCACGGCGGCACCGGCTTCGAGTGGGCGACCACGCCGGAGGAGCGCACGCGCCTGTGGACGGCTCGGCATCACGCCTACCTGTCCGCGCTGCAGATGAAGCCCGGCTGCCGCGCGGTGACGACCGACACCTGCGTGCCGATCTCGCGCCTGGCGGAGTCGATCAATGCGTCGGTGGAGGAAGTCGAAGCGAGCGGGCTGCCGTACTTCATCGTCGGCCACGTCGGCGACGGCAATTTCCACATGGGTTACCTGATCGATCCCGCCATTCCGGCCGAACGCGCAACCGCCGAGGCGCTGAGCGCGCGGATGGTGGCGCGCGCGATCGCCCTCGAAGGCACCTGCACCGGCGAGCACGGCATCGGCCTGCACAAGCAGGGCTTCCTGCTCCAGGAGGCCGGGGAGGGCGCGGTCGATCAGATGCGAGCGCTCAAGCGGGCGCTCGATCCGAACGACATCATGAATCCGGGGAAGGTCTTCGCCTGATCAATGCTGCGGTGCCGGCACGCTCCACCGGCGCGTGACATCGCCGCGCGCATTGACGCTCTCCAGGTGGACGCCGAAGCCCCACAGGCGCGCCACATGCTTGAGCACTTCCTGGGCGTCGTCGTGCAGCGGGCGGTCCAGGTGCTGCTGGTGGCGCAGGGTCAATGAGCGGTCGCCTCTGAGGTTCACGTTCCAGACCTGGATGTTCGGCTCCCGCGTGGACAGGTCGTATTGCCGGGACAGGGTCTGGCGCACGTGCTGGTAACCCTGCTCGTCGTGGATCGCGGAGATCTCGTACTCCGCCTGGTGCTCGTCGTCCAGGATCGAGAACAGCCGGAAGTCGCGCATCATCTTCGGGCTCAGGTACTGCGCGATGAAGCTCTCGTCCTTGAAGTTGCGCATCGCGTGATCCAGCGTCGGCAGCCAGTCGCTGCCGGCGATCGCGGGGAACCATTCGCGGTCCTCGTCGGTGGGGTGCTCACAGATGCGCTTGATGTCGGTGTACATCGCGAAGCCCAGCGCATACGGATTGAGCTGCGCCATCGGCGGCTGGGCCACCACGTTGGTGTGGGACTTGAGCCACTCGATCATCATCCCGTCCGACAGATAACCGTCGTCGTACATCGTGTTCAGCAGCTTGTGATGCCAGAAGGTGGCCCAGCCCTCGTTCATCACCTGCGTCTGCCGCTGCGGGTAGAAGTACTGCGCGATCTTGCGGACGATGCGAACGATCTCCCGCTGCCAGGGCTCCAGCAGCGGGGCGTTCTTCTCGATGAAGTACAGCAGGTTCTCCTGCGGCTCGTCGGGGAAGCGGCGCTTCTCTTCCGCCTTGGCCTCGTCCTCGGGCCGGCGCGGCAGCGTGCGCCACATGTCGTTGACCTGCTGCTGGGCGTAGGACTCGCGGTCCTTGCGCATCGCCTGCTCCTGCGCCAGCGACAGCTTGGCCGGGCGGCGGTAGCGGTCCACGCCGTGGTTCATCAGCGCATGGCAGGAATCCAGCGTCGACTCCACCGCATCGAGTCCGTGGCGCTGCTCGCAGTCGGCGACATAGTTCTTCGCGTAGACCAGGTAGTCGATGATCGACGACGCATCGGTCCACATCCGGAACAGGTAGTTGTTCTTGAAGAAGCTGTTGTGACCGTAGCAGGCGTGCGCGATCACCAGCGCCTGCATCGCCATCGTGTTCTCCTCCATCAGGTAGGCGATGCACGGGTCGGAGTTGATGACGATCTCGTAGGCCAGGCCCATCTGGCCGCGCTTGTAGTGGCGCTCGGTCGAGATGAACTCCTTGCCGTAGCTCCAGTGCCGATAGTTCACCGGCATGCCGACCGACGCGTAGGCGTCCATCATCTGCTCGGCGGTGATGACCTCCAGCTGGTTCGGGTAGGTGTCCAGGCCGTAGCGTTCCGCGGTCTGGCGGATCACCTCGTGGTACTGCTCGATCAGATCGAAGGTCCAGTCGCTGGGCGACTCGAGCGGTCGGTCGGGCCGCTTCTCCAGGGGCCGCATCTTCGTCAGCGGCGCGCGCACGCGGCGGCCGCCGTACTCGTTCGCGCCCACGCCCACGCCCACATGGCGACGGTTCTCGAGACTGCTCATGGTGCTGTCCTCCGGCGTCGCGCTCACGCGGCCGCCCCTTCCTTCTTGAACAGGTCGCGGAAGACCGGGTAGATCTGCGCGACCTCGACCGCCTTGCGCATCGCGAAGTGAGGCACGTCCTCCTCGAGCTTCGCGTACTCCTCCCACAGGTTCTGCTCGGCTTCCGCCACCTGCACGTAGGCGTAGTAGCGGCACAGCGGCAGGATCTTGTCGGCGAGCAGCTCGCGGCAGCGGCCGCTGTCGTGATGCCAGTTGTCGCCGTCGCTGGCCTGCGCGCCGTAGATGTTCCAGTCACCGGAGGGGTATCGCGCCCGGATGATCTCTTCCATCAGGACCAGCGCCGAGGACACCACCGTGCCGCCCGTCTCCGTGGCGTGGAAGAAGTTCTGCTCGTCGACTTCCTGCGCCTGCGTGTGGTGGCGGATGAAGACGACCTCGATCTTCTCGTAATGCCGCGTCAGGAACAGGTAGAGCAGGATGAAGAAGCGCTTGGCCAGGTCCTTGCGGCTCTCGTCCATCGAGCCCGACACGTCCATCAGGCAGAACATCACCGCCCGAGTGGTCGGCTGCGGCACCTTGATGCGGTTGCGGAAGCGCAGGTCGATCGGGTCCAGGAAGGGGATGTTGGACAGGCGCTGGCGCAGCAGCACGATGCGGGCCTCGGTCTCCGCGATCAGCGCCTGGACCTCCGGCTTGCGCGCGTCCTCTTCCTGCGTGAGCGTCTGCAGCCGGGCTTCGAGCTCATGCAGCTCGCGCCGCTTCTCCATGCCCAGCGCGATGCGGCGCCCCAGCGCCCCGCGCATCGAGCGCACCACATGCAGGTTGGTCGGCGTGCCGTCGGTGACGTAGCCGGCGCGCACAGTCTTGTACTCGGGCGTCTCGGCGAGCGTGGTGCGCGCCAGGTTGGGCAGCGCCAGGTCCTCGAAGAAGACCTGCATGAACTCCTCCTTGCTGAGGTGGAAGACGAAGTCGTCCTCGCCCTCGCCGGAGTCGCTCGCCTGCGACCCGCCGCCGCCGCCCTGGCCGCCCTGCGGCTTGCCGATGCGGTCGCCCTTGATGTGCTCGGTGTTGCCGGGCCGCACCACCTCGCGGATGCCGCCCTCGCCGTGGCTGAAGACCGGCTCGCTCAGGTCGCGTTTGGGGATGTGCACGTCCTCGCCGCGCTCCATGTCCCGGATGCCGCGCTTGTCGACCGCCCGCCGCACCGCCTCGCGGATCTGGTCCTTGTAGCGGCGCAGGAAGCGCTCCCGATTCCCGATCGACTTGTTCTTGCCCGACAGCCGCCGATCGATGATCTGTTGAAGGCCTGTCATGTAGGGACCTTTCCGGTGGCGTCCGTTCGGCTCAGCTCGACTTCCGCACGCGCAGGTACCACTCGCACAGCAGCCGGACCTGCTTGGGCGTGTAGCCCTTGTCGACCATGCGCTGCACGAAGTTCTCATGCTTCTTGGCCTCGTCGGCGCTGGCCTTGGCATTGAAGCTGATCACCGGCAGCAGCTCTTCGGTGTTGGAGAACATCTTCTTCTCGATCACCGTGCGCAGCTTCTCGTAGCTGGTCCACGTCGGGTTCTTGCCGGCGTTGTTGGCCCGCGCCCGCAGCACGAAGTTCACGATCTCGTTGCGGAAGTCCTTGGGATTGCTGATGCCCGCGGGCTTCTCGATCTTCTCGAGTTCCGCGTTCAGCGCGGAGCGGTCGAATACCTCGCCGGTGTCGGTGTCGCGGTACTCCTGGTCCTGGATCCAGTAGTCGGCGTAGGTGACGTAGCGGTCGAAGATGTTCTGGCCGTACTCGCTGTAGCTCTCGAGGTAGGCGGTCTGGATCTCCTTGCCGATGAACTCGGCATACCTCGGCGCAAGCACCTCCTTGATGAAGCCGACGAATTTCTGTTCAGCTTCCTGAGGGAACTGCTCGCGCTCGATCTGCTGCTCCAGCACGTACATCAGGTGGACCGGATTGGCCGCCACCTCGGTCGAGTCGAAGTTGAAGACCTTCGACAGGATCTTGTACGCGAAGCGCGTGGAGATGCCGGCCATGCCTTCGTCGACGCCGGCGTAGTCGCGGTACTCCTGGATGGACTTGGCCTTGGGGTCGGTGTCCTTCAGGTTCTCGCCGTCATAGATCTGCATCTTGCTGAAGGCGCTGGAGTTCTCCGGATCCTTCAGCCGCGTGAGCACCGCGAACTGCGCCATCATCTTCAGCGTGCCGGGCGCGCACTTGGCCTCGGCCAGCGAGGAGTTGCGGATCAGCTTCTCGTAGATCTTCACTTCCTCGCTGACGCGCAGGCAGTAGGGCACCTTGACGATGTAGATGCGGTCGAGGAAGGCCTCGTTGTTCTTGTTGTTGCGGAAGCTCTTCCATTCGCTCTCGTTGCTGTGGGCGAGCACGATGCCGTCGAAGGGGATCGCGCCGAAGCCCTCGGTGCCCTTGAAGTTGCCTTCCTGGGTCGCCGTCAGCAGCGGGTGCAGCACCTTGATCGGCGCCTTGAACATCTCGACGAACTCCAGCAGCCCCTGGTTGGCCAGGCACAGGCCACCGGAATAGCTGTAGGCATCGGGGTCGTCCTGCGCGTAGGTCTCGAGCTTGCGGATGTCGACCTTGCCCACCAGCGAGCTGATGTCCTGGTTGTTCTCGTCACCGGGCTCGGTCTTGGCCACGCCGACCTGCTTGAGCACGCTGGGCAGCCGCTTGATGACCTTGAACTTGCGGATGTCGCCGCCGTATTCGTCCAGGCGCTTGACCGCCCAGGGGCTCAGGATGCGATTGAGGTAGCGACGCGGGATGCCGTACTCGCGCTCGAGCAGCGGGCCGTCCTCGACCGGGTCGAACAGCCCGAGCGGGCTTTCGTTCACCGGGCTGTCCTTGAGCGCGTAGAAGGGCACGTGCTCCATGAGCTGCTTCAGGCGCTCGGCGATCGAGCTCTTGCCGCCGCCCACCGGCCCGAGCAGATAGAGGATCTGCTTCTTTTCCTCCAGCCCCTGCGCGGCATGACGGAAGTAGCTGACGACCTGCTCGATCGCGTCCTCCATGCCGAAGAACTCGGCGAAGGCGGGATAGATCTTGATGACCTTGTTCTGGAAGATGCGGGACAGCCGCGGGTCGTTGCGCGTGTCCAGCATCTGGGGCTCGCCGATCGCCTTGAGCATGCGCTCGGCCGCGGTGGCGTAGGCAAGGGGGTTGCGCTTGCACTCGTCCAGGTACTCCTCCAGCGTGAGTTCCTCGACCTTGCTGCGTTCATAACGAGCCGCGAAATGGCTGATCACATCCATGCTGACCTCCGGAGTAGTTCGTAGGGAGGCGACGCGCGTCCAGGTGTGACCACGGACCCCGCATCGTCCAGGAAGTTCTGGCGACGTCCATGACTCAAGGCGTCATCAGAGCTTTCCGAGCTCAGCAAGCATTCAGCAAACGGCCAGCCCATGCTGGCCCAAAGTCCTTCGCCCTGTCGCGGATCGCGACCGACAACCTCAAGGGCGGCGCGGCTTTGGAGGCCATGCTACGCCCATCGAGAGCGATGCGCGATAGCAAGACGTGACCCCGTTGTACTCCCTCGTGCAACGTCTGTGAAGCACTGCCGTTGACGCCCCCCCGTGTGTGGGGCACCTGTGGGAAGTACGAAGAAGACAGCATGCATCCCGCGTGCCATCCTCATGGATTAGTCGGCGGACCGGCGCGCAACGCGGCCCGTCCGCGCTCACTCCTCCGCGCCTGGCGGACGCAGCTTTTGCAGCAAGCCGTTCAATTCGTCGAGCGAGCCGAAGCTGATCGCCACCTCGCCCTGTTCGCCGCGCTTGGTCTTCTTGCGGACGCGGATCTCGACCTGCGCCGTCAGCAGGTCGGACAGCTCTTCCTCGAGGCGCAGCACGTCGCGGCTCTTGTCCGACTTCACGCGCAGCAGCGGGGCCTGGCGGCCCGCGCCCTGCTGGCGCTGGACCAGCTTCTCGGCCTCGCGCACGCTGAGCTTCTTGGCGGCGATCTCGGTCGCGCTGGTGATCTGGTGGGCACCGTCGAGCGCCAGCAGCGCGCGGGCATGGCCCATGTCGATGTCGCCGGCCATCAGCATGTTCTGGACCGGCTCGGCCAGGTTGAGCAGGCGCAGCAGGTTGGACGCCGCGCTGCGCGAGCGGCCCACCGCCTGCGCCGCCTGGTCATGGGTCAGGCCGAACTCGTCGACCAACCGCTTCAGGCCCTGCGCCTCTTCCAGCGCGTTGAGGTCCTCGCGCTGGATGTTCTCGATCAGCGCCATCGCCGCGGCGGCCTCGTCCGGCACCGGCTTGACCAGCACCGGCACCTCGGCCAGCCCGGCCAGCCTGGCGGCGCGGAAGCGCCGTTCGCCGGCGATGATCTCGTAGCGGACCGCGCCCTGGGGCGCGATCGGGCGCACCAGGATCGGTTGCATGATCCCTTGCGCCTTGATGCTCTCGGCCAGCTCGTACAGCGAGCCCTCGTCCATGCGCGTGCGCGGCTGGTACTTGCCGGCCTGCATCTGCGCCAGCGGCAGCACGCCGGGTTCGCCTTCGCGCACCGCCGGTGCATCGCTCACTTTGGGGCCCAGCAGGGCCTCCAGGCCCATGCCCAGGCCCTTGGGTTTCTTTGTCGCCATGGGGCGCGATTCTCCGTGATTCCTTCGCTCTTCCGACGGCCCCCGCCAACCGCCTTGCGGGGGAAGGCTCGCGGCCGACCGGGCGCCTCAGCGGGCGAGGCGCTGCAGCATCGCCCGCCCTTCGGGCCAGGCGCCGAGTCCGGACGCCGCGTTCAGGTGGCCGAGCGGCCCGGCCAGCACGAATTCGGCGCCCCAGTCCGCGGCCATGCCGGCGGCGCGTTCGGGGCGGCAGAAGGGGTCGTCGGTGGAGGCGACCACGATCGCCGGGAACGGCAGGCGAGGGCGGCGGATGGGCCGCCAGTTGTGCAGCTGGGGCGGGGTGTCCTCGCGCTCGGTGTCGGGCGGCGCGACCAGCAGCGCGCCGGCCACCAGGCGCGTGTGGCTAGAGTGGTCGGCCCAGGCCGCCACCAGCTGGCAGCCCAGGCTGTGCGCGACCAGCAGCGCGGGCCGTTCGACCAGGCGCGCATCCTGCTGGAGCACCTCGTCCAGGCGCGCCATCCAGTCGCCGCGGCGAGGCCATTCCCAGTCGTCCTGTTCGACACGCGTGTCGCCATGGCGGCGTTGCCACTCGCTCTGCCAATGGTCGGGATCGGAATTCAACCAACCCGGAAGCAGGTAGACCGGACCCCCCAAAAGGGGATCGTCGAGGTCATTCGAGGGAAGGGCGTGCTGTGACATCTGTTGGCCTTATGCTTCGCGCTTTCTTTGGCGCCATCGGGGAAGGGCCCCGGCGGCAGCGGATTTTGCAGGAGCGGCGATGAAGTACGCGGTGTATGTCGACGGGCAGGAAGGCACGACCGGCCTGCGCATCAATGAATATCTGGCGCAGCGCGCCGACATCGAGGTGCTGCGCATCGACGCCGACAAGCGCAAGGATCCCGCCGAGCGCGCCCGGCTGCTGAACGCTGCCGATGTCGCCTTCCTCTGCCTGCCGGACGCCGCCTCGCGCGAGGCGGCGGCGATGGTGACCAATCCCAAGACCTGCCTGATCGACGCCAGCACCGCGCACCGCACCGCGCCGGGCTGGGCCTTTGGCCTGCCGGAACTGGCCAAGGGCCAGCGCGCCGCGATCCGCGAATCGAAGCGCATCGCCAACCCCGGTTGCCACGCGAGCGCCTTCATCCTGGCGGTGCGCCCGCTGGTCGATGCCGGCCTGCTGTCGCGCGACGCGCTGGTGACCGCGACCTCCATCACCGGTTACTCCGGCGGCGGCAAGTCGATGATCGCGGAGTACGAGGCCGGCGGTCAGCCGAAGCTGACGGCGCCGCGTCCTTACGCGCTGGGCCTGGCCCACAAGCACCTGCCGGAGATGATGGCCCACACCGGCCTGAAGCAGGCGCCGGTGTTCATGCCGATCGTCTCCAACTTCTACAAGGGCCTGGCCGTGACCGTGCCGCTGCACTTGAGCCAGCTGCGCGCCGGCACGACGCCGCAGCAGGTGCGC
Source organism: Mitsuaria sp. BK037 (assembly GCF_014193045.1). NCBI lineage: Bacteria > Pseudomonadati > Pseudomonadota > Betaproteobacteria > Burkholderiales > Sphaerotilaceae > Roseateles > Mitsuaria sp. BK037. Next base: position 459,263 of record NZ_JACHYS010000003.1, on the reverse strand, counting down.
GACGCGCTGGCCGCGCATTACGAGGGCGAGCGCTTCGTCCACGTGAAACCGCTGCGCGACCCGGACACGCTGGCGGGTGGCTTCTTCGATGTGCAGGCCTGCAACGACACCAACAACGTCGACCTTTTCGTCTTCGGCAGCGAGCAGCAGGTCCTCGTGATGGCGCGCCTGGACAACCTGGGCAAGGGCGCCAGCGGCGCCGCGGTGCAGAGCATGAACGTGCACCTGGGCGTCGACGAATCGCTGGGCCTGACCGGTCCGGACCTCAACAGCATCTGATGACGGATCCGACGCGGATCGCCAGCCGCGAATGGCGCCGGGATGGCGCCGTTCCGCAGGCCGACCTGGACGCCATCCGCGACGGCGTCATCACCCACGGACGCCAGCAGACCCAGGGCAGCGATGCCCGCGACATCGCGGTGGCGCTCTACGACGGCGACGTGCTGATCGCCGGCGGCTTCGGCCGCACGGAGTTCCAGCGGCTCTACATCAGCTACCTGTGGGTCGAGGCCGATCACCGCGGCCAAGGCTTGGGCGGCGACTGCCTGCGCCAGCTCGAGGCGCTGGCCCTGCAGCGCGGCTGCGTCGATGCGCTGATCGAAACCTTGCTGGACGAGGTCGCCGAGCTCTACGAGCACCTCGGCTACGCCTGCATCAGCCACGTCCACGACTTCGTGCCGGGCTTCACCCGGCACACCTTGCTGAAGGTCTGGCAGGCGCGCGACTGAGCCTCGCCGCACGAGGCGAGGGTGCTCAGGTCCAGGCGCGAGGATCGTCGCTGCGGTAGTGGTAGCGGTAGGCCTGCAGGAAGCCCAGGCGGGCATAGAGGCGCTGCGCGGCATCGTTCTCGGCGCCGACCTGGAGATAGGCCGTCGTGGCGCCTTGCAGGCGCGCCTGGGCCAGGAGCGCGGCGCAGAGCTGATGGCCGTGCCCGCGACCGCGTTGGTCCTCGGGCGTGAAGATGTCGAAGAGTCCCGCCATGCCGCCCACTGAGGTGCCGGCCGGCCCGGGATCGATGGCCACCTGGCCGCAGGCGAGCAGCACGCCATCGCGTTCCAGCTTGAAGGCTTGGTGACGCACGCTGGCTTCTTCGAGGCGCCGCGCATGGCCGGTGATCTCCTCGACGCTGGAACGGCGCAGCGCGCCGATCAGCGCGGCGTAGTCGGCTGCGGAAAGCGGCGTCAGCCGCTCCGACGAACCAGGCTCGCCGAAGCCGTCCAGGGACGGCAGCACCATCACGTCGGCCGGATCGAAGCGATGCCAGTGCATCGCGGCAAGGCGGTCGTCGAGGTCGTCCGGTTGGCTGAACGGGGTGAGGCGCAGGATCAGCGGCAGCCCGGCCTGCTCGAAGCTGACGCGGCAGCGGCGCAACAGTTCTTCCAGGGGAAGCGATCCCCCCGCAAGCGGGTTCACACAGCGAGACCGCTTGGCCTTGCCCGGCGACAAGCGCAGCAGCCACCCCTCCACCTGGGCTTCACGTGGCGCCGACGCCGCGTTGAGGCCGGCCAGTTCGGCGCGGCGGGCGAGGGCGTCCAGTTCCGGCGACATCGATGGGACGCGCTCAGCGCATGCCGCCGACGCGCTTCACCATTTCCTTGGCGAAGTCGATGAAGGCATGCGCGCCCTTGGATCCGCCATCGAAGACCACGCCGGGCAGGCCGTAACTGGGCGCCTCGGCAAGACGGACATTGCGGGGGATGACGGTATCGAAGACCTTCTCGCCGAAGTGCGCCTTCAGCTGCTCGCTCACCTGCTGCTGCAGCGTGATGCGCGGATCAAACATCACGCGCAGCAGGCCGATGATCTGCAGGTCCGGATTCAGGTTGGCGTGGATCTGCTTGATCGTGTTGACCAGGTCGGTCAGGCCTTCCAGCGCGAAGTACTCGCACTGCATCGGCACGACCACGCCGTGGGCCGAGCACAGGCCATTGAGCGTCAGCATGGACAACGAGGGCGGGCAGTCGATCAGGACGAAGTCGTAGTCCTGCGCGGCGGCGGCCAGCGCGGTCTTCAGGCGCTGCTCGCGGCGTTCCAGCTCGACCAGCTCCACCTCAGCGCCCGCCAGTTCCCGGTTGGCGCCCAGCACGTCATAGCCGGCCTTCTCGCTGCGCTGGCGGGCTTCGGCGATGGTGGCCGATTCGAGCAGCACGTCGTAGACGGTGAGGGCGAGGGCGCGCTTGTCGATGCCCGACCCCATCGTCGCGTTGCCCTGCGGATCCAGGTCGACCACCAGCACGCGCTGGCCGACCTTGGCCAGGCCGGCGGCCAGATTCACGGTGGTGGTCGTCTTGCCGACGCCACCTTTTTGGTTCGCAACGCAAAAGATCTTGGCCATGAATGCTGGGAGAACGAACTCGGGAGAGGGCGCAGCTTAACCGCTGGCGCATGGGTCGGCGACGCAGAGTCGCCGGGAGAGGGCGACCTCAGGCTGCGGATGTCGCTTCCGCCCCAATGGGGCGAATCCAGAGCAGGCAGCGCTGGGCGTCAAGCCCGGGCACGATCAGCTGTTCCACGTGAAACACGCTCAGGTCCGGGGCCCGTTGACGGAGTTCAACAAGCTCCTCGACCGGTTGCTGCCCCTTCATGGCCGCCCACACGGCACCGGGCTTCAGGTGCATGCGGGTCCATTCGGTGAAATCCGCCAAGGACGCGAAGGCCCGCGAGGTGATGACGTCGAACGGCGCCGTCTTCAGCTGCTCCACGCGGGAGTGCTCCGCATGCAGGTTGGGCAGGCCGATTTCCGCCGCGACCTGAGTGATGAAAAATGCCTTCTTGCCGACGGTGTCGACGCAGGTCACATCGATGCTCGAATCGCAGATCGCGATCACCACACCAGGCAATCCGCCACCGCTGCCGACGTCCATCAGGCGAAGCGGCTGGCCGGCGGCATGGCGGCGCAGGGGCGAAATCAGGCTGAGGCTATCGACCAGGTGCTGGGTCAGCATCGCTTCCGGATCCCGGACGGCCGTCAGGTTGTAGACCTTGTTCCACTTCGACAGCAGCTGTAGGTAGGCGATCAGCTGATCCAGTTGCTGGTCGTTCAGACCGAGCGCCATGGTCTGGGTGGCGGCGGCAAGTCGGGAGCGCAGGTCAAGGTCGGTCATCAACGGCGTGATCGATCGATTCGGGATTGGGGTGTGGGAAGGGATGAATCAGGCGGCGGCCGATTCGGCGGCTGCATCCTGGTCGGTAAATCCCTTGAAGCGGCCCTTGCGCAGGTGGATCAGCAGCAGCGAAATCGCCGCCGGTGTGATGCCCGAGATGCGCGAAGCTTGGCCCAGGGTTTCGGGACGATGCTTGTTCAGCTTTTGTCTGGCCTCGAAGGAGAGGGCGGTGACCAAGCCGTAGTCCAGGTCTTCGGGCAGCTTCAGGTGCTCGTAGTTGGAGGCGCGGGCGACGTCCTCCTGCTGCTTGCTGATGTAGCCGGCGTACTTGACGCTGATTTCGATCTGCTCGACCACCGCATCGCTCAGGTCCGCGCCGACGGACGCGGCCAGCGCGGCGCGCGACACGCCGGCTTCCGGACGTGCAATTGCAGCCACTTCAGCGATGGTGTCGAAGGTGACGCCGGGGCGGCGAAGCAGGTCGATCAAGTTGTACTCGCGCTCGAGTGGCTTGCCGACGAGGCGCTCTGCGTCGGCGGCCGGCAGGATGTTCGGATGCACCCAGGTCGACTTCAGCTTCTCTGTTTCACGTGAAACAGCATCACGCTTGCGGTTGAAGGCATCCCAACGAGCGTCGTCCACCAGGCCCAGTTGCCGCCCCGCTTCGGTCAGCCGCATGTCGGCGTTGTCTTCGCGGAGCTGGAGCCGGAACTCGGCGCGACTCGTGAACATGCGGTAGGGCTCGGTGACGCCCTTGGTGATCAGGTCATCGACCAGCACGCCGAGATAGGCCTGGTCGCGGCTGGGCAGCCAGGCGTCCCTGCCTTGAACCTGCAGCGCCGCGTTCAGGCCGGCGAACAGCCCCTGAGCGGCCGCTTCCTCGTAGCCGGTGGTGCCGTTGATCTGGCCGGCGAAGAACAGGCCGCCAATGGCCCGCGTCTCGAAACTGGACTTCAACTCGCGCGGGTCGAAGTAGTCGTACTCGATCGCATAGCCCGGGCGCAGGATGTGCGCGTTTTCGAGTCCGGGGATGGATTGGACGGCCGCCAACTGGATGTCGAAGGGCAGGGAGGTCGAGATCCCGTTCGGGTAGAACTCGTGCGTCGTCAGGCCTTCGGGCTCCAGAAAAATCTGGTGCGAGTCCTTGTCTGCGAAGCGGTTGATCTTGTCCTCGATGGACGGGCAGTAGCGCGGACCCACGCCCTCGATCACGCCGGTGAACATCGGACTGCGGTCGAAGCCGGAGCGGATGATCTCGTGGGTGCGGGAATTGGTGTGGGTGATCCAGCAGGGCAACTGCTGCGGATGCTGCGCGGCGCTGCCCATGAAGCTGAATACCGGCACCGGGTCCAGGTCGCCGGGCTGTTCGGCGCACTTGGAAAAATCGATGGTGCGACCGTCCAGTCGCGGCGGGGTGCCGGTTTTCAAACGGCCTTGGGGCAGCTTCAATTCCTTGAGCCGGCCGGACAGCGACACGGCCGGCGGGTCGCCGGCGCGACCGGCGGCATAGTTGTCCAGGCCGATGTGGATCCGGCCGTCGAGGAAGGTGCCGGCGGTCAGCACGACCGCCCGGGCGCGGAAGCGCAGGCCCGACTGGGTGACCGCGCCGACGACGCGGTCCCCCTCGACCATCAGGTCGTCGACGGCCTGCTGGAACAGCATCAAATTGGGCTGGTTCTCCAGCCGGCGCCGGATAGCGGCCTTGTAGAGGATGCGGTCCGCCTGCGCGCGGGTGGCGCGGACCGCCGGGCCCTTGGAGCCGTTGAGGATGCGGAACTGGATGCCGCCTTCATCGGTCGCCGCGGCCATCGCGCCGCCCAGCGCGTCGACTTCCTTGACCAGGTGGCCCTTGCCGATACCGCCGATCGACGGGTTGCAACTCATCTGGCCCAGCGTCTCGATGTTGTGGGTCAGCAGCAGCGTGCTGACGCCCATGCGGGCCGCCGCCAGTGCGGCCTCGGTGCCGGCATGGCCGCCGCCGACCACGATCACGTCGAACTCTTTCGGATAAAGCATGGCAAGGCGTCCAGCGGAATCGGCGATCGGTCGATCGAGGCCATCGCGGCGCGCGGAAGGCGCGAATCCAGGCGATGGACAGCCGGCTGGCGTTCAGATGAGGGAAGGGCGCGATTTTACGCGGGGCTGTGGATAAGTCACTGCCTCAGGGAGATAGCGGGCGGACCTTGTTGGCGTCTGCGAAGGGCGTGCGGCGACAATCCCGCCGTCATGAACTGCCGCCCCCACTGCGCCGCCTGCTGCATCGCCCCGTCGATCAGCAGCCCGATCCCCGGCATGCCCGACGGCAAGCCGGCCGGCGTGCGCTGCATCCAGCTCGACGACGAGCTGCGCTGCCGGATCTTCGGCCGGCCGGAACGGCCCTCGGTCTGCGGATCGCTGCCGCCATCGGAGGACATGTGCGGCGACTCCCGCGAGCAGGCGATGCGCTGGCTCGGCTGGATGGAGGAGCAGACCGCGCCCCCGGCCTAGGCCCTCACGCGGCGCCGACGGACCGACAGCGCCTTGAAAGCGCGTGTTCGTAGAGTCATCCTCTCCAGAAGAACCGACCGGAGACATCGCATGACCCCCACGAACGAGGACCGCCGCCGCTTCCTCCTCCAATCCGCCGCGCTCGGCGCCACGGGCACGACCCTCGGCGCAAGCGCCCCCGCCTTCGCGCAATCCACCTGGCCGTCGCGCAACGTGCGGCTGGTCGTGCCCTTCGCGCCCGGCGGCAGCAGCGAGATCGTGGCCCGCGCCACCGCCGCCGAACTGAGCAAGACGCTGGGCCAGGCGGTCTACGTCGACAACAAACCCGGCGGCGGCGGCAACATCGCGATGGTGGAGGTGGCGCGCGCGGAGGACCAGCACACGCTGATCCTCGGCCACATCGGGACGCTGGCAGTGAACCCGTACATCTACGACAAACTGCCCTACGACCCCAACCGCGACTTCAAGCCGATCACGCTGCTGGCCAAAGTGCCCAGCCTCTACGTCGTCCATCCCGACGTGCCGGCGAAGAACCTCAAGGAATGGGTCGCGCTGGTGCGCAAGAACCCTGGCAAATTCAGCTACGGCTCGGCCGGTAACGGCAGCGCGGGGCACCTGGCGATGGAGTACCTCAAAATGGTCGCCGACCTGTTCATCCTCCACGTTCCGTACCGCGGCACCGGCCCGCAATTGACCGACCTGCTGGCGGGACGGCTCGAGGCCGCGTCGGTCGGCGCGCCGGCCATCCTTCAATTCATCAAGGCCGGGAAGCTGCGCTGCCTGGCTACCGGCTCGAAGGAACGCCTGCCCCAATTGCCCGACGTGCCAACCGTCGCCGAGCAAGGCTATCCAGGCTTCGAAATGACCCAGTGGTACGGGCTGTGCGCGCCGGCCAATCTCGCGGCGGCAAACACGGACAAACTCGCCGTGGAATCGGCGAAGGCCATCCGATCGGTTTCTGCGAAGGAGCGCCTCAGCCACGATGCGGCGGAACCGATCGGCAATACGCCGGCGCAATTCGCGGCGTTCATTGCGCAGGAACAGCAGCGCTGGAAGCAGGTGGTGGCACGGGCGAAGATCAAGCCCGATTGAGGGGGCTTCTGTGACCCCTCCGGGGCGCCAATTGGGGTGCCCTCGGGAGGGCGACTGCGGTTGGCCAAGCGCGGGCTCTCCACGACGCGGGGGGCGTCCCGTCCGGGAACCCCCCGCATCATTCCGGCCCCACAGACGCTCGCTGACACCGCCCTGCGCGTGACACTCGCTGACGCCGTGAGGGCGTCGAGGCGGTGGCGGGGAGGGGTTGTCGGTTGGGTCAGCGGTGCTGGACTGAGCGCAGGTCCTGCACGACGCGGCCACCTTGCAGGCTGACGACGCGCTGCGCCGCGGCGATGGTCTCGGGGCGGTGCGCGATGACGATGCGCGTCAGCGAGAGCTGGCGCAGGCTGGCGTTGACGAGGCGCTCGCGCTCGACGTCGAGCGCGCTCGTCGCCTCGTCCAGGAACAGGAACTGCGGGCGCTTGTAGAGCGCTCGGGCCAGCAGGATGCGCTGGCGCTGGCCGCCGGACAGGCTCGAGCCCATGTCGCCGATCAGCGTCTGGAAACGCATCGGCATGGCCTCGATGTCCTCCAGGACGCAGGCCAGTCGCGCGCATTCGCGGACCCACTCGGGATCGACGTTGAGGTCGAAGAAGCTGATGTTGTCCGCGATGCTGCCGGCGAAGAGCTGGTCGTCCTGCATGACGGTGCCGATGCGCTCGCGCCAGGCATTGGTGCCCAGCTGGGCGAGGGCGACGCCACCGATGCGGATCTCGCCGTGCTGCGGCGCGTGGATGCCCAGCATGAGCTTCATCAGCGTGGTCTTGCCGCAGCCCGACGGGCCGACGATGGCGACCGATTCGCCAGGCTCGATGCGCAGCGAGCAGCCGGCAATGACCTCCGGCTCGCCGTCGGCATAACGGAAGCGCAGGCCGTCGAGCTCCAGCGGCGCCTCGCGCGGCACCGCGCGGCCGGGCGCGTCCAGGTCGGCCTCCGGCGCGGTGAGGACGATGTCGGCCAGGCGCTCGCCCTGCAGGCGCAGCATCTTGAGCGCGACGACCTTGTCGATCAGGCCGGCGATGCGTTGGCTGAACTGGTCCTTGTAGGCGAGGAACGCGAACAACATGCCGACCGAGAGTTCCTTGTCCAGCACGAGCATCGCGCCCAGCGCGACGATGGCGACGCGCTCGAGCCCGAACAGCAGCTTGTTGCCCTGCGTCATGCCGAGCTCGAGCTTGCGGCCGGTCAGCGAGGCATTCATCTGCTCGACGACCAGGTTGGCGAAACGCGCGCCGCGATCGGCCTGCGCGTTGAAGAGCTTGATCGCCTGCGCGCCGCGCAGCGATTCGAGGAAGTGGCTGTTCTGGCGCGCCTCGTGGGTCAGCGCTTCTTCCTGGGCGTCGCGCAGCGGCCGGAAGCAGGCCCAGCGCAGCAGCGCGTAGCCGGCCACCGCAGTGAGCGCGACCGCCGTGAGGCGGCCGCTGTAGAGCACCATCATGGCCAGCGTGAGCAGGACCATGAGGCCGTCGAGCACGGCCTCGATGAAGCTGCCGGTCAGCGTTTTCTGGATCTCCTGGACGCTGGAGAAGCGCGACCAGATGTCGCCGAGATGGCGTTTCTCGAACCAGGCCAGCGGCAGCCGCAGAAGGTGCGAGAAGACGTTGGAGAGCCATTGCAGGTTGAGCGAGGCCGACAGGATCATCACCGCCCACGAGCGCAGCAGGCCCATGCCGACCTGCAGCAGCACGAGCAGCGCGAAGCCGATGCCCAGCGTGACGAGCAGGTCGCGGTCAGCGCTGACGATGACGCCGTCGACGGTCCATTGCAGCAGGAAGGGCGCGAGCAGGCCCAGCAGCTCGAGTCCGAGCGCGAGCGCCAGCACCTGCGCGATGGAGCGCTTGAGCCCGCTGACGTGGCCGAGCAGCTGCCGCCATTGGGGCGCCGGCGCCGGCGCCTTGCGGGCGAAGTCCATGCCGGGCCGCAGTTCGAGCGCGACGCCGGTGAAGTGCTTGGAGACCTCGGCCAGCGGCAGCCGGCGCTCGCCGTGCGCGGGATCGAGCACGACCGCGCGGTCGCCGTCGACGCGATCCAGCACGACGAAGTGGTTGAAGTCCCAGTGCAGGATGCAGGGGGTCTGGAGCTTGTGCAGCGTGTGCGGCTCGGCACGCAGCGCGCGGGCGGTGAGGCCGAGTTGCGCGCCCATGCGGACCAGGTCCGCCATCGTCAGGCCCTTGAGCGAGACGGCGAAGCGGTCCCGCAGCTCGCCCAGTGCCCAGCGCTGGCCGTGCGCCGCGGCGACCATGGCCAGGCAGGCGAGGCCGCACTCGGCGGCCTCGGTCTGCAGGATGACGGGACGGCGGCGGCGCCAGCCGAGGTTCAGCTTCGCCAGGAAGCCGGTGGGCGCGGCGCCCGGCGGCGGAGCGCCTGGCGGGGCGCCGGAAGCGGGGACGTCAGACACGGCGGGCGAGGCTCAGCAGCGGTTCGAAGATCCATTCAATCAGGCGGCGCCGCTCGAGCAGCACGTCAGCCTCGAGCAGCATACCGGGGCTGAGCGTCTGGTCCTGCCCGTAGGCCTCGACCGACTGGCGCTGCAGCTGCACGGTGATGCGGTACATCGGCTCGCCTTGCGCCATCGCGGCAGGCAGGCCGAGCTGGGCGAGCTCCGCGGCCTGCAGCGGGGTGCGCGCGACCTGCAGGACTTCGCCGGCCTGCTGGCCGAATTTCTGGTACGGGAAGGCCTGGTAGCGCAGCAGCACCGCCTGGTGCGGGCGCAGGAAGCCGACGGCGCTGGACGGGGCGTAGAGATGCGCCTGCAGCGGCGTGCGGGCGGGGAGCAGGGCGGCGAGTTGCGTGCCGGCCTGCACGACCTGGCCCGGCTCGGCCAGCACGGTGCTCATCTGACCATCGCTGGGCGCGCGCAGCACGAGCCGGCGGCGCGCCTCGTTCTCGACGCCCTGCGCCTGCAGCGCGGCGATGTCGCGCGCGAGTTCCCCTTGCTGGACCTGTGCCTTCAAGGGAATCGCCTGAAGCTCAGCTTGCAAGCCCAACGCCTCCCGCTGCAGGTTTTCGCGCTCGCGCGAAAGTGCCTGCCGTTGGGCCTGCAAGCCAAGCAACTCCTCCCGCTTGGTCTGGACCTGGGCGCTCGATACGAACTGGTCCTTTGCCAGCGATTCCAGCCGTCCCAGACTCTGCTGCGCCAGCGCCTCGCGCTGGGCATGCAGCTGCAACTCGGCATCAGCCTGCCGCAGCGTGGATTCGAGCGTGGCGATCCGCGCCTTCAGCGAGGCCGCCTGGCTGTGCGCGAGTTCCCGCTGCTGCGCCTGCGCGGCACCCAGCGATTGCTCGCGGTCCTTCAAGGTCCGTGACAGGCTGTCGCCCGTCGGATTCGCGCTGTCGAGGGACAACACGAACAGCACGTCGCCCTCACGCACCTGCTGCCCATCCTGGACGGGCCGTGCCACGACGGTGGCGCTCTGCGGCACGCTCAGCCGCATCACGCCGCGCTCGGGCACCAGCAGGCCGTTGACGCGGGCCTTGCGGGTGTATTCGGTACTGAACAGGAAGGCGCCGACCGCGACGACACCCCCCAGCGCCAGAAGGCTCAACCAGCGCAAGGTGGCGGGCCGATGCAGCTGCACCGATCCCAGCCAGGCCTGCTGCTGCGAGGCCTGGGCTTCGGCGCGGAAGAGCGCCACCACGATTTGCTACGCCTGGTTGCGAACCTGACGGATCGCGCGTGAGCCGCGAGGGCTCACCAGGTGCCCTTGGGCGCGGGTTCCACGTCCGCCGACGCGGTCGTGCTCAGCGTGGCATCGCTGCCGACCAGCCAGGTGCCCTTCGGGGCGCCGCCGCCGACGTGAACCAGGGCCTGCAGGTCCAACTCGACCAGACCTTCTTCGACTTGCGTGGTGACAGCGACGTTTTGCGGTTGGGCTTGCATAAGAGGCTCCAGATTCGGTGACGTGCCCGGAAAAGTGTTGAGCACGGGACGCATTGAAGCAGCGCGCCGCCTGACGCATAACTGTCAGCTCTTACAGTGTTTACAAGGTGCCGCCGCGGGCAGCATCAGCGAATCAGGCCCAGCCGGAGCGCCTTCAGCACCGCCTGATGCTTGTTGGAGCAGCCCAACTTGTGCATCGCATTGTTGATGTGCAGCACCGCCGTGCGTTCGGTGATGCTGAGGATGGCGCCGACTTCCCAGGCGGTCTTGCCTTCCATCGTCCAATGCAGGCACTCGAGCTCGCGCGGCGTGAGCCGCGGCGATTCGGTGACCTTCTCCTCCGGCAGCAGCACGCGCAGCGCGGTGTCGACCGCGTGCACCGCGAACAGCTGCAGGTCCGCGACCATGCGCGTGAGCTGGCCCGAATCGCTGGGCAGCGGCTGGTCGCGATCGACGCCCAGCACGAAGTGCCGCCCTTCGGGCAGGTGCAGCGCCAGGCAGATGCCGGTGCTGTAGCCGAATTGCGCCTGCGATTCCCAGATGTCGCTCGCGCCGTGGCGGGCGTAGGTCTGGCGGTCCCACACGATGGGCATGCTGTTGCGCTTGCAGTGCTGCATGACCGGATCGCGGCGGCCGAACTCGGGCGCGTGCATCACCTCCGCATAACCGGCGGGGCAGTTGTCGATGGTGATGAACTCGGTGTCGGCCAGCGTGTGGTCCACCACCGTGATCGCCGAGACCGTCTGGAAATCCAGTTTTTGCGCGAAGCGGATCACCTCACTGCGGAACTCTTCGCGTGAGCGCGCTTCCAGGACTGATTGATAACCGCCTTGCAGCATTGATCGCTCCGGCCCATCGGCCGGCCTTGTGGGCCTCTTCGGGTGGCTGTCGCGGGGGGCGCCGGGCTCGTCGGGGTTCCGCCACGCGCCCACTGCGACCGCATAGGCCACGTGACGCATTCACGCCCCTGACAGGGTTTACAGCTGGCGGGTCGTGCTCATCATGACCACACTGCTGGTCAAGGGGAGAAGCAGCAACCGCCGATCCGCAATAGCCAAACCAAACAATTCTGACAATGACACCAGCTTGGATTGTGTACGCGTGGCCACGAATATTGTGTGATGTGCAGCGTCTACCCCGCTTACAGTTCGCGCATTTGAGCACGCGCGTGTTGGTGGCGGGAGACGAGGATCACCCGGCCATGGGGCAAACCCTGTGGAGTGGCGAGTCGGAATTCGGCGCCGCCGGCGTGGCCTGGGACTGGGTGCGCATGCCTTACGGCATCGTGTCGATGGTCGATCCGATGGCACTGGTGACCAATCTCCAGTTCCTGAATGGCGAGGGCGAGGTGCTCGCTCCCATCGAATCGGCCATCCAGCTCAACGGCATCGTGCACACGCTGCCCTGGCAGGAGCAGGTGCAGCTGGCGCTCGCGACGCGGCACTGAGCTCATCGCGCCACGGCCGCGCGCATCGAGCGCGCCACCAGCGCCAGTCCGGCCACGGTGAGCGCGGCGCCGACGATCACCGTCGGCATCACCTTCGCGAAGGTCAGCGGCTCGCCCTTGAGCACCTGCATCATGAGCAGGTTCTGGCCCAGCCCCGGCACCCACAGGTGCCAGGAGGCCTCGCCGCCGGGATGGATGATGGCCACCACCGGCGCCAGCGAGATCGCGGTCACCACCAGCGTGGTGCTGGCCTGCGCTTCCTTGAAGGTCTTGGTGCGGATGGCCAGCGCCATCAGCACCGCCGCCAGGCCCGCGGCCAGCGGGATCTGCAGCAGCAGGAAGCGCAGCGCCTCGCTCCAGCCGAACTGGAACATCGCCGCCAGCGCGTCGCTGCGCATCAGCCACTGGCCGGGCAGGAAGCTGAGGTTGGACAGCACGGCCACCGCCAGGCCCGCCATCATCACCGCGGCCCACTTGCCGGCGACGATGGCGGCATGCGGCGCCGGATTGACCAGCAGCGGCTCGAGCGAGCCGCGCTCGCGCTCGCCGGCGGTGCTGTCGAGCGCGGCGGTCAGCGCGCCGTAGAGCACCGCCATCATGATGAACATCGGCAGGATCTGGGTCAGCCGCGTCGAACGCGCCTGCAGGCTGGCGAGGTCGCGTTCCTGGACCTCGACCGGCTGCAGCTGCCGCGCGCCGATGCCGCGCATCGCCAGCGTCAGCGTCGCGCGCTCGCTGCCGAAGCCCTGCAGCAGGCGGCCGATCGTGCCCACGCCGGCCTCGGCGCGCTGGTTGGCGCTGTCGGTGACGATCTCGATGCGCGGCGCTTCGCCGCCGGCCAGCAGCGTCTCGAAGTCGGCCGGCACCACCATCACCGGATCGCTCAGCGTGGACGAGCGCAGCTGGGCCTCGTAGTCGGCCGGCGCGGCCTTGATCGTGTAGTTCTGGCGCTCGAGGTAGTTGCGCAGCGTGGGCGCATGCTCGATGCCCACGGCGAGCAGCTCGCGCTGCTCGGCGCGCTCCTGCAGCGAGGCCGTCAGGCCCGACATCAGCATCAGCAGCAGCGGCCCCATCAGCACCGCCGGCACCAGCAGGCGCAGCAGCGTGCGGCGGTCGCGCAGCGCGTCCACGATCTCCTTGGCGAAGACGGTGCGGAAAGCCTTGAGGAAGGGACCGTTCATGCGGACTCCAGGTGGCGCGCGTGCGCGGCCTCGGGGAAGGCGAGGTCGACGAAGGCGTCCTCGAAGCGTTGCCGGCCGGTCTGCGCGAGCAGGCCGTCGACGGTGCCGGTCGCGACCGAGCGCCCATGCGACATGACCACGACCTGGTCGCAGAGCTGTTCCACCTCTTGCATGATGTGGCTCGAGAAGACGATGCACTTGGCGCCGCCGGCCGGCGAGCGCAGGTGGCGCAGCACCTCGCGCAGCGCGCGCGTGGCGACCACGTCCAGCCCGTTGGTCGGTTCGTCCAGCACGATGTTGGCCGGGTCGTGCACCAGCGCGCGGGCCAGCGCCGTCTTCATCCGTTCGCCCTGGCTGAAGCCCTCGGCGCGGCGGTCCAGGATGGCGCGCATGTCCAGCAGTTCCGCCAGCGACTCCGCCCGCGCCTGGGCCTGCTCCATCGGCAGGTCCTGCAGCCGCGCGAAGTAGACGATGTTCTCCCGCGCGGTCAGGCGCGGGTACAGGCCATGGGCGTCACCCAGGATGCCCATGCGCGACAGCGCCTCGCGCGGCGAGCGCAGCACGTCCACGCCGTCGACCTCGATCGCGCCCCGGTCCGGCGGGAACAGGCCCGCCAGCATCCGCAGCGAGGTCGTCTTGCCCGCGCCGTTGGGGCCGAGCAGCCCGGTGATGCGGCCGTTGGGCGCGTCCAGGTCCAGGTGATCGACCGCGACGACGGTGCGCGCCGGGCCCTTGCGGCCGAAGCGGGCCGCCAGCGAGCCGCCGCCGCCGCGCGTCTGGAAGGCCTTGTGGAGGGCATGCAGGCGGATCATCGGTCGGACTCCCGGACGGCGGAGGCGGCGGCCGCGAGGGTCGCCGGGGTGGGGGGCAGGAAGGCGGGCGGGCGCGGCAGCTTGAGGGCGCAATTCGCGTCGACGGCCAGGGCATCGGCATCCCGCGGTGCGTCGATGAAGCGGAACAGCACGTCGCGCATGCAGGGCAGCGCCAGCACGACGCCATGGCCCGCGGTGGGCACGACCACATGCCGCGCCTGCGCGCCCAGCGCGGCCTGCACGCGCTGGCCGTGGCGCTCGGGCGTGGCGGGATCGCTGCCGCCGCTGGCGATCAGCACCGGATGGCGGGCCGGCGGGAGGGCATAGAACGCGGGCTCGACCGCGCCGCGCGGCCAGCTGGCGCAGACGCGCGCGTAGAGGTCGCGGTCCAGGGTGCCGAAGTCGGGCGAGGGCGCCTCGGTCGAGGCGGCGATGCGGGGCGCGTCCTCGGCGCAGATCACCGAGAAGTGCATGCCCTCGAAGATCCGCATCGCGCGCGAGCCGCCGCCGAGCTGGCCGGCCAGCCCCGCCAGCGCGTCGAAGCGGCCCAGCGAGGCTTCATGGATGGCCGCCGGCAGCGCCGCGGCGACCTGGGGCGCGTACAGCGGCGGGCGCACCAGGCCCAGCAGGCCTTCGCGCGTCAGGGTGACTTCCTCCGGCCGCCCGGTCAGCGGATGGGTGAAGGCCACCTTGCGCGGCATGCCCTTGAGCAGCGCCTGCCATTCCGCCTTCAGCGCGGGATAGCGGGCCTGGCAGTCGGCGGCCTGGGCGCAGGCGGCGAAGCTGAGGTCCAGCGCGCGCTGCGCGTCCTGGGAGAAGCTGACCGGCAGCACCATGTCCGGCGGCGCGACGCCGTCGATGACGGCGCGGCGCACCCGGTCGGGGAACTGGCGCTGGTACTCGAGCGCCGCGCGGGTGCCGTAGGACGCGCCGATCAGGTTCCAGCGCTCGACGCCGAGCGCTGCGCGCACGGCGTCCATGTCCTGCATCGCGATCGTCGTGGTGTAGAAGCGCAGGTCGCCGTGGGGCAGCCGTTGCAGCGCGTCGCGGCATTGCTCGAGCAGCCGGACCTTGGCGCCGGGCTTGAGCAGCTCGTCCAGGCTGCGGTCGCTGTTGTCGGGGCAGGAGAGCGGCGCCGAGCGGCCGGTGCCGCGCTGGTCGATGAACACCAGGTCGCGGCGATAGTTCAACCGCGACAGCCGCGGCATCACCGAGGCCGTCAGCGCGATGGCGCTCTGGCCGGGACCACCGGCCAGCAGCAGCACCGGGTCGGGCAGCTTGTTGCGGGCCAGCGCGGGCACCACGACATAGCGGATGTCGATGCGCACGCCGTCGGGCCGGGCCGGATCGAGCGGCCGGCTCACCTGGCCGCACAGCACCTCGGTGGAGACGCCGTCGACCCGGCAGGCCTTCAGCGGCGAGGCCGCCTCGGGCGATGCGGCGCGGGCGCCGCCGGCGGCCAGCGCGAGCGCTGCCGCGATCGCCGCTGCCAACGCTGCTGCTGAAGCCGCCACTGAGGCCGCCGCCTTCGGTCGCAGGGCCGGGACCGGCCGGGCTCGGGGGGCAGGCCTTGCCCCGGGACGCGTCAACATGGACTCTCTCCTCCGTCGTGCCCGGCGATTATGGCCAGCGGGAGGGACGCGGCCGGGTGCCTTCGGTCAGGTCCCGCGGCGACCGAACATGCCCCAGCCTTCCATGGTCATGACCAGCTCGTCCTTCTGGTTGAAGACTTCCCAGCTCGAGCGCACCAGCCCGATGGCCGGGCGGCTGCGGCTGTCCTTGGTCTCGAGCACGGTCATGCGCACCCGCAGCGTGTCGCCGGGGCGCACGGGCTTGAGCCAGCGCAGCTGGTCGATGCCGGGGGAGCCCTGGCTGGTCGAGTCCAGCAGGTAGGCGTCGCACATCATCCGCATCACCAGCGCGCAGGTGTGCCAGCCGCTGATCGAAAGGCCGCCCAGCACCGAGGCGTTGGCGGCGTCCTCGTCCAGGTGCAGCGGCTGCGGGTCGTAGGCCGCGGCGAAGGCCAGGCCCTCCTCGCGGTCGACAAGGCGCGAGCCGAACTCACGGACCTGGCCGACGCCGAAGTCCTCGAAGGCATGGGTCGGGGAGGAGGCCGGAGCGGCAGTCGGGGCGGGGGCGGGCGTAGGGGTGCTCATCGGTCAGGTCCTCGGACAAGTCGCGACCGGGCGACTGTAGGCGCGCGGCCGCCGGGCGATTGGCGCGACGGCGACATCCCCGCGCGCCGCCCTCGGCATTGCGCCCGTCCGGTTGGGCGCGTATGGTCCCCGGGTTCCGCTTCCCCAATCCGTTCCCCCATCGCCCGTTCGCTGCCGAGCGGGCCACGTCGAAGGAGACCCCATGAAGCTCTACTACAGCCCCGGCGCCTGCTCGCTGTCGCCGCACATCGTCCTGCGCGAGGCCGGCCTGGCCTTCGAGCCGGTGCTGGCCAGCACCAAGACCCACAAGCTGCAGGACGGGACCGATTACTACGGCATCAATCCCAAGGGGTATGTGCCGCTGCTGGAGCTCGACGACGGCCAGCGGCTGACCGAAGGGCCGGCGATCGTCCAGTACATCGCCGACCAGGCGCCCGACAAGCAGCTCGCGCCGGCCAACGGCACGATGGCGCGCTACCGGCTGCAGGAGTGGCTCAACTTCATCACGTCCGAGCTGCACAAGACCTTCAGCCCGCTGTTCAACCCGGCGGTCTCGGAGGACGCCAAGGGCGTGTTCCGCAGCAAGCTGCATGAGCGCTTCAAGTGGATCGACGGCCAGCTCGAAGGCAAGCAGTTCCTGATGGGCGAGCAGTTCTCGGTCGCGGATGCCTACCTGTTCACCGTCTCGAACTGGGCCCAGCATGTGGGCGTGGATCTCGCCGGCTACCCCAATCTGGTGGCCTACCGCGGACGCGTCGCGGCCCGGCCGGCCGTTCAGGAAGCCATGAAGGCGGAAGGCCTGCTGAAGTAGTCGGGGCCCTCGGTGGGGGTGAGGGCCAGCGGCCTCACCCCTTCTTCAGCAGCGACTCGCAGGCGCCCTTGTCATCGGCGTCCTGCTTCGCGCACACGCCATCGAGCTGCGTCCGCAGCCGCGCGAGGGTGGCCTCATGCTGCCCCTTCGCGTTCCACGCCACCAGCTGGCTGCCGACCTTCTGCAGCGCACGCGCGCTGCGCTCGTAGAACGCGCCTTTGTCCTTCCCCGCCTCGGCCAGCAGCTGCGAGGCGGCCTTCTCGATGCGTGCCGCGTCCTGCGGCGCCAGCTCGACCAGCGCGCTCAGGTAATTCGACCCCCACTGCAACCGCGTCGCCGGCCCTTCGCTCTTGTTGAAGGCCTCCTCGTACCAGCGCAGCGCCTCTTCCTTGCGACCTTGCTTGCGAGCGTTGCCGCCCAGCGAGCTCATCAGGTAATACGGGCTGTGGCTCTTGGCCAGGCTGGCCTTGAGCAGCGCGTCGCTGTCGCTCCACAGGCCGGCGCGTCCGAGCAGGAAGGCCGCTGACGTGATCACCGCCTGACGCTCATAGCCGTCGGTGACCTCCTTGTCGACCTTGGCGGCATGCGCCTTCACCTCCGCCAGCAGCGGTGCGGGCAGCTTGGGCGTCAGCTCGGTCTTGGACTGGTCCAGCCGCGCCAGCTCGACCCGCGCGATCAGCGATTGCAGGCGGTCGGCCCGTGACAGGGAGGCGTCGGCCTCGAAGCGCTTGAGCGCCGCGTCGAACTTCGCGACCAGCGCCTGTCGCTCCGGACCCGCGGCGGGCGCCAGCGCACGGACGATGTCGTCGCCGTTGTTGCTCAGCACATCCATCTGCGCGCGGGCAGCGGCCGGATCCGCCAGCACCTGCTCCACGCGGGACCGCAGCGCGGCATCCGCCTTGAGCGCGCCGCCGCCCTCGGTGGCGGCCAGCGCCTTGAGCCACAGCCGGGTGGTGGTTTCCTCATCGACGCCCTGGCTCGCCGCGGCGAGCCGCGCCAGCAGCGCGGGCCGCTGCGCGGCGGGCACCAGCTGCTGCTCGTCGGTCTCCCAGGAATAGAAACCCAGCAGCTTCCACTCGTTGGCGGACAGCTTCCGGCCCGCCTGGGCATCGGCCAGCACCGTCTTGACGGGCCGGCCGCCGGCCAGGCCCAGCTGCAGCACGCGCAGCACCTGCGGTGCGTCGACCTCGCCCGGCAGGCGCGTGAGCTCCTGGCCGTCGTTGCCGAACAGGATCATGGTCGGATAACCGCGCACCTTGAAGCGCGCGCCCAGGCGCTGGGCGCCGGGGTTGTCGCCGTCGATGTGGACCGCGACGAAGGCGCGCGACTGCTCGATGAAGTCGGCGCGGTTGAACAGCGTGGCCTTGAGCTGGTTGCACGGCGGGCACCACTTGGCGCCCCAGTACAGCAGCACCGGCTTCTTCTCGCCGCGGGCCTGGGCGAAGGCGCGCTCGATGTCGGCGTCGCCGGAGGCTTCCTGCCACGACACCGAGGACGCCGCGCTCGCGGCGGTCGCCACGGGCATCAGCGCCGGGATCGCGCCGATCGTGGACAGCGCGGCGGCAAGGACGGTCAGTCGGGCGGCCGAGCGCAGGCGCCGGGCGGTCGAGGTGCGGAAAGTCATGGCGGAACGCGCGGCCTCGTGAGCCGTTGGTGTCGAGGGAAGGCGGCATTGTGGCGCCGCGCCGGCCCGCCCGATATGCGGGACGCTTCTAAGCTTGCTTGCCCCGCAGGATCGCGCCGCGCCGCAGGCTCTCGGCGGGCCAGCGTTCGCGGGCGTCGTAGTACTCGGGCACGGCGACGGCGCCCGGCGGCAGCTGCACCCAGGGCTGTTTGGAGGCGGTGAAGATGTGGATGTCCGGCGGCAGCCGGTCCGGCTCGTCCAGCGTGCCCACGCGCACGAAGTGCATCGCGTCGCCGGCGCCCGCGTAGTTGCTCCACACCGCGATCCAGCAGTTCGGGCAGCGCCAGATCTTCTGGCCCTTGCCGCTCGCCGACGGATTCATCACCGGCACCGGTTCGCCCGCGAGCAGCTCCACGCGGTCCGCCTCGATCAGCGCGTTGAGCGCGAAGGCCGCGCCGCTGGCGCGCTGGCACCAGCGGCAATGGCAGCAGTGGACGAACAGCGGCCGGCTGGTCATGCGGTAGCGGACCTGGCGGCAGTCGCAGCCGCCTTCGAAGCTCTCCGGGGTGTCGCTCATGGCGTGTCTCCTCCTGATGCGGAGGGCGCAGGATAGCCGGCCGAAAACGGCGAGTGCCCGTGGCGCGCCACGCCGCCGCGCGAAACGGGGACGGCGCGGGGCGCGGTCGTCGCCGGCGGAGCAGGGCTCAGTCGTCCGCGAGCGCCCGGCGCGTCGCGGCGTCCACGGGGAAGAAGTGCTCCACCCGCAGCGACGCCAGCGTGACGTCCAGCGGTGAGCCGAAGCTGGTGAACGCCGAGAACAGGCTGAGCACGCCCGCCGACGAACGCAGCCGCGTGTGCAGCAGCGGCGTGTGGGCGTGCGGCGCGACGCGCTGCGGCACATGCGGACGCAGTTCCTCCAGCAGCGGCTTGAGCTCGGCGAAATGCGCGGCCTCGTGCTGGGCGCGGCTCCAGAGCGCGGCGCAGACCTCGGCCTCGTTCTCGCACAGCGCGCGCAGCCCGCCCGGCTGCAGGCAGGCGCGCAGCAGGTTGAAGCCGGGCTGGAGCATCGCCTCGGCGTCGACGCCCAGCAGCGTCATCAGCCGGTGCGCGCCGCGGTTGGCCATCACCAGGTTCCAGCCGCCGTCCAGCACCAGCGCGGGCGCGGGGTCGTGCGCGTCGAGCAGATGGCGCAGCGCCTCGCGCACCGCGCCGAGGTCGGGATCGTCGAGCGAGCGGCGCGGATAGTGCGGCGCGTAGCCGGCGGCCAGCAGCGCCTCGTTGCGGCGCGGCAGCGGCGCGGCAGCGGCGCGTCCAGCGCGTCCAGCAGCGCGATCAGCATCTCGCGGCTGGGCCGCGCGCGGCCGGTCTCGATGCAGCTCAGGTGGCGCTGCGACACGCCCACGCGCAGCGACAGCTCGAGCTGGCTCAGGCGGCGCTCGCGGCGCAGCTGCGGCAGCAGCACCGTGACGGGGGAGGTCGCGGAGGTCGAGGCGGTGAACGTGTTCATGCGGGGCATGCTAGCCGCGGGGTGGATGGCGGCAATGACCTCGCAGGTCATTGAGCCGGCGCGCGCCGCCGCCGAGACTGACCGCCATGTTCAACCCGTCGATGACCTCAAGGAGCCCGTCATGCTGAAGATCTCCCTCGCCCTGGTGCTGGCCGTGTTCGGCGCGTATTCGATGCACGTCGTCGTGGAGCTGGGTTACGTCGGCCTGTGGATGTCGCTGTTCGAGCGGCCCGGCAGCCGCCAGGCGGTGGCCGACCTGATGATCGCCTGCGTGCTGCTGCTGGGCTTCCTGTGGCGCGACGCGCGGCAGCAGGGCCGCCGCTTCTGGCCGTATGCGGTGATCACGCTGGCGGCCGGCTCGGTCGGTCCGCTGCTGTACCTGCTGCTGGCGCCCAAGGCCGCGACCGCGCCGGCGCCCCGGGCCGACGGCCTTCAGGCCTCGCCCAGCAAGTCCTGACCCTCGTCCAGCGGCGGCGCTTCGGGCGCCGCCTTCGCGAGCGCCATCCAGGTGCCGAAGTCCGGCCTCATCGGCCGGCGCGGCGCCGGACGGCCCAGCTCGAAGCGCCAGCCCTCGCCCAGCTCATGCGCGAACAGCACGCCAAAGGCGGGCGGGATTTCCTCCACCGCGGCGATGCCGGCGCGCAGCACGTACCAGCACTGGCCGCTCAGCGCGAGGTAGGCCTGCGCCTTGGCCGGGCGGCGGAGTTCCGAGAGCAGGTCGGCGCGACTGACCTTGATCTCGTGGACGGCCGGTTCGAGGTAGTCCTCGACGGTGGTGTTGCGCACCGAATAGACGTCGGGCATCGCGTTGACCCAGCGCAGGCGGTCGGGTTCGTCCTCGCGCGGCAGTCCGGCGCGCAGCGACAGTCCGCGCCAGACCACGCGCCCCGCGCGCTGCAGCTCCACGGCCATCCGGCCGACCAGGTCCTCGTGCCGGTCGCGGGCGGCGCGGTTCCTGCGCAGGCCCAGGTGCAGGACCTCGATGCCGGGGGCGGTCAGCCGCAGCGTCTCGCGGCCGTGCGCGTCCTGCTGGCGCTCCAGCCAGCCCAGCGCCAGCAGCTCCACCTCCAGCATGTCCTGGCACGGCCAGCCCGCCGAGCGCCACAGCTGGCGCAGGCGGCGGATCTGGATCACGGTGGGACGGAGCGGCGGCGAGGACATCCGGCGATGTTGCCCGACAGGCATGGCGAAACCCGGCAGTAGCCACGTCGCGGCATGCGCGGTGCTGCCTGACGCGCTTGCCCGGCCGGGCCTGGACACGTGCTACCACGCGCCCCGTCGCCTATCACGCCGCCCGGTCGAATAATGGACGTCATGGCGACTATCAGGGCTCATAAAGGTTCTGATGGGAGCCCTAAACCCGACAGACCTCTTCCGGTCCAGCCATGCGGACCGCGAAAGGTGGGCGAGGATCTCAACAGGAGAAAAAAAGCCACGCCTCGTGAGAGGACGTGGCCAACAGGGAGGAAGTTGCCGGGGCCCGGAGCGTCGGGCCCGAGGGCCGGGCGAGGGCCCGGCCGGCGCATTCCAGCGCTTTCGGCGCGTCAGTTGTTGGTGCGTTCGCGGCGCAGCGAGCCCACCATCGCGGTGTTGTCGCCCATCACGAAGACGGTGTAGACGTAACCCGCCGTGATGCCCAGGTCGCTCAGCGAGTACACCGGCGTCGTCGACGACGGCGAGGTCACCGTCAGCAGCGCCGAGGTCGAGGCCGGCGTCGTCTGCGCCGTTGAGGCGGTCCCGGCCACCACGTTCGACGCCAGCGCGCTGTAGTCGACGTTCAGCGTCAGGCCGGTCGCGGCGCTCGCCACGCCGTTGACCAGGCGGATCTTGGCGGTCGTCGTCGGGCTGGTGGGCAGGCGGTTGTCATCGGTCAGCACCGCCAGCTGCGGACTCGCCGCCGGGCCCCACACCATCAGCGTGTAGTCGTTGCCCGCCACCAGCGTCGGCTTGGCGAAGGACATCAGCTGGCCGTTGACGTAGACCGACAGGTCGGCCGCGCCGGCCGTGAGTGTCGTGTAGTCGCCGATCGTGGGCGCGACCGAGGTGGGCATCAGCGCCGTCTGGCCGACCGAGCCCGACACCAGCGCGCTGCCGCCCACCGCCGCCACCAGCCGCGCCCGCGCGGTGGTGTTGGGGAAGTTGGTCGTCGCGCCCTGCTGGATCAGCTGGATGCCGTTGACCAGCACGCCGCCGGCGCTGCCGGTCAGCACCAGCGTCGAGACGCCGGCCGAGGGCAGGGTGATGCTGGGGATATCCAGGCGCACGTCGCTCTTGGAGCCGGCGGCGGTCAGGCGGACCCGGAAGGTGCCGCTGTTCAGCGACACGTAACCGCTGCCCGAGCCGGCCGCGATGCCGGCCGCCACCGTCGACGCGGTGTCCAGCGTCTCGTCCGCGCCGGTGACGTAGACGTCCATCGAGCCCGCGTCCGGCGCCAGGTTCAGCACCAGCAGCTTGGACTTGCCGGAGGCCGGCGCTTCCTGGTCCTCCTGCAGCAGCGTCGTCTGCAGCGAGCCCGCCGAGCCGTAGGCGATCATCGCGTAGTGGCTGCCGGCCGCCAGCGTCGGCGTGGACGAGGCCAGCGTGCTGCCGACGCTGTTGCTCTGAATCTCGGTGCCGGTGGCGGAGGTCTTCACGTCGGCATAGCTGCCGACCCCGGCGTAGGCCACGGCGGAGTTGACCGTCGTGCTGTCCACCGACATGTCCAGCGCGGCATAGCCGATGCTAGCGTTGAGAAGGCGCATCTGCGCCGTGCTGCTGTCACCGCCGCCCCCGCAGGCGGTCAGCAAGGTGGCCGCGGCCACGCTCAGGCCCCAGGCCCAGGTCTTGAATCGCATCGTCCGACACTCCGATTGAGGATGGCGGGATTGAACGAGGCCCGTGTTGCTGCGGCTTGTGGCCGCTTGCCAGGTTTGTGTAGTTCCATATCAAGACCGACACAGCATTGCTGGCGCCCGGCCCAGCGCGGGGCGCACCTGGGGTCTTCCCTCCTGGGTTCCACTCTCTAAACGGCCGGCGGGCGCGCCGCTAGCATCCGCGCCATGAATGCCTACCCGCAGCTGCTGTCGCCCCTGGACCTGGGCTTCACCACCCTCAGGAACCGCGTGCTGATGGGCAGCATGCACACGGGGCTGGAGGACTCGCGCAAGCACATCGGGCGCCTGTCCGAGTACTTCGCCGAGCGCGCCCGCGGCCAGGTCGGCCTGATCGTCACCGGCGGCTACGCGCCCAACATCGCCGGCTGGGCCAAGCCCTTCGCCGGCACCTTGATGACCGGCGGCGCCGCGCGGCGGCACCAGGCCATCACGCGCGCGGTCCACGCCGAGGGCGGCAAGATCGCGCTGCAGATCCTGCACACCGGCCGCTACGGCTACCACCCGTTCAACGTCGCGCCTTCGGCGCTGAAGTCGCCGATCTCGCCCTTCACGCCGCATGCGCTGAGCGAGCGCGGCATCGAGCGCCAGATCCGCGCCTTCATCCGCTGCGCCGTGCTGGCGCGCGAAGCGGGCTACGACGGCGTGGAGGTGATGGGCTCCGAGGGCTACTTCATCAACCAGTTCCTGGTCGCCGCGACCAACCAGCGCGACGATGCCTGGGGCGGCGACTTCGCGCGCCGCATGCGGCTGCCGGTGGAGATCCTGACCCGCATGCGCGAGGCCGTCGGGCCGGACTTCATCATCATCTACCGCCTGTCGATGCTGGACCTGGTCCCCGACGGCGGCAGCTGGGACGAGGTGCTGCAGCTCGCGCGCGCCGTCGCTCAGGCCGGCGCGACCATCATCAACACCGGCATCGGCTGGCATGAGGCCCGCATCCCGACGATTGCCACCAGCGTGCCGCGGGCCGGCTTCGCCTGGGTCACGAAGAAGCTGCGCGACCAGCTGCACGCCGAGGGCCTGCGCATCCCGCTGATCACCAGCAACCGCATCAACACGCCGGAGGTCGCCGAGTCGGTGCTGGCCGACGGCTCGGCCGACATGGTCTCGATGGCGCGGCCGCTGCTGGCCGACCCCGCCTTCGTGCGCAAGGCCGCGGAGGGCCGCGCCGACGAGATCAACACCTGCATCGCCTGCAACCAGGCCTGCCTGGACCATGTCTTCAAGCAGGAGGTCGCGTCCTGCCTGGTCAACCCGCGCGCCGGCCACGAGACGCTGCTGCGCATCGTGCCGGTGGCCCCGGAGCAGCGGCGCAAGCGCGTGGCCGTGGTCGGCGCCGGACCGGCTGGCCTGGCCGCCGCCACGACGCTGGCCGAGCGCGGCCATGCCGTCACCCTGATCGACGCCGCCACCGAGATCGGCGGCCAGTTCAACCTCGCCAAGCGCATCCCGGGCAAGGAGGAGTTCCACGAGACGCTGCGCTACTTCAAGCGGCGGCTGGAACTGCTGGGCGTGACGCCGCAGCTGGGCCGGCGCGTCGGTGCCCAGGACCTGATGGACTACGACGAGGTGCTGCTCGCCACCGGCGTCACGCCGCGCGATCCGCGCATCCCCGGCCAGGAGGAAGGCGTCGCGCGGGGCCAGGTCCTGACCTACCTGGAAGTGCTGCGCGGCGAGAAGCCGGTCGGCCGCCGCGTGGCGGTGGTCGGCGCGGGCGGCATCGGCTTCGACGTGTCGGAGTTCCTGCTGGAGCAGGGGCACTCGCTGGCGCTGGATGCGCCCGCCTGGCGCCGGCATTGGGGCGTCGGCGATCCGCAGGAGACCCGCGGCGGCCTGGCGCGTCCGCAACCCGAGCCGGCCGGGCGCGAGATCACGCTGCTGCAGCGCCGCGCCGGCAAGCTCGGCGCCGGCCTGGGCAAGACCACCGGCTGGATCCATCGCGCCGCGCTGAAGACGCACGGTGTACGGATGATCGGCGGCGTGCAGTACGAGCGCATCGACGCGGCCGGCTTGTGGATCAGCCGGGGCGAGGATCGCACCGAGCCCGAGCGCATCGACTGCGACACCATCGTGCTGTGCGCCGGCCAGGAGCCCTTGCGCGAACTCGAGGCGCCGCTGCGCGCGGCGGGCCGGTCGGTGCACCTGATCGGCGGTTCGGCCGAGGCGAAAGAATTGGACGCAAAGCGTGCAATCCTGCAGGGAACCCAGGTGGCGGCCTCGCTGTAAACCCTAGCGGCCCCTTCAGCCGCGCGCCGATACTCCGAAGGTCGAGCCAAAGGGAGCGGCCGCCACACGCGGTCGCCGCCGACCTGGGGCCAGCTGTTGCCCCTCCATTCATAAGAAAAGCTTGGGTGAGCCATGCGTCTTCGCCTGACCCGTCGTTGGGGATGCCTTGCCGTGTCCGCGCTGCTGCCTGCGTGCCTGAGCACGACGGCATGGGCCGGCGCGTCCGCGCCTGCGTCGGTCCAGGCGGCGGCGACCGGGATGGCCTCGCGCCTGCCGGCGTGGATCGATTCCGGCTCGACCGTGTTCTGGCTGGGCGCCGGCTGCGTGATCGGCGGCCTGACGCTGGGCGTGATGGTCAGCCTGTTCGTGCAGCAGCGCGGCCGGCTGCAACGCCGACGCGAGGAACTCAAGCGCGTGCGCCGCGAGCGCGCCCGCCTCAGCGCGCTGCTGAACGCGATCCCCGACCCGATGTATTTCAAGGACGCGAACGGCGCCTATGAGGGCTGCAATCCGGCCTTCGAGCGCGCCGTCGGCCTGAGCGAGCAGGAGATCATCGGCCGCCGCGACGCCGACCTGCCCAACCCGCCGGGCTGGGTCGACACGCAGGCCGACGGCCGCACGCTCACCTGGCGCGATGGCGCCGACGGCGGCGCCCGCTGCCTGGACGTACTCAGCGCGCCGGTGGTCGACGACGACCAGTACCTCGGCCAGGTCGCCATCGCGCGCGACATCACCCAGCTGCAGCAGGCCACCGATGCCGCCCGCCGCGCCGCCACCGTCTACGAGCACTGCGGCGAAGGGATCATGGTCATCGACCACAACCTGCGCATCGTCGACGTCAATCCGGCGCTGGTCGCGATGGTCGGCCACGACCGCCAGACGCTGCTGGGCAAGCGCCCGCTGCTGTTGCGCGAGGCCGAGCAGGACCCCGAGAAGCTGCGCGCGCTCTGGGCCGACATCGAGTCCCGCGGCAAGTGGAGCGGCGAGGTCACCGAGCGCCACAAGAACGGCGAATCGATCCCGATGTGGGCCACCTTCGTGAAGGTGCCGGCGCCGTCGGGCGATCCCGACCAGGTGCAGTACCTGAGCGTGCTGACCGACATCTCCCGCATCAAGCAGACCGAGGCCGAACTGCTGCACCAGTCGCTGCACGACAGCCTGACCGGCCTGCCCAACGCGGCGCTGCTGCGCGACCGCATCTCGCGCCAGATCGGCAACGCGCAGCGCGAGCACACCTGCGTGGCGGTGCTCTACATCGACCTGGACGGCTTCCGCGACGTCAACGACATCGCCGGCCATGCCGCCGGCGACCAGGTGCTGCTGACGGCCGCGGCGCGTTTCGCCAATGTCACGCGGCTGAGCGACTCGGTGGCGCGGGTGGGCGCGGATGAATTCGTCGTGGTGCTGTCCGGCCTGGTCGACGAGGAAACCGCGATGCGCCTGGGCGACCGCCTGATCCAGGCGATGGACGAGCCGGTCATCATCGACAACCACCGCTTCAATGTCGGCGCCAGCATCGGCCTGGCGCTGTTCCCGGCCGACGGCACGCAGGTCGACGAGCTGCTGCGCAATGCCGAGGTCGCCATGGTGCGCGCCAAGCTGCATGCGCGCGGCTCGGTCCAGGCCTACCGGCCGGAGCTGACCCAGGCGGTGCAGCAGCGCTTCGAGCTGACCCACGCGCTGCGCCAGGCCAACGAGGCCGCGCAGTTCCGCCTCGAATACCAGCCGCAGGTGCGCCTGAGCGACGGCCAGCTGATCGGCGCCGAGGCGCTGCTGCGCTGGCGGCATCCGACGCGCGGGCCGATCTCGCCGGCGGACTTTATCCCGCTGGCCGAGGAGACCGGCCTGATCATCCCGATCGGGCGCTGGGTGCTGGAGCAGGCCTGCGCGCAGGTGGCGCGCTGGCAGGGCCAGGAGGGCAAGCCGCAGCAGGTCGCGGTCAACGTGTCCGCCCGCCAGCTGCGTCAGCCCGATTTCATCGAGACGCTGGACTTCATCCTCGGCGAGACCGGCTGCCCGCCCAGCGCGCTGGAGCTGGAGGTCACCGAGAGCCTGCTGCTGGAGGATGCCGAGCAGGCCATCAGCCTGCTGACCCGCATCTCCAAGCGCGGCGTGCGCGTGGCCATCGACGATTTCGGCACCGGTTATTCCTCGCTGGCCTACCTGAAGCGCATGCCGGTCAGCACGCTGAAGATCGACCGCAGCTTCGTCCACGAACTCAGCAGCGACGCCAACGTCGCCGCGATCGCGCGCACGGTGATCGTGCTGGCGCGCAGCCTCAACCTGGACGTGCTGGCCGAGGGCGTGGAGACGCTCGAGCAGGCCGAGTGGCTGCGCCGCGAAGGCTGCGACTGGGCCCAGGGCTGGTACTACGGCCGCCCGATGCCGGCCGAGGACTTCGTGCTCACGCCGCCGCCCGAGCCGCTGCGCCGCGCGCCGGCCAAGCGGCTGCAGCTGGCCTGATCAGGCGTCGCCGTCGCCGTTCACGCGGCGCCGGGGCGCGGTCGGCGGGGCCGGCTCGCTGACCCAGAGCCGCCATTCGCGGGCGCTGATCTCGCGCACTTCCAGGCCGCGCCTGAGGACGTAGCTCGAGTCATGCCAGCTCTCGACCGGACCGGCGACGGTGCGCTTGGGCGGGGGTTCGAAGCCGAACTCGGAGTCGCCGAAGCTGCTGCCGCTGTCCGCGTACTGGCTCTCGCCATGGCTGAAACGGCTCTCGCCGTAATGGCTGGGATACAGGCTGTCGGACCCGCCGCCGGTCGCCATCGGCCTGGACGCCGCGGGCGGGAGCTGTGGGAGGGAGGACCGGTACTTCATCGCTGGAACTCCGGGATCACGGGGAAGGGGCACTCCATGGTGATCCTCTCGGCCCGCGACCGTCAGCCCGCAGATGGAGGGGCTGGCGGGGGAGGACATCTCCCCCTTGAAATCACTTGCCGGCGTCGGCGGTGTGTGCAAGTCACAGCGGTAGCGCTGTCGTGTGCTTCACCTCTTCCATCACCGCGTAGGTCCGCGTCTCGCGCACGCCCGGCAGCGTCCAGATGACGGCGCCGATGAACTCGCGGTAGGCCGCCATGTCCGACACCCGCGTCTTGAGCAGGTAGTCGAAGCCGCCCGCCACCAGGTGGCATTCCAGGATCTCCGGCCGCGCCTGCACCGCGGCGCGGAAGTTGTCCATGACGTCGTGGACGGTGCGGTCCAGCAGGATCTCGATGAACACCAGCATCTGCGCGCCCAGCTTGGCCGGATTCAGGCGCGCCTCGTAGCCGAGGATGAAGCCCTCGCGCGTCAGCCGCCGCACCCGCTCCAGCACCGCCGTCGCGGACATCTGCACCTCCTCCGCCAGCTTCAGGTTGCTGATGCGCCCGTCCTGCTGCAGCAGCGCGAGGATGCGCCGGTCGATCTTGTCCAGGTCCTGGAGGTCGCTCATGCTGGATTCCGTGCGGTGGATGGCCTAAACATTGGAGATTAATTCGGAGCCCTCCTTTTTACACTCACGATATTCGCTAGGGGAGCGCCCCTCGCACGAACATTCGAGGATCCCATGACCGCCTTCGCCCTGCCGCCCGAGACCTCCCGCCTGCCGGACCCCTACCGCGAGGAGCTGCCGCTGGTGCGCGCGCTGGCCGCGCCGCTGCAGACGCTGCACTGGCCGGCGGTGGTCGACCAGGCGCGCCCCTGGGTGCAGCAGGTGCGCGCGAACCCGGCGCCGTTCTGGGCGATGGAGTCGCTGCTGCGCGAGTACCCCATCACCAGCGCCGAGGGCCTGGCCCTGATGCGCCTGGCCGAGGCGCTGCTGCGCGTGCCCGACGCGGAGACCGCCATCGCGCTGACCGCCGACCAGCTCGGCCGCGCCGACTTCGAAGGCGGCTCGGACGGCCCGCACAAGATGCTGGCCGGCCTGGCGGCGAGCGCGATCTCGCTGTCCAAGAAGTTCCTGCCGGACGCCGAGTCCGATGGCGGCCTGATGAAGCGCCTGGGCGCGCAGACGGTGGTGGCCGCGACGGTGCGGGCGATCCAGTTGCTGGGCCGCCAGTTCGTGCTCGGCCGCAACATCCAGGAGGCGATGAAGGAGGCCGACGCCGCGCGCAAGGCGCAGGCGCAGCTGCGCTTCTCCTACGACATGCTGGGCGAGGGCGCCCGCACCGAGCGCGATGCCGAGCGCTACCAGGCCTCCTACCTGAATGCGATCGCCGCCATCGCCGCCGGTCGCAAGGCCGAGTCGCCGGAGGGCAGCGACGGCATCTCGATCAAGCTGTCGGCGCTGTTCTCGCGCTACGAGGTGCTGCAGCGCGAGCGCGTCTACGCCGAGCTGCTGCCGCGCGTGTGGCAGCTGGTCGAGAAGGCGGCGCAAGCCAACATCAACCTGACGATCGACGCCGAGGAGGTCGACCGGCTGGAGCTGTCGCTGGAGCTGCTGGACGCGCTGGCGGCGCGCATCGCCACCCACTTCCCGCAGTGGCGCGGCTTCGGCCTGGCGGTCCAGGCCTACCAGACGCGTGCCCGCGACGTGGTGGAGGTCGTCGCCGCGATCGCCCGCCGGCATGGGCTGCGCTTCATGGTGAGACTGGTGAAGGGCGCCTACTGGGACGGCGAGATCAAGCGCGCCCAGGAGCAGGGCCTGCCCTGCTACCCGGTCTACACGCACAAGCCGCACACGGACGTGTCCTACCTGGCCTGCGCGCAGGCGCTGCTGCAGCACCACGACGTCATCTACCCGCAGTTCGCGAGCCACAACGCCGGCACCATCGCCGCCATCCTGCAGATGGCCCGCGCACTGGGCGCCAAGTTCGAGATGCAGCGCCTGCACGGCATGGGCGAGGGCATCTACCGCGAGGTGCTGAAGGACGGCAGCATCCCCTGCCGCGTCTACGCGCCGGTCGGCGAGCACCGCGACCTGCTGGCCTACCTGGTGCGCCGCCTGCTGGAGAACGGCGCCAACTCCTCCTTCGTCCACCAGCTGGCCGATCCGACGGTGGCGCCGGAGGAGCTGCTGGCCTCGCCGATGACGCAGATCCAGGAGGCCGCGGCGCTGCCGCTGCCGGTGGCGCTGTACCGCGACGCGGCGGGCCGCGGCCGCGACAACTCCGCGGGCCTGGACCTGGCGGTGCCGGCGCAGCGCCAGCCGCTGCTGGACGCGCTGGCCGCCTGCAACGTGCCGACGCTGACGGAAGCCTCGCCCGATGAAGTGGACACGGTGATGGCGCGCCTGCAGGGCGGCTTCGCCGGCTGGAACGCGACGCCGGTGGCCGGGCGCGCCGCGGTGCTGCGCCGCGCCGCCGACGCGCTGCAGGCGCAGCTGCCGCAGTACTGCGCGCTGCTGGTGAAGGAGGCCTACAAGAGCTTCGGCGACGCGATCAGCGAAGTCCGCGAGGCCATCGACTTCCTGCGCTACTACGCCGATGAAGCGGAGCGCCTGGCCGCCGATGGCGTCGCGCTGAACGGCCGCGGCGTGTTCGTCTGCATCTCGCCGTGGAACTTCCCGCTGGCGATCTTCGCCGGCCAGGTGGTGGCGGCACTGGCCGCCGGCAATGCCGTCGCCGCCAAGCCGGCCGAGCAGACGCCCGCGGTCGCGGCCGAATGCGTGAAGCTGCTGCATGCCGCCGGCGTCCCCGAGGACGCGGTGCAACTGGTGCATGGCCGTGGCGAGACCGTCGGTGCGCGCCTGGTGGCCGCGCCGCAGACGGCGGGCGTGTGCTTCACCGGCTCGACGCAGGTGGCGCAGATCATCAACCGCCAGCTGGCGGCCAAGCCCGGCGCCGCGGCGCTGCCGCTGATCGCCGAGACCGGCGGGTTGAACGCGATGATCGTGGACTCGACCGCGCTGCCCGAGCAGGTCATCGACGCCGTCGTGCAATCGGCCTTCCGCAGCGCCGGCCAGCGCTGCTCGGCGCTGCGCCTGCTGGCGGTGCACGAGGCGGTGGCCGATGGCGTCATCGAGATGCTGCGCGGCGCGGTCAAGGAACTGCGCGTCGGCGACAGCGCCGATCTGGCCACCGACGTCGGTCCGCTGATCGACGACGAGGCCTTCCAGGGCGTCTCCCGGGAAGTCCAGCGCCTCAAGCGCGAGGCGACGCTGATCGCCGAGGCGGTGCCGGCCGATGCCTGCCCGCGCCTGCTGCCGCCGGTGGCGGTCGAGCTGCCGACGATCGCCTCGCTGAAGCAGGAGATCTTCGGCCCGGTGCTGCATGTCGTGCGCTGGAGCGGCGACGTGGACGGCGTCGTGCGCGAGATCAACGCGCTGGGCTACGGCCTGACGCTGGGCATCCAGACCCGCATCGACAGCCGCGCGCTGCGCCTGGCGTCGCAGGCGCGCATCGGCAATGTCTATGTGAACCGCAACATCATCGGCGCGGTGGTCGGCGTGCAGCCGTTCGGCGGCGAGGGCATGTCGGGCACCGGCCCGAAGGCGGGCGGCCCGCACTACCTGCTGCGTTTCGCGGCGCAGCCCAAGGTCGAGGCGACCGAAGCGGCGGCCCCGGCGTTGGTGACGACGGTCGCCGGCGCGGACCTCGGGCCGCTGTTCGCGGCGCACGAGAGCTGGGCCGAACGCGCGCTGGACGAGCGCGCCACCGCGCTGGAACGCGCCAGCGCCGGCCAGCCGCCGGTGGTGGCCGGAGCCTGGCGCACGCTGGGCGCGGCCGCGCGTCGTGCGCTGGTGGATGTGAAGCTGCCCGGCCCGACTGGCGAGAGCAACGAGCTGCGCCTGCACGGCCGCGGCGTGATCGCGGTGCTGGCGCAGGGGGCGTCGACCGAGGAACTGGCGCGCGCGCTGGGCGCGGCGCTGGTGGCGGGCAACGCGGTGGCGGTGGTGGGCGGCGGCGACACGGCGCAGGACCTGCGCACCGCGCTGATGCGCGGGGGCGTGGCGGCGGCGGCGATGCAGTTGCTGCCGGCCGACCAGCTCGGCGCGGTGCTGCGCGCGGCGAAGCTGGCCGGCGTGATCGCGCCCGCGGGCCTGCAGCTGGCGGCGCAGCGCGAGCTCGCCGGCCGCGACGGCGCGATCCTGCCGGTCGTGCCGATGATGGAACTGGCGGATGCGCGCCAGCTCTACCGCCTGGTCGCCGAGCAGACGCTGACGATCAACACCGCGGCCGCCGGCGGCAACGCCGCGCTGCTGGCAGGCGTGCACTGAGCCTCTGCGCTTCAGCGCCCCCAGCGCCGCGTGCCTGGCGCCCGGCGCTCAGCGCCGAAGGCTGAACCGGCCGACGCCGTCCCGGGAGGGACGGCCGTCGATCCGCCACCAACCGGTGCGCGGCACGATCCAGGTCTCCCCTGCGCGCAGGCGCATCGGTTGCGGCCAGCAGTGGTCGGCCCACAGCGCGGGCGCGTCCTCGACGCTGATCTCGCCGCCGCGCAGGTGCAACACCGTGCCGCGGGCCAGCCGCAGCAGCGTCGACTGACCGGCCGCCAGCGCGTGATCGTCGGCGGTCGACGCTTGCCTCGGCGCCATCGCCTTCGCCAGACGGGTCGGCACGTGCTGCCCGGACCACGGCGCGGGCAGCCATCTCAGGACATGGGTGAGGAACATGAGGTCATCGCCCGACCGGTCGCGGGTCCGGGCGCCATGAGGATGATGGGGACCAGTGTTCCGATCGCCGCCGCGTCGCGACAGGTACAGCCGACCGATTTGTTCTGCGCAACAGCGCTCGCGCGCTTGCTGTTCCGTATCCACTGCCCGCCCGCTGTTCCGGTGTCGCGCGGACCGCCGGGCGCAGAATCGCCGCCATGGACGCCACCGACCCCCTCTACGCCCAGGTCGCCGCGCATTACCGCCAGGCCATCACCGCCGGCACGATGCCGCCGGGCAGCCGGATGCCGTCGGTGCGCACGCTGATGGGGCTGCACCGGGTGAGCCTCAGCACCGCGCTGCAGGCCTATCGGCTGCTGGAGAGCCAGGGCCTGCTGCAGGCCCGGCAGCGCGCCGGCTACTTCGTCCGCCCGCCACGGCCCACGCGCCTGGCCCGCGCGGCCGAACCGCGCCAGACGCAGGCGGACCCGGCGCGTTTCGTCGGCGTGCATGAGCGGATCTCGGACATCCTCACCCGCGGCATCGCGGCCAAGCCCGAGGTCAATCTGTCCGGCGCCTGCGCGCATCCCTCGCTGTACCCGACCCGCGCGCTGGCGCTGCACGGCCAGCGCCTGCTGCGCCGCCGTCCGGAGATCCTTGGCACGCAGCCCGATCCGCAGGGGCTGCTCGGTCTGCGCCAGGCGTTGTCGCGCCTGGCGCTCAACGCGCAGATCCAGCTCGACCCCTCGCAGCTGGTCATCACCCATGGCTGCACCGAGGCGCTGAGCGTCGCGCTGCGCGCGGTGACGACGCCTGGCGATGCGGTCGCCGTCGAATCGCCCACCTACTACGGCCTGCTGCAGCTGCTCGAAAGCCTGGGCCTGCGCGCGCTCGAGATTCCGACCAGCCCGCACACGGGCCTGTCGGTCGAGGCCCTCGAGGCCGCCGCCGCGCAGGAGCCGCGGCTGAAGGCGGTGGTGGTGGTGCCCAACCTGCAGAACCCGCTCGGCGCGGTGATGCCCGACACGGCCAAGCAGGCCTTGCTGGCGCGCTGCGAGGCCCGTGACCTGGCACTGATCGAGGACGACACCTACGCGCTGCTGTGCGACACGCCGCAGCGCGCGATCAAGTCCTGGGACACGACCGGGCGGGTGATCTTCTGCTCCTCGCTGCACAAGACGCTGGCGCCGGGCATGCGCGTGGGCTGGATCGCCGCCGGGCGCTGGCAGCCGCGGGTGGAGATCCTCAAGTACGCGCAGAGCCGGCCCAACGAGATGCTGGGGCAGGCGATCCTCGCGGAGTTCCTGGCCGGCGGCCAGATCGACCGCCACCTGCGGGCCCTGCGCGCGAAGCTCGCCACGCAGCGCGAGCAGATGGCCGCGGCGCTGTCCGACGAGCTGCCGACCGGCACGCGCCTGTCCATGCCGCCGGGCGGCCCCAGCCTGTGGGTGGAATTGCCCGAGGGGCTGTCGTCGCTGGCGCTTTTCGACGCGGCGCTGGAGAAGGGCGTGCGGCTGGGCCCGGGGCTGATGTATTCGAACTCGGACCGCTTCGACAACTTCATCCGCATCAACGCCGGCAATCCGATGGACGAGGCGCAACGTCGCGCCATCGCGACGCTGGGCCAGCTCTGCGCGTCGATGCTGCGCGGGCGCTGACCGTCCTCCCGCCCGAGGGCCCGCGGCTACACTGCCGGCCCATGAGTTCCTGCATCGCATTCATCGGTGGCGGCAACATGGCCAGCGCCATCATTGGCGGCCTGCGCCGCGCCGGGCATCCGGCCGAGGACCTGCTGGTGGTCGAGCCCTTCGAGGCGCAGCGCGAGCGCCTGGCCGCGGACTTCGGCCTGCGTCCGATGGCGACCGCCGATGCCGCGCTGTCGCGCGCCCGCGCGGTGGTCTGGGCGGTCAAGCCGCAGCTGTTCCAGGAAGCCGCCGAGCCGGTGGCGCCGCATGTGGGCGGCGCGCTGCAGCTGTCGGTGATGGCCGGCCTGCGCGCCGACGCGATCGCCCGCGCCACGGGCGCCGCGCGCGTCGTCCGCGGCATGCCCAACACGCCGGCGCTGATCGGGCAGGGCATCACCGGACTGCATGCGAGCGCCGCCGTGACCGCGGACGATCGCGCGCTGGTCGAGCAACTGCTGCAGGCGACCGGTCGCACGCTGTGGGTCGATGCCGAGGGCGACCTCGACACCGTCACCGCGCTGTCGGGCTCGGGCCCGGCCTACTTCTTCTTCCTCGTCGAGCACATGGTCGCCGCCGCCCGGGCGCTGGGCCTGGACGAGGCCAAGGCCCGCGAGCTCGCGCTGGCGACCTGCGGCGGCGCTGCCGCGCTGGCCCTGCAGTCGGGGGAATCGCCGACCGCGCTGCGCGAGAAGGTGACCTCCAAGGGCGGCACCACGCATGCGGCGATCACCAGCCTGCAGGCGGACGGCGTCGGTGATGCGATCGAGCGCGCGGTGAAGGCCGCGCATCGGCGCGCGGGCGAGCTGGGCGACGAGTTCGGGCGCGGCTGACGCCCCGTGCTTCACGCGCCGCGCCGACGTCCGCCGATGTCCTGATCCAGAGTTCCGTTCCGACCGATGGGGATCGCCGATCGCTGGGGCCTGCGCGCGTGGCTGCGCGCGCCGGGCTCGCTGAGCAAGCGCCTGGCCGCGACCGGCCGCCGCTACGAGGTGCTGGTGCTGCGCCAGACGGTGGCGCCGCTGCGGCCGCAGGAGCGCGCCGCGCTCGGTTTGCCGCGTCGCGGCCTGACCGTGGTGCGCGAGGTGCTGCTGCATGTCGACGGCCAGCCGCTGGTGTGGGCGCGCTCGGCGGTGCATGGCCATTCGCTGGCGGGGCCCTGGAAGGCGCTCAAGGGACTGGGCAGCCGGCCCCTGGGCCATCTGCTCTACGACGATCCCCGCATCCATCGCAGCGAGCTGCAGCCGCGCCGCGTGACCCGCCATGGCGCGACCCACCGGCAGATGCAGCGCCAATGGCTGGCCGCGACCGGCACCGAGGCGCCCGCGCGGATGCAGTGGTCGCGCAATTCCGTCTTCACCCGGCACGGGCAGCAGCTGCGGGTGATGGAGATGTTCGTGCCCGACGTCGCGCTGCGCGACCCCGGGCCGCTGCGGCGCAAGTCGCGGCCTCGGCGCTGAACGCCGCCGAGCCGCGCGCGACGCCCACCGGAGACGCCGATGCCTGATCCGACTTCCCCTGCCGATGCCGGGCCGATGACGCTCGGGGCGCGCCTGGTCGGCGCGTTCCGGCGCTGGCTGCAGGCGCTGCGGCCCGCGCCGATGCGCGTCGATGCCGGCGAGCGCCTGCGCGTGGTGGCCGGCGCGATCGCCGGCGTGCTGGTGACGGCCGTGCTGATGGAGCTGCTAGCGCGCCATGCGCCGGGCGTGCCGCGGCTGGTCGCGCCGCTCGGCGCGAGCGCGGTGCTGGTCTTCGGCGTGCCCGCCAGCCCGCTCGCGCAGCCGTGGGCGGTGGTGGTCGGGAACACCGCGTCGGCGCTGGTGGGCATCGCCTGCGTGCATCTGTTCGGCGGCGTGCCGGAACTGGCCGCCGCGATCGCCGTCGGCGGCGCCATCGGGCTGATGTTCCTGCTGCGCTGCCTGCATCCGCCCGGCGGCGCGGCGGCGCTGCTGATGGTGCTGTCGGGCGCGCACGACTGGCACGTCGCGCTCGACACGGTGCTGCCGAACTCGGCGCTGCTGGTCGCGGCGGGCATGCTCTACAACGGCGTCACCGGCCGGCGCTATCCCCACCCGCAGGTGGCCGCGCCCGCCGCGGCGCCGGCCCGCGGCGGTCCGGCCGGCGAGGCGACCGCCTTCAGCGGCGCCGACCTGGAGACCGTGCTGGCCCATTACAACCAGGTGCTGGACATTCCCCGCGACGACCTGCAGGCCATCGTCGACGAGGCCGGCCTGCTGGCCGCGCGGCGGCGGATAACGACGCTGCGCTGCGCCGACGTGATGTCGCGCGAGGTGAAGACGGTGGAATGGGGCACGCCGCTGCAGGAGGCCTGGTCGCTGCTGCGGGAACACCACATCAAGGCGCTGCCGGTGGTGGACCGCGCGCGGCGCGTGGTCGGCATCGTGACGCTGGCGGACTTCCTGCGCGGCGCCTCGCTCGACCTGCACGCGGACTGGGCGACCCGGCTGCGACAGCTGATCCGTCCGACGCCCTCGACGCACAGCGACAAGGCGGAGGTCGTGGGCCAGATCATGAGCCGGCAGGTGCGCGTGGCCAGCGCGGACCGCCCACTGGCGGACCTGGTGCCGCTGTTCGCGGCGACTGGGCACCACCACATCCCCATCGTCGGCGACGAGGCGCGGCTGGTCGGGATCCTGACGCAGTCCGACCTGGTCGCGGCGCTGGCCCGGGTGGATCGCCTGTAGGCCGCCTGGCGCGGCGATCCGTACAGGTCCCGCTCAGGTTCGCTCGGTATGCTGCGGCCGCTCCGTTTTCCTGGATGCCGCGCCGATGGACATCGACCCCGAAGAACTGATCGAGAACGCCCGCCAGGCCGTGGACCGGCCCGAGGCCGCCGCGCGCCCGTCGCGGCTCAATGCCGTCGTGGCGGTGACCGTCGCGCTGCTGGCGACCTTCATGGGCATCTGCAAGGTCAAGGACGACAACATCAACCAGAACATGCAGCAGGCGCAGGCCGACAAGATCGACCACTGGGCCTTCTACCAGGCCCGCAACGCCCGCGAGGAGATCGCCAAGGCGGCGCTGACGCAGCTGAAGCTGCAGGCGCTCGGCGCGCCGGAGTCGGCCGCCGACGGCTACCGGCAGGCGATCGCGCACTACGAGACGCTGGCGGCCGAGCAGTCGGCCAAGAAGGACGAACTGCGCAAGCAGGCCGAGGCCGACCAGCAGCGCTACGACGCGCTCAACTTCCGCGACGACCAGTTCGACCTGTCCGATGCGTTGCTGGCCATCGCGATCGCGCTGCTGGCGATCACCGCGCTGACGCAGATGTGGGCGCTCTTCGCGGTGGCCATGGTGCCGACGGTGTTCGGCGTGCTGATGGGCCTGGCCGGGCTGGGCGGCTGGCCGCTGCATCCGGACCTGATCGTCCAGCTGCTGTCCTGAGCCGCGCGCCGGGCCGGACGTGGGAACGGGCGCACGAGGCGCCCGTTTGTCATGGGATCGCGACCGCGGCGCTCAGCGCAGCGCCAGGTCCAGCACCGTGCCCGCGAAGATCGCGAAGCCGACCCAGTGGTTCTCGCGGAAGGCCTTGAAGCAGCCGTCGCGGCCGCGGTCCTTGATCAGCGTGTAGTGCCAGACCACCTGCGCCGCTGCGGCGGCGAGGCCCGCCAGGAACCAGTGGCCCATGCCCAGGCGCAGGCCCAGCGCCGCCCACAGCGCGAGGAAGACGACATAGAAGGCCATCACCCCGATGACGTCGAAGCGGCCCAGCGTCAGCGCGGAGGTCTTGATGCCGATGCGGATGTCGTCGTCGCGGTCGACCATCGCGTATTCGGTGTCGTAGGCCAGCACCCAGAACAGGTTGGCGGCGAGCAGTCCCCAGGCCGACAACGGCACCGAGGCGGCGATCGCCTGCAGGCTCCACTCGCGCCCGCCCAGCGCCGCGGAGAAGGCCATCGGGATGCCGAAGGAGAACGCGACGCCCAGCACGGCCTGCGGCATCGAGACCCAGCGCTTGGTGAACGGATAGAGGATGGTCACCGCGAGCGCGGCGAAGGACAGCAGGATGGTGGGCGGGTTGGTCGTCAGCACCAGCGCGAAGGCGACCAGCGACAGCACCGCGCCGAGCACCAGGGCTTCCTTCACCGAGACCAGCCCGGCGGTGACGGGTCGCTGGGCGGTGCGCTTGACGTGCTTGTCGAAGTCGCGGTCGGCGACGTCGTTGACGGCGCAGCCGGCGCTGCGCATCAGGAAGGTGCCGATCGTGAAGACCAGCAGCAGGTGCCAGCCCGGCCAGCCGTCGGCGGCCATCCACAGCGCGGAGAGCGTCGGCCACAGCAGCAGGTAGGTGCCGGCCGGCCGATCCCAGCGGATCAGGTTCAGGTAGAGCGACAGACGCGACGGCGCGGCGGGGGAGGGGGCGGCGGGAGTCATGGCGGGATTGTCGCGCTGCGGGCCGCACGCGTTGCGCGTAGTGCTCATGGCAGCTTGCGGCGAAGCTCGGCGCTTTAGCGTGCCAGGCTATGGAGGTCCTTAGAAGTTCAGCTCCTCGAGTTCCGCCTGCGTGAGGCTACGAACTCGGCGGCGCTGATCCTCGCGTTGCTGTTGCAAGAGGGCGGGATCGCTCTCGGTCAGAAGCTCGACCAACGTCATCCCTGGCGCTATCGCATCCAGATAGCGCAACAACTGGCCCATTGCCAGCCCCGGCTCGCCCCGTTCGATGCGGTAAGCCGTGTTGCGCGATAGACCGGCGCGAATTGCGGCATCCGCCTGCTTGATCTGGCGCGCTACCCGCAGCCGCGCCAGGAGATCGCTCAGTTGAGCGCACTCGGATTGCAGATGGACTGGCAGGGCGGAGAGCTGATGAACTTTCATGCTCGTCAAATCGAGCCTTATCTCGATAACGCTCGATTTAACGAGCATTCCCCGGCCTGCGGAACCGCTCCACCAGCGCCCCCGCCTCGCCCACCAGCCCGCGACGGAAGGCCAGCACGCACAGGATGAAGATCAGCCCGGTCACCAGGCTCACCGATTCGCCCAGGCCAGTGAACCACTGGACCCCGGTCACGCCGGCCAGCCACTGGCCCAGGTCGCCGATCTTGTTCTCCAGCGCGATGATCACCAGCGCGCCGACGATCGGCCCCACCATCGTCCCCATGCCGCCCACCAGCGTCATCAGGATCACCAGGCCCGAGGTCGTCCAGATCGCGTCGGTCAGCGTCGCGAAACCCAGCACCAGTGTCTTGGTCGCGCCCGCCAGCCCCGCCAGCCCCGCCGACAGCACGAAGGCCATCAGCTTGAAGCGCGCCGCGTCGTAACCCAGCGAGGTCGCCCGCGCCTCGTTCTCGCGGATCGAGGTCAGCACCTGCCCGAACGGCGAGTGCACCGTCCGGTAGATCAGCCAGAACCCGAACACGAAGATCGCGAGCACCAGGTAGTACAGCGCGGTGTCGTTCTCCAGGTTGATGCCCAGGACGCTGCCGCGCGGCACCGACTGCAGGCCGTCCTCGCCGCCGGTGAACGGCGCCTGCAGGAAGTAGAAGAACAGCATCTGCGCCAGCGCCAGCGTGATCATCGAGAAGTAGATGCCCGAGCGCCGGATCGCCAGCAGCCCGAACACCAGTCCCGCCAGCGCCGCCATCAGCGTGCCGAAGGCGATCCCCAGCAGCGGCGGGAAGCCCCACACCTTCAGCGCATGCCCGGCGGCGTAGGCCGCCGCGCCCAGGAAGGCGGCATGGCCGAAGCTCAGCAGCCCGGTGAAGCCGATCAGCAGGTTGAAGGCGCATGCGAAGAGCGCATAGCACATCACCTTCATCGCGAAGATCGGATACACGCCCAGGAAGGGCAGCAGCGCGATGGCGACGAACAGGGCGGCGTAGCCCAGCGGTTTCTTGTTCATTTCTCTTTGCCGAACAGGCCGGCGGGACGCACCAGCAGCACCAGGGCCATGATGACGAACACCACGGTGTTGGAGGCTTCCGGATAGAAGACCTTGGTCAGGCCCTCGATCACGCCCAGCCCCAGGCCGGTCAGGATCGAGCCCAGGATGGAGCCCATGCCCCCGATCACCACCACCGCGAAGACGACGATGATCAGGTTGGAGCCCATCAGCGAATTCACCTGCAGGATCGGCGCCGCGAGCACGCCCGCGAAGCCCGCCAGCGCCACGCCGCCGGCGTAGGTCAGCGTCACCAGCCGCGGCACGTTGACGCCGAAGGCCTGCACCAGCTTCGGGTTCTCGGTGCCGGCGCGCAGCGTCGCGCCCAGCGAGGTCTTCTCGATCAGCACCCACACGCCCAGGCACACCACCAGCGAGGCGACCACCACCCAGGCCCGGTAGTTCGGCAGGATCATGAAGCCCAGGTTGGTGGCGCCCTGCAGCGCCTCGGGCGCCGAGTAGGGCTGCCCGCCCACGCCGAAGAAGGAGCGGAAGACGCCCTCGATCACCAGCGTCAGCCCGAAGGTCAGCAGCAGGCCGTAGAGGTGGTCCAGCTTGTAGAGCCACTGCAGCAGCAGCCGCTCGATGACCAGGCCGAAGGCGCCCACGATCAGCGGCGCGATCAGCAGCATCGCCCAGTAGTTGATGCCGAAGTACTCCAGCCCCATCCACGCCAGGAACGCGCCCATCATGTAGAGCGCGCCATGGGCGAAGTTGATGATGTTCAGCATGCCGAAGATGACGGCCAGCCCCAGCGACAGCATCGCGTAGAACGAGCCGTTCACCAGCCCCAGCAGCAGCTGGCCCAGCAGCGCGGGCAGGGGGACACCAAAGAAGTCGGTCATGCGTCGTCGCTCATCGTCATCGTCTTGGACATCGCGGCGGACCGGCACGCGCGCAGCCAGGCCGCGCGACGCGCCAGCGCCGGTTCAGCTCACTTCTTGACCAGCGGGCACTTGGAGTCGGCCAGCTTGGTGAAGGCGTCGTCGCCCGGGATGCGGGTCACGACCTTGAAGTAGTCCCAGGGCTCGGTGGACTCCTTGGCCGACTTCACCTGCAGCAGGAACATGTCGTGCACGCCGCGGCCGTCTTCCTTGCGGATCGTGCCCTTGGTGTAGAAGTCGTTGATCGGCGTGGCCTTCATCTGGGCCACCACCTTGTCGCCGTCGTCGGTCTTGATGGCCTCCACCGCCTTCAGGTAGTGCGCCACCGCCGAGTAGTCCGCCGCCTGCAGCGACGAGGGCATGCGCTTCATCTTCTCGAAGAAGCGGCGCGCCCAGGCGCGTGCCTCGGGGCTCTGGTTCCAGTACCAGCTGTCGGTCAGGTACATGCCC
Source organism: Mitsuaria sp. BK037 (assembly GCF_014193045.1). Classification (NCBI taxonomy): domain Bacteria; kingdom Pseudomonadati; phylum Pseudomonadota; class Betaproteobacteria; order Burkholderiales; family Sphaerotilaceae; genus Roseateles; species Mitsuaria sp. BK037. Next base: position 417,635 of record NZ_JACHYS010000003.1, on the reverse strand, counting down.
TCGGTGGTCTTCAGGCCCAGCGAATGCACGTCGTTGATGAACATCAGCAGGCCGGCCAGCTTCATCGTCTTGGTGATGCCGAACTCGTTGGCCGCCTTGACCGCGTTGATGGTGTCGCCACCCGCGTTGGCCAGGCCCAGGATCTGGGCCTTGGAGCTCTGCGCCTGCAGCAGGAAGGAGGAGAAGTCGCTCGCGTTCAGCGGGTGCTTCACCGCGCCCAGCACCTGGCCGCCGGACTTGGTCACCACCGCCGAGGTGTCGGCCTGCAGCGAGGTGCCGAAGGCGTAGTCCGCCGTCAGGAAGTACCAGCTCTTGCCGCCGGCCTTGGTCACCGCCGCGCCCGTGCCGTTGGCCAGGGCCACCGTGTCGTAGGCGTAGTGGATGGTGTAAGGCGTGCATTCCTCGTTGGTCAGGCGCGAGGTGCCGGCGCCGATCGAGATGAAGGGCTTCTTCTTCTCCGCCGCCACCTTGGCCATCGCCAGGCTGGTGCCGGAGTTGGTGCCGCCGATCAGCAGGTCCAGGCCTTGCGTGTCGAACCACTCGCGCGCCTTGGACGCGGCCACGTCGGCCTTGTTCTGGTGGTCGGCGAAGACCAGCTCGATCTTCTTGCCGGCGGCCATGCCCTTGGCATCCGCGATCGCGAGGCGGATCGCCTCCACGCCGCCGGCGCCGTCGATGTCCGCGTAGACGCTGGACATGTCGGTGATGATGCCGATCCTGACCACGTCGCCGGAAATCTGCGCCTGCGCGCCGAAGCTGCCGCAGGCCAGCACCGAGGCCAGGGCAAGGGTCTTGAGGGTCGTCTTCATCGCTTGTCTCCTTTTCTAACGGCCTCGTCGGGCCACGCGGGTTTCAGACTCGAAGCTCGAAATCAACGGGGGCGGTCACGCGGTGACCGCACGGGGATTCACACGCTCAGCAGCTCGTCGAGCAGCGCGCGCTTGCTCTCGAGCTGCGCGGCGGCGAAGGACTCGACCACCTGGCCGTGCTCCATCACGACGAAGTGGTCCGCCAGCGGCGCGGCGAAGCGGAAGTTCTGCTCCACCATCACGATGGTGAAGCCCTGCGCCTTGAGCGCGGTGATCATGCGGGCCAGCGCCTGGACGATGACCGGGGCCAGGCCCTCGGAGATCTCGTCCAGCAGCAGGATGTCGGCCCCGGTGCGCAGGATGCGGGCCACGGCCAGCATCTGCTGCTCGCCGCCCGAGAGCCGCGTGCCCTGGCTGTGCCGGCGCTCGGCGAGGTTGGGGAACATCGCGTAGATCTCGTCCTCCGACATCACCTTGCCGCGCCCGCCCTTGAGCGTCGGCGGCAGCCGCAGGTTCTCCTCGGTGCTGAGCGAAGCGAAGATGCCTCGCTCCTCCGGGCAGTAGCCCAGGCCCAGCCGCGCGATGCGGTGCGTGGGCAGCTGCACGGTTTCCTGGCCGTGGACCTTGATCGAGCCGCTGCGGCGGTCGGTCAGGCCCATGATGGCGCGCAGCGTCGTCGTGCGGCCGGCGCCGTTGCGGCCCAGCAGGGTCAACACCTGGCCCTGCGGCACGGCCAGGTCGATGCCGTGCAGGATGTGGCTTTCGCCGTACCAGGCCTGCAGGCCCTTGATCTCGAGCGCGTACGCCATCAATGCGCTCCCTGCAGCTCGGCGACCTCGGAGCCCATGTAGGCCTCGAGCACCTTCGGATGGCGGGAAACGGTGGCGTAGTCGCCCTCGGCCAGCACGGCGCCGCGCGCCAGCACGGTGATGCGGTCGGCGATGCTGCTGATCACCTTCATGTTGTGTTCCACCATCAGCACGGTCCGTCCTTCGGCGACGCGCTTGATCAACGCGGTGACGCGGTCCACGTCCTCGTGGCCCATGCCCTGGGTCGGCTCGTCGAGCAGCATCAGCTCCGGCTCCATCGCCATCGTCGTGGCGATCTCCAGCGCCCGCTTGCGGCCGTAGGGCAGGTCGGCGGCGCGCAGCGCGGCCATGTCGCGCAGGTCGACGAGCTCCAGCAGCTCCAGCGCGCGGCCGTCCAGCTGGCGCAGGCCGCCCAGGCCCTTCCAGAAGTGATAGCTCGTGCCGGTGAAGCGCTGCAGCCCGATGCGCACGTTCTCCAGCACCGTCAGGTGGGGGAACACGGCCGAGATCTGGAAGGAGCGGATCACGCCGCGGCGGGCGATCTGGGCGGGCTTCTCGCCGGTGATGTCGTGGCCGTTGAAGAGGATCTGGCCGCGGGTCGGCGTCAGGAACTTCGTGAGCAGGTTGAAGCAGGTGGTCTTGCCGGCGCCATTGGGGCCGATCAACGCATGGATGTGACCGCGCTGCACTTGCAGGTCGACGGAGTCCACGGCGGTGAAGCCCTTGAACTCCTTGGTCAGTTTGCGTGTCTCCAGGATGAGGGTGCTCATCGGCGCAAGGTGGGCGCCGGTGTGCGGAGCCTCTGTAGTGGAGCCAGGAATTTAGGGCCCCGGCGGGCGCCCTCGACAGCGTAAAACCCTTTACGCAGCATTGCGCAAGGGCTAACCCGGGGGCCTTCGTCAAGGGCGTGCCCGGCAGGTTCGGATCACGCAACAGGCGTCTTTCACGAGGCTGACGACCGGGGGCCAGGACGTGCCACAACAGCGGCACAGCGAACGCGTGTCACCAGAATCTCCTGCGGGAGAGCGGTGCTTCTTCCGATCGGGGAGCGCGCGCCGCGGGCCGCGTGGCTATGCTGCGCGCCTGCTCGAACGCAGGACATCCCCGAGGCGCGCCGGACGCGCCTCGCGACACGACATGACAAGCACAGGAGGTTCCTCATGACCCGTTCCGGAAAGTTCGCCGCCCTCGGTCTCGCGCTCGCGCTGGCCGCGGCGGGCGTGCAGGCGGCGGCCCCGCAGGTGAAGACCCAGGCGCCGGGCTACTACCGCCTGATGCTGGGCGATTTCGAAGTCACCGCTCTCAGCGACGGCACCGTCGATCTGCCGGTGGACCAGCTGATGGACAAGGCCAAGCCCGGCAGCGTGGTGAAGGCGCTGGGCAAGCAGTTCCTGAAGCCGCCGGTGGAGACCTCGATCAATGGCTACCTGATCAACACCGGCACCAAGCTGGTGCTGATCGACACCGGCGCCAATGGCGCCTTCGGTCCGACCACCGGCAAGCTGCTCGCCAACCTGAAGGCGGCGGGCTACCAGCCCGAGCAGGTCGACGAGGTCTACATCACCCACCTGCATCCCGACCATGCGGCCGGGCTGAGCAAGGACGGCCAGGCGCTGTTCCCGAACGCGGTGGTGCGGATGGACCAGCACGACGCCGACTACTGGCTGAACCTGGACAACGCCGCCAAGGCGCCGGCCGGGCACAAGGACTTCTTCGCCGCCGCGATCGCGGCGCTCAAGCCCTACAAGGACGCGGGCCGGCTCAAGCCGTTCAGCGGCGAGACCGAGCTGGTGCCGGGCGTGCGCACGCACGCGGCCTACGGCCACACGCCGGGCCACACGGTCTACATGGTCGAGAGCCAGGGCCAGAAGCTGGCGGTGTGGGGCGATCTGATGCACGTCGCCGCGGTGCAGTTCCCGGACCCGTCGGTGACGATCGCCTTCGACACCGATTCGAAGGCGGCGATGCCGCAGCGCAAGCTGGCCTACGCCGATGCGGCGAAGCAGGGCTACTGGGTGGCGATCGCGCATGTGTCCTTCCCCGGCATCGGCCACGTGGCCGCCGACGGCAAGGGCTATCGCTGGGTGCCGGTGAACTACAGCATCAAGCCTTGAGGGGCAGGGCGACGGCGGGCGGGCCGCCCGTTGTCGCCCTCAATCGAAATACTGCTGCCGCAGGCGCTCGTAGCGCCCATCCCGCCTGAGGCGGTCCAGCGCGACCTGCAGCCGCCGCGCGACCGCCGGGTCGCTGTCGGCGGGCAGGCCGAACCAGTAGGCCTTGTCCACGTCCATCGACAGCACCGGCGTCAGCGTCGAGTACGGCAGCTTCAACTCGCGCAGGTGCCAGGCCGCGGCCCAGTCCAGCATGACGATCAGGTCCATGCGGCCGGCGAGCAGCTTGCGCAGGTTGGTGGCGTCGTCCAGGCCCAGTTCCAGCTCCTGCTCCGGCCGCAGGCCGTCCGCCAGCAGCTGACGGGCGGCGGCCGAGTCCCGCGACACCCCCAGCCGCAGCCCGTTGAGCTGCTTGAGGCTGGCCGGGCGCACGTCCGTGCGGTGGCGCAGCCGGTACACGAGGATCCGGCGCGGACTGATCGGGCCGACCCAGCGGTATTGGTGTTCGCGCTCTGGCGTGCGCACCAGCGAGAACAGCACGCTGTCGGCGCGCCGCGCCGCTTCCTGCACCGAGCGCTGCCAGGGCAGCACCTCGATGCGCAACCGCACACCGGCCTCGGCGCTCATCAGACGCAGCAGCTCGGTGCTGAAGCCGCTCGCCTCGCCCGCTTCGGCGTAGTTCAGCGGCGGCAGGTTCTCGGTGAAGGCGACCAGCTCGCGCGGCGCGTCCTGGACCGCGCTGGCCGGCACCTGCGCGGCGATCGCCGTCGGCATCGCGCCCGCGATCAGGCCCGCCGCCAGCAGGAGGCAGCTCAGACGGCGCTCCTGCAGGGGCTCGATCACGTTCGGCATCGGCGCAGTGTAGGAAGCGGTGATGACACGGCGCCAACGGGGCGCCCGGTGAAACGTCAACAAGGTCACGGCATCAAGCCCGGGGAAGCCCTTTCCCTCCGAAGAGGGGAACGGCGTGCAGGCGCGCGCCCGTCGGCGCGGCGACGGCTATCCTGCGCGCCGCCGCGAAGTCGCCAGGATCGGCGCCGCGCCACATTTCCCAGGGAGAACACCACATGAAGACGCTTCGGGTCGCCGCGATGGCCGCCCTGATGGCCACCGGGGCCACCTCCGCCACCTCGACCATGGCCGCCCCTGCCGCCGAATTGGGCGAGCCGCTCGTTTACGCCTCGATCGCCGCGGGCGGTGTCGATGGCAGCCACGAGTCCTACAAGCGCGACGGCAGCCAGCTGTCGATCGGTTATGGGCTGGGTTATCGCTTCAATGCCAACTACAGCGTCGAGCTGTATTCCCGCAGCCTGGAGTTCAAGATCTTCGGCCCGCGCCGCGACTTCGAATATCCGGACTCGCATGTCGGCATCGCGGCCGTGGGCCGCTATCCGCTGGCGCGGATGTTCAGCCTGACCGGTCGCGTCGGCATCGGCCGCACCAAGATGTCCCGCGACGACGGCGTGAACCCGAGCGACAAGACCACCGTGACCGCCGGCGTCGGTGCCGCGCTGGAGTTCGGCCGCCACGTCGCGCTGACCGCGGGCTACGAGCGCTTCTCCGGCATCAACACCGGCCTGTGGCTGGTGGGCTGGCAGCTGGCGTACTGAGCCACCGGTCGCCGGGGCGCCGCAGCGCCGGCCCCCGGCCCGCCCCGCGCCGTCTCAGGCGTCCATCTGCTTCTGGAAGACCAGGCCCGCGTGCTCGCGCAGCGCGTGGAACTTGATCTTGGGCCAGTTCTCCTGCATCGCGCGCAGCTCGCCGGCGTACTCGAGCAGCACCGTCGGCGCGTTGACCGCGTCCCAGGCCACGCGGTGGGCGTTGTGGTCGATGAAGCGGCGCAGCTCCTTCTCGCCGCCGTCGGCCTCGTCGCAGGTCACCCAGCGCGCGACGTTGTAGCGCGCCGGCGTGATGCGGGCCTTGACGCCGTACTCGTGCTCCAGGCGGTGCGCGACGACTTCGAACTGCAGCTGGCCGACCGCGCCCAGCAGCAGTACGCTGCCGGCCTCGGGGCGGAAGACCTGGATCGCGCCTTCCTCGCCGAGCTGGCGCAGGCCCTCGCGCAGTTGCTTGGTCTTGAGCGGGTCCGCCACCTCGACCGAGCGGAACATCTCCGGCGCGAAGAAGGGCAGGCCGGTGTACTGCAGCGCCTCGCCCTCGGTGATGGTGTCGCCCAGTTGCAGCACGCCGTGGTTGGGGATGCCGATGATGTCGCCGGCGAAGGCCTCGTCCAGCAGCTCGCGGCGCTGCGACAGGAAGCTCACCACCGTGTTGGGCCGCAGCTCCTTGCCCGAGCGCACGACCTTGAGCCGCATGCCGCGCTCGAAGTGGCCCGAGGCCACGCGCAGGAACGCGATCCGGTCGCGGTGCGCCGGGTCCATGTTGGCCTGGATCTTGAAGACCACGCCGGTGAACTTGGGCTCCTCGGGCTGCACCACGCGCTGCATCGCGGCGCGCTCGGCCGGCGCGGGCGCCAGCTCGACCAGCGCGTCCAGCACTTCCTGCACGCCGAAGTTGTTCACCGCGGAGCCGAAGAACATCGGCGTCTGCCGGCCGGTGAGGAAGGCGTCCTCGTCGAAGGCGGGGGCCGCCTCGTTGACCAGCTCGATCTCGCCCTGCGCGTTCTCGTACTGCATGCCGAAGCGCTCGACATAGGCCGGGTTGTCCAGGCCCTCCAGCACTTCCTCGGTGCCGGCGGCGCGGTCCTCGCCGGGCGAGAACACGCGCATGCGCTGCTGACGCAGGTCCATCACGCCGTGGAAATGCTTGCCCATGCCGACCGGCCAGGTGAAGGGGACCACCGTCATGCCCAGTTCGCGCTCGATCTCGTCCATCAGCGCCAGCGGCTCCTGGACCTCGCGGTCGAGCTTGTTGACGAAGGTGAGGATCGGCGTGTTGCGCGCGCGGCAGACCTGCAGCAGGCGGCGGGTCTGCGGCTCCACGCCGTTGGCCGCGTCGATGACCATCAGCGCCGCGTCGACGGCGGTCAGCACGCGGTAGGTGTCTTCCGAGAAGTCCTGGTGGCCCGGGGTGTCCAGCAGGTTGATGACGCAGTCGCGGTATTCCATCTGCATCACCGACGAGGCCACCGAGATGCCGCGCTGCTTTTCGATCTCCATCCAGTCGGAGGTCGCGTGGCGCGAGGCCTTGCGCGCTTTCACCGAGCCCGCGATCTGGATCGCGCCGGAGAACAGCAGCAGCTTTTCCGTCAGCGTGGTCTTGCCCGCGTCAGGGTGCGAAATGATGGCGAAAGTGCGGCGGCGGCGCACTTCGGACTGGATACGGCTGGGCTGATCGGTGGACATGACGGCTCTTGGGCGGCGAACCCGCGATTATCGGGGTTCTTCCCTGCCGTGCCCTGGCCCTCAGTCCGGCGTCATGAACGGACGCACCCGCGCCAGCAGGCGCTCCACGTAGTCCGCCTTCTCGCCGACGGGCGCGGCGTAGGCGAGCGCGTCGCGCGTGGCGGCCTCGCCGGCCTTGCTCCACATCAGCCACGCCGCCAGGTATTGCGAGGCCAGGCAGCCGCCCGAGGTGGCCACCGGGCCGCGGGCATGGAAGGGCTCGTCGAGCACCCGCACGCCGGCCTCCACCAGCCAGGGCCGGGTGCTCGCGTCGGTGCAGGCCGGCGCGTCGCCCAGCAGCCCCAGGCGCGCCACCAGCAGCGCGCCGGAGCACTGCGAGGCGATCAGCTGCCGCGTCGGATCGATCTGCAGCCGGTCCAGCAGCGCGGAGTTCTCCGCGATGGCCCGCGTGTAGATGCCGGAGCCGAACCAGACCGCGTCGGCCTCGTTGGCCCATTCGAGCGGGCGTTTCAGCTGCACGGTGACGCCATTCATCGAGGTCACCGCCGGACCCGGCCCGCACAGCTCGGCGGACCAGCCCTGCGGCTTGAGCCGGTTCAGCAGTCCCAGCGGAAGGAAGCTGTCGATCTCGTTGAAGCCGTCGAAGGAGAGGATGGCGATGCGCATCGGAGGTCCCACCAGGCGATGCGGCCGACTGTAGCGCTCACACCCGCGCCGCCCAAGCCGGTGGGGTTATTGCCGCGGGCTCACTCGCCGGCCAGCAGGCGGAAGGTGTGGCGCGCCATCATGAGTTCCTCGTCGGTGGGGATGACCCAGGCCTCGCAGCGGCTGTCGACGGTGCTGAGGCGGCGTTCGGGCGGGCCGTCGCGGTTGGCGGCCTCCTGCACCGACACCCCCAGCCACAGGCAGCGCGACAGCACCCGGCGGCGGATCTCGGCCGAGTGCTCGCCGATGCCGGCGGTGAACACCAGGCCGTCGAGGCCGCCCATCTCCGCGGCCAGCGCGCCGATCTCGCGGGTGACGCGATGCACGAACACGTCGACCGCGAAGCGCGCCCGCGGCACATCGCTGGCCAGCAGCTGCCGCATGTCGCTGGACACGCCCGACAGCCCCAGCAGCCCGGACTCCTTGTAGAGCAGCGTCTCCAGTTCGCGCGCGTCCATGCGGTGCTCGTCCATCAGGTAGAGCAGCACGCCCGGGTCGACGGCGCCGCTGCGCGTGCCCATCGGCAGTCCGTCGACGGCGGTGAAGCCCATGCTGCTGGCGATGCTGCGCCCGCGATGCAGCGCACAGGCGCTTGCGCCGTTGCCCAGGTGCAGGACGACGACGCGCCCGTCCGCCAGCCGCGGCGACAGCGCCGGCAGCCGCGACGCGATGTACTCGTAGCTCAGCCCATGGAAGCCGTAGCGCCGCACGCCGGCCTCGAACAGCGCATACGGCAGCGCGAAGGCATCGGCGACGTCGGACTGGCCGCGGTGGAAGGCGGTGTCGAAGCAGGCCACCTGCGGCAGGCCGGGCAGGGCGGCGAAGGCGCGGCGGATCGGCGCCAGGTTGTGCGGCTGATGCAGCGGCGCCAGCGGGACCAGCGTCTCCAGCTGGCCGAGCACCGCCGGCGTCACTACCACCGGTTCCTGGAAGGCCGTGCCGCCGTGCACGACGCGGTGCCCGATGCCCAGCATCGAGAGGCCCGGGAATTCGTGCCGGACGAACTCGACCAGGTGCTCGAGCGCCCCCTCGTGGCCGAGCCGCTCGCCGACCGGCCAGTCGCGCGAGCCCGCCTTCGTGCCGTCGGCATGGGCGGCTTCGAAATGCGGCGTCGCGGTGCCCAGGCCCTCGACCTGCGCGCGCAACTCCAGCCGCAGGGGGCCCTGCCGGCGATCGTCGTGCAGCGAAAACATCGACAGCTTGATGCTGGACGAGCCGGCGTTGACGACCGCGATGAACTCGCCTTCCAGCCTTGGACCCATCGCTCACCCCTTCATGAGGGCCGCCGCCGATGCCAGACATCTGCCCGTTTCCGGCACCGCCGCGCGACCCCGCGTCGCTTGATTTGTTGCAGCGCAGCATGCATCATCGACCGCGACTCGTCGTGAAAGCCCGAGGAACAAACAGGGTCAAGCGCGCGGCGGGTCGGGGCGTCGGAAAACTTGTCCGAATGCGCGGCGACAACGGGACGCCACGCGGTCCTCCAGCACAGGGAGCCAGCCAGTGATCACCTCGTTCCGAAGCGCCGGCGGGCCGGCCGGCCAGGCGCCGTCATCGGTGCCGTCCATCGCGCCATCCATCGCGCATCCGCCCAGTGCGCACCCCCATTACGACCGCCTCATCGAGGCCGTGCGGCACCTGCCGCCGCTGCGCATGGCCGTCGTGCATCCGTGCAGCGACGTGGCGCTGCTGGCGGCGACCGAGGCCGCCTCGCTCGGGCTGATCGAGCCGGTGCTGATCGGCCCCGCGGGCAAGGTCTCGGAGGCCGCGGCGGCCGCCGGCGTGGACCTGGCTCGCTTCACGCTGTTCGATGTCCCGCACAGCCACGCGGCCGCCGAGATGGCGGTGACGATGGCGCTCAAGGGCAGCGTGGACGCGCTGATGAAGGGCAGCCTCCATACGGACGAACTGATGGGCGCCGTCGTGCGCCGCGAGGGCGGGCTGCGCACCGCCCGGCGCATCAGCCACTGCTTCGTGATGGACGTGCCGGGGCATCCCCAGCCGCTGATCATCTCGGACGCGGCGATCAACATTGAGCCGACGCTGGAGGAGAAGGTCGACATCGTCCAGAACGCGATCGACCTGGCGCATGCGCTGCGACTGCCCGAGGTGCGGGTGGCGCTGCTCTCGTCGATGGAGACGGTGAATCCGAAGGTGCCGTCGACGATCGACGCCGCGGCGCTGTGCAAGATGGCCGACCGCGGACAGATCACCGGCGCGGTGCTGGACGGCCCGCTCGCGATGGACAACGCCATCGATCCGGAGGCGGCCCGCATCAAGGGCATCGTGTCGCCGGTGGCGGGCCGGGCCAACGTGCTGATCGTGCCGGACCTGGACGCCGGCAACATGCTGGCCAAGAGCCTGAGCTTCCTGGCGCAGGCCTACGCGGCGGGCGTGGTGCTGGGCGCGAAGGTGCCCATCGTGCTGACCAGCCGCGCCGATTCGCGCACCGCGCGGCTGGCGTCCTGCGCGCTGGCCTCGATGCTGGCCGAGGCCCGCCGCGGCGGGCGCATCAAGGCGATCGGCTGAGACCGCGACCGGAGGCCCCGGCGCCGGCCCACGAAAAAGGGGACCTCGCGGTCCCCTTGCTGCCGGCGGCGGCCGGTGCGCCCGCCGTCGCGGCGATCACTCTTCCAGCAGCGAGCGCAGCATCCACGCGGTCTGCTCATGCACCGTCAGGCGCTGGGTGAGCAGGTCGGCGGTCGGTTCGTCGCTGGCCTTGTCGACCAGGTCGAACAGCGCGCGCGCGGTGCGAGCCACGCCTTCATGGCCGTCCACCAGGATGCGCACCATGTCCAGCGCCTTGGGCGGCGTGGCCGGCGCGTCCGGCAGCGAGCTCAGCTGCGCGAACTGGGCGTAGGAGCCCGGCGCCTTGTGGCCCAGCGAGCGGATGCGCTCGGCCACCGGGTCGACCGCGTTCCACAGCTCGGTGTACTGGGCCATGAACATCGCGTGCAGCGAGTTGAACATCGGCCCCGTCACGTTCCAGTGGAAGTTGTGCGTGGTCAGGTACAGGGTGTAGGTGTCGGCCAGCAGCTTGGACAGGCCTTGCGCGATCGCGGCGCGGTCCTTGTCGCTGATGCCGATCTGGAGGGACGGCGCACCCTTGGCGGAGGGCGCCTTGGCGGGAGAGGGGCTCTTCTTGGCCATCGAGGGACTCCTTCTGGGAATGGAAGACAAAAGACGCTGCGCAGCCTAACTGATCCACGGCCGCGGTCGTGTGAACGGCGCGCGCGTCAGACGACGCTGTGGCGCATCCAGTCGATCAGCGTCTGGGTGTTCAGCGCGGCGCCGGCGGCGACCAGCAGCCAGCCGACGGCGCGTTGCCCGGATCGAAGGGTCATGTCTTGCTCCTTGCAGATGAACCCACGACGGGACGCGCCTCGGGCGCTGGCCGCGTTTGTAGGTCCTCGATTCGCCGCCGACATCTCCCGGACGGAGGATGCCGGCGGCCGATGAGGTGCTACTTTAGTGATTAGCTATCGATATCGCCATTCGAATAGCTTCACCGATGTCATAGCCAGAATCAAACGTGGCGGCGCCAACGAAAAAGCCGCCCGGAGGCGGCTTTGCTGGCGCGTGGGGCGATCAGGCCTGGACGCGACGGCGGCGGCTCCAGCCCAGGCCCAGCAGGCCCAGGCCGGCCAGCGCGAAGGAGGCCGGTTCCGGCACCGCGTTGGCGTTGATGAAGTCGCGGTGGATGCTCACCGGCACGAAGCCGTTGAACTCGCCGAAGCTGCTGTTCAGCGCGTCGTCCACGTCGCCCCAGAAGCTGCCGAAGGTCAGGCCGAAGGAGGTGACCGAGGCCACCTTGCCGTCGATGAACTCCGGACCGCCCGAGTCGCCGCCGGCCGAGGACACCTCGTTGGCGCCGCGGCCGGTGTTGCAGAACTTGGCGCTGGGCGGCAGGCCCAGGCCGTCGACCGCGATGTTGCAGGCCAGGTCGTTGGCGGGCAGGCCGTTGTCGAAGTCCGACAGGTAGGTGTGCTCGATCTGCTCGGCCGGCTCGCCCAGGATGTCGGCCCAGACGCCGCCGAAGTCGGCGTCGCCGAGGCGGAAGTCATAGCGGTTGTCGCCCTGGCGCAGGCGGCCGGTGCCCAGGTTGTCGCCGACGTTGCCGCCGGTGTCCGAGCGCGCGCCGTAGCCGGCGATGTTGAAGTCCTTGCCGGTCAGGTCATCGCCTTCATACAGGCCGTGGGACTTGACCGACCAGTCCACCAGCTTGTCCAGCGACAGCACGGCGATGTCGTTCTGGTCGATCACCTCGCCGGTGTAGGCGGCGTGGACCGCGTAGTTGGTCACCTGGTAGGAGAACGAGGGCTGGTTCCAGGTGATGTTGTCCGGGTTGTTGCCGGTATAGAAGTAGACCGAGGTGCTCAGCGGGCGCGCGTTCGTGCCGTCGCTGACGCAGTGGGCGGCGGTCAGGATCGAGCGCTGGTTGGGCAGCAGCGTGCCGGAGCAGATGAACTGGCCGGCCGCGCCGTAATCCATGATCAGCGTCGCGACGCCGCCGTACTGCGAGCGCGGCGCGAAGTAGCGCGGATCGCCGCCGCCGGCGGCGGTGGCGGTCGAGGTCACGCCGACGATGGTGCTGGCGGCGGTCCAGCTCAGGCCATTGGCGGAGCCCGACACGGTGGTCGGGCCCGCATGCGCCACGCCCGCGGTCAGCAGCGCGGCGGCGAGGAGGGTGGGTCGAAGTTTCAAGATTTCCCCCTGATGCGATGGTTGGACATGGCGATGCACCCCGGTCCCTGCGTCCGGGGCGAGCGCGGCCACGGAGCCGGGTGGGCGCCGTGCGCATAGCGAGGCTATCGGTGACGACTTCGTGAGAAATTCACGGATACCCTGACGACCCCCGCTTCGAGGGGGGCGGGTCTTGCCAGCCCGTCGCGACCTGTAGCGGCCGGCGGCGGGGGACTACCGCGGGCCGGTCAGGAGAGCAGCTTCACGCCGCTGAGCTTGCAGGCGTAGACCGCGTTGCGTAGCGCGGCGACCGCTTCGTAGCGGGTGAAGGTGCGGCGCCAGGCCAGCACCACGCGACGCGTCGGGGCCGGGTCTTCGAAGGGCACGTAGCGCAGGTGCGGCGGGACATGCTCCGGCACGCTCAGCGCCGGCACCACGGTGACGCCCATGCCGGAGGCCACCATGTGCTTGATCGTCTCCAGCGAGCTGCCCTCGAAGCTCTTGCGGATGCCCTCGGCGTCGGTGGAGAAGCGCGCGAACTCCGGGCAGACCTCCAGCACGTGATCGCGGAAGCAATGGCCGTTGCCCAGCAGCAGCATGGTCTCGGCCTTGAGCTCCTCGGCGCTGATGCGCTCCTTCTTCGCCAGCGGATGCACCGCCGGCACGGCGACGACGAAGGACTCGTCGTACAGCGGCGCCACCGCCAGGCCGGCGTCGGGGAAGGGCTCGGCCATGATGGCGCAGTCCAGTTCGCCAGTGCGCAGCATGTCCAGCAGCTTCTGGGTGAAGTTCTCCTGCAGCATCAGCGGCATGCGCGGGTAGAGGTCGATGCAGTGGCGCACCAGTTCGGGCAGCAGGTAGGGCCCGATCGTGTAGATGATCCCCAGCCGCAGCGGGCCGTCCAGCGGGTCCTTGCCGCGCTTGGCGATGTCCTTGATCGCGCTGGCCTGCTCGATCACCGACTGGGCCTGGCGCACGATGTCCTCGCCCAGCGGGGTCATCGTCACCTCGTTGGCGCCGCGCTCGAAGATCTTGACGTCGAGCTCCTCCTCCAGCTTCTTGATCGCCACCGACAGCGTCGGCTGCGAGACGAAGCAGGCTTCCGCCGCGCGGCCAAAGTGGCGCTCGCGGGCGACGGCGACGATGTAGCGCAATTCGGTCAGGGTCATGGGCCGGCATTGTCCTCAGAATGCGGCCTTCTGGCACCGTCCCGTACACTGCCGCCCCACCCCAAGGGCCCCGGCCCATCCTCCAGGGGACACGCATGACCGAACCGACCCCCCCCTACGCCGCGCCGCGCCCGCAGGCGACCGCCGACCGCAAGCCCGTGACGCTGCAGCGCCTGCTCGACATGCATGCCGCCGGCGAGAAGATCGCGATGCTCACCGCCTACGACGCCACCTTCGCCCATGCGATGGAGGAGGCCGGCGTGGATTCGATCCTGATCGGCGACTCGCTGGGCAACGTGGTGCAGGGGCTGCAGACGACGGTGCCGGTCACGCTGGAGTCCATGGTCTATCACACCGCATGCGTGGCCCGCGCGCGCCGCCTGGCCTGGATCGTGGCCGACCTCCCCTACGGCACGTATCACGAGTCGCCGCAGGTCGCCTGGCGCCATGCGATGCAGCTGGCGCAGGCCGGCGCCCACATGGTCAAGCTCGAGGGCGGCGGCTGGACCACCGACACGGTGCGCTTCCTCACCGAGCGCGGCATCCCCGTCTGCGCCCACCTCGGACTCACGCCGCAGACCGTCACCGCGCTGAGCGGCTACAAGGTCCAGGGCCGCGATGAAGCCGGCGCCGCGCAGATCCGGGCGCATGCGCGCGAACTCGTCGACGCGGGCGCGCAGATGCTGCTGCTCGAGATGGTGCCCGCCGCGCTGGCCGGCGAACTCACGCGCACGCTGGGCGTGCCGGTGATCGGCATCGGCGCCGGCGCGGAATGCTCCGGCCAGGTCCTGGTGATGCACGACATGCTGGGCGTGGGCGGCGGCCGCAAGCCGCGCTTCGTGCGCGACTTCATGCAGGGCTCGGCCTCGGTCGGCGAGGCCTTCGCGCGCTACGTCGCCGACGTCAAGTCCGGCGCCTTCCCGGCGCCCGAGCACAGCTACTGATCATGCAGATCCACCACGACATCGCCGGCCTGCGCGCCGCGCTCGCGGGCGACCGCCCGGTCGCCTTCGTGCCCACGATGGGCAACCTGCACGACGGCCACCTGGCGCTGGTGCGCCAGGCCCGCGCGGCGGTGGGCGAGGGCGGCCTCGTGGTCGCCAGCATCTTCGTCAACCGGCTGCAGTTCGCGCCGCACGAGGACTTCGACCGCTACCCCCGCACGCTGGCGCGGGATGCCGAGCTGCTCGAGGGCGCGAGCTGCGACTTCGTCTTCGCGCCCGACGAGCGCGAGATGTATCCCGAGCCGCAGGGCTACAAGGTGCATCCGCCCACCGAGCTGGCCGACATCCTCGAGGGCCACTTCCGGCCCGGTTTCTTTGTCGGCGTCTGTACCGTGGTGGCCAAGCTGTTCCAGATCGTGCAGCCGGACGTGGCCGTCTTCGGCAAGAAGGACTACCAGCAGCTGATGGTGATCCGGCGCATGGTCGACCAGCTGGCGATGCCTATCCGCATCCTGGCCGGCGAGACCGAACGCACTGCCGATGGCCTGGCGCTGTCCTCGCGCAACGGCTACCTGAGCGAGCAGCAGAAGCAGGACGCGCTGCTGCTGTCGCGCACGCTCAAGGCGATGATCGGCCGCTGGCAGGCGGGCGAGCGCGACCTGGACCGCATCGAGGCCGACGCCATGCAGGCGCTGCGCGACGCGGGCTGGGCGCCGGACTACCTGACGCTGCGCCGCCGGCATGACCTCGGCCCGGCGCGCGAGGGCGAGGCGCTGGTCGCGCTGGCGGCCGCCCGGATCGGCCAGACCCGCCTCATCGACAACCTGGAGTTCTGAAACCGACGGTGTCTTTCCGTCGCCGATCCTGGGCACTCCGGGGCGCGGATGGCGACGCTGGGTGACACCCATCACCCTGTGAAGGTGTCGTTAGGGAAAGCCCGATCGGTTTTCGTGCGGGCCGCGCACCGGGGCCATGACGTGTGTCGAGGCGACCACGATACTTCGCGCTTCTTTGCCAGAAGCGGGGGCCACAAGCTCCCATTGCGAGCCCCCATGAAGACGACTTCCTTCTCTTCCTCGATCGCCGCCGCTCCCCGGTGGCTGGCCCTCTCGGCCGCCCTGGGCGGTGCCCTGATGCTGGCCGCCTGCGGCGGTGGCGATGACAACGACAGCGGCAGCCCGGCGCAGAGCCCCAAGCCCAACCCGGTGACGACGCCGCCGACGCTCACCTGCAGCGCCGCCGGCATTGCCGCGTCGAACGCCAGCACTGCCGCGCGCACCGTGTGCATGCTGACCAGCGACGGCGAGATCGTCATCGAGCTGGACGCCCGCACGCCGATCACCACCGACAACTTCCTGAAGTATGTCAGCGCCAAGTACTACGACAACACCATCTTCCATCGCGTCGTGCCGAACTTCGTGGTGCAGGGTGGCGGCTTCTCGACGGGTTACGTGGCGAAGAATCCTGGCGCCAACCTGGGCGGCACGATCAAGCTGGAGACCAACGTCGGCCTGTCCAACACGAAGTACACGATCGCGATGGCGCGTGGCACTGCGGCCGACTCGGCGACCAGCCAGTTCTATTTCAACTCGGTCGACAACAGCGCGACGCTGGACTACAAGAGCGCCTCGCAGCCGGGTTATGCCGTCTTCGGTCGCGTCATCTCGGGCCAGGCCACGGTCGACAAGATCAACGCCGAGCCCCAGCTCTACAGCGGTTCGGAAGTGACCGCCACCGAAGTGCTGCTGTACTGGGCCATCCAGCTGAAGTAAGGGCCCTGACTAGGCCTTGAGGTACTCGGTCTTGTGACCGAGCCACCGCTCCACGTGCAGCCGCGCCGCCCGCGGCTGCTCGTCGAGCAGTTTCGGCGCCAGCGCGCGCGCGGCGCTCAGCAGCGGCGCGTCTTCCTGCAGGTCGGCGAAGCGCAGCAACTGCGCGCCGCTCTGCCGCGCCCCCATGAATTCCCCCGGCCCCCGGATGTCGAGGTCGCGCCGCGCGATCTCGAAGCCATCGGTGGTTTCGGCCATCGCGCGCAGGCGTGACTTGCCGGTGTCCGAGAGCGGCCCGGTGTAGATCAGCACGCACACGCTGGCGACCGAGCCGCGGCCGACGCGTCCGCGCAGCTGGTGCAGCTGCGACAGGCCGAAGCGTTCAGCGTGCTCGATGACCATCACGCTGGCGTTGGGCACGTCGACGCCGACCTCGATGACGGTCGTCGCGACCAGCACCTGCATCTGCCCGCCGCTGAACAGCGACATCACCGCCGCCTTTTCCGCCGGCGCCATGCGGCCATGGAGCAGCCCCACCATCTTTCCGGGCAGCGCGTCGCCCAGCTCGGCGTGGGTTTCGGTCGCGTTCTTGAGGTCGAGCGCTTCCGACTCCTCGATCAGCGGACAGACCCAGTAGACCTGGCGGCCGTCGTCGACGGCGGCGGCGATCTTCTCGATCACGTCGTCGCGCCGGCTGTCGGCGAACACGCGGGTCACGATGGGGCTGCGGCCGGGCGGCAGCTCGTCGATCGTCGACACGTCCAGGTCGGCGAAGTAGGTCATCGCGAGCGTGCGCGGGATGGGCGTGGCGCTCATCATCAGCAGGTGTGGCTCGAGCGGGCCTGAACCGGGCGGCACGCCCGGCCCGGCGGAGGCCGCCGCGCCGGCCGCCTCGTCCGCGAGCTTCTTGCGCAGCGCCAGCCGCTGCGCCACGCCGAAGCGGTGCTGCTCGTCGATGATGGCCAGCCCCAGCCGGTGGAAGCGGACCTTGTCCTCGATCACCGCGTGCGTGCCCACGATCAGCGTCGCCTCGCCCGAGGCGGCGGCGTCGAGCATCTTCTGCCGCGCCTTGCCCTTGACGCTGCCGGTGATCCACGCCACGTGGATGCCCAGCGGCTCCAGCCAGCCGATCAGCTTGCGGAAATGCTGCTCGGCCAGGATCTCGGTGGGCGCCATCAGCGCGCACTGCCAGCCGGCATCGATGGCCACGGCCGCCGCGAGCGCCGCCACCACCGTCTTGCCGGAGCCGACGTCGCCCTGCAGCAGCCGGTGCATCGGCTGGGGGCGGGCGAGGTCGGCGGCGATCTCCTCGGCGACGCGGCGTTGCGCGCCGGTCAGCGCGAAGGGCAGGGCGGCGAGCAGCCGTTCATGCAGCCCACCGGGCGCGCCGCGCAGCACCGGCGCGCGCAGATGGGCGCGCTCGCGCTGGGCGCGCTGCTGGCTGAGCTGCTGCGCGAGCAGTTCCTCGAACTTGAGCCGTTGCCAGGCCGGATGGGTGTGATCTTCCAGCGTCGACAGGCCGGCCGACGGCGGCGGGTGATGCAGGAAGTTCAGCGCCTCGCGCAGCGGCGGCAGGCCGCGCGGAATCAGCGCCTGCGGCAGCACCTCGTCCAGCGGCGCGCGGCGCAGCGCCGAGGCGACCGCCTTGCGCAGGTAGGCCTGCGGCAGCTGCGCGCTGGTCGGGTAGACCGGCGTCAGCGACGCGGCCAGCGGCGTGTCCGCGTCGACCTTGCGGAAGCTGGGGTGGACCATCTCCCGGCCGAAGAAACCGACGCGGATCTCGCCGCGCACGCGGGCGCGCGTGCCGACGGCCAGCGTCTTCTGGTGCGAGGGATAGAAGTGGAGGAAGCGCAGCGTCAGCAGGGCGCCGTCGTCGTCGCGCAGCTTGACCAGCAGTTGCCGCCGGCCGCGGATCTCGATGCGGCTCTCGATCACCTCGCCCTCGCACTGCAGCGTGTCGCCATCGCGGGCCTGGCCCAGCGGCGTCAGCGTGGTCTCGTCCTCGTAGCGCAGCGGCAGGTGCAGCGCGAGGTCGATGTCGCGCGTCAGCCCCATCTTTTCCATCGCCTTCTGCGGCGCGGACTTGGCGGCCGGCGCCTCGGTCGCCGGCGCGCGCCCGCTCGGATCGGCCCCCGCGCGTTTCGCGGCGGGCGACGGCGGCGGGACGGTGCTGCGGGCCTCGGACATGGCCGCGATTCTGCCTCGGCGTCTCCCCCGTTCGGGTGGAGCGGGTGCACCCGGGGCTGGCGCGGCAAGGGCCTCGGGCAGAATCCGCCCGCTTCAAAAAGAAGACAAATTGATACATCGGGAGGATTCCTTGAATACGAACAAGCGTATGCGCGCCGGCTGGGCTGGCGTGCTGATCAGTGCCGCGCTGCTGAGCGCCTGCGGTGGAGGCGGTGGGGGCGATGACGCGCCACCGCCGCCGCCGCCGGTCCAGGGCGTGGCCATTCCGGACAACCTGGCGATCGCCGCCGCCGCCTCGACCGACGTCACGTCCGGCACTGCCTTCACCAGCAATGCCGCGGCCACCACCGGCCTGAGCTTCGCGTGGAACTTCGGCGACGGCACGACCAGCACCGAGGCCAGTCCCAAGCACGACTACGCCAAGGTCGGCGATTACGCGGTGACGCTGAAGGTCTCCAACGCCGCGGGCGCTTCCAAGGAAGTGAAGTGGACGGTGTCGGTCAACAACCGCACCCACGTGCAGGGCCTGAGCTGCACCGGCGCCGAGGGCGCCGGCTGGTGCTGGCAGGCGCCGCGGCCGACCGGGACCGTGCCGGCGGCCTTCTTCTTCATCGACGCGAGCAATGGCTGGTCGGTCGGTGACAACGGCGAGATCCTGCGCACCCGCGACGGCGGCGGCAGCTGGACCAAGCAGGCCTCCGGCCTGACGACGCGGCTGACGACGATCCGCTTCTCCGACGCCAACAACGGCTGGGCCGCCGGCGACGCGGGCGCGCTGCTGCGCACCACCGATGGCGGTGCGCGCTGGACGCTGCAGCCGACCGCGCAACCGCCGATGACCGGCGCCTCGCTGCAGCTGGCCGGCGCCGGCACGCTGGTGATGTCGATGAACGGCCTGATCCGCGCGACCGCGGACGGCGGCGCGACCTGGAGCCAGGCGACGCTGACGCAGGAGCCGATGCTGGCCGCCGACGGCACGCTGTGGTGGTTCGACAGCGGTGCGCTGCGCAAGTCCACCGACCTGGGCAAGACCTCGACGGTGGTGCTGCCGGCCACGCCCAACGTGCCGCTGAGCGGCTTCCAGGTCTTCGGCAACGCGGTGGTGGCCACCGGCACGAGCTCGAACTACGTGAACGGCCAGGGCTGGGTCTACACCCTCTCGATCCGCCAGAGCGCCGATGGCGGCCAGAACTGGGACACGGTCGTCCCGCAGGGGCTGCCGTCGACCGGCTACTTCTCCTCGGGCAATCCGCAGTTCGTCGATGCGTCCACCGGCGCCGTCGTCACCAACGGCACGCTGTACCGCAGCGTCGACGGCGGACGGAACTGGTCCGCGGTGGCGGCGCCGGCGAACGTGTACCCCGGGTTCACGGTCAGCTACAGCCTGGCCGCCCGCGGCGTCTGGATGCGGCAGTACTACGCCGCGTCCGGCCTCGGCACCGTGACCGAGCTCAGCACCGACCTGGGCCTGACCTGGCGCGCCGCGCGCCTGGACTTCGGCGGCCAGCTCACGCCCATCGACGGGCAGACCTGGCTGGTGACCGGCTGGGACAGCGTGACGCGGATCAGCACCGACCTGCAGACCTGGAAGCGCATCGCGGGTCCGGACGCCGATGCGGCGGGCAAGACGCTGCAGGCCTTCTGGTTCTTTGATGCCAAGCGCGGCTTGGCCCTGTCGGCCAAGGGCGACCTGATGGAAACCGCCAACGGCGGCCTGGACTGGACCGTCAAGGTCGGTGGGCTGACCAGCTCGGGCTACTACTCGATGCTGCCGCGCTTCCAGTTCGTCGACGCGAAGAAGGGCTGGCTGCTGGCGGCGGACGGTCGCATCTACCTCACCGACGACGGCGGCCTGAGCTGGCTCACGCCGCTGCAGTCGAGCGGGCGCACCGTCACCGCCTTCCACTTCATCGACGCGAGCACCGGCTTCGCGCTGGCCAGCGACTACCAGCAGTCGCAGCAGCGTCAGTTGCTGCTGGCGACGACGGATGGCGGCAAGTCCTGGACGCAGCAGGCGACGCTGGACGGCTACTACAACGACCTCAAGTTCAGCGGCCCGCTCAAGGGCACGCTGGTCGGCAACGGCGGCGCGGTGGGGGTCACCAGTGACGGGGGCAAGACCTTCACCGGTCGCTTCTCCGGCACCAGCGCGACCCTCCACCAGTTGGCCTTCAGCGATGCCGACACCCTCTGGGCGGTCGGCGATGGCGGCCTGCTGATGTCGAGCAAGGACGGCGGCGCGAGCTGGACCCTCCAGACCAACGTCAGCCTGCCGATGACCGGCCTGCGCGCCATCCGCTTCCTGACGGCGCAGCAGGGCTGGGCGGTCGGCGACAGCGGCACCGTGCTGATGACCACCGATGGCGGCGCGACCTGGAAGAAGCAGTTCGTGGGCACGCAGGGCTCGCTGACGCAGGTGTTCTTCGTCGACGCACGCACCGGCTGGGTCGCGGGCAGCGCCGGCACCTTGCTGGCCACCGGCACGGGCGGCCAGTAAGCCGTCGCCCGTCCCCTGAAGCCGGCCCGGTCGCGAGACCCGGCCGGCTTTTTCATGGCCCTGCGTGATCGATTGCCGCTTCCGGGCCCGCAACCGGGCATTTCCCCCGGGTCGTCGAGGCGACCGCCGCCACGGTCCGCTGCTAGGCTGTGCCGACCTCCCTGGCCCGCCCGCACCGACCGATCATGACCACCCGCCGCGACAGCCTCCTCCGGCTCGCCGCCGCCGCCTTGCCGGTGCTGCCGTTGCTGCCGGCGCGGGCGGCGGAGCGACCGCTGCGCCTGGTCGCGACCGAGTTCCCGCCCTACACCGGCAGCGCGCTGCCGGGCGGCGGCGTGGCCTGCGAGGTCACCCGCGCCGCGCTGCGGCAGGCCGGTCGCGAGATGGAACTCAGCTTCCGGCCCTGGGCGCGTGCGCTGCTCGAGTTCCAGCGCGGCGACCACGACGGTGTCATCGGCACCTGGCGCTCCGAGGAACGCGAGCGCACCATGCGCTTCCCGCCGCCGCTGGGCATCGTGAACCAGGTCGGCTTCATGGCGCGGACCGACCGCAGGCGCCGCATCGATGACCTGGGCGCGCTGGCCGGGCTGCGCATCGGCGTCGTCCACGGCTACGTGAATCCGCCCCGCTTCGACGCGGCGAACCTGTCCGTCGAAGGCGCGGTGGACGACCTGGCCAACCTGCGCAAGCTGCTGGCCGGGCGCGTCGACCTGGTGCTGATCGACAAGGGCGTCGGCGCCCACCTGCTGGAGACGCAGCTGCGCGAGGCGGCCGGCAGGCTGAGCTGGCTCGATCCGGCGGTCTCGGAGATCCCGCTGTACACGGTGTTCTCCAAGGTCCGGCCCGAGGGCGAGCGCTTCGCCGCCGCGCTTTCCCGAGGCGTCAGCGAGCTGCAGGGCACTGGCCGGCTGGCGGCGCTGCTGCACCAGGGCGCGCGCTGGCAGTGAGGCCCCGCGGCCCGGCCGCGCCGGGCGCCCATGGGAGAATCGCCGCTTCCGTTCCCCCTCCGTCCCCCTCCGTTCCCTTCCGATTGGCACGGGTCCGTCCGGCCCTCAACGCGCATGTCCCGTCACTTCACGGTGAGCGATTTCGACTTCGCTCTGCCCCCCGAACTCATCGCCCAGCATCCCGCCGCCGAGCGCAGCGCCTCGCGGCTGCTCGATGGCCGCGCCGACCCACCGGTCGACCGCGTGTTCCGCGAGCTGCCCGAGCTGCTCCATCCCGGCGACCTGCTGGTGTTCAACGACACCAAGGTCATCAAGGCGCGCCTGTACGGCGCGAAGGCCAGCGGCGGGGCGGTCGAGGCCCTGGTGGAGCGGGTGCTGCCCGGCACGCGCGAGGTCTGGGCCCACATGCGCGCCAGCAAGAGTCCCAAGCCGGGCGCGGTGGTGCGTTTCGCCAAGGCCTTCGATGCCGAGGTGCTGGGCCGCTGCGGGCCGGATGACGGCCTGTTCCACCTGCGCCTGTCCGGCGATCCGTTCGAGCTGCTGGAGCGGCACGGCCATGTCCCGCTGCCGCCGTACATCGCCCACGACGACTCCGCCGACGACGTGCGGCGCTACCAGACCGTGTTCGCGCGTGAGCCCGGGGCCGTCGCCGCGCCGACCGCCGCGCTGCACTTCGACGAGGCGCTGCTGGCGCGCCTGGCCGAGCGCGGCATCGGCACGGCGCATGTGACGCTGCACGTCGGCGCCGGCACCTTCCAGCCGGTGCGGGTCGAGTCGCTGGCCGAGCACAAGATGCACAGCGAGTGGTTCCAGGTCACGCCCGAGACCGTCGACGCGATCGCGCGCTGCCGCGCCGCCGGCGGCAAGGTCACCGCGGTCGGCACCACGACGCTGCGGGCGCTGGAGTCGGCCGCACTCGGCGGCGGCCTGAAGGCCGGCGCGCGCGAGACCGACATCTTCATCACGCCCGGTTTCGACTTCCAGGTCGTGGACCGGCTGGTGACGAATTTCCATCTGCCCAAGAGCACGCTGATGATGCTGGTCTCGGCCTTCGCCGGTTACGAGCCGATCATGGCGCTGTACCGCCATGCGATCGCCCAGCGCTACCGCTTCTTCAGCTACGGCGACGCGATGCTGCTGGAGCGCGCCCGCGGCTGAGCCCCCGCCGGTGTCACAACCGGGTAGGCTGCGTCGTCTTGTGAGCAAGACGACACCGGACGACGCGCCATGCCCGACATCGATTCCTCCCCAGCCGCTGCTTCCGATGGCGGCCACGCCGCGCCGGCGGCGGCCGACCAGTCCCCGGCGGCCCGCGCGCTGCGCTTCGACCGGGAGCACGCGCGCCCGCTGCGCGCGCTGGCCTACCGGATGCTGGGTTCCCGCGCCGAGGCCGAGGACATCGTCCAAGAAGCCTGGCTGCGCTGGGCCGATGTCGACGAGACCACGGTGCGGCACGTGGGCGCCTTCCTGTCGCGCCTGGTGACCAACCTCTGCCTGGACCGCCTGCAGTCGGCGGCGGCGCGGCGCGAGCAGTACGTCGGTGTCTGGCTGCCGGAGCCGCTGGTCGACGAGGCCAGCGACTGGTCACCCAGTCCCGAGGCGCAGGCCGAGTTCGCGCAGGACGTGTCGGTGGCCTTCCTTCTGACGCTGGAGCGGCTGTCGCCGCTGGAGCGGGCCGCCTTCCTGCTGCATGAGGTCTTCGAGCTGGACTTCGACGAGATCGCGCGCCGCCTGGGTCGCAGCGCCGCGGCCTGCCGCCAGCTGGCGAGCCGGGCGCGGCAGCACGTCAAGGCGGACTACGCGCGCCACGAGGTCGAGGACGAGGAGCGCCAGCGCCTGTTCCAGGCCTTCATGGGGGCGCTGCAGTCCTTCGACGTCGAGGGCCTGGCCCGCGTGCTGACCGACGACGCGGTGCTGCTGGCCGACGGCGGCGGCAAGGCGTCCGCGGTGCCGCGGATGCTCGAGGGCGGCGCGCTGGTGGCGCGGACCTTCGTCGGCTTCGTCCGGATGCGCACCAGCCGGGACTGGCGCGTGCGGCCGGCGCAGATCAACGGGCTGCCGGGCTACATCGTCTACGACACCGCCGGCGAGCCGATCCAGACGGTGGCGCTGCGACCCGCGACGGCGCCCGGCCGCATCAGCGCGATCTACGTCCAGCGCAATCCGGACAAGCTGCGCCACCTGCCCCGCATCGATCCGTTGGCGCTCCCCGCACCGGATCGGCCCGCAATGCCCGACCCGGGTGCGGACACGCCCCCCTGAAGCGCGGGATGCGCCCATCCGGGGCGTGACGCAAGTCCCGACCCCCGATGCGGACTGTGGTGTCCCCCCGCGCCCACGGGGGGTTGTGAATCCCTACCTTTAGGGACAATCGCCGCCACAAGACCTCTTCACTGCTCGGGACTTCTCATGACGCCGTTGGTTCGTACTTCCATCGCCGTGGCCGCCACGCTGTTCAGCGGCCTGGCCGCCGCCACCACCATCGGCGGACTGGTGAACACCGGCGCCGGTCTGGCTGCCGGCAGCAAGGACAGCAACTACTCGTTCTCCGCGATCGGCAACGCGGCCGGCCTGACCGGCAACGGCATCGTCAGCAACGGCAGCCTGGATCCGTTCCCGAGCTGGCTGGCCAACACGGCCAGCTCCTCGTGGCTGATCCCCGGCGCCAACCAGAACACGAACTACAGCCCGACCTCGAACTCGGTCTTCACCTGGTCGCTGAGCTTCGACCTGACCGGCTTCGACGCCAGCAGCGCGTCGTTCACCGGCCAGTGGGCGGCGGACAACAAAGGCGTGCTGCTGCTCAACGGCAACGTGATCTCGACGATCTCCAGCCAGCGCGGTTACGCGGGCTGGACCTCGTTCGCCGCCTCGACCGGTTTCCTGGCGGGCGTGAACACGCTGCAGTTCGTCGTCACCGACAACGTCGACCGCACCTACAACTTCACCGGCCTGCGCGCGGAGTTCCTCAGCTCCAACGTCAACGCGACGATCGCGCCGTCGGTGCCGGAGCCGCACAGCTACGCGCTGATGCTGGCCGGCCTGGGCGCGCTGGGCTTCGTGGCGCGTCGCCGCCGCGGCTGAACGCCCCACGCTCGATGAGCAGAAGCCGCTGAGTGATCAGCGGCTTTTTTCATTGCGCCGCCGGCCGCCCAACGAAAAAGCCGCCGATGAATGGCGGCTTTCGAGCCAGAGGCGCGGAGGGCTTATTCGTCGCCGCCGGTCAGCAGCGGGATGGAACCCTCGGAGTTCTTGCCCAGCAGGCCCGCGCGGCTGTACACGCCGAGCTTCTCGCGCGTGTCGGCGATGTCCAGGTTGCGCATGGTCAACTGGCCGATGCGGTCGGCCGGCGAGAACGCCGCGTCTTCCACCTTTTCCATCGACAGGCGCTCCGGCGCATAGGTCAGGTTGGGGCTGACGGTGTCCATGATCGAGTAGTCGTTGCCGCGGCGCAGCTCCAGCGTCACTTCGCCGGTGATCGCGCGGGCGACCCAGCGCTGGGCGGTCTCGCGCAGCATCAGGCACTGCGGGTCGAACCAGCGGCCCTGGTACAGCAGGCGGCCGAGCTTCATGCCGTTCATGCGGTACTGCTCGATCGTGTCCTCGTTGTGGATGCCGGTGACCAGGCGCTCATAGGCGATGTGCAGCAGCGCCATGCCGGGGGCCTCGTAGATGCCGCGCGACTTGGCCTCGATGATGCGGTTCTCGATCTGGTCGCACATCCCCAGGCCGTGGCGGCCGCCGATGCGGTTGGCTTCCATGAACAGCTCGACGGCGTTCGCGAACTGCTGCCCGTTGAGCGCGACGGGGACGCCTTCCTCGAAGCGCACGGTCACCGTCTCGGCCTTGATCGCGACGTCGTCCCTCCAGAAGGCCACGCCCATGATCGGGTTGACGATGTTCATGCCCTTGTTGAGGAACTCCAGGTCCTTGGCCTCGTGGGTGGCGCCCAGCATGTTGGAGTCGGTCGAGTAGGCCTTCTCCACGCTCATCTTGTAGTCGAAGCCATTGGCGATGAGGTATTCGCTCATCTCCTTGCGGCCGCCGAGTTCATCGATGAAGGTCTGGTCCAGCCAGGGCTTGTAGATCTTGAGCGCCGGATTGGCGAGCAGGCCGTAGCGGTAGAAGCGCTCGATGTCGTTGCCCTTGAAGGTCGAGCCGTCGCCCCAGATGTTGACGCCGTCCTCGCGCATCGCCACGACCAGGGCGGTGCCGGTGACGGCGCGGCCCAGCGGCGTGGTGTTGAAGTAGGTGGCGCCGCCGCTCTTGATGTGGAAGGCGCCGCACTGGATGGCGGCGATGCCTTCGGCCACGAGCTGCGCGCGGCAGTCGATCAGGCGGGCGATGTCGGCGCCATAGGCCTTGGCCTTGCGGGGGATCTCGTCGTAGTCGGACTCGTCGGGCTGGCCGAGGTTGGCGGTGTACGCGCAGGGGATCGCGCCCTTGCCGCGCATCCAGTGCACCGCGGCGCTGGTGTCCAGGCCGCCCGAGAAGGCGATGCCGACGCGCTCGCCGGCGGGAATCTTTTGGAGGATGGTTGCGGCCACGGGCAGTCTCGCGCGGAAGTGGGAAAACAGCCGGCGATTCTAGGGCGCGCTCGGCGGGCAGGCTTCGCGGATGGGCGATGGAGAGGTGGCGCCGATAGCAGCCCTTTTAAGGGCCGCTAACCCAGGATTCAGGGGCTAATGGCCCCTAAAAGGGCTGTTATCGCGCTGGAGCCAGTGGATCTTCCGGGCCTGAGAGCCACCCGATCCGGCCCTGCCCTGACTCGCCGAGCGAGGCCATGAAGCCCTCGGCCGCCGACTCCGGCAGCCTCAGCGTGACCTCGACGAGCGCGTCATGCGCCACCTCGACCAGCTCGGCGCCCGCCTTCTCCGCCTCGCGCCGCAGCAGGCCTTCCTGCGCGTAGGGCAGCGTGCAGCGCAGCGTCCGCAGCCGCACCATCGGCACTTTCTCCGCCTTCAGCAGCGCCTGCGCCACCGCGTCGGTGTAGGCCCGCACCAGGCCACCCGCGCCCAGCTTCACGCCGCCGAAGTAGCGCACCACCGTCGCCAGCACGCCGTCCAGATCCTGGTGCCGCAGCACCTCCAGCATCGGCCGGCCGGCGGTGCCGCCGGGCTCGCCATCGTCGTTGGCGGCGGACTGGCCCCCCGCCATCAGCGCCCAGCAGACATGCGCGGCGCCGGGGTGCTCGGCACGGAGCTGCGCGACGCGCGCCAGCGCGGCGGCCCGGTCGGGCACGGCCTCGACACAGCCGAGGAAACGGCTCTTCTTGATGATCAGTTCGGCGTGGACCGGCGCGGCAAGGCTCGAGGGCATGAGCGCGATTGTCACGGCGCGCCGGTCATGCGGTCGTGCTCACGGCATGTCGGAGAGATCGCCGAGATGCCGCCGCTTGATCGACTCCACCGTGCCGTCGCGCAGCATCTCATCCATGGCGTGGCGCATGCGGTCGCGGTCCTGCTGCGGCACGCGCTGGCGGGAGAGCGCCAGCGCGCCGATGCTGCGTTCGTGGGGCGCGTAGGACATCGCCACGAAGGACGCGAAGGCGGGATCGGCCCGCCGGGCGCTCGCCAGGCTGTGGGCGCCCAGCACGACGGCATCGCCCCGGCCCGCCTTGAAGATGCGCACCGCGGTCGGCTGGTCGGGGGCGTCGTCGATGCGGCCCTGGGTGCGCAGCGTCGCGATCCAGGACTCCAGCGTCGGCGTGAAGGCGTAGCCACGCACGACGATCAGGCGCCGCTTCGAATCGGCGAGGAAGGCCGCCGGCGTCGTGAGCGCGCCCGCCAGCGCCGGCCGCAGGACCACGTACTGCCGGGACTCGATGTAGGGGATGAACTCGACGAGCAGTTCGCGCTCGGGCGTCATCAGCGCGGAAACCGTCATGTCCATCTGGCCGGCGCCGATCTGCGCCCAGATGCGCACGCGGGATTCGGTGCGCGCCACCAGCTTGCAGCCGCTGCGGCGGGCCAGTTCATCGATGACGTCCTTGTCGATGCCGGTCCAGCGGCCCTGGGCGTCGCGATAGTAGAGGGCGCTGTACTCGTACAGGCCGACCGTGTACGGCCCACAGGCGTGCGCGCTCGTCGCGACCAGACAGGCGGCCGTCGCGGCCAGGGCGGCGATCCAGGACCTCAAGATGCTTCTCCCAGGAGTCTGCGCCCCCAATTGGGACGGGAGTCTACGTCGCCCCTGGGGGAGCCGGTCGGGCGAAACCCCCATCGAAGGGGGGCCGATAATCGCGGCCATCATGCTGAAGTTCGAACTGCTCAAGACCGAGGGCCGCGCGCGACGCGGCGTCATGACGCTCAACCACGGCGTCGTGCAGACGCCCATCTTCATGCCGGTGGGCACCTACGGCACCGTCAAGGGGGTGATGCCGCGTTCGCTCGAGGAGATGGGCGCTCAGATCATCCTGGGCAACACCTTCCACCTGTGGATGCGGCCGGGCCTGGACATCATGAAGCAGTTCGGCGGCCTTCATAAGTTCGAGAGCTGGAACAAGCCCATCCTGACGGACTCGGGCGGCTTCCAGGTCTGGTCGCTCGGCGAGATGCGCAAGATCAGCGAGGAGGGCGTGAAGTTCGCGTCCCCGGTCAATGGCGACAAGCTGTTCCTGACGCCCGAGATCTCGATGCAGATCCAGACGATCCTGAACAGCGACATCGTCATGCAATTCGACGAGTGCACGCCGTATGAGACCAAGGGCCAGCTGACGACCGAGAAGGAAGCGCGGCTGTCGATGGAGATGAGCCTGCGCTGGGCCAAGCGCTGCCAGGACGAGTTCGCGCGGCTGCAGAACCCGAACGCGCTGTTCGGCATCGTGCAGGGCGGGATGTTCGAGCAGCTGCGGGACGTGTCGCTGGCGGGCCTGAAGGACCTGGACCTGCCGGGCTATGCGATCGGCGGGCTGTCGGTCGGCGAGCCCAAGGCGGACATGCTGCGCATCCTGGACCACATCGCGCACCAGCTGCCCGACAACAAGCCGCGCTACCTGATGGGCGTGGGCACGCCGGAGGATCTGGTCGAGGGCGTGCGCCAGGGCGTGGACATGTTCGACTGCGTCATGCCGACCCGCAACGCGCGCAACGGCCACCTGTTCACTCGCTTCGGCGACCTGCGGCTGCGCAATGCGCGCTACAAGGCCGATGAGAAGCCGGTGGACGAGACCTGCAGCTGCTACTGCTGCGCCAACTTCAGCCGCGCCTACCTGCATCACCTGGACCGCTGTGGCGAGATGCTGGGCCCGATGCTGACCAGCGTGCACAACCTGCACTACTACCTCAACCTGATGAAGGAAGTGCGCGAGTCGCTGGACGCCGGCGACTTCGAGGGCTTCCGCACCCGCTTCCTGGCGGATCGGGCGCGCGGGATCTGAGCTTCGGAAATCCCGGGGGCGGATTCAGAGGGCCCTAAGACGCGGCGTGTGAAGATCGCCCGATGCTGAAGCTGCTCATCGCGCCGTTGCGCTGGCTGATCCGCGTCGTCCTTGCCGTCGTCATCCTCTTCGAGGAATGGGGCTGGGAGCCGCTGCAGCGGGTGATGGCGGCCATTGGCCGGCTGCCGGTGCTGCGGCAGCTGGAAGCCGTGGTGCGACGGCTGCCGCCGTACCTGGCGCTGGTCGTGTTCCTGCTGCCGGGCCTGATGCTGCTGCCGATCAAGCTGCTGGCGCTGTGGCTCATCGGCATCGGCCGCCCGGGACTCGGGCTCGCCGTCATCGTGCTGGCGAAGGTCGTTGGCACCGCGATCGTCGCGCGGATCTTCGCGCTCACGCATCCTGCGCTGATGACCCTGCCGTGGTTCGCGCGGCTCTACGGCCGCTGGACCGTCTGGAAGGAAGCGCTGCTCGCCTGGATCCGGGCGAGCGCGGTGTGGCGATCGGCGCGGGCGCTCCGGCTGCGGATCCGTCGGGTGTTTCGGCGCGGCGCCAGTGGCGCCTGAGCCGGAGCCGCCAAAGTGACTTTGGTGGATAGGGGCGAGGAAGCGACCTTCCTAGACTCTGGCCGATCTCACTCGACCGTCCGATCTGTGGCCACTTCCGCTCCCGCCCGCGCCTTCTCCGAGCACCTCGGCGCCGTGCTCAACCCCTCCCAATACGTCGGCAAGGCGCCCTTGAATCGCCCCGGTTCATCGGCCACGCCTTGCGTGGAACTGGTGAAGCAGAACACCGATGCACCACCGACCCAGCCCAACAGCTGGAAGCGCGGCATGGACCTGACGCCGAAGCTCGTGGCAGGCCTGGCCGTCGGCACGCCGATCGCCTCCGGCTGGACCGCCGCGGGCTACTACCCCAACAACTCGACCGGCCAACACGCCGGGATCTTCAATGGCGCTGTTCGGGACAAGTCCGGCGTGGTGATCGGGTTCAATATCGTCGAGCAGTACAACAACATCGTCGCGATCACCGAACGGGTGGTCTACTTCGAGCCCGACAAACATGGCAAGCGCGCCAGCTATCTGAACAACGGGCTGGACTACGCGACCATCCAATGGTGATCCTCATGCGAACTCCGCTTCAGCTCCGTCAAGTCGTCGCGGCGGCCACGCTGCTTTTCGGGATGGTCGCCGCGATCGCCGCGCCCGAGCCCTTCAGCTGCCCGATGCAGATTCCCCTGACCCAGCAGTCGCTGGCGACAGCGCCTTCGGGCTGGGAGGCGACCACCGCGGGCAGCGAGCGCACCCAGCACGACCTCACCAACTTCGCCGTCAACGGCGGCCCGGTCGGCTCTCCCAATGGCGAGATCTACGACAAGGAAGAAGAGCGCAAGGACGGCAAGGGCGGTGCGACCCGCACGCAGCGCTGGAACCTTCAGGGCATGTCCGGCGGTTTCGCCGTCTGCAGCTACTTCCGCACGCGCGTCGAGCTGGCTCGCTCGCTGGACGGCTATTCCAGCTGCGAAGTGGTCTACAAGCGCTCGAGGAACAGCGACTTCAAGATGGCGTCAGCGACCTGCCGCTGACGCTGGAAGGGAACCTTGGCCTGAAGCCAGCGCGGTGCGGCACTCGGCGCGGGTGCTCAAGCTTTGGAGCCATCGGCTTATACGACGCGGGACGCGCAGCATCTGATCACCTGCTGCACGCATGCAGGAACATGTGAGAAGCCGGCGCAACACCTGACCCCGGAAAGCGGAAGGCCTCCTTTCGGAGGCCTTCACACTCTTTACACTGGGTCGCGCCCTTTCGGGTTGTCTAGCCAGCGCGTCGGGGGCGACTGTATGCCGCCGATGACGGCCTGGCAACCGCTCCAGTGCCCCTCAGGACGGCGACCACTCAGCCCCGCGCCTCCGACGGCTGCGGCCGGCTCGCCGCCGCAACCGGGTCGAGCAGGCCCTGCACCTTGGCGCGAAGCTCCTCGACGCTCACGTCGTGCGGCAACGGCGCCCCGACCTTCACCTCCAGCCGCCGTCCCGGGCGCAAGCTCCCCAGCCGCGCGGCGGTCGATTTGCCGTTCCTCGCGAACGCGGTCTCCCACAAGCCGCTCAGGCCCACCGGGATGACCGGCACCGGGTTGGCGTCGAGCATCCGGCGGATGCCGGGCTTGAACTCCGCCAGCTGACCATCGCGGGTCAGCGCGCCCTCGGGGAAGACGCACACCAGCTCACCGTTGCGCAGGGCCGCATCCACCGCGGCCAGCGCCCGCTCGAGCGTCTCGGGTTCCTTCTTCGCCGACGCGATGGGAATGGCGTTGACCTGGCGGAACAACCACGACAGCACCGGCACCCGGAAGATGCTCGCGTCCATCACGAAGCGGATCGGCCGCGGGCAGAGCGCGCTCAGGACCAGCGCGTCCACGTAGGAGACGTGGTTGGGCGCGAGGAGGGCCGGTCCTTCCTCCGGAATGTGGTGGGCGCCCGTGGTGCGGAGCCGGTAGATCGTGTGGACCACGAACCAGCTCATGAAGCGCCACAGGAACTCGGGGACGGTCCGGTAGATGTAGATCGCCACCAGTGCGTTCAGGCCGGCGCAGATCAGGATGATGCTCGTCACCGAGACGCCGTAGGCGAGCAGGCCGGCCGACATGCCGGCGGCGATGACCATCGCGACGGCGTTCAGGATGTTGTTCGCGCTGATGATGCGCGACTGCCGCTCCGGCGCGGTGCGCAGCTGGACGAAGGCGTACAGCGGGACGATGAAGAGGCCGCCGAACAGGCCCAGCAGCGCGACGTCGCCGAGGACGCGGAGGCTGCCGCTGGTGGCGAGGAACTGGGTCCAGGTCAGCGGCAGGCTGGCCGAGGAGGCCTGCAGCGCCGCGGCGAAGCTGTCGCAGGACCAGGCCAGGTCCGCGGTGAACAGCGACAGGCCGATGGAGCCGATGGGCACCAGGCCGATCTCCACCTTGTGGCCCGACAGGCGCTCGCACAGCAGCGAGCCCGCCGCGATGCCGATGGAGAAGGTGGCCAGCAGGACCGTCACCACCGTGGTGTCCCCCTGCAGCACTTCCTTGCCGAGCCCGGGGATGTGCGAGAGGACCACGGCGCCCACGAACCAGAACCACGAGATGGCGAGCAGGCTGTTCCAGACGCCTTCGCCTTCACGCTTGCCCATCTTCACCGTCGCGAGGGTCTCGGACACCACGCTGAAGCGGAGCTTCAGGTCGGGCGCCGCCTCGCCGGTGGCCGGGATGAACAGGCTGGAGGCCAGCCCCAGGATGGCGAAGGCCAGCAGCGCGATGGACAGCCAGAGCGGGTTGGTCGTCATCGCGGCCATGACGCCGGCCACCAGCGTGCCCAGGAGGATGCTGAGGAAGGTGCCCATTTCCAGCAGGCCGTTGCCGCCGGTGAGTTCCTCCTTGGCCAGGACCCGCGGCAGCAGCGAGTACTTGACCGGACCGAAGAACGCCGAGTGGCAGCCCATCGCGAAGATGGACGTGAGCAGCACCGGCAGGCTCTTCATGTAGAAGCCCGCGCTGGCCACGACCATGATCGCGACCTCGGCGGCCTTCACCGCGCGGATGACGCGGGCCTTGTCGAACCGGTCGGCCAGCTGCCCGGCATAGGCCGAGAACAGCACGAACGGCAGGATGAAGAGACCCGCCGCCATGTTCGCGACCAGCCCCGCGGATAGCGTCGTGTACTCGGTGGCGTGGAAGGTGACCAGCAGGATGACCAACTGCTTCAGGAACGAGTCGTTGAACGCGCCGGCCAGCTGCGTGGCGAAGAACGGTCCGAACCTGCGCTGCCCCAGCAGGGCGAATTGGCTGGTGTGGGAAGAGTCGCTCATGGGAGGGCTCGCTGAGGGAGTCAGGGGAGGGTGGGGCGTCGGCGGGAGGGCCCGGTCAGGGGCCGGCCGTGACGCGTTGCATCGCCTGGCCGCGGCCGGTGCGGCTCAGCCAGCTGAAGATCGTGTCGGCCGTCGTGGTCTCGATGTGGCCGGAGAAGCGGCGCGCCGACGGATGGTCGTCGAAGGCGACGTTGGCCATGCCGATGCGCGCGCCCAGCCGCTTCGCGGTCGACAGGCGCAGGTCCGACGGCGTGTAGCCCTGGCGCTTGAGCCAGTCCTGCGCCTGGGCGCGGTTGAAGACCTCGCGCGGCGCGGCGGCCGCGGCCAGGGTCTCCAGCACCCACTGGTTGCTCTGCTGGTACTCGCGCGACCAGGGGTAGGCCACCATGCTGTAGGCCGGCGTGTGCATGGCCGCGGCCCGCGCGTTCTCGCGCAGCAGCGGCAGCAGCGCCTGCTGCAGTTCGGGCTGCAGCACCGAGAAGGCGGCTTCGTAGCGGACCGGGTTGTCCATGAAGAACTCGCCCAGGCCCTGCCGGTAGAGGTCGGCCAGCGCCGTGCCGCATTGGTTGAGCTTGTGCATCACGCGCCAGACCGGCTTGGCGCTCGCGCCGCTGCCCGCCGTGTCGCGGTAGACGAAACCCACATGCGACCAGCGCAGGCCGTACTCGGTCAGGTCCTGGCCGGCGCGCGCGAGCAGCACCACCTCGGCGCCGCTGCGGTCCAGCGCCGCGGCGGTGGCCTGGGCGAGGTCCATGCCGCGGCGGATCTGGTCGGGCGAGGGCGGCTTGTCCTCGCACGGCCGGCCGGCCTGCGCCGGACCGGCCGCCAGCAGCGCGCCCAGCGCGGCGGCGACCAGCAAGCCCCTGGGGTGCGCGCCGCTCATGGCGTGACGCGGTCCCGCTGGGTGACGCGTTCGTTGTGAAGCAGCGAGGCGCCGATCTCGTTCGGAATGAAGGCGATGGCCTCCCCGGCGGCGGACAGCACGTAGCCGGTGCTGATCGCGGTCACGACGACGGCCGTGCCGATCGAGGTCGCGGCGCCGGCGACCACCTTGCCGGAGAACTCGACGCTGAGGCGCGCGCCGTCGGACGCGCGCTCCAGCACCCAGACGGTGCCGCGGGCGGTGCTCTCGATGGCGACGACCACGAAAGCCGCGCCGGCGGACAGCACCACCGACGGCGCGACCACCGAGATGGCGACCGGCACCGCGGACAGCGCCGCGCTGGCGTCGCTCGGTCCGCCGTGGGCGCGGGCCGCGCCGCTGGCGCCCAGCAGGGCGAGGGTGGTGGCGGTCAGGACGCTGATCAGGGACAGGCGGGCACGCATGGCGGAGCTCCTGGAAGGCGGGCGAGCGGGGCTTGGACGGGGCGGCGAGGCGGGCGGGCGCATCACTCGGCGGCCGCGACGGCTTCGCGGTGGGCCTCGCGGCGGCCTTGCAGGCGGGCCTCGGCGAGGTCGGCCTCATGTGCATCGCGCAGCATCTTCGCCAGCGTGAACACGTTGGAGATCAGGTAGAGCCAGCACACCAGCAGGTAGGCCTTCCAGACGGGCTGGATCTCCATGCGCCACAGGCCCCAGCCGGTGAGCGCCATGGCCAGGCCGAAGCCGCTCCACACCACCAGGCCCCACATCGGGGTGTCGGTGCGGGTGGCCTGGTTGTCGCGGATGTACTTGGACAGCGCGAAGGCCGTGGACAGGCAGAACACATAGCCCATGACCATGAAGGCCCGGTCCAGGTCGGCGCCCGGCAGCCAGGCCAGGCCGATGGCGCACAGCGCCACGCTGATGCCGAAGGAGATCCACACCTGGTAGCGCCAGGCCTGGGTGTCGCGCTGGACGCGGATGTGCGGGGTGTTCATGTCGTCGTTCCTCCTCGATGAAAGGTCCCTCGGGACCGATGGGTTGCCGGTGGCGATGGCGCGACTGTCGCTGTCCTCGCCCGGGCCCCCCTGATGTTTGGCGGCGAGTATCGCGCGCCGCCCGTCCCGGTATCGATCCGTGCTACCGCGCGGGACGACCCGGTTCAGGGGGGGCGATCAGGCGGGCGTCGGGCCGAAATGCCGGGCGGTCGCGTAGACCGACGCCCCCAGCGCTTGCCCTTGCCAGCGAGCCAGCCGCTTGAGGGCGAGATCAAACATCAGCGGGTGGTGGTCCCGCAACGCCCCCAAAGGAGCGACGTGGCTTTCATCGAGCACCCCCGCCCGGACGAGTTGCGGCAGGCGCACCAGCGGCAGCACGCCCGGCAGCGGGTAGTCGGAGCCATGCAGCAGCCGGTCGTGCCAGTCCTGGCGGCGCAGCACCGGCCGCTGCGGTATCGCGAGGCGGCCCCCGCGGGGTCGATCGACGCTACCAAACTGCGCTAACGTCCGCCGCCATGGCGAGCACGCAATCCCTCATCGACCTCATCAAGACCGAGCTCAAACAGGCCGGCATCAGCTACGCGCAGCTGGCGACGGCGCTGGACCTGTCCGAGTCCAGCGTCAAGCGCATGTTCGCCGCGGGCGGCGAGATGCCGCTGTCGCGGATCGACGAGCTGTGCCGCGTCCTCAAGACCGACTTCGCCGAGCTGTCCCAGCGCCTGGCGCAATCCCAGCCGCTGCGCCGCGAGCTGACGCTGCAGCAGGAACGCGAGGTCGTCGCCGACGAGAAGCTGCTGCTGACCGCCCTGTGCTGCCTGAGCCAATGGAGCTTCGAGCAGATCGTGGCGACCTACCGGATGAGCGAGGCCGACGTGACGCGCGCGCTGGCGCAGTTGGACCGGCTCGGCATCATCGAGCTGCGGCCGCTGAACCGCTATCGGCTGCAGGTCGCCAAGACCTTCCGCTGGCGACCGCAGGGGCCGGTGATGGGCTTCTTCCGCGAGCACGTCATGCAGGACTTCTTCGCCGGCGGCTTCGACAACGATGCGGAACTGCTGATGCTGGTCCATGGCCAGCTCAGCCCCGGCATGGCGCGCGAACTGCGCGACCGGCTGCAGCGTGTCGCCGAGGACTTCGCCCGCCAGCACCTGCTCGACCAGAAGCTGCCCGACCACGAGAAGCGCCAGTTCACGCTGGTGATGGGCATGCGCTGCTGGCTGTTCGAGCGCTTCAAGCACCTGCAGCGGCCGGCCGGCGTCACGAAGGCGATGAGCCGCTGATCGCGCCTGTCACCAGAATTCCCAGCGCCCGCCGTACACGACCCAGATCCCGAGCACGCCGTTCGTCACCGCGTGCGCGATGACGGCCGTCCACAGCTTGCCGGTGCGGACGTAGAGCCACGCATAGGCCGCGCCGGCGACGATCGCCGCCAGCCACAGCGTGTGCGCGAGCATGAAGACGAAGGTCGAGAGCACTATCGCCCGCAGGCCCGCCGCTCCGGGATCGACGCTCTCGAACCGCGGGCTGGCGATCCAGCGCATCAGGAAGCTGCGCCAGAAGAGCTCCTCCATCACCGGCACGATCAGCGCCGCGCCGATCCAGCGCACCGCGATCAGCGGCCAGTCGGGCGTGCCCGCCGCGGTCGTCGGCACGAAGGGGGCGGTCGCGTCGCCGAGCCGCATCCACGGCGCATCCAGCGAGATCCACAGCCCGAAGACGACCAGGCCGACGACGACGCTCAGTCCCGCCTCGCCGGCGGTGGGGCGGTTCTGGCGGGCGAATTCGCCATAAGCGCGCCAGAACCAGGCCAGCGCGCCACCGACCACGACGAGGTTCAGCGCATAGATCCAGCGCGGGTCGAGGCCCCAGGCGTTTTCCTCGGGCAGGGCGCCCCGCAGCGCCAGCAGCGACATGAAGAGCGCGAACGGGACGATGCGGGCCCAGGCGGCTTGACTCAATGGCATCCGGCGAATGTAGCGGCCCGGGGCGACGGGATCATGCGGGCGGGGCCTGGATGTCGCTCCGGGACCCCGCGAACGCGTGGCGCAGCGCCTCGATCGCGTGCCGGACTTTCGCTGGCTGCGCATCGCGCTGCGGCGTCATCACATAGACCGGCAGGGTCGGCAGCGACCAGCCCGGCAGCAGCGGCAGCAGGCGACCCTGCGCCTGCGACTCGTCGACGTCCTCGGCGCCGAGCATGGCCAGGCCCATGCCGGCCTCGCAGAACTGCTGCAGGCTGAGCTGGTTGTTGCTGCTGGCGCGCGGGCTGATGCGCAGCATCTCCTCGCGGCCCTCCGGGCCCACCAGCGAGAAGCTCCGGATCGCGCCCGTGTCCGAGCGCAGCAGCAGCCAGTCGTGCCGCGTTAGGTCCGACATCGACACCGGCACGCCGCGGCGCGCCAGGTAGGCCGGCGCCGCGTACAGGCCGACCGTCTTCTGTCCGATCCGCTGCGCCGCCCAGCTGCTGTCGGGCAAGCGGCCGAAGCGCACCGCCAGGTCGATGCGCTTGGCGACGAGGTCGGTGAAGCCGTCATCGACCTCCAGGTGCAGGCTCAGGCCCGGATGCGCCGCCAGCAGCGGTGCCAGCGCCGGCCCGATCTGCCGCGCCGCGCCGACCGGCGCGCTGATCCGCAGCTCGCCTTCCGGCGCGTCGCGCAGGTGGTTCAGCTGGGACTGCGCTTCCCGCGCGGCCGCCAGCATGGCCTGACAGCCCTGCACGAAGCGCTCGCCGGCCGGCGTCAGGCTGATGCGGCGCGTGGAACGGTGCAGCAGCGTGACGCCCATGTCGCGCTCCAGCGCGCGCAGTTGCTGGCTGACGGCGGAGGTGGTCGTCTGCAACTGCCGGGCCGCCGCCACCAGGCTGCCCTGTTCGACGACGGTGGCCAGCACGGCCATGCGGCGGAGTTGATCCAGCATCGGGGGGATTGTGTAGATGGTCTAAAGAATGAAGGAGGATTCTGAGGACTTCATCGGCGATTGTGAAGTTCCTACAGTGGATCCCGTCGCGACGCTCCTGTCGCATCCTCCCGAATTCCTCGGAACCACCCTCGGAATCTCCCTCGAAAGGACTCCCTCATGAAAGTCGCCCTGATCGGACCCACCGGCTTTGTCGGCAGCGAAGTGCTCAAGGAACTGCTGGCCCGCGGCCACGAGGTGATCGCGCTGGCGCGCGATCCGTCGAAGCTCGAAGCGCGCAGCGGCCTGACCGTGGTCCGGGCCGATGCCAAGCAGGCGGACCAGGTGGCCGCCGCCGTCGAGGGCGCGGACGCGGTCGTCAACGCCTTCAACCCGGGCTGGTCGGTGCCGGACATCCACACCGAGTTCCTGGAAGGCACCCGCGCCATCTATGCCGGCGTGAAGCGCGCCGGTGTGAAGCGTCTGCTGGTGGTCGGCGGCGCGGGCAGCCTGTACGTGGCGCCGGGCGTGCAGCTCGTGGACACGCCGGAATTCCCGGACCAGTGGAAGCAGGGCGCGCTGGCCGCGCGCGAGGCGCTCAAGCTGATCCGCGACGAGTCCTCGCTGGACTGGACTTTCCTGTCGCCGGCCGTGCACCTGGAGCCGGGCGAGCGCCGCGGCAGCTACCGCGTCAGCCTGGACACGCCGGTGATGGACGCCCAGGGGCCGGCCCATGTGTCGACCGCCGACCTGGCCGTCGCGATCGTCGACGAGCTGGAGCGCCCGCAGCACATCCGCCGGCGCTTCACCGTCGGGTACTGATCGCGTCGTCCGCGCCCGCGGGCGTGGGCGTTCAGGCGCTCTGCTGCTCGAGCAGGTAGTTGGCGTCGTCGTACTGGCCGAGCGTGTCCACCAGCGTGGGCAGGCATTCGGCCAGCTTGTCGTGCAGCACGAAGGGCGGATTCACGACGAACATGCCGCTGCCCATCATCCCGAAGCCGCGTTCGTCCGCCTGCGCGACGGTCAGGCGCACATGCAGCCAGCCCTTCTTCGCGACGGGCTCGGCCGCGGCCTTCAGGCGCTGCACCAGCTGCACCGACTCGACCGTCTGCAGCTGCGGATACCAGATCGCGACCGTGCCGTCGGCGAAGCGCTGCAGCGACTCGCGCAGCGCGGCCACGACCTTGCCGTAGTCGGCCTTGATCTCGTAGGGCGGGTCGATCAGCACGACGCCGCGGCGCGACGGCGGCGGCAGCTCGGCCTTCAGCGACGCGAAGCCGTCCTGCTGCAGCACCTGGGTGTTGGGCCGGTCCTCCAGGTAGCTCGCGAGGATGCGGTGGTCGGTGGGATGCAGCTCGTAGCAGCGCAGCCGGTCGTCGAAGCGCATCAGCATGCGCGCGATCGCCGGCGAGCCTGGGTATTGCTCCAGCTTCTTGCCGGGGTTGAAGTCCTGCACCAGCTGCACGTACTGCTGCAGCGGCCCGGGCAGGTCCTTGCGCGCGTAGAGGGCGGCGATGCCGCCCAGGTGCTCGGCGTTCTTCTGGGCGTAGCGGCCGTCGAGCGCGTAGCCGCCGGCGCCGGCATGGGTGTCCACCACGGTGTAGGCCTTGTCCTTCTCCGCCATGTAGCGGAGCACCTCGGCCAGCACCAGGTGTTTGAGCACGTCGGCATGGTTGCCGGCGTGGAAAGCGTGTCGGTAAGCGAGCATGGGCAGGACTGTAGCGTGCCGGCCCGGGCCTCACAGCTGGAAGGCGCCCGGCGAATACGGCGTTCCCGCCGGCACTTCCTGGAGCGCGCACGGATGCAGGTACTGCATCGCCGGCTTGAGCCGCTGCCCGTCGACCGCGCCCGCGTCCACCGCGCGCCCGATCAGCGGCGAAGCCGGCCGCAGCCGGAAATCGAATCGGTCCGGATCGACGAAGCTGTCCAGCTCGACGAAGTAGTTGTGGTGCTGTTCCCGGTCGGGCCCGGCCGGCAGCTCCTGCTTGCCGCACAGCAGGTTGTTGATCAGCCGCAGCTGCTGCGCGCGCTGCGCCATCCGCAGGTAGACGCCGCCGGCCTGCCGCCGGTCGACCAGCGTGTTGTTGATCAGGTGCAGCTCGTGGCGCCGGTGCGTCAGCCCTTCGCTGCCGTAGGCGATCAGGTGGTAGTTCTCGGTCGACGGACTCTGCTGGATCAGGTTGCCCATCACCAGCGCGACGCCGCCGTTGGGGAATTCGAGCTCGAAGCTCGCGCGGCCGGTTTCGTCGGTCAGCCGGTTGTAGAAGATGTGGTTCACCGCCGCCCGCGACTTCAGCAGGTGGCCCGAGGCGCCGTGGTGGAAGTAGCTCGCCAGCACCGTCAGGCGGCCGATCGCGCCGACGTAGCAGTTGTGGGTGCGGCCCTCGCCGGGCGCGATGGGCCCGAAGTCGCAGGACTCGATGCGCAGCTCCATCGTCGGATCGTTCCCGGCGAGCAGGCCGTTCTCGTTGTCCTGGAAGCGGCAGTCGCGCAGCGTCAGTGATCCGCGCTCCAGCCGCACGCCGGCGCCGTTGCGATCCGGCACGCGGGCGCCGATGAAGTCCAGGCCCTCGATCGTCATCCGTCGGCCGGTGGTGACGAAGATGCCCTTGCCCTGCGCATGCGCCCCGTTGGCCAGCAGCCGCACCCGCCCGCCGACGGCCCGCAGCGTCAGGTCGTCCTGCGGCCAGACGGCCACGTCGCCGGGGTAGTCGCCGGCCTGCACCTCGACCGTCATGCCGGGCCGCGCCTGGGCGGCGGCCGCGGCGAGGGTCTTCACCGGATGGTCCGGACCGACGCGCAGCACCGCCGTCGCGCCGGCCGGGGCCTGGGCTCGCGCCCCGATGAGCCAGGGTGGCAGCGCCAGCAGGGCACCCGTGCGCAGCCACTGGCGACGGTCGACGCCGAGGACGGCACGACGGGGATCGAACGGGGAACCGGATGTCATCGGGGCCT
The DNA here is from genome assembly GCF_014193045.1 of Mitsuaria sp. BK037. NCBI lineage: Bacteria > Pseudomonadati > Pseudomonadota > Betaproteobacteria > Burkholderiales > Sphaerotilaceae > Roseateles > Mitsuaria sp. BK037. The sequence continues at coordinate 376,771 of NZ_JACHYS010000003.1, read as the reverse complement.
CCCAGGTCATGGCGGGATCAGCGTCGCGGGACATGCGCCGGGCCGGCAGGGCGCGTCGGCGCGCGTCATGCACACGTCAAAGCCCGGTCGGGCGCGCGCCGGGCGGGACAGCGCGTCATGGACGTGGCGCCCCGCGCGGACGGGCGAGTGTAGCCAAGCGACCTGGCGCGCCCGCGGCCCGCCGCCAAGCCCCCAGCGAGCGTCCGGACTGTCGCCAAGGCGCTGCGCCGGCCGGGTTCGCTCGCTAAGCTGCGGCCCATCCTGAACCGGCGCCCCGCGTGGGCGCCTTCGCTTTCCCTTCCGCATTCCAGAGTCACCATGCCCAGTCTCTTCGACCCCCTGCAAGTCGGCGCCGTTTCCCTGTCCAACCGCGTCGTGATGGCGCCGCTGACGCGCAACCGCTCCGTCGGCCTGGTGCCCGGGCCACTGGCCGTCGAGTACTACCGCCAGCGCGCCTCGGCCGGCCTGATCATCAGCGAGGGCGCCCAGATCATTCCCGAGGGCCAGGGTTATCTGGACACACCGGGGATCCACTCGCCCGAGCAGATCGCCGCCTGGAAGCAGGTCACCGACGCGGTGCATGAAGCCGGCGGCAAGATCGCCGTGCAGCTGTGGCACGTCGGCCGCATCTCCCATGCGGACTTCCAACCCGCGGGTGCCCCGCCGCAGTCGGCGACCGACCGTCAAGCCAAGAGCAAGACCTTCACCAAGGACGGCTTCGTCGACGTGGCGGCGCCGCGGGCGCTGACGACCGAAGAACTGCCCGGCATCGTGCAGGCCTACGTCCACGCGGCCCATGCGGCGATGGCCGCGGGCTTCGATGCGGTCGAGGTGCACGGCGCCAACGGCTACCTGCTGGACCAGTTCCTGCGCGACAGCATCAACGACCGCACCGACGCCTACGGTGGCTCGATCGAGAACCGCGCGCGGCTGCTGCTCGAGGTGATGCAAGCCATCGCCGAGGCGATTGGCGCCGACCGCACCGGGCTGCGCCTGTCGCCGGTCACGCCGGTCAACGACGCGGGCCAGGACAGCGATGCCCAGGCGCTGTTCAACCATGTCGTCGAGCAGCTGTCGCCGATGAAGCTGGCCTTCCTGCATGTGATCGAGGGCCACACCGGTGGTCCGCGCGATGTCGCGCCGTTCGACTACGGCGCGCTGCGCAAGCGCTTCAAGGGCGTGTACATCGCCAACAACGGCTACACCCGGGAGATGGCGATCGAGGCGGTGTCCAGCGGCCACGCGGACGCGGTGGCCTTCGGCCGCAGCTTCATCTCCAATCCGGACCTGGTGCGCCGGCTGCGGCTCAATGCGCCGCTGCAGAAGGCCCATTCGGCCACGATGTACGGCGGCGGCGCCGAGGGCTACACCGACTATCCGGCGCTGGCGGACTGAGCGGGGCGCCGCAGGACGAGGGTCAATCCTTGCCCTTCGTCTTCGACCGGAAGAGCTCGGCGATCGAGACCTCGCGCGGCCCGGGCCGGACGGTGAAGGCCTGCCCCGCCGCGATGGTGCCGGGCTGCCGCACCGCGAGGTAGAACCCGCACCAGCCGCTCTGGGTCATCATCTTCGCGGCCTTGTTGAAGCCCATGACCGCGTTGAACTTGAAGCAGGGATAACGCGGCTCGCTGATCGCGAGCTCGCAGTCGGGGAAGACCAGCACGTCGCCGATCCAGGCGTCGCCTTCGAGCAGGCCGGTGATCGACAGGTTCTCGCCCACCGCGCCCCAGGGCAGCGGCGCCTCCCAGCCCGCGACCTGCGCCTGGGCGCGCACCGTGCGCCAGAAGTCGTAATGCTCGGCGGGGTACGCGTAGACCGCCTTGGACAGGCCGCCGTGGACGCTGGGATCGGCTTGCTCATCGCCCTCCACGCCGAGGGGGCGCACCTCGCGCGCCTCGGCCACGGGCTGCTTGCGGATGCCGGTCATCACCGGCCGGCCGTCGATGAGCAGCGGTTCAGCGCGGGCCGTGTTCAGACTGATCAGTTGCATCCGGCGATTCTGCCGCAGGCGTGGTTTCGACCAGGCCGGGCTCGCGCTGGCGCAGCGCCTCGCGCAGGGCATCGAGCTCGCGCGCCTGATGGCGCTCGCGCCGCAGGTGCTCGAGCGCGAAGGACAGGTCGCCGGCCATCTCGTCCAGCAGTCCCATCACCTGGGGATCGAAGAAGTCCGGCTCGCCCGCGAGCAGGCTGAGCGCGCCCACCACCTCGCCGCCGCGGCGCAGCGGAAAGGCCGCCATCGACTCGACGCCCGGCGGGATCAGCGGCGCCCCGGGCGCCGTCAGGCTCGGATCCTCGAGCGCGCGGTTGCTGACCTGATGCGTGCCCTCGAGGATCGCGCGGGTCGCCATCGAGCTCCGCGCGAACGGCGCATCGGCACGCCAGCGCTGTGGCGCGCCGGGCATCAGCCGGTCGGCCGGGCCGTGGTCGGCGACCCGCTCGAAATGATCGCCATCGACCAGCACCACCGCGGCGAAGCGCGCATGGCCGGTCTCGACGCAGATGCGGCACAGGTCCTCGAACAGGTGCTGCTCCGCGCGGGGATCGTGGAGCGCCTCGGCCTCGCGGCGCACGATGCGCTGGTTGGTCTGCGACAGCGCCTGGTAGAGCCGCTGCAGCCGTTGGCGCGACTCCTGGCCGGCGCGGCGCTCCTCGTCGTAGCGGGTCCAGACGGTGCAGACGACAACGCCGCACAGGCCCGCGGTGAGCAGCACCAGCAGCAGGCCGAGGTGGGCGGCGTCGGTGGCGCCTTGCCGGGCGCGTTCGGTGTCGACGCGCGCCTGGCTGAGCTGGAAGGCGATCAGCTCGTCGAGCATCCGCATCGTGGCCAGGCGGCGCTGGTTGAGCTCGCGCAGGGCTTCGGGGGTCGGCGGCAGGTTGGCGGTCAGCGCGGCCCAGAGCTGGTCCAGCTGCGGCTGGGTGCGGGCGATCAGGGCGGTCTCGGCCGGCGCCATGCGGGTGGCCAGGTAGCGGCGCCAGAGCGCGCGGGTGGCATCGGCCAGGCGACGGCCGGCGCTGTCCAGCTGCGCGGCGTCGGGCTGCTGCGCCTGCGCGATCAGCAGCGCGCCCAGGTGCTGTGCGCCGAGCGTGTGCTCGATCTCCCGCAGCAGGTCCACCGGCACGAGGCGGTCTTCATAGAGGGATTGCGCGATGCCGGCCAGCCGGCTCGACTGCCACCACCCCAGCAGCGCCGACGCGGCCACCAGCGCAAGCGCGAGGCCCAGGACCAGGTACAGGCGGGCGCGGAGGCTGAGGCCGGTGGGAGCGGACATGAGCGTCGGGAACCTCGCGGTGGACGCGCCGAGCATAGGGGCTTTCGACGTGCCGGCGCGGCCCCGGCGGGTCGGGACTTGCCCGAGCAGCGTGGGGGCACAACGCTGGCCTGTCACCGGCGGAGTGCCTCGCCGGGTGAGCTCAGGTCCCGCTTAAGGGGGGCCTTCAGCGGGGCGCCGTGCTGGCCCGGACGGCGAGCACCACGCCGAGGCTGACCACCATCACGCCAAAGGCGGTCAGCGCGGTGGGCGACTCGCCCAGCAGGGGGATGGCCAGCAGCGTCGCGAGCACCGGCGCCAGCGCGCCCACCATCGCGCACTTCGCTGCGCCGAGCAGTCGGATCGACATGCCATACAGCAGCGTCGAGAACAGGCCGACGCCCACGCCCTGGACCGCGGCGAACATCAGCAGCTCGTTTACCGGCGCCGCCGCGAGTCGCGACTCCACCAGCCCCGAGCCGACCAGGGCGGCGAGCGCGACCACCGACGGGTAGGTCACGACCATGACGCCGGACAGCGGGTCCAGCCCCGCCAGCCGCAGGCCATGGGTGTAGATCCCCCAAAGGAGGCTGGCGAGCAGCAGCACGCCCGCGCCGACCATGGCATGCGGCGATTGCGCGCCGAACCCCCACACCATGAGGGCCACGCCCACCAGGATGAGGGCCAGCCGCCGCATCCGCGCGGGGGAGACCGGCTCCCGCCACAGCAGCCAGCCGATCACCGCGAAGGACACCGGCGTGGTGCCGGCGATGAGCGCGCTGACATGCGCGGCCGAGGTGAACTTGCCGCCCAGCGAGGCGATCAGGAAGAAGGGAAGTCCCGCGCCGCAAGCCACCATGACCCAGCATTTCACCGGCAGCGCCCGGAGCGCGGCGAACCGCGAGGGCAGAAAGGGCGCCAGCGCGAGCGCCGGCACCAGGAAGCGGATCAGCGCCACGTCGGTGGGCGCGAGGCTGGAGCTGCCGATGGCGCGGATCGACAGCGAGAAGCTGGCCCAGATCACCAGCGTCAGGCCCATCGTCAGCCAGCCCACCCACGGGCGGGGCGGCGCGGCGATCGAAAGGGGGGAGGCGGAGATGGGCTGGAGGGACTTCATGGCGTTCTCGTCGGACCCGGGAATTCTCGATTCGCCGGTCCAGCGGAAGCGTTCAAAGTCACGCGTTATCGGGCTTGTGGTTGGCAGAAGCTGCTAATGTCCAGCACATGGACAGCAAGGACTACCAAATCATCGCCGCCCTCCAAGCCAACGGGCGAATGACCAACCAGGAGTTGTCGGAGCAGGTGAGCCTGACGCCGACCCCCTGCCTGCGCCGGCTGCGCATGCTGGAGGAGTCCGGGATGATCCGCGGCTACACGGCGGTCGTCGACGAGGAGGCCTTCGGCCTGCCGGTGACCGCCTTCGTCGGTGTGAAGCTGAAGGAGCACACCGCCGACGCCGTGCGCAAGTTCGAGCGCGCCATCCAGGCGGTCGACGCCGTGCTGGACTGCTACGTGATGACCGGTCAGGTGGATTACCTCCTGCGCGTCCTGACGCAGAGCCTGAAGGACTACGAGCGCTTCGTCCGGCAGGAGCTGCATGCCATCCCCGGGATCCAGTCCATCGACACGAGCTTCGCCTATGGGCGGGTGAAGCGCAGCGTGGTGTTTCCGAGCCTGGATTTGAAGACGAAGCGGATCACCCGCGGGCCTCGCACAGGGGAGTGAGCCACCGGATCGCAGCTGACCCCATTCCGCCTTTCATCTATGGTGCGGCTCAGTTGCATCAGGCGATCCTTCGCCACCACCCTCGAGCGGCTCGGGCCGGAAGGTGGCGAGGGATGGCTCGTGCAGGCCGGCGTCGGTGGGACGGGACGCCAGGTCGGCGTCCGCCATGCGCCGGGCGTCGACCTGCGCGCACCATTCCTTCGCCATCTGCCGACGGCTGCGCGGATAAGTGTCTTCCAGGAACTCGACCTTGGAGATCCGGTCCGCCCGGAACAACCGGAAGTCCTGCCGCAACTCGCACCAGCCGGCGATGAAGCGCTGGGACTGGACGAAGCCCAGCACGACCGGCCAGATGATGCGCTCGGTCCGGCTGCCGTCCTGGTCCATGTAAGCGATGCGCATCTTGCGCTGCTCGCGCATGGCCTGCCGCACTCTTGCCAGATCGAGCCCCGACTCGTCCTCGCGCTCGCGGGCGACGTACATGGAGTCGTCGTCCAGCACGCGCCGCGCGTCGGGCGGCAGCACGCCGCCGATCTTGGCCAGCGCGTTCTGGGCCGCGAGCGCGAGCCCATCGTCCGTCTGGCGGCTCACCCATTGCGCGCCGACCACCAAGGCCTGGATTTCCTCGGTGGTGAACGACATGGGGGGCAGCAGGAAGCCGGGACGGAGGATGTAGCCGATACCGGCCTCGCCCCGGATGTCCGCGCCCATGGTCTGCAGGGTCGCGATGTCACGCCGGATCGTGCGCAGCGACACGCCGGTTTCCTGGGCGAGCGTCTGGCCTGACACCGTTCCGCGGTGCCGGCGCAAGACCTGCATGAGATCGAACAATCGGTGGCTGCGGGTCACGTCTACTCCATGGCAACGAGGCCCTTTCCGTTGAGCTTCTTTCCTGCCTCGAGGTCGGTGAGCAGGCGGATGGCGTCGCTCAAGGGCACGATCTGCGCGACGGGCAGGCGCAGTGTGCCTTCCCCGGCGGCCCGGGCCAGGCCGTCGAGGACCTCGGCCCGGGGCGAACAAACAATGGGCTTGAGCCGCCGGTTCAGGATTGCGCGCAGGAACTTGGCCGGGGTCGGGTCGATGTCGAGGAACACGCCGTTCTTGCGCAGCAGGCCCAGGCCTTCGGCCACCGTCATGGTGCCCGCCGTGTCGTAGACGACGTCGTAGCGCCCCTCGAGGTCGGCGACCCGGGTGGTGCGGTAGTCGTGGACCGCGATCACGCCCAGGGCGCGGGCGCGCTCCATGGCGTCCGCGCTGCAGATGCCGGACACCGTCGCCCCCCATCGGCGTGCGAGCTGCACGGAGGCCTCGCCCACGGCGCCGGTGCAGCCGTTGATGAGCACGTGCATGCCGGGCTTCAGCCGGGCCTTGTCGACCAGGCCGTTCCAGGCCGTCACGCCCGGTGTGCCCAGGCACGCCGCCTCCTCGAACGTCACGTTGCGAGGCTTCTTTGCCAGGAAGGCGTCGCTCGTGATGACGGCTGGCGCGAGCGCGCCGCTTTCCTTCATGCGGGCAGAACCGAAGACGGCGTCGCCGCGCTTGAATCGGGTGACGCCGGGCCCGACCGCGGTCACCACGCCGGAGAAGTCACTGCCCATGGCGCGCGGAAAGGCCTTTCCGGTCACCAGCTTCAAGTAGCCATTGCGGATCTTCCAGTCAACGGGGTTGATCGCTGCGAACTTCACGTCGACGGCGACTTCGCCCTTGGCGGGCGCAGGAAGCCGGAAGTCCGCGAGCCTCATGCCGCCCGGGCCGCCGTACTGGTCGTATTGGATGCGCTTCATTGCAGGCCGGCCCTTCGCGGCGACGCTTCGACAGGGGACTGATCGACCGCCTGGATGGCGGTTGGGACGGGGTGCATGGTGGGCTCCGGTGGGTGGGGGGAAGCCCAATGTAGGAAAACATGGTGCCAGTTCCCGGCACCATCGGTCCCACTGCGGGCGGCCTCCCGCGCCAGCGGCGCCCGAGCATCAATCCATTCCAGAAACGCATAACCCCGCCGAGCACGCGAGTTACGGCGTGATTACATTGGAACCAGTGTTCGGCGAGGCACCAGCCATGGCGTGCGGCATTGGGTCAGCTCCGCGGTCTTCTCCTCTGTAGGCAGAGCGGGAAGCCACCGGATCGGAGCTGACCCAATTCCGCTTTTCATATCCTCAAATTGGGAATCGCCATGAACCGACCTGTAATGGAAGGCTTGCGCCTGAACGTGCCGGCTTACGTGAAACACCAGCGCCTGATCGCCTGGGTCGCCGAGATCGCCGCGCTCACCGAAGCCAAGGACGTCTACTGGTGCGACGGCAGCCAGGCCGAGTACGACCGCCTGTGCCAGCAGCTCGTCGACGCCGGCACCTTCCAGAAGCTGAACCCGGCCAAGCGCCCGGGCAGCTACCTCGCCTGGAGCGACCCCAGCGACGTCGCCCGGGTCGAGGACCGCACCTTCATCTGCACCAAGAACAAGCTCGACGCCGGCCCGACCAACAACTGGATGGAACCGGCCGAGATGCGCGCGCTGCTGCAGACCGGTGACAAGGCGCTCTTCAAGGGCGCGATGCGCGGCCGCACGCTGTACGTGGTGCCGTTCTCGATGGGCCCGATCGGCTCGCCGATCGCCCACATCGGCGTCGAGCTGTCCGACAGCCCTTATGTCGCCGTGAACATGCGCATCATGACCCGCATGGGTCGCGCGGTCCTGGACACGCTGGGCGACAACGGCGAGTTCGTGCCCTGCGTGCACACCGTCGGCGCGCCGCTGGAGGCGGGCCAGGCCGACGTCAAGTGGCCCTGCAACAAGACGAAGTACATCGTCCATTACCCCGAGACGCGCGAGATCTGGTCCTACGGCTCCGGCTACGGCGGCAACGCGCTGCTGGGCAAGAAGTGCTTCGCGCTGCGCATCGCCTCGACCATGGGCCGCGACCAGGGCTGGCTGGCCGAGCACATGCTGGTGCTGGGCGTCACCTCGCCCGAAGGCAAGAAGCATCACGTCGCCGCCGCCTTCCCGAGCGCCTGCGGCAAGACCAACTTCGCGATGCTGATCCCGCCCGCCGGCTTCGAGGGCTGGAAGGTCACCACCATCGGCGACGACATCGCCTGGATCAAGCCCGGCAAGGACGGCCGCCTGTACGCGATCAACCCGGAAGCGGGCTACTTCGGCGTCGCCCCGGGCACGAACTCGCTGACCAACCCGAACTGCATGGCCAGCCTGGACAAGGACGTCATCTTCACCAACGTCGCGCTGACCGACGATGGCGACGTCTGGTGGGAAGGCATGACTGACACGCCGCCCGCGCACCTGATCGACTGGCAGGGCAAGGACTGGACGCCCGCGATCGCCAAGGAAACCGGCGCCAAGGCCGCGCATCCGAACGCGCGCTTCACCGTCGCGGCAACCAACAATCCGGCGCTGGACGCCGAGTGGGACAACCCCGCCGGCGTGCCGATCGACGCCTTCATCTTCGGCGGGCGCCGCTCGACCACCGTGCCGCTGGTGACCCAGGCCCGCGACTGGACCGAAGGCGTCTACATGGCCGCCACCATGGGGTCGGAAACGACCGCCGCGGCCGCTGGCCAGCAGGGCGTCGTGCGCCGCGACCCGTTCGCGATGCTGCCCTTCATGGGCTACAACATGGCCGACTACTTCCAGCACTGGCTGACGCTGGGCGCCAAGCTCGCCCAGTCCGGCGCGAAGCTGCCGGCGATCTTCTGCGTCAACTGGTTCCGCAAGGGTGCCGACGGCAAGTTCGTCTGGCCCGGCTACGGCGAGAACATGCGCGTGCTGAAGTGGATGCTCGAGCGCGTCGACGGTCACGGCCAAGGCGTCGAACACGCCTTCGGCACCAGCCCGCGCTACGAGGACCTGAACTGGCAGGGCTTGGCCTTCACCCCGGAACAGTTCAAGACCGTCACCCAGATCTCGAACGAGGACTGGGCGACCGAGCTCAAGCTGCACGACGAGCTCTTCACCCAACTGGCCCAGGGCCTGCCGGCCGAGCTGCCGGCCACCAAGGCCAGGATCGAACAGCGCCTGGCCCAGGCCTGATCGACGGCGGGCCACCCGGCCCGCTGCCCCGCAAAAAGGGCGGTGCCTTCATCGGCGCCGCAAAAGGCAAAGCCCGCTCGAAGCGATTCGAAGCGGGCTTTTGTTTTGCTCGGCCTGGAGCGCCTTTCGAGGAGAGCCTGCGCTCACCTTACGAGGGTTCCTGGCTTCGCGACCGGGCCTGTACGGCGCCCGGTGGGGGGCGTGTCAGCCGTTGCGACGGGCGTTGGCGGCGCGCAGTTCAGCGGCGAAGGAGGGCATGCTCTCTTCGTACTGGGCGGCGAGGGCCAGCAGCTCGCGCTCGGCGCGGGCCATCTTGGCGGACTCGATGCGGGCCTTCACGTTGGTGATGGTGCGGGCCCAGACGCGGGCACCGATGGTGGCGAACGTGCCGCCGCGACGCACCGTGCGGCTCAGCGGCAGACCGAAGGTTTGGGTAGCGACGCTCATGGCGATTTCCTTTGATTGGCTGGGTTGTGCGGCTCTGTAGAACCGACGGAACGAACTATAGGGTTTCCCCTAGACATGACGCCAATGAAAGATGGGCATCGAATGTATAAACGCCGTGCATATCATTGCGCGGCCCGCGTTCCGAACGTGACCGGCATCACGGTGTGCACCGCCAAGCGCGAAGGAATGCGCAATTCGCGCCGCGAATCACCCGTTGGAGTGCCGTCGTTGGAGCGCGTCGCCGCACCGATGTGCGCGCGTTTCCCGTGAAGAAGTGCCTGCTTTGGAGGGCCCCCCGTGAGCTTCCGCAACCTGGATCTCAACCTGCTGAAGGTCTTCGACGCCGTGATGGCGGAGCGCTCGATGACCCGGGCCGCGGAGCGGCTGTCGATGACGCAGCCGGCGGTCAGCCATGCGCTCAAACGCCTGCGCGAGGCGCTGGGCGAGGACCTGTTCGTGCGCCAGGCCTTCGGGATGAAGCCCACCTCCCGCGCCGAGGGCCTGTGGCCCGAGGTCCGGTCGGCCCTGACGCGGCTGCGGGTGGCGCTCGATCCCGGCGACTATCAGCCAGGCTCGGAGGAATACACCTTCCGGCTGGCGATGGCCGACGCCACCGCGGCGCTGATCCTGCCGCCGCTGATGCAGCAGTTGGAGCGGCTGCGCGCGCTGGCCAATGTCCATGTGCTGCCGCTGACGACCCGCGATCCCCGCTCGCTGCTGGAGCAGGGCGAGGCCGACTTCGCGCTGGGCTACTTCCCGACCGCCGTCGCCGCGCTCAAGGGGCAGGGCGACATGGCGGCCATCCGCCAGCAGCGGCTGTATGACTCGTACTACGTCTGCGTGATGCGGCGGGGCCATCCGCTGGCGGACCAGGAACTGACGCTGGACGCCTTCTGCCAGGCGCATCACCTGCTGGTGAGCTTCTCCGGCCGGCCTTACGGCTTCGTCGACGAAGCGCTGGCGGCGCTCAAGCGCAGCCGCCGGATTGCGCTGACGGTCAACCAGTTCTTCACCGCCGGACGGGTGGTCGCGCATTCCGATCTGCTGACGGTGCTCCCTCAATCCTTCATCACCGCCACCGGTTATCAGGACGCGCTGATCTACCGGCCGCTGCCGATGCAGCTCTCGCCGGTGCACGTGGACCTGCTCTGGCACCTGCGCAATGAAGATCGCAGCGCCCAGCGCTGGATGCGCGAACGGCTGATCGAATCGGTCGCGCCCGGCGACAATCGCGCCCCATGAGCATTGCCCACGACCTTTCCGACGCCGAGTTCGACGAACTCGACGACCTTCTCGCCGCCACGCCCGCGCCGCTCGAGCCGCTCGATGCCTCGATGCTGGACGGCTACCTGGCCGGCGTGCTGGTGCAGCCGCGCCTGATCCCGATCGAGGAGTGGCTGCCGCCGGTCTTCGACTACGAAGGCCGCCCGCTGCCTGACGACGTCGACCCGGCCTGGCTCGCGCGTATCCGCTCGCTGGTGGAGCGCCGCTTCGCCTCGCTGAACCACAGCATGCTGGAGCAGGGCTGGTTCTATCCGCTGGTGCTGGACCTGGACGCGGAGGACGCGACCGAAGGCGAGGGCGGCGAGGGGAGCGGTGAGGCCGAGGAGCAGGCGCAAGACGCCGTCGAGGCCGCCGCCGAAATCGCGGCCGCCGAAGGCATCGATCCGGACGCGGTGACGCTGCCCGAGGACCCGATCACCCGCGCGCTGCTGCCGTGGGTCGGCGGCTTCGAATACGCCGCGGTGACCTTCCCTGAGCTGCACGAGCAGGCCGACGACAACGTCAACGCGCTGCTGGCCCGTCTGTACCGCCACCTGCCGGCCGAGACGCCGGAGGAGCGGGAGGTCGTCGAGCTGCTGGATCGCGAGCATCCGCTGAAGAACATCGACGAGGCGATCGAGGATCTGATCCTGACCGTGGTCGACCTGCAGGAAGCGACCGAGTCGCAGCGGTATCACGTCGAGCAGGTCCGCCGCGACGCTCCCAAGCTGGGTCGCAATGATCCCTGCCACTGCGGCTCGGGCAAGAAGTTCAAGAACTGCCACGGCGCGGCTTGATCACCTCGCCGGGGGCCGCGGTCGCTGACGTGCGCGGCGCTCAGGCGCCGCCGCTGAACTGGTCGAGGCTGAGCGCGCGCGATGCGGCCTCGAGCCGCGCGACGTCGCCTCCCAGCAGGCGTGTCGCTTCCCGGGCGGCGCCCAGCACTGCCTGGCAAGCCGCCAGCATCGTCGTCGGCGGCGACAGGCGGATCCGCGGTCCGGACACCGCGATCGCCCCGTGTGCCCGTCCGTCGGCCGCCAGCACCGGCGCGGCGACCGAGGCGGTGTCCGGCTCGCGCTCGCCGTAGGAATCGGCCCAGGCCCGCGTCCGGATGGCTTCGAAGCCGGCGCTCCGGTCCTCCGAGAACGCGCACAGCACCTTGCCCGAGGCGCCCTGGCGCAAGGCGTACTGCTGGCCCACCGCCACCGCGGCGCGCACCGAACGCGCCGGCTCCCAGCGGTAGAGCGCGATGCGGGCGTCGCCGTGCCGGACGTAGAAGGACGCCGTCTCGCCGGTCTCCGCGCTCAGCTGCTTGAGCAGCGGCTCCACCGCCGGCCCGACCTGGAACGAGCGCTGGTAGATTGTCGCCAGCCGCAGTGGCGCCGGGCCGATGGCGTACTGGCCGTCGGACAGCCGGCGCACGAAGCCGCCGTGTTCCAGCGCAGCCAGCAGCCGCAGCACCGTGCTCTTGTAGAGATCGGTCCGGCGCGCCAGTTCCGCCAGCGACAGGCTGTCGTCGTCCTGACCGAAGGCCCCCAGAAGAGCGAAGGCGCGGTCGAGCACCGCCACCCCGCTGGAGTCGGCGTCCGCTGACGAGCCCCCTCCATCGGCGGGTTCCGGGGGGCGGGCGGGGGCGGTCTTGCGGTCAGCCATGGGTATTCCCTCGTTATTCCCTTGTCTCAGGCCCTGTTCGGGCGGATCAAGTCGTCCTAAAGTTCTATCAGACAAATCAACGTTCTGTCAGATAGAACTTTCACCAACGCATGCGGACACAACGCAGGCATGCGCGACGGAGCCCACCATGAGCCTTTCCCCGCTGCGCGGCGTCCGCGTCCTGGACCTGACGAACGTCCTCGCGGGCCCATTCGCCTGCCACCAACTGGCCCACCTGGGCGCCGATGTCATCAAGGTCGAGGCGCGCGAAACCGGCGACCTGGCCAGGCAACTCGGTGCCGACCCCGCGCTCAACGAGGCGCGGATGGGCGCGTCCTTCCTGGCCCAGAACCCGGGCAAGCGCTCGATCACCATCGACCTCAAGCGCCCGGCCGGCCAGGCGGTGTTCCGCAAGCTGGTAGCGACCGCCGACGTGGTCGTCGAGAACTTCCGTCCCGGCGTGATGCAGCGGCTGGGCGTCGGTTTCGAGGCGCTTCGCCTGATCCAGCCGCGGCTCGTCTACTGCGCGATCTCCGGTTTCGGCCAGGACGGCCCGTTGCGCGACCTGCCGGCCTACGACCAGATCATCCAGGGCATGTCCGGGATGATGAGCATCACCGGCGACGCGGCGACGGCGCCGCTGCGCGTCGGCCATCCGGTCGCCGACACGATCGGCGGCCTGACCGCCGCGATGGCGATCGCCGCGGCGTTGGCCGACCGCGACCGCGATGAGGCCGTCTTCATCGACGTCTCCATGCTCGAGGCCGCGATGGCGACGATGGGCTGGGCGGTGTCGAACCTGCTGGTCGCGGGCCAGGAGCCGCGCCCGATGGGCAACGACAACGTGACGGCCAGTCCGTCCGGCGCCTTCCGCACCGGCGACGGGCTGCTGAACATCGCGGCCAACAAGCAGGAGCAGTTCGAGGCCGTCTGCGACGTGGCCGGCCATCCCGAGTGGAAGACCGATCCGCGCTTCGTCGATCGCCAGGCGCGGCTGCAGCATCGGGCCGAACTCAAGCAGCGGCTCGAGGCCGCATTGGCCGCCCGGCCGGCCAGCGAGTGGTGGCAGCGCCTCAACGCGGCCGGCGTGCCGGCGGGGCCGGTGCTGTCGGTGAAGGCGGCGCTCGAGCAGCCGCAGATCGCGCAGCGCGGCCTGGTCGAGCGCTTCGAGGACGTGCCCGGCGTCGGCCGCGACATCCACGTGCTGCGCACCGGCTTCAAGCTCAATGGCGAGGCGCCGTCGGTGGACCGGCCGCCGCCGCGGCTCGGCGAGCACACCGGCGCGATCCTGGAGGAACTGGGCTACGGCGCCGCCGAGCGGGCGGCATTGATCGAGGAGAAGGCGGTATGAGCGGGCAGGAATTTCCGGCGGCGGATGGCGACGCGCAGGCGCCCGCTCGCGATCCGCGCGTGGCGGACTGGTGGCGGACGTCGATCATCGAGATGTCGCCCGGCGTGATCCGTTACCGCGGTCATGCGATCGAGGACCTGATCGGGCAGGTCAGCTTCGCGCAGATGATCTGGCTGATGACGCGCGGCGAGCTGCCCGGCGCGGAGCAGGCCCAGTTGCTGGACATGGCGCTGATGGCGGCGGTCGACCACGGGCCGCAGGCGCCGAGCATCGCGATCGCGCGCATGGCGGCCACCTGCGGCGTGGGCCTGAACAACGCGATGGCGTCGGCGATGAACGTGCTGGGCGACGTGCATGGCGGCGCGGGCGAGCAATGCGTGGAGATGCTGCAGTCGATCGCGGCGCGGATGGACGACGGCGCGACGCTGGAGGCGGCCGTCGCCGCGGGCCTGGACGAGGCCATCGCGCTGCGGGGCAAGTTCGTCTCGGGCTTCGGCCACCGCTTCCACCCGGTGGATCCGCGGGCGCCGCGGCTGCTGGCGCTGGTGGACGAAGCCGCGCAGCTCGGCGTGGTGTCGGGCCGTTTCGCGTCGATCGGGCGCGCGGTCGAGGCTGAGCTGCAACGGCGCAAGGACGGCCGGCGCATCCCGATGAACATCGACGGCGCGACAGCGGTGATCTACGCCGAGCTCGGCTTCCCGGCGCCGCTGGCGCGCGGCCTGTTCTGCCTGTCGCGCTCGGTCGGCATCCTGGCCCACGCGTGGGAGCAGACGCAGCAGGGCGGCCGCAACAAGGGTCCGATGCCGCGCGACTACCTCTGGACCTACGACGGCCCGCCGCCCGTCAGACCTCGATGACCAGCTCGGGCCGGTAGTCCTCCTGCTCGCCCTTGCTCGCGTAACCCAGCGGGTTCGCGACGACCCGGCAGCGGTGCGGCAGCTCGCCGCGCGGGCCGGAGGGCGACTCGACGACATAGTCGTGGGCGCAGTGCAGGTGGCCGTGCAGCCACAGGTCGGCGAAGGGGAGCAGCTCGTCGAGCGAGTTGCAGAAACCCGCGGTGCCCGGCGTCAAGCCATAGCGGGGATCGGCGCTGCGCAGGCTCGGCGCGTAGTGCGTGACGGCCACCGTCTTGCCATCGAACGGGACGGCCAGCGCCGTGCGCAGCCAGGCTTGGCAGTCCAGCGCGAGTTCCCGCTGGCCCTCGGCCAGCAGGTGCTGTCCGTCGACCAGCGTCGAGTAGCGGCGCAGGTAGAAATTCGCGGCGCGGAAGGCCTTCTCGCGCGCCGCCAGCTGTTTCGTCACGGTGGCTTCGCGCGCGGCCAGCGCGTCGAAGTCGGCCCACAGCGTGGTGCCGATGAAGCGCACGTCGCCGATGACGATCTGCTCGCGGTCCAGCCACTCGATGCCGAGGTCGGCACAGGTCTGGCGCAGCCGCGCCTGGGCGGTGGTGAACTCGAGGCCGTCGTACTCGTGGTTGCCCGGCACGTAGAGCACGCGCCGCCATGGCGCGTCCGCGCGCCGCGGCGAGAAGCGGCCCAGGCCGAAGTCGTCGGTCACCAGCCGCGAGCCCGCCTGGTACGAGCCGACGTCGCCCGCCAGCACCAGCAGATCGACATCGGACGCGGCGACGGTCTGGAAGTCGATCTGGCGCTCGAGGTGGAGGTCGGAGATCAGTTGCAGGCGCACGGCGGAGGGACGGTTGGGCGGATGACGGCGGAAGGGTCCGGGGACGCGGCCCGGGCGGCTCGCGACCGGCCGGGGAGCCCGCATTGTCCAACGTCAATTCAGCCGCGGCCTGCGCCAAGGGTGCGGCTTTCCAGAGAGCGCTCTGTGCCACACTGCCCCGCGGCCGGTCGTCGGCCGACAGAGAGGGACACCATCATGAAGATCCTGGTCGCCGTCGATGGCAGCACCTATTCCAAGCGCATGCTGGCTTATCTCTCCGCCCACGACGAATGGCTGGGCGGAGCCCACGACTACACGGTGGTGCACGTGGTGGCCGGCGTGCCGCCCCGCGCGGCCGCGGTGCTCGACAAGGCCGTGCTGGCCGATTACTACCAGGAAGAGGCAGAGAAGGTGCTCAAGCCGATCCGTGCCTTCATGGACAAGCGCGGCATCAAGGCCCAGTACGTCGTCAAGACCGGTCACGCGTCGGACGCGATCACCGCCGTGGCGGAGAAGGGCCGCTTCGACCTGCTGATGATGGGCTCGCACGGCCACACGGCGCTGGGCAAGCTGGTGCTGGGCTCGGTCGCCACCAAGGTGATGGCGCACAGCGACGTGCCGGTGCTGCTGATCCGCTGACACCGCCTGGCCCAACGAAAAAGGCGCCCGACGGGGCGCCTTGTCGATTCATCCGCGGCGGGCCGCCATCCAGGACAGCGGCGAGGTGACCGTCGCCGGCGGTGCGGCTTCGGACTCCAGGCCGTAGTCGCTGCGCCGGAAGTCCTCGTACTCGCTGTCGTCGCCGAAGCTCGCTTCCATGCCGAACGCGGTCCCCATGTCGGCCGGTTCCGGCTCTCGCGCGGCACTGGGGCGACGGAAAAGGCTCAGGGCGGAGGTGATGCGCATGATGGACCTCGTCGAAAAGCACGGGGTGAGTCCGCCGCCCGGTGCCGATGCGGAGCGCCGCGCGGTGAGCCCCAGTTTGCGCGCCTTCGTCTTCGGGAGAATCCCCAGATCGCGGGTGCTCCGGAATCGTGTTCACAAATACACACAGATTGGGGTGACCCCGCCACAGCTGAGGCGGAATAACCACGCACCCCACTTAGGTGTGATCCCCCCCTCAATCGGGGGTGACTATGCTCCGGGCCTTCCCTAATACCTCCGCCGCCTGGCCCCCCTCATGTCCCCGCTGATCCACAAGTCGATGACCTGGGCCATCGTCAGCAGCGTCGTGCTGACCTCGGCGTGGCTGGCGAGCTCCGTCCAGGACAAGCACGAGCGTGGCGGTTTCCGCCTGCACCTGGCCCAGCAAGGCGCCGCGCCGGCATCGGCCGTCCCGGCCGCCCAGCTCCAGCCCCAGACCAAGATCCAGCTGGCCGCGGTCAAGCGCTGACGCGCTGCGTCAACGCATCGACCCGCCGACCTCAGGCCGGCATCAACGCCTCCCGCGCGCCCCGCGCCAAGGCCTCGCCAATCTGATCCAGCAAGGCCGGTGGTGTCCCTCCTTCAGGGGCCGCGCGCCGGGGCTCTCCCCCGACGGCCGTCTCGCCGCCCAGCTTCCACTGGTGCCAGTACAGGGCCACGGCCACCTGCACCTCCGGCCGCAGCGCCACCAGCTCGCCGCTCGCGAGCAGCGGCCGCACCTGCAGCTCCGGCGCCACGCCCACTCCCCAGCCCATCCGCACCGCGTTCACGTAGCCCTCGCTGGACGGCACATAGCGCGCGTTCAGCCGCGCCGAGCGCAGGCCCATCGCCTGGCGGACCCACTGCCGCTGCGCGTCGTCCTTGCGGTTGAAGACCAGGAAGGGCACCTGCGCGAAGTTAGCCTCGCCCAGCCCATGGGGCAGCATCCGCGCGATGAAATCGGGGCTGGCGATGGCGATGTAGCGCATCACGCCCAGCGGCTGCGCGATGCAGCCGCGCAGCGCCTGCGGCACGGTGGTGACGCAGCCCAGCACCTCGCCCTGCCGCAGCCAGTCGTGGGTGAAGTCCTGGTCGTCGACGACCAGCTCCAGCCCGAAGCCCTCCCGCAGGCCGCGCTGCACCAGCGGATCGAGCGCCGGCAGCACCCAGGTCGCCAGGCTGTCGGCGTTCACCGCGATCGGCAAGCGTTCCGCCTGGGCCGACTGCACGCCCAGTTCCCGCACCACGTCCGAGCGCAGCGCCGCCAGTTGGCGGGCATAGCGCAGCAGGCGCTTGCCGGGCTCGGTCAGCCGCAGTGGCCGGGATCGCACGACCAGCAACTGGCCCACCTGCGCTTCCAGGTTGCGCAGGCGCTGTGAGACGGCGCTCTGCGTGATCGCCAGCGTCTCCGCGGCGCGCTCGAAGCTGCGCTCGTCGGCCAGCGCGGCCAGGCAGTCCAGCCCCGCGGCGTCCAGATCCTTCATCGAGATCTCCAAGGCTTTATTAGCGGCCCTAATGTATGCGCTGAGATATTAATCCCGCTTCATGGAATGACGGCGGCTCACCACAATCCGCTGCTCCACCCGCCCGCCCAAACACCCCCCGATGTCGTCCCCCAGCGCAGCCCTGTTGCAAGGCTGGCTCACCGGAGCCGGCCTGATCGTCGCCATCGGCGCGCAGAACGCGCTGGTGCTGCGCCAGGGCCTGATGCGCCAGCACGTGGCGCCGGTGGTGCTGGTGTGCGCGCTGTCGGACATGCTGCTGATCTGGCTGGGCGTGTTCGGGCTGGGCCGGCTGATCGCCGCGAGCCCGCTGCTGATGGAGGTCTTCCGCTGGGGCGGCGCGGCCTTCCTGCTGGCTTACGGCCTCAAGGCCGCGCTGCGGGCGATGTCGCCCCAGGCCGGCCTGCAGGCGCAGGCGGGCAGTGGCTCGCTCACGGCGGTGCTGGGCAGCACGCTGGCGATGACCTACCTGAATCCCCACGTCTACCTGGACACCGTGGTGCTGCTGGGCACCGTCGGCGCGCAGCAGCCGGCCGGCATGCAGCTGCCCTTCGCGGCCGGCGCCTCGGTGGCGTCGTGGATGTGGTTCTCGCTGCTGGGCTTCGGCGCGGCGGCGGTGGCGGTGCCGTTGCGCCGCCCGGCGGTCTGGCGCAGCATCGATGCCTTGATCGCCCTCGTGATGGCCATCCTGGGACTGCAGCTGATCCTGCGCCCGCTGGCCTGAAGCCCGCCCCACGCTGCATCGAAGCGGAACCACAAGTTCACCTGGAGCTCTCCCATGAAGGTCATCGTCCTCGGCGCCGGCATCATCGGCATCCACACCGCCTGGTACCTGCTGGACCAGGGTCACGATGTCGTCGTCGTCGACCGCCAGCCTGATGCGGCGCTGGAAACCAGCTTCGCCAACGGCGCGCAGATCTCGGTCTGCTTCTGCGAGCCCTGGGCCAATGCCGGAGCGCCGTTCAAGGTCGCCAAGTGGCTGCTGAAGGACGATGCGCCGCTGCTGTTCCGCCCGCGGCTGGACCCGGCGCAATGGCGCTGGGGCCTGTCCTTCCTGGGCCAGTGCACGACGGCCGCGTTCGAGCGCAACGTCGAGCAGCTGGTGCGCCTGGGCCGCTACAGCCACGAGTCGCTGCAGGCGCTCGTCGCCGAGACCGGCATCCAGTACAACCGCCTTCAGAAGGGCATCCTGCACTTCTTCGGCAGCGAGGCCGACTTCGAGGCCGGCGCGCAGGGCGCCGAGATCATGCGCCGTCACGGCGTCGACCGCCGGGTGCTGAGCCGCGACGAGGTCCTGGCGATCGAGCCGGCGCTGCGCTCGGCCCAGCACGCGGTCTTCGGCGGCACCTACACGCCCAGCGACGAATCCGGCGACGCGCGCGTCTTCACCCAGGCGCTGGCCAAGCTGGCCGAACGTCGCGGCGCGCAGTTCCTGTGGAACCACGACATCGTGACGCTGCAGCCGCAGGGCGACGAAGTCGCCGGCGTGCAGGTCCAGTCCCGCGAGACCGGCCAGACGCAATGGCTCAAGGGCGACGCCTACGTCGTGGCGCTGGCCTCCTACGCGCCCGGCCTGACCAAGCCGCTGGGCGAGCACCTCAACATCTATCCGGCCAAGGGCTACTCGGCCACGCTGCGGCTGAAGCGGCCGGAGCAGGCCAGCACCGTCAGCCTGCTGGACGACGCGCGCAAGATCGCGATCTCGCGGCTGGGCGACTTCGTCCGCATCGCCGGCACCGCCGAGCTGGTGGGCCTGGACACCAGCCTGGACAGCCCGACCTCCAAGGTCCGCTGCGAGTCGCTGGTGCGCCGCTACGAGGAGCTGTTCCCCGGCGTCGCTGACCTGTCCGAGCCGAACTACTGGACCGGCCTGCGACCGAGCACGCCGACCAACGTGCCCTACATCGGGCGCAGCCAGAAGGCCTCGAACCTGTGGATCAACGCCGGCCACGGCACGCTGGGCTGGACGCACGGCGCGGGCTCCGGCCGCGCGCTGGCCGAGCTGATGAGCGGCAAGCGTCCGGACCTGGACTTCGGTTTCTACGGCGACGCGTTGCCGGCGCGCGCGGTGCGCAGCCTCCAGGCCGCCTGAGCGCCGGCCCGCCCGACCGGCGGAGCCCCTGCCGGCGTCATCGGCACGCCGGGACCCCGAAAAAAGGGCGCGGCTAGAATCCGCGCCCTTTTCGCATTTCCGACCGCCGCGCCATGTCCTCCCCGTCCACCGACCTGCCGCGCGACTTCTGCGCCATCGACTTCGGCACCTCCAACTCGGCCGTCGCCGTGCCGGACGCCGCGCGCCCCGGCGCGATGCGCCTGGTGCCGCTGGAGGACGACAAGGTCACGATGCCGACCGCGGTCTTCTACTACGCCGAGGGCCGCCACGATGCCGACGGCCCGCCGCGCGCCTTCGGACGCGCGGCGATGGCCGCCTACGAGGAAGGCGTCGACGGGCGCTTGATGCGCTCGATGAAGAGCATCCTCGGCTCCAGCCTGATCGACCAGGTCACCGACGTCGGCGGCGGGCGGGGCGTGAAGTACGCCGACATGCTCGCCGGCTACCTCAAGCGCCTGCGCCGGCAGGCGGCGCGGGGCGGGCACGAGCCGCGCCGCGTGGTGCTGGGCCGCCCGGTCTACTTCGTCGACGGCGAGCCCGAGCGCGATGCGGCCGCGCAGGCCTCGCTGGCCGCGGCGGCGCGGGCGGTGGGCTTCGAGGACGTGCACTTCCAGTTCGAGCCGATCGCCGCGGCCTTCGACTTCGAGCAGCAGGCCGACCGCGAGCAGCTGGTGCTGGTGGCCGACATTGGCGGCGGCACCTCCGACTTCTCGCTGGTGCGCGTCGGGCCGGAGCGCATCCGGCGACTGGACCGCCGCGACGACATCCTCGCCAACCACGGCGTCCACATCGCCGGCACCGACTTCGACCGCCACATCGAGCTGACCGGCATCCTGCGCGAATTCGGCTATCGCGCCCTCGGTCCCGCCAAGCCGGGCCAGACGCCGCGCGAGGTGCCCAGCGGCGTCTACTTCGACCTGGCGACCTGGCACCTGATCAACACCTGCTACAGCCCGCAGCGGGTGATCGAGCTGCGCAACATGAAGGGCTTCTACGGCGACCCGCGCCATCACCAGCGCCTGATGACGGTGCTGGAGGAGCGCCTGGGCCATGAGCTCGCCCATCGGGCCGAGGAGGCCAAGATCGAGGTCGCGGCCGGTGGCGACTGCACGATCGACCTGGGGTTGATCGAATCGGGCCTGTCGGTCGCCTTGTCCGAGACGGCCGCGATGGGCGCGCTGCGCGACGACATCGAGCGCATCGCGCAGGCGGGCCGCGAGACCGTCGAGCGGGCGGGGCTCCAGCCTTCGGACGTCGACGCGCTGTACTTCACCGGCGGCTCGACCGGCCTGACGGTGCTGGCCGACCGCATCGCCGCCGATTTCCCCGCGGCGCGGCCCGTGCGCGGCGACCGCTTCGCCTCCGTCGCCACCGGGCTCGGACTGCACGCCGCGCGTCTGTTCGCTGCGTGATCCGGACCTGAGCGAGCGGGCCTGAAACCTCGGGATCACCCCGAGCGACACGCCCCGACAGCGGCGGAGGGCGCTGCTAGATTGCCGCCTTCCTTCGCTTCACGGTGTCCATCCATGTCCCAAGCGCGCGTCCCGTCGCTGATCCCGCTCACCCTGTCCCTGGCCGCCGCGTTGGGCGGGCTTGCCGCGAGCGCCGCCCGCGCCGCGTCGGCGGACGAGCCGGCCGCCACCTCGGCGCTGACCTCGGCTGCGACGCTCGCGCAGATCTACCAGCAGCCGTCGCCGGCGATCCGCGCGGTGCTAGATGCCAAGGCGCTGCCGAGCTACCTGGTCTCACCCGACCAGCGCACGCTGGCCATCGTGGTGCCGCGCAAGCTGCGCACCGTTGCCGAGTTGGCCCGGCCGGTGCTGCGCCACGCCGGCCTGCGCTACGACCCGGCGACCGACAGCCCGCAGCTGATCACCGCGATCGAGTCGCTGTCGCTACGCCCGCTGCAAGGCGGTGCCGAGGGGACCGAGCGCCCCGTCGCGCTGCCGGCCGGCGGCGCCTTCCATCAGTTGCGCTTCTCGCCCGACGGCAAGCGCTTCCTGCTGAACCGCCGCACCGACACCGCGGTCGAGCTGTGGGTGGGCGAGGTCGCGACCGGCAAGCTCAAGGCGGTGCCCCGGCTCAAGCTGCACACGATGCTGGAGAGCGACGTCGTGTGGCTCAACGACCATGAGCTGGTCACGCTGACGGTGCCCGCCAAGCGCGGGCCGGCGCCGGTGTTCAACGCGCCGTCGGGGCCGTCGATCCAGGAATCCATCGGCCGCAACTCGCCGGAGCGCACGCAGCAGGACCTGCTGGGCAACGCGCAGGAGGCGGCCGTCTTCGCGCATCACGCGAGCTCGCAGCTGGCGCGCGTCGACCTGAACACTGGCGCGGTGCGGCCGATCGGGGAGCCGGGCCTGTTCAGCCACCTCGAGGCGCTGGGCACGCCGGGCCAGCTGCTGACGATGCGGCTGCTGGAGCCGTTCAGCTACCAGGTCGGCTGGGACGACTTCGCGGCCCAGGCCGAGGTGCGCGGCGTCGACGGCAAGGTCGTGCCCATCGGCCGCACGCGGCTGAAGGAAGGCGTGCCGGTCGAGGGCGTCATCACCGGACCGCGTCACTTCTTCGCCTCGCCGGGCGCGGACGGCGCCGTCTACTGGGTCGAGGCGCTCGATGGCGGCGACACCCGCGTGCCCGCGCCGCACCGCGACCGCCTGATGCGGCTGGACCCGCCCTACACCGGCGAGGCGCGCGAGGTGCACCGCGTCGCGCAGCGGCTGAGCCGGCTCGATTTCCTCGAGGGCGGCCGGCAGGCGCTGGTGCAGGACTTCGACCTGGCGAAGATGCGCACCTCGACTGAGCTGGTCACGATGGACGGCGGCGCGGCCGCGCAGCGGCTGATCGAGCGCTCGGTGCGCGACCGCTATCGCGATCCTGGTACGCCGCTGCAGCGGATGTTGCCCACCGGCCGCGCGGTCGTGCGGGTCGACGAGGGCGCGCTCTGGTACTTCGGCACCGGCGCCAGCCCCGAGGGCGACAAGCCCTTCATCGATCGCCTGGGGCTCGCCGACAACAAGAAGTCGCGGGTGTTCCAGTCCGGCGCGCCGGTCAACGGCGGCGACGCCGCGCACCATGAGCGTCCGCTGGCGGTGCTCGATGGCGAGGGCCGCCGCGTGCTGACGGTGCGCGAGAGCGTCAGCGAGCCAGGCAACGTGGTGCTGCGCGGCGGTCCGTCACTGGCCGAGCTGACGCCGCTGACGGACGTCAAGGACCCGGCGCCGCAGCTGCGCGAGATCCAGCGCGAGTTCGTGCGCTTCAAGCGCGAGGACGGCGTGGCGCTGTCGTTCTGGCTGTACAAGCCGCCCGGCTACCAGCCCGGCGAGCGCCGGCCGACCGTCGTCTGGGCCTATCCGCTGGAGTACACCGACGCCTCGACCGCGGGCCAGGTCAGCGGCTCCAGCAACCGCTTCAACGTCTTCCCGGGCACCAGCCCGCTGATGCTGCTGCTGGACGGCTACGTCGTGCTGATGGACGCGACGATGCCGGTGGTGGGCGATCCCAAGACGGTGAACGACAGCTTCATCGCGCAGATCACCGCCAACGCGCAGGCCATCATCGACAAGGCGGTGGACCTGGGCGTCAGCGATCGCGACCACATGGTGGTGGGCGGCCACAGCTACGGCGCCTTCATGACGGCCAACCTGCTGGCGCACACGCGGTTGTTCAAGGCGGGCATCGCGCGCAGCGGTGCCTACAACCGCAGCCTCACGCCCTTCGGTTTCCAGAGCGAGCGCCGGACCTACTGGGAGGCGCAGGAGGTCTACCAGAAGCTCTCGCCGTTCAACTACGCCGACCGGCTCAAGGAGCCGCTGCTGCTGATCCACGGCGAGCTGGACAACAACCCCGGCACCTTCCCGATGCAGAGCGCGCGGCTGTACCAGGCGCTCGCGGGGACCGGCGGCTCGGTGCGCTACGTCACGCTGCCCTTCGAGTCGCACGGCTACTCGGCGCGCGAGTCGGTGGGGCACACGCTGTGGGAGATGAGCGAGTGGATGAAGCGCCAGGTGGGGCCCGGCGCGCCGATTGCGTCCATCGCACCGAGCGCGACGCCGTCCGCCGCGGAGGACGCCGAGCCCAAGCCGCCCGCCGCGCGCTGAGCCTCAGCGGGGCCGGCGGGGCGGCGGTCCGCCGCGGCGCGGACCGGCGGGGCCGCCTGGGCCCCTCGGTCCGCCGGGACCGCCCGACCGCTGCGGCTTCGGCGCGGGGCGCGGCCGCGAGATGTCCGCCAGCAGCAGGCTGGCGCGCACCAGGCTCTCGACGGCCTCGTCCAGTTCCTCGGGCGGCTCCAGGCTTTCGATCTCCTCGAGCAGCGCGTCCGCGTCCTCGAGGTCCTCGGGATCCAGATGCATGTAGAGCTGGGCGAGCGGCTCGTTGAGCTCGGACTCGTCCAGGTTCATCAGCGCCGGGAACAGGTCGGCGGCCAGCGCGAAACCGGCGACCCAGGGCAGCACGGTCTCCGACGGGGACGCGTCCTCGTCCAGCTCGAAGACCCAGGGGTCGAACCACTGCCGATCGGCGATGGCCTGCTTGAGCTGATGCTCGCGGCGCTGGACCAGCTGCAGCAGCGGCTGGGCGTCGTAGCGCGCCGGGGCGGGCCGGCCCTCCTCGGCGTCGAGCACCCAGCGCCACCAGTCGGACAGCGGCACCGGCTTGGGCTGCAGGATCAGCGCGACCAGGAAGCCGTCGAGCATCGAGGCATCGAGCGGCTCCAGCGGCGCCGGGACTTCGTCGAGCAGCGACTGCAGCTCGTCGAGGTCGTCGTCGCTCCAGGGCTCCGGCGGCGCGCTGGGCGCGTCGATCGCGGGGCGGTGAGGCTGCGGACGCGGCCCGTGCGACGGCGTGCCGGCCCTCGCGGGCGAGCCCGAGGTCTTGCTTGCAGGCGGCCGGGGCGCGGACTTCTTGGGAGGCTTGGGCGCGGTCATGGGGCGGGATTATCCGGCGCGCGTGTACGCCGCTTGAAGCGACCCGCGGCGCAACCGCGTTGTCCACGACAGCAGCGGCAGGATCCGCGCCTGGGCACGGCGACCGGGATGCCTTGTGTGCGCCGGCGAACGGAAGTCATGGGTCGCGGCGTGAGACCCGCTGCGGTTTTCCGTAATGCGGAGTGCTCCTTACACCTGCTGACCAATTTCCCCAGGTATCCCACCTTGAGGGGATGCCGCGTCCTCAGGGTTCGCCCTAGAGTCCACCTCACGCCTTCCAACGGCGCGGCCTTCGGCCCCGATGGACGGCACCGATCCCAACGACGTCCTTTCTAGGACTTGCAACGCCCGGTCAGCTCCGCTGGTCGGGCGTCCTTTTTTGTGGGTCCGAATCAATCGGCACCGCGCTTACGATGCGCGCCATGCCGACCGTGCCAAGCCCCGCCGTTCTCCGGTTCGACGCCGCCGTCCTGGACGACGCCGAAGCCCTTGTGGCGCTGCGCATCGCCGCGATGCGCGAGAGCCTCGAACGCATCGGCCGCTTCGATCCGCAGCGGGCGCGCGAGCGCTTTCTCTCCAGCTTCGATCCCGAGCGCACGCGCCACATCGTCGTCGACGGGCAGCGCCTTGGCTTCGTCGTCACGACGCAGCAGCCCGGCTGGCTGGCGCTGGATCATCTCTATATCGATCCGGCCTGGCAGGGACGCGGCATCGGCGCCGGCGTGCTCGCCGAAGTCTTCCGCGAAGCGCGAGCACTCCACCTGCCGGTGCGTGTCGGCGCGCTGAAACAGAGCGACTCCAACCGCTTCTATCAGCGGCACGGATTCGAGTTGGTGGAAGAGGGCGAGTTCGATCTCTACTACGTGAGGCCCGCGGACTGAGGTCCGCCCTCAGCCCTGCCCGCGCCGCTCCGGCTGATCCTGATGCAGGAACACCGCGAAGGTGTCCCACGGCAGCGGTGACTGGATCTGCTTGAGCATCCGTCCCACCTCGCCACGGTGGTACCCGTCGTGGGTCACCACGTGGAAGAGCATCTCCTCGCGCGTCATCGCGCCGCGGCCGCCGTCGGTGAAGGTGAACGCGATGCGCTCGGCCAGTTGCTCGGGCGTGATGGCCGCGACGTACTCCAGCAACCAACGGTCCGATGCCGCATGCGCCGCGCGCAGCGCCTGCGGCGTGGGCGTGTCGACGGTGTTGTTGGCCTCGTAGCCGTGCGGCTGGCCGGTCAGATGGCCGGTGAAGATCTGGTTGACCACGTAGACGTGATTCAGCACGCGCAGCGCCAGGTGGCGCGCCTCCCCGAACCGCTCGGCATCGAGGTCCTCGATCGCCCGCAGGAACCCGTCGTGGGCCCAGGCCTGGTAGCGGAACAGGGTCGACAGCATCGATGCGGTGCTCATGGGCGCTCCTTGGCAGTCGGCCCGGGATGGGCCTCGGCTGGGCGACATCATGACAGCGCCGCTTCGGCCGCGCCGAAGGTCAGCTCGGCGGCACGGCCTCGTCCGGCTGGACGGCAATCACCTCGCCGCTCGCGAGCACCACCCGCAGCTGCGCCGCGGTGAGCTCGGCAACCAGCAGCGGCCGGCCGCCGACCGGCTCGCCCACGACCTTTGCCGCGTCGAGCGCGCGCCGTGCGCCGGCCATCGCGGCCGGCCCCGGCTTGAGCCGCAGCAGCACGCGGGCCGTGCGGTCCGGGCTGCGGTCCAGCGACGCGAGCAGCGCCGCGGCGCCTTCGATGGCCTCCATGGCAGGGCACTCCACGGTGGAAGAAAACAGCGGCGCGCCCGGCGAGCCGGCCACCGCGCCGTCGCCGCCCATCAGCGCGCAGGCCGTGCCCATCAGGGCGGCGGCGATGCACGCCGGCATGCGCAGGCGCGACAGACGCGGTGACCGGGCCCTCATGGCTGGGCCGTCACGATGGTGCTGGTCGCCGGATTGTTGTCCAGCATCACCCAGCCCGGGCAGCTGTTGCCGGAGCAGGCCGCGCCCGTCGAGCGCCAGATGCGGCCATTGCCATGGCGCTGGTAGAGCCCGCTGGTGGCCGCCTCGATCTGCACGGTCGCGCCGTTGTTGTCGAGCATCGTCCAGCCCGGGCAGCTGTTGCCGGAACACACCTGGCCGGTGAAGCGCCAGATCTTGCCGTCCGCATGGCGCTGGAACAGCCCGCCGACATTGGCCGCGATCTCGCGCGCCGCCGGGTTGTTGTCCAGCATCGTCCAGCCGGGGCAGCTGTTGCCGGAGCAGGCCACGCCGGTCGAGCGCCAGATCGCGCCGGTGTCATGCCGCTGGTACAGCTGGCCGCCCGCCGCGGCCAGCGCCTTGGCATGCGGGTTGTTGTCCAGCTGGGTCCAGCCGGGGCAGCTGTTGCCGGAGCAGGCCGCGCCGGTGGAGCGCCAGATCGCGCCGGTGTTGTGCAGCTGGTAGAGCCGCGTGCCGTCCGCGACGATGTCGATCGTGGCCGGGTTGTTGTCCAGCATCGTCCACCCCGGGCAGCTGTTGCCCGAGCAGGCCGCGCCGGTCGAGCGCCAGATCTTTCCGTCCGCATGCCGCTGGTAGAGCGAGGTGCCGCCCGCCGCGATCTGCTTCGTCGCCGGGTTGTTGTCCAGCATCTGCCAGCCCGGGCAGGCATTGCCGCCGCAGCGGATGCCGGTATAGCGCCAGACCTTCCCGTCCGCGTGCAGCTGGTACAGCGCGTTGCCGCCGGCCGCGATCGCGCGCGTCGCCGGGTTGGCGTCGAGCAGCACCCAGCCCGGGCAGCCGGCGCCGTTGCAGGCCACGCCGGTGTGGGCCCAGATGCGACCGTCGGCATGCATCTGGAACAGCATGCCGCTGGACAGCGCGAAGGGCTGCGGCGCGAGCTGGTTCACCGCCGCTTCCAGATTGATGCGCCGGCGCGTGAGGTCGTTGCGCGTGTCGGTGATCGCGACGCCGGTGGCCTGCAGCGCGCCGAGGATGTCGCCGACGTTGGCGCCCGGGACGACCGAGCGGATCGCCGCGAAGGCGCCCGCCACATGGGGCGTCGCCATCGAGGTGCCGTTCTTCGCGCCGAAGCCGCCGCCGGTCACCGACGAGGTGATGCCCGATCCCGGCGCCAGCAGGTCCACCAGCGCCGCGCTGTTGGAGAAGCTGGAGACGAGGTCGCTCTTGGTTGTCGAGCCCACCGTCACCGCGGTCGAGATGCAGCCCGGCGCGCTGACGCCGGTGGCCGAGCCGTTGTTGCCCGACGCGATCACCGTGGCCACGCGCACGGCCAGCAGGTCGTCGATGACGTCCTTGCGGGCATCGGCATCGCAGGCCGCGGCGTTGACGCCGCCGCCCAGGCTCATGTTGGCCGAGACGATGTTGCGCGCCGCGCGCCGCTCCAGCACCCGCTGCAGGCCGCGGATCTGGTCCGAGGTGAAGCTCAGGATGCAGGGCGAGGCCTTGTTCGAGTTCGCGCAGGGCGTGTTCCCCGGCGAGTCGGTGAAGCGCGAGAACACCTGCACGGCCATGAGGTTGGCGTCCGGCGCCATGCCGTTGAAGGTGGTGGCGCCGGTGGCGCGGCCGGCGGCGATGCCGGCCACGTGGGTGCCATGGTCGCAGCCGCTGATCGCGCAGGCCGCGCCGGAGCCGACCGCCGTGCTGCTGGACGCGCCGCCCGGGCAGACCGAGGTCGAGTTGTTGGCCGCCGAGGTCGTCGAGAAGCAGGCCTCCTCGACGACGCGCCCGTTCACGAACGGATGATTGGCCTGCACGCCGGTGTCGAGGATGGCCACCGTCGTGCCGGCGCCGCGCGCGCCCAGTGCATGGGCCTGCGGCGCCCGCACCAGCGGGCCGGACTCGGCCAGCGTCGCCGGCACCGGCACGTCCTCGGTCAGCTCGGCGATCTCGCCGTTGGCGACCAGCGCATCGAGCTGGGCCGCATCGACCTCCATCACCACCAGCGCGGTGTCGGGCAGGCCTTCCACCGCGTCGGCGCCGCGGGCTCGCAGGCGCAGCACCAGCTGGTCGCGTGCGCCGCGGATCGCGGGCGTCTCGCCGATCGCGCGCAAGGGCTCGCCGGCGGGACCGGCCCCGGTCGCGTAGGCCGACAGCCGCGCGATCACCCGCAGCTTGCGCGGCGATTGCAGCGCCTTCGCTCGCAGCGCCGAGTAACCGCCCACGCGCAGCGCCTCGCCGGTGCGCAGGGTCACGCCCTGGACCAGGTCGGTCTCGGGCTTGAGGGTTTGTGCCGCGGCGGGCGTCATGCCCAGCAGCGCGGCGGTCGCGCCGCACAGGGCCGCCCAGGCGGCCATGCGACGACGCATCACAGTCAACGAAGTCATACCTGTCTCCTGACGGCCAACATCGACCGCCCGGGGCGACTGTCGGCGGCCGCGCCTCAGGAAAAAACCAATGGACTAGGGAGGCCGACCCCCATGGGAGGGAAGGCGAGGCCCCTCGGATCAGGGGTGTTTCCCCACTGCGGGGGAGGCTGCAGGGGTGAAACGGCGGCCGGCCCCCGGTGCGAGTAGCAACCGACAAATCGTGCATCAACGTGCAAGAACGAGATCAATCATGCATACTGCGGCGCTTCAACCGAGGCGCGACATGACGCAACCCGACCTTCCCCAAGCCCGCCGGCAGCTCATCGCCGAGCGCCTCTCGGCGGGCCAGTCCGTCGTGGCGGCGGACCTCGCCACCGAATTCAAGCTCTCCGAGGACGCGATCCGCCGCGACCTGCGCGCGCTCGCAGCCGATGGCCTGTGCCGCCGCGTCTACGGCGGCGCGGTGCCGGTGCAGGACAGCGACCGTCCGCTGGCGGCGCGGCTGCGCGAGGCGCCGGGGCGCAAGTCGGCGCTCGCGCGGGCGGGGGCGGCCACGGTCCGACCGGATGAACTGGTGTTCATCGACACCGGCAGCACCAACCTCGCGCTGGTCGAGTTCCTGCCCGAGGACGCCGGGCTGACCATCGCCACCAACGCGGTCGACGTGGCGGCGGCCGTGCTGCGCCGGCAGGACCTGCGGCTGCTGATGCTGGGCGGCGAGGTCGACCGCCACCTGGGCGGCTGCGTGGACGCGGCCGCGGTCGATGCGCTGTCCCGGATGCGCATCGACCGGTGCTTCGTCGGCGTCTGTTCGCTGTCGGTGGCGGAGGGCGTCATGACGACGCAGTTCAGCGAGGCGGCGTTCAAGCGCACGCTGATCCAGAACAGCCGCCAGGTCGTGGCGCTGCTGACCAGCGACAAGGCACGTGCTTCCGCTCCGCATCACATCGCCGACTTCGCGATGCTCAAGACGGCGGTGATCGAGCAGGACCTCGATGCCGGCGTGGTGCGCGGCCTGCGCGAAGCCGGGGTCGACGTGATCGCCGTGGAGACCGCGGCATGAGCGCCGCGCCGCAGAGCCTCACGGGCGCCGAGCCCGTGGTCGAGAAACCCGAGCATCGCCTCGCCGTGCGCCTGGCCTTCCTGGTGGCGGGCTTCGGCGTCGCGTGCTGGGCGCCGCTGGTGCCTTTCGCGCGGCAGCGGCTGGGCGTCGATGAAGGCGCGCTGGGCGTGCTGCTGCTGTGCCTGGGCTTGGGCTCGGTCGTGGCGATGGTCGCGGCCGGCATGCTGAGCACGCGCTTCGGCACGCGGCTGGTGATCGTGTGCAGCGGCTTCGGCATGGCGGCGCTGCTGCCCTTGCTGGCCTTCGCGGGCTCGCCCTGGACCCTGGGCCTGGCGCTGGCGGCCTTCGGCGCATGCCTGGGATCGCTGGACGTCGCGATGAACATCAACGCGCTGGAGGTCGAGCGCGCGGCGGGCAAGCCGCTGATGTCCGGATTCCATGGGCTCTACAGCGTGGGCGGCTTCATCGGCGCGGCCTTCATGACGCTGCTGCTGTCGATGGACTTCGAGCCGCTGCATGCGACGCTGCTGGGCGCCGCGCTGATGGCGCTGGCGGTCGTCGTCGCCTGGCCCTACGTGCTGGAGACGGCGCGCTCGTCCAGCGGTCCGCTGTTCGTGATGCCGCGCGGCCTCGTGTGGTTGATGGCGCTGCTCGCCGCGGTGACCTTCCTCGCGGAAGGCGCGGTGCTGGACTGGAGCGCGCTGCTGCTGACCGAGGCGAAGCTGGTCGCGCCGGCGCAAGGCGGCATCGGCTTCATGCTGTTCTCGATCGCGATGACCGCGGGCCGGCTCACCGGGGACGCGGTGGTCGCGCGCCTGGGCGATCGCCGGACGCTGGTGGTGGGCGGCGTGGTCGCGGTGCTGGGCGTGGCGGCCCTGCTGCTCGCGCCGGTCCGCGCGGTGGCCTTCGCGGGCTTCGTGCTGATCGGCCTGGGCGCGTCCAACCTCGTGCCGGTGCTGTTCCGGCGCGCCGGCCAGCAGGCGGTGATGCCCGCTGCATTCGCCGTCTCGGCGGTGACGACCGCGGGTTATGCGGGCGTGCTGCTCGGGCCGGCGTTGATCGGCTTCCTTGCTGCGGGCGTCGGACTGTCGACCGCGTTCTGGCTGCTGGCCGCGCTGCTCGCGCTGGTGCCCTTGAGCGCGGTGAAGGTCACGCGCTGAGCCCTCAGTAGCCGCCGCCCATCACGCCCTTGAGGTGGTCCACCAGCAGCCGTACGCCCTGCGGCGTGTGGCTGCTCCACGGATGGATGGCGTAGATCGCGTCGCCGAAAAAGCCCACGGCGCGCCAGTCCGGCAGCACCTCGACCAGACGGCCGTCGCGCATCGCGTCGCGGGCGCTGAAGTCCGGAAGCAGCGCGATGCCCAGCCCCGACAGCGCCGCGTCGCGCAGCACCTCGCTGTTGCTCGCGCGGAAGAGGCCTTGCACCGGCACGCGCAGGCGCTCGGGCGCCGGCGCGCTGGCGGCGCGCTCGAAGAACCATTGCGCTGGCCCCGGGCGCAGGTAGGGCAGGCAGTGATGCTGCGCCAGTTCCGCCGGATGCTGGGGCCGGCCCGCGCGCGCGAGGTAGGCCGGGCTGGCCGTCAGCAGCGCGCGCGACGGGCAGAGCTTGAACGCGACATGGGTGTCCGGCGGCGCGCTGGTGTGGCGGATCGCCAGGTCGAAGCCCTCCTGCGCCAGCGGCACCAGCCGGTCGGACAGGTCGAGCTCGATGCGCAGCTCCGGATACCGCTCGAAGAAGGCCGGCAGCGCGGGCGCCACATGCTGCCGCCCGAGCGCCACCGGCGCGGTCACACGCAGCAGGCCGCGCGGCGCGCCGGCGGACTCGCGGGCCTCGCCCAGGCTGCGGCTGAGCAGGGCCAGGCCGGGCTCGGCCTGCTCGACCAGGCGCGAGCCCGCTTCGCTCAGCCGCACCGAGCGCGTCGTGCGCTGCACCAGCTGCTGGTCCAGGTGGCGTTCCAGGTCGGCGATCCGCTGGCTCACCGCCGCCTTGGACAGGTTGAGCCGCTGCGCCGCCTTCGTGAAGCTGCCCAGCCGCGCGACCGCGATCAGCGCCTGCAGCTGCGACCACAGCAGTTCGTCCCGGACCTCGGCACGGACGGGGGAGGGGGCGGGGGAGCGCGGGGCCATTTGTTCAGTCTATCGAACAATGTGATCGGCGATCTGGCCTAGGCGGGGCGGGGCGCGCTGCCTAGACTCATGGCGATCCCCCAAGAAGCAGGAGACCGCCATGAGCCAGAGCGCCCCCGTCGCTCCCGTCGCATTCACCGACAACGCCGACATCACCCACTTCATCGCCGGCGAGCGCCGCCCGGCGAGCTCGGGACGCAGCCAAGCGGTCTTCAACCCGGCGACCGGCCAGGTGGCGCGGCAGCTGCAGCTCGGCAGCGCGGCGGACGTCGATGCCGCCGTCGCCGCGGCGCAGGCCGCCTTCCCGGCCTGGGCCGACGCGCCGCCGCTGCGCCGGGCGCGGGTGATGTTCAAGTTCCTGGAGCTGCTGAACCAGCACCGCGACCGCCTCGCCGCGATGATCACCGCCGAGCACGGCAAGGTCTTCACCGACGCCCAGGGCGAGGTCTCGCGCGGCATCGACGTCGTCGAGTTCGCCTGCGGCGTGCCGCAGCTGCTCAAGGGCGACTTCACCGAGCAGGTCTCCACCGGCATCGACAACTGGACCACCCGCCAGCCGCTGGGCGTGGTCGCGGGCATCACGCCCTTCAACTTCCCCTTCATGGTCCCGATGTGGATGGCGCCGATCGCCATCGCCACCGGCAACGCCTTCATCCTCAAGCCCAGCGAGCGCGATCCGTCGCCCAGCCTGGCCATCGCCGAGCTGTTCCAGCAGGCCGGCCTGCCGGACGGCATCTTCCAGGTCGTGCAGGGCGACAAGCAGGTCGTCGACGCGCTGTTGCACCACCCCGACGTGCGCGCGCTCAGCTTCGTCGGCTCCACGCCGATCGCGCAGTACATCTACGAGACCGGCGCCCGCCACGGCAAGCGCGTGCAGGCGCTGGGCGGCGCGAAGAACCACATGGTCGTCATGCCCGACGCCGACATCGACCAGGCCGTCGACGCGCTGATCGGCGCCGCCTACGGCTCGGCGGGCGAGCGCTGCATGGCGATCTCGGTGGCGGTGCTGGTCGGCGACGTCGCGGACCGCATCGTGCCCAAGCTGGCGGAGCGGGCGAAGGCGCTCAAGATCAAGAACGGCATGGCGCTGGACGCCGAGATGGGACCGATCGTCACGCGCGAGGCGCGCGACCGCATCGAGGGCGCGATCGCCCACGGGGTCGAGGAAGGGGCGACGCTGGTCGTCGACGGCCGCGGCCATCAGGTGGAGGGCCTGCCGGACGGCTTCTTCACCGGCGGCACGCTGTTCGACCACGTGCGGCCGTCGATGCGCCTCTACAAGGAAGAGATCTTCGGCCCGGTGCTGGCCTGCGTGCGGGTGAAGGACTTCGGCGAGGCGCTGGAGCTGGTCAACGGGCATGAATTCGGCAACGGCGTCGCCTGCTTCACCAGCGATGGCAACGTGGCGCGCGAGTTCGCGCGTCGCGTGCAGGTCGGCATGGTCGGCATCAATGTGCCGATCCCGGTGCCGATGGCCTGGCATGGCTTCGGCGGGTGGAAGAAGAGCCTCTTCGGCGACATGCATGCCTATGGCGAGGAGGGCGTGCGCTTCTATACGAAGCAGAAGAGCGTCATGCAGCGCTGGCCGGCGAGCATCGCCAAGGGCGCCGAGTTCGTGATGCCCACCAGCAAGTAGACGGGTCGGGACTGCCATCGCCGCTGGGCCGGTGGTGAGCGCGCCGTCCGATCGGCTACGCTTGCCGGATGTTTCCGAGCGGCGATCCCTCCTCCGATCCGATGTCCCCGGCAGCCCTCGACGGCGTGCCGCTGAGCGAGCTGCTGGCGCGCGCCCGTCTCGCGCAGCAGCAGGCGCGCCTGGACGACGGCCTCGCGCTGGCCGATGCCGTCTGGCATCGCGCCGATGCCGAAGGCTTCATCAACGAGCAGGCCGAAGCCGGCAAGCTGCGCAGCTTCTTCCGCCTGCGCATGGGCGACCTGCCGGGCATGCTGGACGTCGGCGAGCGCGCGTTGCGACTGATGCGGCCGCTTGGCGCCAGTCCCGCCGCCTGCGAACTGCTGCGCTGGATGAGCCTGGCCGCCTGTGAGCTCGGCGCCTACGAGCAAGGCCTGGCCTGCGCGCATGAGGCGCTCAAGCTCGCCGGCGAGCTGGGTGACCTGCGGCTGCATGCCGTCGCGCTGAACGGCCTGGGCGCCTGCTTCGAGCGCATGGGCGACCCGTGGCAGGCCGAGCGCCTGATGAGCGAGGCGGCCGGCCTGCTGCGCACCAACCCCACGCCCTACGAGCGCGTGGTCACGCTGACCAACCTGTGCACCGTCGCGCTCGGCGCGTACCACCTGCAGCGCGACGGCGCCGCGCCGGAGCAGGCGCCCCGCACGCTCGAGCGCGCGCTGGAACTCGCCCGCGAGGCGCGCCCGCATTCGCTGCAACTCGGCGACCGCTACGGCATCGCGCTGACCGCCTCCAACTTCGGCGAGGTGCTGCTGCTGATGGGCCGCCTCGACGAAGCCGAGCCGCTGCTGACCGAGGCCCGCGACGACAGCCAGCGCGCCGGCTTCCGCCTGCTCGACTGGCGCCTGCGCTGCATGCTGGCCGAGCTGCAACTGGCGCGCGGCCAGTCCAGCGCCGCGTGGCAGCAGCTGCAGGCGCTGCATGAGGAGACGGTGGCGCTCGGCGCGAACGCCGGTGCCGATCCGCACGCTGCGGCGACCGCGCCCGCCGCGCCTTCGCAGGTGCCGCTGTTCCTGAGCCTGCGTCTGCATCACGCCAGCTACCGCGCGGCCCGGGCGCTGGCGCTGCTGGGGCCATCGCTGTTCCACCTGGAGCAGGCGCGCACGCTGGAGCGCCGTCGCGCGGTCGGGCAGCTGATGGCGCAGTCCCAGTACTTCGTGTCGCGGATGGAAGCGGAATTCGCCAGCGGCGCGACGAGCGGCGACACGCGCGACACGGCCGAGTTCAAGGATCCGCTCACCGGGCTGGGCAACCGCCGCTGCCTGGAGGCCCGAATGCCGCCGCTGCTGCGCGCGGCGGAGCAGGAAGCGCGGCCGCTGACCGTCGCACTGATCGATGCCGACGGCCTGCGCAACATCAACGAGCGGCATGGCCACGAGACCGGCGACCGCGTGCTGCAGGAACTGGCGCAGCTGCTGCGCGAGAACACGCGCGGCTCCGACCTGCTGCTGCGCTGGAGCGGCGAGGAGTTCCTGGTGGTCTTCCCCGACACCGTGGCGGACCGCGCCTTCGAGGTCTGCGAGCGCATCCGCGCCAGCGTGTCGGTGCATCCCTGGCACCAGCTCGCGGCGGGCCTGGACGTGACCCTCAGCATGGGCCTGGCAAACGCGCCGCCCTATGCGACCGACCTGCTGATCGCGCGCGCCAACGCCGCGGTCGAGCGGGCCAAGCACCTGGGTCGCAACCGCGTCGCGCTGGCCTGAAGACCGCACACAGGGGCAGGCTTTGCCTGTGGCGCCTCCGCGCCTGTTTCTACAATGAGAAGAGTTCTCATCTGTCCGGTAAACCGGCGCGGTTGAGCCTCGCGCCAGCCTGATTCCCACGCTCCACCGCGCCCCGCGACCTTGGTCGCGCGCCCCGCGCGATGCCGGAGCCGGACCCGCAAGCCCATCCCCTCCACCTCCCTTCGGGGCCGGTGCGCCCGTGCGCGCCGGTGTGCGGGCTTGCGCCCGCCTGCTGCTGCTCTTTCCCATGTCGCGTTCTTCCCTGTCCCCCATCGCGGCCGCCGTCGCGCTGCTGATGTCCACCGGCCTGGCACTGGCCGAGTCCCACCCCCTGGCCGTCCGCGCGGCCGACGCGCCGGCGGCTGAACCCGCCGGGTCCACCGTCTCCGCGGACGCCGCCGCCGCGGCCGCCTCCGACGCGGCGGAGCCGTCGTCCTCATCCGCGGCCGAAGACGGCCCGCGCGCCGGTCGCCGCAACGCGCTGGACCGCGTGACCATCAGCGCCGCGCGCAAGAAGCTCGAGGGCGCCAGCACGCGCCTGCCGCTGAGCGCGCGCGAGACGCCGCAGTCGATGAGCAGCATCGACGCGAGCCGGCTCGAGAACGAGACGCTGATCAGCATCAACGACGTGATGCAGAACATCACCGGCGTGAACGTGTCCTTCTACGACACGCAGCGCCCGCTGTACTTCGCGCGCGGATTCCAGATCACCGATTTCCAGATCGACGGCATTCCCACCTACAGCGGCAACACGCAGCAGGAGTTCGACACCGTCTTCTACTCGCGCATCGATGTCGTGCGCGGCGCCAACGGGCTGACCACCGGCGCGGGCGTCCCGTCCGCGACCGTCAACATGATCCGCAAGCGGCCCGAGAAGGCCTTCTCCGCCTACGGCGGGCTGGTGATGGGCACCGACGACTTCCACCGCATCGAGGCCGACGTCAACACGCCGCTGACCCAGGATGGCCGCGTGCGCGCGCGCTTCATCGCGGCGGCGCAGGAGCGTGACGGCTTCCGCCAGCGCCACAGCGAGACCAAGACGGCCTTCATGGCCACCGTCGAGGCCGATCTGGGCGCCAGCACCACCGTCACGCTCGGCTACCAGGACCAGAACAACGTGCCGCAGGGCCCGATCTGGGGCACGATCCCGCGCTTTGCCTCGGACGGCTCGCTCGCGGGCCTGCCGCGCGAGACGAGCTTCTCGCCGTCCTGGACCCGCTGGTCGCGCCAGAACGGCACCTTCTACGCGCAGCTGGAGCAGAAGCTCGGCGACGACTGGACGCTCAAGGCCATCGCCAACCACAGCGAAGGCGACACCTTCCGGCTGGCCACCTACGCCAGCGGTTATCCGGACCCGGTCACCGGCGCCGGGCTGAAGCTGCTGGCGGCCGTCGGCAAGAGCTGGGAGCGCCGCGACAGCCTGGACGTCTACGCCGCGGGCACGCTGTCGCTGTTCGGCCGCAAGCATGACCTGGTGATCGGCGCCAACGGCGTGAAGACCACGACCGTCACGCCCACGCTCACCTCGGTGGCCGCCTGGAGCTACGCCATCCCCGACATCCGCAGCTGGGATGGCAGCGCGCCGGCGCCGACCTTCAGCGCCACCGGCGCCAAGCGCGTCGCCGAGACCGAGCAGAGCGGCCTCTTCGCGATGGGCCGATGGAAGCTGCTGGAGCCGCTGTCGCTGGTGACGGGCGCGCGGCTGAGCTACTGGAAGACCGCCACCGACGCCTTCAACACGGCGGGCACCTACACCGGCACGACCGGCGCCTACAAGGTCAGCAACGAGGTCTCGCCGTATGTGGGCATCGTCTACGACCTGAGCGATGCGCTGTCGCTCTATGCGAGCTACACCGATCTGTTCAAGCCGCAGAACTACAAGGACCGCAACGACAACCTGCTCTCGCCGATCCGCGGCAGCAACACCGAGTTCGGCATCAAGGGCGAGTTTCTCGACAAGCGCCTGGCGATGTCGGCCGCGGTCTTCGAGGCCAAGCAGGACAACTACGCGGTGCGCGACGTCGCGGTGCCGGAGGGCTCGCTGCCGGACGGCAGCTCCGCCTACGTCGGCGTGAACGGCACCCGCACGCGGGGCTTCGAAGTCGACGTCGCCGGCCAGATCGCGCCGGGCTGGACGCTGAGCGCCGGTTACGCCAACACGCGCATCACCCGCCACGCGCTGGACCTGATCTACGCGAACCTGCCGCGCCACACGCTGCAGCTGAGCACCAGCTACCGCTTCGGCGGCGCCTGGGAGCGGCTGAGCGTCGGCGGCGGCGTGAACTACCAGAGCACCGTCACCGGCTACGGCATCGCGCATCCGACCCTGGGCACGACCACCGTCACCCAGGGCGCCTATGCGCTGCTGAACCTGCATGCGACCTACCAGCTCAACGAGCGCTTCAGCCTGGGCCTGTCGATCCGCAATGCGCTCGACAAGACCTACTGGACCAACCTGGACTATCCCAACTACGGCGATCCGCGCAGCGTGATGCTGAGCGTGCGCGGCCGCTTCTGACGCGGGTCGCGATCGCGCCGCTCAGCGCACTGCTCAACGCGCCGGTTCCAGCTCCACCGCCTGTACGACGTTGCGGCCCTGCGCCTTGGCGCGGTAGAGCGCCTGGTCGGCGCGTCGCAGGACCTCGGCGGCGCTGACGTCGGCGGCCGAGGACTCCGCGATGCCGAAGCTGGCCGTCAGCGTCCAGGCCTGTCCTTCCCAGGCGAAGGCGTGGCCGGCCAGCAGCGCGCGCATGCGCTCCGCCACCAGCGCGGCGCCCGCGATGCCGGTGTGGGGCAGCAGCACGCAGAACTCCTCGCCGCCCAGGCGCGCGAGGCGGTCGACCTCGCGCAGGCAGGGCCGCAGCACTCGCACCAGCGCCTTCAAGGCGGCGTCGCCGGCCGCATGCCCCAGCGTGTCGTTGAGCTGCTTGAAGCGGTCCATGTCCAGCAGCACCAGCGCGTAGCCGTGGCCGCGCATCTGGCGCGAGTGCTCGGCATCGACCGCCTCGGACAGCGCGCGCCGGTTCAGCGCGTCGGTCAGCGGGTCGCGCTCGGTGAGGCGGCGGATCTCCAGCACCAGCTTCATCAGCAGCAGGAAAGCGATCCAGCCGTTGATCAGCAGCGCCAGCACCAGCGACGCCCACAGCCAGGCGATGTTGAAGTCGGAAGCCACGTCGATGTCCGCGGTGCGGCCCGGCGCGAGCAGCGCCTCCACCGGCCGCGCCAGCAGCAGCAGGCCGACCGCCATCAGCGGCGCGGCCAGCGCCAGCGCCGCGCGCGGAGCCAGGCCGCGCGCGCGCAGCAGGCGCCAGGCATCGACCGCCGCCAGCATCGCCAGCGCCGCCATCGCGCCGTAGATCAGCAGCTTGTGCCCGAGCGTGTCCGGCCCGCCCGTGAAGCGCGCGGCGACGATGCCCACGGCGAGCGTCGCACCGCCGACGGTGCGCCAGGGCGCGGGCCGCTCGCCCACCACCGGCACCGCCAGCCGGATCAGCGCGAAGGCGATCAGCGACAGCAGGTCCGACCACCAGTAATGCTGCGGCGACACCAGCCCGAGCGCCTCGTGGAGCAGGAACGAAGCGCCCAGCGCCGCGTTGGCGCCCGACAGGCAGGCACAGGCGCCGGGCGATTCGCGCAGGCCGGCGGCGATCATCAGCCAGACCACCGCGGCGATGCCGAACAGCACCACCAGCGCGGCGATCAGCGAGACCGGGTCGGCGGCGGGCAGCATCAGGCGGGCTCCATCGTCGGTGGCCTCACGCGAACTCCGCTTCGCCGGCGGCGCGCAGGACGCGGTTGCGGCCACGCGCCTTCGCGGCATACATCGCCGCGTCGGCCCGCGACAGCGCGCCGTGGCCGTGGGTGTCGCCGGCGCGCATGGTGGCGACGCCGAAGCTCGCGCTGATCGGCCAGAGCTTGTCGCCCCAGGCCAGCGGGTGTTTCTGCAGCAGCTCGCGCAGGCGCTCCGCGACCAGCATCGCGCCGTCGAGCTCGGTGTCGGGCAGCAGCACGGCGAACTCCTCGCCGCCGAGCC
This sequence comes from Mitsuaria sp. BK037, assembly GCF_014193045.1. NCBI lineage: Bacteria > Pseudomonadati > Pseudomonadota > Betaproteobacteria > Burkholderiales > Sphaerotilaceae > Roseateles > Mitsuaria sp. BK037. Next base: position 337,011 of record NZ_JACHYS010000003.1, on the reverse strand, counting down.
GGCCGAAGCAGTCGGTGTCGCGCAGCGTCGCGCCCAGGACGGCGGCCAGGTGCTGCAGCGCGGCGTCGCCGCCGGCATGCCCCAGTTCGTCGTTGATGCGCTTGAAGTGGTCCACGTCCAGCACCATCACCGCGTTGGCGCAGCCGCGCTCGGTCAGCGCCTGCAGGCGCGCGAGATGGTCCTCGATGGCGCGCCGGTTCAGCAGGCCGGTCAAGGCGTCGCGCCGCGTCAGGTGGCGCACGCGCGCGATCAGGCGCTGCATCACCAGCGCGATCAGGCCGGTGGCGATGGTCAGGTCGACGACCAGCCGCAGCATCGCCAGCGGCGCGTTGGCGCCCAGCCCGGCGAGGCCCAGTCCCGCCGGCGTCCAGCCCAGCAGCCCGCCGGCGCGCCAGAGGCAGCCGCCGGCCAGCACGAGGTAGGGCGTCACGACGATGGCGGTCAAGCCGGCGCGGAAGCCGGCGCCGAGGGCGACGTCCCAGGCGGCCATCAGCGCGAGCACGCCGCCGGCGATGTTGGAGACGGCCCGCGCCGAGGACAGGTCCGGATCGCCCGCGGTGAGGGCGGTCGCCACCAGCCCCAGCGCCACGATCGCGAGGATGTCCGGGGCGCCGTAGCGCACCCGCATCAGTCCGCGCACGCCGGCGGCGAGCAGCCCCGCCGCGATCACGTCCAGCGGCAGCGCGACCAGGCGTTCCATCGCGGCCGGCAAGGCCGGCCACCAGGCCAGCGCGCACACGCCGTGATAGGCGGAGAGCCGACGCGCCGCGCGCGGCGCGATGCGCAGCACCTCGCCCAGCGCGAGCCAGACGATGCACGCGACGGTATCGATGACGGCGATCACCATCAGCAGCGTGGCGGCGTCGAGCGGCGGCATGCGGGTCATCTTCGCAGGGCGATGCGCGGCGCACCATCGCGCCGTCGTCACCGGCCCCGGCTTCCTCTCCCAGGGACGAAGCGCCCCACGGCGCCCCGCGTGGAACGGGGCAATCGGCGTGCGGGCCGTGCCCGGTCAGGGTGACCGACGGGCGCTCGCCGGTGTTCCGCGGCGTTCCGCGGCGCTCAGCGGCGCTCGACCAGCACCGGCGTCAGCGACATCGCGGTGCGCACCCGGTCGGCGGCGGCGCGGGCGTCCTCGCGGCTCGCGAAGGGACCGGCCTGCAGGCGGTGCAGGTTGCGGTCCTTGAAGATCGTCAGCATCGGCGCGATCTCCTCCATGCCGCGGGTGAACTGCTCACGCAGTTGCTCCGCGCCTTCGAGCCGCGAGAAGGCGCCGAACTGCAGCCAGAAGCCCTGCGCCGCCGCGGCGATCTTGAGCGCGGGCACCGGCGCCTGCGGATCGGCCGCGGCAATGGCGCCGGCGGTGGCGACCGCCATGGCCTCGGCCTTGGACTGGCCGGACGGCGGCAGGTCGCTGCCGGGCGGCAGCGCGGTGATGGGGATCGGCGTCAGGCTGGCATCCGGCCTGGCGTCCGGATTGGCGGACGGCGTCGTGCCCATTGCCGTGCCCGTCGCCGCGCCGGTCGACGTTCCCGGCTTGTCGGCGCGCGCCACCGCCGGAACCACCGGCACCGGCAGCGGCACCTGCGCCGGCACGGTCACCGGCGCGGCCGGCGGACGCAGCTGCGCGGTCGTCGTCGGATCGGGCGCGCCGCTGGGCGTCGCGGCGGCATAGACCGGCGTGTCGGGCGCGACCTTGGGGTCGGGCGACAGCGTGTCGCGGTCGCGGGTCCAGGCGCCGGTGCGGATGTCCTCGTAGGTGATGCGCTCGATCTCGACCGGCGCCACGCCGTTCAGCACGCCCAGCTTGAGCGCGGCGGTGTAGCTCAGGTCGATGATCCGGCCCTTGTGGAACGGCCCGCGGTCATTGATGCGGACGATGACCTCCCGGCCATTCTTGGGATTGCGCACGCGCGCGTAGCTCGGGATCGGGATGGTCGCGTGGGCGGCGGTCATCGCGTACATGTTGTAGATCTCGCCGCTGGACGTCGGCCGGCCGTGGAACTTGCGCCCGTACCAGGACGCCAGGCCCTTCTGGACCAGCGGCTTGTCGTCGGCGATCGGCTCGTAGCGCTCGCCCAGCACCTCGTAGGGCTTGTTGGGGCCGCCCTTGCGGATGGATTCCAGCCGCGGCACCGCGTCGGGCACCTTCTGCAGGTCGGGCGGGACGACGGCGTCGGGGCCGTCGCGGTCGGGCCAGGAGGAGGACTTGGGGCCGCCCGGGGCGGGGCGGCTGGGGGTGGGACCGCGGCTGGCGCAGGCGGCCAGGATCAGGGCACACGTCAGGACGGCCAGGCGCTGGCCGGCGGGGCGGGCTTCAAACATGGCCGCAACCCTAGCAATGCCGCGTGGATTTGCCAAGGTTATGCTCCGCGCTCCCCTCCTTCCTTGCACGATCGTTGCGATCGTTACCTCCGCACGCCATGAGCACCTATGTCTTCCCCCCAGCGCCGCAGGCCGCCGTGGCCGTGCGCGGCAGCGATGCGCGTTATGCCGTGAGCCGCATCTTCTGCGTCGGTCGCAACTACGCGGCGCATGCCCGCGAGATGGGCAGCGATCCGGACCGCGAGCCGCCGTTCTACTTCACCAAGCCGGCCAGCGCGCTGGCGCCGTCGGGCGGCACCATCCCCTACGCGCCCGGCACGAAGAACCTGCATTACGAGATGGAACTGGTCGTGGCGATCGGCAAGCCGGTCTTCAAGGCCACGCCCGAGCAGGCCGCCGACGCGGTCTGGGGTTACGCCGCCGGCCTGGACATGACGCGCCGCGACCTGCAGAACGAGGCCAAGGCCATCGGCCGGCCCTGGGACCTGGGCAAGGGCTTCGAGCATTCGGCCGTCATCACTCCGCTGGTGCCGCGTTCGGAGCTGGGCGAGCTGTCCCAGGGCGCGATCACGCTGGCGGTGAACGGCGTCGAGAAGCAGCGCGGTGACCTGTCCGACATGATCTGGAGCATTCCGGAACTGGTGGCCAACCTGTCGCAGTTCTATCACCTGGCGCCGGGCGACCTGATCTACACCGGCACGCCCGAAGGCGTCGGCCCGGTGAAGCCGGGCGACGTGATCACCGGCGTCATCGAGGGCTTCGGCGAGCTGTCGATCACCATCGGCGACGCCGAGTAATCCAGAGGCAGCCGGGACCGCGACGATGTTCGACCACAACGAGACCCTGGACGAGGCCCGCGCGCGCAACATCCGCGACGCGCTGTTCGAGGACATCGGCATCAGCGACTGGACCGCGCGGCTGGTGCCGTCGGGCCGGCGCGTGCAGGCCCATGTGCGGGTGCGCGAGGCGGCGGTGCTGTGCGGCCGCGACTGGTTCGAGGGCGTGTTCCTGGCGCTGGACGGCTCGTCGCGGATCGAGTGGCTGTACGACGAGGGTGCCGACATGGCGCCCGACACCCTCGTCTGCCGCATCGAGGCCGAGGGCCGCTCGCTGCTCTCGGCCGAGCGGCCGGCGCTGAACTTCCTGCAGCTGCTGTCAGGCACCGCGACGGCGACGCGCGCCCATGCCCGCGCCATCGAGGGCGCCAGTCCGAACCCGCGCGGCTGCGCGGTGCTGGACACGCGCAAGACCCTGCCCGGGCTGCGCCTGGCGCAGAAGTACGCGGTGCGCGTGGGCGGCGGCGCGAACCAGCGCCTGGCGCTGTACGACGGCATCCTGATCAAGGAAAACCACATCGCCGCGGCCGGCGGCGTGACGCAGGCGCTGCGGCAGGCGCAGGCGCTGAACGCCGGCGTGTCCATCCAGGTCGAGGTCGAGACCCTGGAGCAGCTGCGCGAGGCGCTGGCCGCCGGCGCGGTCAGCGTGCTGCTGGACAACTTCAGCGAGCCGATGATGCGCGAGGCGGTGGCCATCGCCGGCGGCCGGGCGCTGCTGGAGGTGTCGGGCGGCGTGGCCATCGACCAGCTGCGCTGGATCGCGGCCACCGGCGTCGACCGCATCTCGGTCGGGCGCCTCACCAAGGACGCCAAGGCGGTGGACTACTCGATGCGGGTCGAGGGCTGAGGCCAGGCACCGGGACGGTGCCTCGCACACCAAGCTTGTGCGCAACGGCCGCACGCGTGTGTCGTCCTGGCTTGCATACAAGACAGATGCGCCAGTGAGGCACGCGTGGCGCCCGCTGGCACGGAAGCTGCAATGCCCTGGGCATGGGCATCACCGCCACCGACATCAGCCAACGGATCATCGACGCCGTGCTCGCGCAGAAGCTGGCGCCGGGCACGCGGCTCGGCGAGCAGCCGCTGGCGCTGCTCTTCGACTGCAGCCGCACCATCGTCCGCGAGGCGCTGACGCGCCTGGCCGCGCGGGGCATCGTCACCGTCAGCGCGCGGCGCGGCTGGTACCTGATCGCGCCCTCGCGCGAGGAGGCCCGTGAAGCCTTCGAGGCGCGCCGCGTCATCGAGCTCGGCCTGCTGCGCGGCCGCCGCGCCCTGGACAAGCCGGCGCTGACGCGGCTGAAGAAACACCTGGCGCAGGAGAAGGCCGCGCTGCGCGGCGACGACGTCGGCGCGCGCAGCTTCCTGCTCGGCGACTTCCATGTCTGCCTGGCCGAGTGCCTGGGCAACAGCCTGCTCGCCGACACGCTGCGCGACTACACCGCGCGCACCACGCTGATCGCGATGCTCTACCAGTCGTCGCACGAGGCGGCGCAGTCCTGCCAGGAGCATGTCGCGATCGTCGCGGCGCTCGAGCGCGGCGACGCCGCGGGCGCCGAAGCGCTGATGGCCGCCCACCTGGCCAGCGTGCAGTCGGGCCTTCAACTCGACACGCAGACCGACGACCCGCTGCACCAGCTGCGGCAGGCGCTGACGCCGCTCGCGTCGTCGGCCGCCACCGCCGCATCCGTCGCTCCCTCGACCTCCCGCCGCCCGCGCGCCGCGCGCCGCGACGGGTCCGACCCCGCCGATCCCGCCCCCGCCTACCTAGGAGCCTTGTTATGAGCCACGCCGTCCGTTCCTCCGTCCGCGCGCTGCCGCGCCGCCTGCTGCTGGCCGCGGGCCTGGGCCTGCTCGCGCTGGGCGCCCAGGCGCAGACCGCGCTGGACACGATCACCAAGGCCAAGACCATCAAGATCGCCATCCCGACCGACTACCCGCCCTACGGCTTCGTCGGTCCCGACATGAAGCCGCAGGGCCTGGACGTCGCGATGGCCGAGCTGATCGCCGCCAAGCTCGGCGTGAAGGTCGAGCTGGTGCCGGTGACCAGCGCCAACCGCATTCCCTACCTGCAGACGAAGAAGGCCGACCTGGTCATCTCCACGCTCGGCAAGAACCCGGAGCGCGAGAAGGTGATCGCCTTCAGCGCGGCCTACGCGCCCTTCTATCAGGCGGTCTTCGCGCCCAAGAGCCTGGCGATCAAGAGCTTCGCCGACCTCGCCGGCAAGAGCGTCGCGGTCACGCGCGGCGCGATGGAGGACCAGGAGCTGGCCAAGGTCGCGCCGTCGACGCTGGAGTTCAAGCGCTTCGAGGACAACAACGCGACCATCGCCGCATTCGCCGCCGGCCAGACGCAGGTGCTGGCCACCAGCGCCGCCGTCGCCGGCAACCTGATGCAGCGCCAGCCCGGCCTGAATGTCGAATACAAGCTGCTGCTCAAGGACAGCCCGTGCTTCATCGGCGTCGCCAAGGGCGAGGATGCGCTGCTGGCCAAGGTCAACGCGATCATCGCGGCGGCCAAGCAGGCGGGCGAGCTCGAGGCGCTGTCCAAGAAGTGGCTGGGCCGCGGCGCCGGCGAGCTGCCGCTCTGAGCGGACGCGGATCGCCACCGTGCCTGACGTGAGACCGACCGCGCCCTTCGCTGGTCCCTCCGGGAGCCGCCCATGATCGAGTTCGACTTCGGCGCCGTCCTTGCCGAATGGCCGCTGCTGCTGCGCGGCCTGGCGTGGACCGTGGGCCTGACCGTGATCGCGGTGCCGCTGGGCCTGGCGATCGCGACGCTGGGCGCCTGGACGCGCGCCTGCGGGCCGGCCTGGGCGCGGCGCCTGGTCGGCGTCTACGTCGAGCTGCTGCGCAACACGCCGTTCATCGTGCAGCTGTTCTTCGTGTTCTTCGGCCTGCCGTCGCTGGGCGTGAAGTTGTCGCCGACCAGCGCCTCGCTGATCGCGATGACGCTGAACCTGGGCGCCTACGGCACCGAGATCCTGCGCGCCGGCATCCAGGCCGCGCCCAAGGGCCAGTGGGAGGCGGCGCAGAGCCTGGCGCTCGGGCCGACGCAGGTCTTCACGCGGGTGATCCTGCCGCCGGCGTTCAAGCGGGTGTGGCCGGCGATGACGAGCCAGATCGTGATCGTGATGCTGGGCTCGGCGGTGTGCGGGCAGATCTCCACCGAGGAGCTCAGCTACGCCGCCAACCTGATCCAGAGCCGCAACTTCCGCGCGTTCGAGGCCTTCATCGTCGCGACGCTGATCTACCTGGCGCTGTCCGTGCTGGTGCGGCGCCTGCTGCTCTGGGCCGGGCCTCGGTGGTTCTTCGGCGGCGCGCCGGCGCCGACACGCCCGCCGCTGTGGCGACGCCTGGCCGGCACCGGCACGGGGAGCCGCCCATGATCGAGTTCACCCTCTGGGACATCCTGCGCAACCTGGCGCTCGCGCTGCGCTGGACGGTGGCGCTGTCGCTGATCGCCTTCATCGGCGGTGGCCTGGTCGGCGGCACCCTGCTGTGCCTGCGCATCGGCCTGGGCCGCAAGACGCAGCGCCTGATCGGCGCGTACGTCGCGCTGTTCCAGGGCACGCCGCTGCTGATGCAGCTGTTCCTCGCCTACTTCGGGCTGGCGCTGCTGGGCATCGAGGTGTCGGCGTGGACGGCGGCGTCGCTGGCGCTGACGCTCTACACGAGCGCCTACCTGGTCGAGATCTGGAGCGGCTGCGTCGAGGCCGTGCCGCGCGGCCAGTGGGAGGCCGCGCGCAGCCTGGCCATGAGCTTCGGCGAGCAGCTACGGCACGTGATCCTGCCGCAGGCCGCGCGCCTGGCGATCGCGCCGACGGTCGGGTTCCTGGTGCAGGTGATCAAGGGGACCGCGCTGGCCTCGGTGATCGGCTTCGTCGAGCTGACCAAGGCGGGCGGGATGATCGCCAACGCGAGCTTCAAGCCCTTCCTGGTCTTCGGCTGCGTGGCGCTGTTCTATTTCGCGCTGTGCTTCCCCGTGAGCCTGGCTGCCCAACATCTGGAGAGGAAGCAACATGGCCGTGCTGCCTGAGACCGTGAGCGCCGATACCGCCGACGCCGCCAACGTCGCGACCGCCGCTTCCACGCCTGTGCCGGGCGTGCCCATCGTGCGCATCACCGCGCTGCGCAAGTCCTACGGGACCAACGAGGTGCTCAAGGGCATCGACCTGGACGTGATGCGCGGCGAGGTGATCGCGCTGATCGGCAAGAGCGGCTCGGGCAAGAGCACGCTGTTGCGTTGCATCAACGGCCTGGAGCAGTTCCAGGACGGCTCCCTGCGCGTGGCCGACAAGCCGCTGCTGCACGACAGCGCGATGGCGATGCGCGCGCTGCGGCAGCAGGTGGGCATGATCTTCCAGGGCTTCAACCTGTTCCCGCACCTGAGCGTGGGGCGCAACGTGATGCTGGCGCCGACGCTGGTGAAAAAGCGCTCCGACCAGGACGCCGCCGAGCAGGCGCGGACGCTGCTGGCGCGGGTGGGGCTGGCGGAGAAGTTCGACGCGATGCCGGACCAGCTGTCCGGCGGTCAGCAGCAGCGCGTGGCGATCGCGCGGGCGCTGGCGATGGAGCCGCAGGTGCTGCTGTGCGATGAGATCACCTCGGCGCTGGACCCCGAGCTGGTGGGCGAGGTGCTGCGGGTGGTGGAGTCGCTTGCCGAGGAGGGCATGACCCTGCTGATGGTCACGCACGAGATGAGCTTCGCGCGCAAGGTGGCGGACCGGGTGATCTTCATGCACCAGGGCCGCGTGCACGAGATCGGACCGCCGGCCGAGATCTTCGGCGCGCCGAGGACGCCGGAGCTGAGGCAGTTCCTGAAGTCGCTGGATGAGTGAGTCGCTCGGGAGGGGGCCATCGAAAGGGGCGTGTCCATCGGCATGAGGGCGCGCGCGGCCTAGACTCCTCGGCCTACGTCACCAGGAGCCTCGCCATGCCCGACCGCCGCTCGATCCTTCGATCCCCCTTGGCATTGACCGCCGGCATGCTGGCGGTTTCGTTCATGGCGCCGTTGCAGGCACAGGCGGTGGCGTCGAGTGGCGCGTCCGCGGTGCGCGAGGCCGAGATCGCCTTCGCCGCGACCATGGCCAAACGCGACTTCAAGGCATTCGCCGAATTCGTCGCGGAGGACGCGATCTTCATCAACGGCAGCAAGCCGCCGCTGCGCGGCCGGGCAGCCGTCCTCGCGGAATGGAAACGCTTCTTCGATGGCGCCGAGGCGCCGTTCTCATGGGCGCCCGATCTCGTCGAGGCACTGCCGGACGGCACGCTCGCCTATTCGACCGGACCGGTGCATGCGAAGGGCAAGCTGGTCGCGCGCTTCGCGTCGACCTGGCGACTCGATCCCGATGGCCGCTGGCGCGTCGTCTTCGACAACGGCAGCGACGTCTGCGACTGCAAGCGCTGACGGGCCGCTGCCACCTCAGGGTGCCTGAAGCGCCTCAAGAAGCGCGCGTCGAAATGCCTTGAAGCTTGAAGACCTGCATTCGTCAATGAGGATGCGCCGGCCGAGGCGTCGCGCGGTATCGATCTTCGGCAGACCTTCCTTGAAGTAGCCGTGATTCTGGAGAACTCGCTCAAAAGCCTCCCAAGTGCCGCCAAGGATTGCATCCGGATCTCTGAAGCCCTGGCGCTGGGGAACATTCGGTGAGACGCGAGGGAATTCTGCGCGGACGGCATCCCAGTCTCCAAAGTACCAAGCTTCCAGTTCCTCGATGGCAATGCGATTCACCACCTGCCAGGAAGGGTCGCGTCCCGCTTGGCCTTGCACACGAAGTCCTGCGCGGCTGGCCATTCCGTCCAAGCTTCGCTTCAAGCTCCGGCAATCCTCGTCGTCGCAGTCGACCAGGACAAAGAGCCGCCAGTCTTCCGGTAGCCACTGCGAGTAGCCCCTCAGGCGTGCTTCAAGCTTGGCGAGCAGGTCGGACTTCCCCTGGAACGCGTGAATCTCGAAGGTGGTCGTGGCAGGCAGGATGCGGGGCAGAAGCGACTGAAGGAACGCTTCCATCGATGGCTCCTCGACCAAGAGCGCGATGTGGCTCGTGGGCATTCGTTCAGCGCCCTCGCATCAAGGGGCGAGTTGGGGCACCCTGGTTCGTCAGCGGATCTCCGATACCAAGTTGCCCCTCCATCCAGAGATGTCCAAGGAGCGCTCCTTGTTCCATGAATTGCGGAATGCCCGGAAGATCCGACGCTCGCTGCACCTGCGTGTAGCCATGATCATCACGCCACAGTACCCGTACTTCATTGGCTCGCAGGACGTTGAGGAAGAAGGGCGAGTGGGTCGTGACCAGGAGTTGCGTCGAGTTCACCGCAGTGCGGCACTCCTCCGCCAGTTCAGGCAAGAGGCGAGGGTGGAGATAGTTCTCAGGCTCCTCGATGCCGATGAACGGCGGCGGCGCTGGATCATGAAGGAGCAGCAGATACGCCAGCATCTTGAGCGTTCCGTCTGATGCGAAACGGGCCAGGACCGGATGACTGAAGGGGGCGTCCTTGATCTGCAGCAGCAAACGACCGTCAGGCATCGTTTCCGCGAGCACTCGTTCAATTCGAGGCACTCGCTGGCGCAGTATCTCGAAGACTCTCTCAAGCCTTGCGGGATGAAGTTCGCCGAGGAACTGAATGACGTTGGCGAGGTTGTCGCCGGTACGAGTGAGTCGCTCTTGGGGTCCAGCCTCGGGTTGGCCCCTGGCGCTGTCGGCCGAGAGATACGAGACATACCAACCGGTGATGAACTCTCGCAGCGCTGCCACGCGAGGATGTTCCGCGAATTGCCCCAGCGCATTCACAGCGAGCAGATCCGGCGACTTCAGAGGGGTCTCAACGCGCCGGTCTTGTTCGTCAGGCTGTTCGCCGCTGGTTGCTCGCCCTTGCCCCATCCGATAGTCCAGGAACCTGAACGGCTGACCATGGCTACCGCGCTTCCATCGAAGCCACTCTTCCACCACCACTGGCCCACCGCCTTCTTCGTCCACGGCGAGGTGATACGTGATCAGTGGGAAATTCGGTTCGCGATACTTGATCTCAATGACGATCGGGCCGTCCGCGCCCCGTGTCTTCAACTCTCTAGCGCGGCCGCGCTTATCCCAGGCCCTTCGTAGGCCAAGCTCAAAACACTCGGCAAGGAATGCGAAGACGTCGAAGACCGTGGATTTGCCGCTGCCGTTAGGCCCAAGCAGTACGGTGAATGGAGTAAGGTCCTTGAACTCGACGTCCCGAAGTGCCCTGAAGTTCTGAACCTTCAAGTATTCAATGCGCGCCGGAGCGCGGGGACGGAGCCGAGTCCCGGCTGAGGAACGGGTGGCGGGCATCTCGTGATCTTTGCAGGCTTTGTCTGGCTCCGACGCCAGAAATCAAAGCGGCAAGTCTAGAGCCATCGGTCCCACTTGCAATGGGGAATCGGCGTGGCGGACTCCCACCTGGTGCCACCGCGAGATTGAGGTGTCACCTCACGCGAACCAGTCCTCGTCCGGCAACTGCTCGAAGACGCGCTTGAGGCCGCCGCCCCAGCCCTGGCTCACCTTCATGAAGTAGGGATCCTCCCGCGTGATGCGGTGGGGCTGCGCGGGCGCGAAGCTGTCGGTCTTGTAGAGCAGCATGTCGATCGGCAGGCCCACCGACAAATTGCTGCGGATCGTCGAGTCGAACGAGATCAGCGCGCACTTGGTGGCCTCGGCCAGCGAGCTGTCGAAATCGATCACGCGGTCGATGATGGGCTTGCCGTACTTGGATTCGCCGATCTGCAGGTAGGGCGTGTCTTCCGTGGCCTCGATGAAGTTGCCCTGCGGATAGACATGGAAGATCCGCGGCGCCTCGCCCCGGATCTGGCCGCCGACGATGAAGTTGGCGCCGAAGTCCACGCCCTGGTTGAGCTGGCCGGGCCCATCGCTGTCGCGCGCGACCACTTCCTTGAGGGTCTTGCCCACCAGCTCCGCGACGTCGTACATCGAGGTCAGGTTCATCAGGTGCGCGCCCTGGCCGACCGCGCGCTGGCGCAGCAGGCTCACCACGCTCTGCGTCGTCGCCAGGTTGCCGGCGTTGAGCAGCGTGATCAGGCGTTCGCCAGGCTGCTCGAACACATTCATCTTGCGGAAGGTGGCGATGTGATCCACGCCCGCGTTGGTGCGGGAATCCGACGCGAACAGCAGGCCGGCACGCAGCCGCATGGCAACACAGTAAGTCATGGGGCGCGAGCGTAGCCGATCAATCCGCGCTTGTGGGCGAGGCGCCCTTCGTCATTGCTGGTCGGTCGTGCCGGGCTTCACGAGCACTTCGGCCCGCATGGTTTCGAGCCCGCCGCCTGTTCGTACGCCGCGCACGGGACAGGCGTCCAGATAGTCCGCGCCGATCGCCAGCTTCACGTAGCGACCATCGGCCAGGCACTGGTTGCTGATGTCGTAACCCAGCCAGCCGCCCGCCATGCCGTGCGATGCGTCACGACCTTCCGTCGCCGCCGTCGCCGTCGTTGTGGCGTCGGGCAGCCGCACCTCGGCCCAGGCATGGCTGGCGACGTGCTCGAAGTCGGTGGCCAGGTAACCCGACACATATCGCGCCGGCAGCCCCAGCAGCCGCGCGCAGCAGACGAAGACCTGCGCGTGGTCCTGGCACACGCCGTGACCGGTGGCGAAGGCCTGCGCCGCCGGCGTGGCCGCGTCGGTGTAGCCCCGCACATAGGGCATGCGCTCGCCCAGCGCCGCCATCAGCGCCAGCAGCGCGCCGTGGGCATCGGCGGTCGCGGCGTCGGCGAAGCTCGCGGCGAACTGCCGCAGCGGCTCGTCCGCGCGCGTCAGCGGGCTGTCGCGCAGGAACAGCGGCGCGGGCAGCTCATCCTCGGGATCGGGCGTGGGGGGCGCATCGCTGGTGTCGACCTCGCCGACCGCGCGCAGGACGATGTCGCGCCGCGGACCGTCCAGGCTCAACACATGCATGGTGTTGCCGAACGCGTCCTTGCAGGCGCTTGCCGGTGCCGGCAGTTCCAGATGCCAGTGCAGCACGCGCAGGCCACGGCCCGCGCGCGGCGTGAGGCGCAGGTACTGCGTGCTGCGCGCCACCGGCGCGTCGTAGTCGTAGACCGTCTCGTGCGAGATGTGCAGGTGCATGCCTTGTCTCCGGGGGGCGTCCGCCGCGTCGGAACGACGCGGTCGGCGCCGAGGTCATTGCGCTTCGAAGTAGGCCTGCTGGATGTCCAGGCTCAGGCGGGCCGAGTCTTCCAGGAAGCCCGTCAGCCATGGATGCAGGCCCTGCTCGAGGATCTCGTCCACCGCACCGTACTCCAGCCGCAGCGCGAGCCGGCTGGCGCTCTGCTTGGCGGTGCGGCCGGCGTCCTCGGCGCCGCCGCGCGCCTCGATCTGCGGCAGGATGGCACGGATCTCGTCACAGCAGGCGCGCAGCGAGCGCGGCACGTCCGGGCGCAGGATCAGCAGCTCCGTCACGCGGCGGCCGTTGAGGCTGTCGCGGTAGGCCGCGTGATACGCCTCGAAGGCCGAGAGCGAGCGCAGCAGCGCGTTCCACGCGTAGAAGTCGGGCGCGCTCTCGCTGGGCGCGTCGACCGGCGCCAGCGTGTCCACCGCCGGCGCGATCAACTGGGACTTCACGTCCAGCAAGCGCGCGGTGTTGTCGGCGCGCTCGACGAAGGTGCCGAGCCGGATGAAGCAGTAGGCGTCGTTGCGCTGCAGCGTGCCGTAGGTGGCGCCGCGGAAGAGGTGCGAGCGTTCCTTCACCCAGTCGAAGAAGGACGATGGCTCGGCGAAGCCCTTGCGCGCGAGTCCTCGCGCTTCCAGCCAGCTGGTGTTGATGGCTTCCCACATCTCGGCGGTGATCTGGCCGCGCACCGCATGCGCGTTCTCCCGCGCCTGACGGATGCAGGACAGCACCGACGCCGGGTTGTCCAGGTCCAGCCCCATGAAGCGGAACAGCTGCTCGGCGCTCAGGCCGGGATGGCGCGCCTGGTAGGCCTCCAGCGTGCCGGTCACCGCGAGCGGCGCGGCCAGCTCCGTCGCGGCGCCGCGCGACTGCGGCAGCAACGACAGCGAATGCGTCACGTCGAGCATGCGCACGAGGTTCTCGGCGCGCTCCAGGTAGCGGCTCATCCAGTAGAGCTGGGCGGCGGTGCGGCTCAGCATGTCGAGCCTCCTGCCGGGCCGTTCCCAAGGGAGGCGGGCGCCGCGTCGACGGCCAGCGAAGGAAGTGGGCGTGCGCGCATCATGTTCTCTCCAGGATCCAGGTGTCTTTCGTCCCGCCGCCCTGCGACGAATTGACGACCAGCGAGCCAGCCTTCAGCGCCACGCGCGTCAGGCCGCCGGCCACCATGTTGACCTCGCGGCCCGAGAGCACGAAGGGCCGCAGGTCGATGTGGCGGGGCGCGATGCCGCGCTCGACGAAGGTCGGGCAGCTTGACAGGCACAGCGTCGGCTGCGCGATGTAGTTGGCCGGGTTGGCCTTGACCCGCTCCTTGAAGTCGGCGACCTCGGCCGCCGTCGACGCCGGCCCGACCAGCATCCCGTAGCCGCCGGCGCCGTGGACCTCCTTCACCACCAGGTCCGCCATGTGGTTCAGCACATGGTCGAGGTCCTCGGGCTTGCGGCATTGCCAGGTCGGCACGTTGTGCAAGATGGGCTCCTCGCCGAGGTAGAACCGGATCATGTCCGGCACGTAGGGATAGATGGACTTGTCGTCCGCGACGCCGGTCCCGATCGCATTGGCCAGCACCACGTGGCCCTGCTTGTAGACCGACAGCAGCCCCGGCACGCCCAGCATCGAATCCGCGCGGAAGGCCAGCGGGTCGAGGAAGGCGTCGTCGATGCGGCGATAGATCACGTCCACGCGCTTGGGGCCGACCGTGGTGCGCATGAATACGAAGCCGTCCTTGACGAACAGGTCCTGGCCCTCGACCAGCTCGACGCCCATCTGCTGCGCGAGGAAGGCATGCTCGAAGTAGGCCGAGTTGAACGGTCCCGGCGTCAGCACGACGACGGTCGGGTTGTCCGCCGGGCTGGCCTGGCGCAGCGTGTTGAGCAGCAGCGCCGGATAGTGCGCGACCGGCGCGATCGCGTACTTGGCGAACAGCTCGGGGAAGAGCCGCATCATCATCTTGCGGTTCTCCAGCATGTAGCTGACGCCGGAGGGGACGCGCAGGTTGTCCTCGAGCACGTAATAACCGCCGTCGGCGTGCCGGATCAGGTCGACGCCGGTGATGTGGGCGTAGACGCCCAGCGGCAGGTCCAGCCCCTGCATCGCCGGCTGATACTGCGCATTCGCGAAGACCTGTTCGGCTGGGATCAGCCCGGCCTTCACGATCTCATGCTCGTGATAGATGTCCCACAGGAAGCGGTTGAGCGCGGTGACGCGCTGGCGCAGGCCGCGTTCGAGCATCCGCCATTCGTCGGCCGGGACGATCCGGGGGACGGTGTCGAAGGGGATGAGGCGCTCCGCGCCCGCCTCGTCGCCGTAGACGGCGAAGGTGATGCCCACCTTGTGGAACAGCAGGTCGGCCTCGGCCCGCTTCTTCGCGAGCGCCTCCGGCGTCTGTGCGTGCAGCCAGTCCGCGAAGGCCTGGTAGCTGGGCCGGATCGCGCCGCTTTGCAGCAGCATCTCGTCGTAATGGCCGGCGGCCGGCAAAGTCAGCGCATGCATGGGGTCTCCAGGGACGGACCGCCTCCGGGCGGCGGCCCGGCGGGGCAGGTTGCAAGGCCCGTGCCCAGCCCGGCGCCCTGGCGGGGCCGGCACGGGCCCGAGCTTGACCGGTTTTGGTGCGCCTGCAAAGCCTGCCCCGTGACGGTGCCTCCGCAGGTTCCGTCATCGCCCACCGCTGGTGCAGTGGCACTATCCCGCGTTGCGGCCGGTCGCCGCTCTCGATACAACTCCGCGATGCACGATCACTCCCAGGCGCTCCCGCCTCCTCCCACGCCCGGACGACCGGGCGGCTCCGCCGCCGCCGGCGGTCACGATGGTTTCATTCCTCCGCGTGGCTCGCGGGCCTCGCTCGGCCGCTGGCTCACCGCGATGGTGCTGGCCGCGGTGGCGACGGCGCTGCTGATCACCGCGCTGCTGATCGAGAACTTCGCCCGCGCCCACGCCGAGCGGCGCGCGGTGGAGTCGCTGCGACAGGTGGCCGTCGACTTCCGCGACGCGCTCGACCGCGGCATGGCGCAGCAGTTCAAGGAAGTGCGGGTGCTGGCGCAGCTGGAGCCCTTCCGCCGCTTCGACGATCCCGAGGCGATGCGCCGCGCGCTGGATCAGGTGCAGGTCGGCTTCGACCACTTCGCGTGGCTGGGCGTGACCGACGCGCAGGGCAAGGTGCTGGCGGCCGCCGGCGGCCTGCTGGACGGGGTGGACGTCTCCAAGCGACCGTGGTGGCAGGGCGCGCGGGGCGGCCAGCCCTTCGTCGGCGACGTGCATGCGGCGCTGCTGCTGGAAAAACTCCTGCCGCGCCAGAACGAGCCCTGGCGCTTCGTCGATTTCGCGGTGCCGCTGCTGGATGGGCGCGGACAGTTGCAGGGCGTGTTCGGCGTCCACCTGAGCTGGGGCTGGGCGCGTCAGATCAAGAGCGAGCTGATCGACGCGACCATGGCCTCCCACCAGGCCGACGCGCTGGTGCTGGGCAAGGACGGGGTGGTGATCCTGGGACCCTCGGACCAGGAGGGCAGGAAGATGCCGATCGGCGCGGAGAGCGGGCAGGGCCTGCGTCACCATGAGGCCGGCGGCGTCGAGTACTTCGCGGTGAGCGTGCCCAGCCAGGGCTACGGTCCGTATCCGGGACTGGGCTGGACGGTGCTGGTGCGGCAGCCGGTGGCCGTGGCGCTGGCCGACTACTACGGCCTGCGGCGTCAGATCGCGCTGAGCGCGATCCTGATGCTGGCGCTGGCGGTGCCGCTGAGCTGGTGGCTGGCCCGGCGCATGAGCCGGCCGCTGCGCGAGCTGGCCGCCGCGATCGCGCAGCGCCGTCATCTCAGCGAGGACCATTTGCCGGCCGTCGGTGGCTACCGCGAGGCGGCGGTGCTGTCGCAGGCGCTGAACGACCTGGCGCACCGCCAGGCCGATCAGGACCGCTCGCTGGCCGAGCTGAACGCGTCGCTGGAGCTGCGCGTGCAGGCGCGCACGCTGGAACTGCACGACGCGCTGCTGCGCCAGGAGTCCATCGAGCGCCGGCTGCGCACCATCGCCGACAACCTGCCGGTGCTGATCTCCTACATCGACTCGGAGCACCGGCTCCGGTTCCTCAACGCGACCTTCCGCGCCTGGATGGGCATGGCGCCGGAGGAGGCGCTGGACCGGCCGCTGGCTGAGGTCATCGGGCCGGTGCTGCACGAGCAGCGGCTGCCCTTCCTGAAGGCGGCGCTGGCCGGCGCGCGGCAGCGCTTCGAGACGCGCTCCGAAGCCAACGGCGTGGTGCGGGACCTGCTGGCCGAATACGTGCCCGACGTTCAGCCCGATGGCAGCGTGGCCGGCGTCTACACGCTGGCCACCGACATCACCGCGTTCAAGCAGGTCGAGCGGGAGCTGGACCAGCTCAGCCGCGTCGATCCGCTGACAGGGCTGCCGAACCGGCGGCAGTTCGAGTCCCGCCTGTCGGAATCGCTGGCGCGCAACCGCCGCAACGGCCGGACGCTGGCGCTGATGTTCCTGGACCTGGACCACTTCAAGCAGGTGAACGATTCGCTGGGGCATGCGGCCGGCGACGCGGTGCTGCGGGCCTTCGCCGACCGGGTGCGCGGCGCGATCCGCGAGACCGACCAGCTCTGCCGCCTGGCCGGCGACGAGTTCGTGCTGATCCTCGAGAACCTGAACGCGCCGGACGAAGCCGCCGGCGTGGCGCGCAAGGTGCTGGACGCGGTGAAGGCGCCGCTGACGCTGCAGGGGCAGCAGCTGCAGCTGTCCACCAGCATCGGCATCGCCTGCCACGACGGCGGCCAGGAAGGCGAAGTGGCGCTGCTCGGCCGCGCGGACGATGCGCTCTATGCGGCGAAGGCGGCCGGCCGCGGCTGCTGGCGACTGGCCGATTGAGCGCGCCGGCATCAGGTTTAATGCGCGGCATGGTGGCCCGCCCGACTCCTCCTCACGTGAAGCCCAAACCGGCGCCCAAGCTCGCGCCCAAGCCAAGCCTCAAACTCCGCATGCGCGTGACCGTCGGAGACATCATCGCCATCGGGCCCGGAAAAATCGCCTTGCTCCAGGCGCTCGACGAAACCGGCTCCATCACGGCAGCCGCCAAGTCGCTGGACATGTCCTACCGACGCGCCTGGCTGCTGATCGATGAACTCAATCGCGCGCTGAAAACGCCCGCCGTCGCTACCGCGGCCGGCGGCGCCAAAGGCGGTGGCAGCGCGCTGACCGAGTCAGGTCGGGCGCTGATCACGCTCTATCGACAGATCGAGGACACCGCACTTCAAGCTGCCAAGCCGGAAATCCGAGAGTTGATGAAACTGCTGGCGACTTGAGGCACGGCCCCGGCGGGCGCGGGGAGGCTGGGCCTGGACCGAGCAGACGCTGGCAGCGCCGGTGCCCCTCCTCGCTCAAGCGCCTCCGCACGCTCGGCAATCGCTCGGAGGGGCACCGGCGCCGCCAGCGTCGACACACCGAGCCATTCAACGAAGCGCAGTGCGGGGGAGCGAGTAGGTCGGCGAAGGGGGGCGCAATATCCTGGGATATATTGCGGGGCTTCGTTTCGTCGACGGCTCCTACGAGGAATCGCCATGCGCTCGACTTCCCTTTCGATCACCCGACGCGTCGCCGCGCTGGCCCTCGCGCTGATGGCCTCGGGCCTGGCGCAGGCGGCCGAGATCACCGTCTCCGCAGCCGCCAGCCTGACCAACGCGTTCAGGGAACTGGCACCAGCCTTCGAGGCCGCGCATCCGGGCACGAAGCTCCAGTTCAACTTCGCCGCATCGGACGCACTCCTCGCCCAGATCGCCAAGGGCGCGCCAGTCGACGTCTTCGCCTCCGCCGACCAGGAGACGATGGACAAGGCCCAGCAACAGAAGCTGCTGGTCGACGGCACGCGGCGCAACTTCGTCAGCAACGCACTCGTGGTGATCACGCCTGCGGAAGGCGGCGTGGCGTTGAAGACCCTTTCCGACCTGCAGCAGTCCGCCGTGAAGCGCGTCGCGATCGGGCGTCCCGAGGGCGTACCCGCTGGCCGCTACGCCAAGGCCGCGCTGGAGCAGGCCGGGCTGTGGTCGGCCATCGAGCCCAAGGCGGTCTTCGCGCAGAACGTGCGGCAGGCGCTGGACTACGTGTCGCGCGGCGAAACCGAGGCCGGCTTCGTCTACATGACCGATGCGCTGGTGTTCAAGGACAAGGTCCGCGTCCTGTTCAGCGTGCCGACACCGGCGCCGATTTCCTACCCGATCGCCGTGACCCCCGGCGGCACGAATGCCGAGGGCGGCAAACGCTTCCTGGACTTCGTCACCTCGGCCGCTGGCCAGGCGGTGCTCGCCAGGCACGGCTTCCACAAGCCCTGATCGGCCGGGAGCGCAGCGCACGTGGAACCCGCCTGGATCGCGCTCGCGCTGTCGCTGAAAGTCGCCGGCTGGGCGACGGCGCTGAACCTCGTGCTCGGTGTGGCGGCGGGCTTCGCGCTGGCGCGTTTCCGGTTCCCGGGACGAGAACTGCTGGACGCGGTGCTGACGCTGCCGATGGTGCTGCCGCCGACGGTGCTGGGCTACTACCTGCTGGTGATCATCGGCAAGCGCGGCTGGCTGGGCGCCTGGCTGTGGGAGAGCTTCGGCATCAACCTGATCTTCACCTGGCAGGGCGCGGTGATCGCGGCGACGATCGTGGCGTTCCCGCTGGTGATGAAGTCGGCCCGCGCGGCCTTCGAGGGCGTGGATCCGCAGCTCGAGCGCGCCGCCCGCGTGCTCGGCCTGGGCGAGTGGGCGCTGTTCTTCCGCGTGACGCTGCCGATGGCCTGGCGCGGCGTGCTGGCCGGCGTGCTGCTGGCCTTCGCCCGCGCGCTGGGCGAGTTCGGCGCGACGCTGATGGTCGCGGGCAGCATCCCGGGCAAGACGCAGACGCTGTCCGTGGCCGTCTATGAGGCGGTGCAGGCCGGGCAGGACGACACCGCCAACCTGCTGGTGCTGATCGTGTCGCTGACCTGCGTCGCGGTGCTGCTGGTGGCGGGCCGGCTGGCGGGTCCAAGGAGTGGCGCATGAGTTTCGAGGTGCGCATCCGCAAGCACGTGGAAGGCGGCGGCCGCCGCTTCGAGCTCGATGTCGCCTTCGCCACCGACGCTCGCCGCACGGTGATCCACGGCCCGTCGGGCGCCGGCAAGAGCCTGACGCTGCTGGCGATCGCGGGGCTGCTCAAGCCGGACGAGGGGTCGATCCGCGTCGACGGCCAGCCGGTCTTCGACAGCGCGTCGGGCATCGACGTGCCCGCCCGCGAGCGCCGCCTCGGTTTCCTCTTCCAGGACTACGCGCTGTTCCCGCAACTGACCGTGCGGCAGAACATCGCGTTCGCGCTCAAGCGAGGCTGGCTGAATCCGTCGCGCCACGAGGGCGGCGAGGCGGTGGACCGCTGGATCCAGGCCTTCGAGTTGGAACGCGTCGCTCAGCAGCGGCCGCACCAGCTGTCCGGCGGCCAGCGGCAGCGCACCGCGCTGGCCCGCGCGCTGGTCAACGAGCCGCGTGCGCTGCTGCTGGACGAGCCGTTCTCGGCGCTCGATCCGGAGCTGCGCGGCCGGATGCGCGCGGAGCTGGACACGCTGCTGGCGCGCATCGGCATGCCGATGCTGATGATCACGCACGATCCGGAGGATGTGGCCCGCTTCGGCGACCGGCGCGTGATGCTGCGCGAAGGGGTCGTCCAGGTGCTGGCGACGTCCGGGGACGGGTCGGAGCGCTCCTGACACCGATGGTCGCCAGGGCGCCGAGAATCGGCGTCATGCACAGCGACGACCAGCGGCAGCCGGAGGCGGACGACGTCAGCCATTGCGACCTCGTCATGAAGGGCGGCGTGACCAGTGGCGTGATCTATCCGCGACTGGTGGCGGCGCTGGCCGACCGGTACCGGTTCAAGAACATCGGCGGCACCTCGGCCGGCGCGATCGCGGCCGGGGCGAGCGCGGCCGCGGAGCTCGGCCGCCAGCGCGGCCATGTCGGCGCCTTCGACCAGCTCGCGAAGCTGCCCGAGGAACTGGGCGCGGAGGTCGCCGGGGATCGGCGCCAGCCCGGCCGCAGCCGCTTGTTCACGCTGTTCCAGCCGGTGCCCGCACTGCGGCGCCACTTCGACGTGCTGTCGCGCGCGCTGGGCAAGTCCCGCGGCCAGGCCGTCGCCGCGGTGGTGGGCGGCATGCTCGCCGTCCATGCGAGGGCCGCGTTGGGGGTGGCTGCGGGCGGGCTGCTGCTGGCCTGGCCGGCGCTGCATCTGTTGATCGACGGGACTGGCGCGTCGCCGGGCCTGCGCTGGCTGGCCGCGGTGGCTGTGGTGGGCATTGCGGCGCTGACCGCCGCGGCCGCGGTCGGGGCGACGGCCGCGCTGTTCGTCCGTGGGCTGGCGCGCGGCCTGCGCGACAACGGCTACGGCCTGTGCAGCGGCCTGACGCAGCCGGACCAGGGCGGCCGGACCGCGCTCACCGACTGGCTGCACGGCTACTTCAACCAACTGGCGGGCAAAAGCATCGATGGGCCGCCCTTGAGCTTCGGCGATCTGTGGGGGCCCGACCCCACGACGCGGCGCATCCATCTGGAGGTGATCACCAGCGCGGTGAGCCAGCAGATGGTCTACAGCATCCCGTTCCGGCCGGGAACGCCGATGTTCTATTACGACCCCCAGGAGTGGTCGAGGCTCTTCCCGCCCGCGGTGATGGCCGCGCTGGCGGCGCCCTTCGCCGGCGGCAACGACGGGCCGGTGATCGAGAACGCGCAGGGGCGCGAGTTGAGACCGCTGCCGCGGCATGGCGAGTTGCCGGTCGTCGTCGCGGTCCGGATGAGCCTGAGCTTCCCGCTGCTGCTGTCGGCGGTGCCGCTGTACGCGGTGGACTGGTCGCGCACCGCGAACCAGCGCGCGCAGGCCCAGGTGCGCGCCGCGGAGACGGCCGAGGCCCGGCGCCAGCTGCGCCTGCGGGCCACGCGGATCTGGTTCTCCGACGGCGGCATCGGCAGCAACATGCCGCTGCACCTCTTCGACGCGATGCTGCCGCGGCACCCGACCTTCGCGGTGAGCCTGAAGCCGCCGCATCCGGACCATGGCATCCAGCCCGCCGTCGCGGGCAACGAGGGCGGCCGCGTCTACCTGCCCGAGGACGATCGCGGCGGCCGGTTGCGCTATTGGCCGGAGCCCGACCTGGTCCCCGACTGGGAGGAGCGCGAGGCGGTCGCGCGCGAGAAGACGCCGCTGGCAGGGCTGGCAGGTTTCCTTTGGAGCATCGTCGGGACGATGCAGAACTGGCGGGACGAGATCCTGTTCCCGACGCCCGGCTTCCGCGACCGCATCGTGCAGATCAGCCAGAAGCCCGACGAGGGCGGGCTCAACCTGACCATGGCCTCCGGCACGATCGCGGCCCTGGCGGACGCGGGCGGACTGGCGGCGCAGCGCCTGATCGCGCGTTTCCATCCGCTGGGCGCGGAAGGCGGCGCGGGTTGGGACGACCATCGCCGCGCGCGGCTCACGACCTTCCTGGGCGTGATGCAGCCGGCGACGCTCGGGGTGGTGGCGGCCGGCGCGCCGGCGGACTGGCTGGCGCTGCTCAAGGACGATCCGCGTTATCGGCGCTCGTCGGCGATGCGGGCGGAGGCGACCCGGTTCCTCACCGGGCTGCAGGGCCTGGGCGCGGCCGTGCCGCTGAAGCAGTCGGGACAGCCGCGCACGCTGGAGGTCGGCTCGCTCAAGCCGATCCCGCAGGTGCGCCTCGTGCCACGCGTCTGAGTGACAGCCGCCCCGGTCCGCCGGGGCCGTGGCGCCGGCCTCTTAACGCCGGCCGGAGATCGGAGTACGGTTGTGGGGGCCACATCGTGCCGCGTCGAGGTCCGATCTCCCTTCGGGCCCGCGTCCGAGGAGAACCACATGATGTCCAACACGAACGCCCGGGGGTCCATCGGTCGTCGTCTGGGAATGGTCCAGACCGGCGTCCTGGTGATCGCGCTGATCGGATCGGCGCTGGGGTACTGGGGCCTGAACCGCGTCGCGGAGCAGACCGCCGCGATGTACACCGACGCGATCGTCACCGAGCGCACCGCGTCCGACTGGTACCGCAACGTGTTCAACGGCACGACGCGCACCACGGCGATCGCGGTCAGCGCGGACCCGGGCCTGGCGACCTTCTTCACCCAGGCCGCCGCCGAGGCGACCAAGGTCTCGACCGAACTGCAGCAGCGGCTCGACAAGCTGCTGACGAAGCCCGAGGAACGCGCCACCTTCGACAAGGTGGCCGAGCTGCGCAAGACCTACCTGACGGTGCGGGACGCCATCACCGCGGCGAAGAAGCAGGGCGACATGGCGCAGGCCAAGCAGATCTTCGACGAGCAGTTCCAGAAGGCGTCGAGCGCCTACCTGGACGGCATCCGCGCCGTGGCGCAGCAGCAGCGCGACCAACTGGACCAGGCGATCCAGGCGCTGGCCGCGACCAACGAACGCGCCCGGATCGCGCTGGTGGTGTTCGGGCTGGTGGCGCTCGCAGCGGGCGGCGCGCTCGCGGTGTGGCTGACGCGTTCGATCACCCGGCCGCTGGGCCAGGCGGCGCAGGTGGCCGACGCGATCGCGCGCTTCGACCTGACCGGACGCATCGAGACCCGCGGCAGCGACGAGACCGCGCAGCTGCTGCGCGCGCTGGATGCGATGCAGGGATCCCTGCTGCGGCTGATCGGCGAGGTGCGCGGCTCGACGGACAGCATCGGCACCGCCAGCGCCGAGATCGCCAGCGGCAACATGGACCTGTCGGCGCGCACCGAGCAGACGGCGTCCAACCTGCAGCAGGCGGCGGCCTCGCTGACGCAGCTGACGGGCACGGTGCGGCAGACGGCGGATGCGGCGCTGACGGCCAACCAGCTGGCGAGCTCGGCCGCGGAGACAGCGCAGCGCGGCGGCTCGGTGATGGGGCAGGTGGTCACGACGATGGGCGAGATCAGCGACAGCTCGCGGCGCATCGCCGACATCATCGGCGTGATCGACGGGATCGCCTTCCAGACCAACATCCTGGCGCTGAACGCGGCGGTGGAGGCGGCGCGCGCGGGCGAGCAGGGCCGCGGCTTCGCGGTGGTGGCGGGCGAGGTGCGCTCGCTCGCGCAGCGCAGCGCGGAAGCGGCCAAGGAGATCAAGTCGCTGATCGCGACCAGCGTGGACCGCGTGGAATCGGGCTCGCGCCTGGTGACCGACGCGGGCACGACGATGACCGACATCGTGACCAGCGTGCAGCGCGTGACCGACATCATTGCGGAGATCCGCGCGGCCTCGCAGGAGCAGAGCGACGGCATCAACCAGGTGAACGCCGCGGTGGGCCACCTGGACCAGATGACGCAGCAGAACGCGGCGCTGGTGGAGCAGGCCGCCTCGGCGGCGGAGAGCCTCAAGGACCAGTCGAAGCGGCTGTCGGCCGCGATCGCGGTGTTCAGGCTGGCGTGACCGGCCGGGCGCCGAGGCACTCGGCCTCGCGCGCCGGGGTCAGCGTGGCGACGAGCTTGCTGGTGTCCCAGTCCGGCTCGCGCGGTGCCAGTGCCCAGGCCAGTGTGTCGGCGGCGGTGTGCTCGATGGCGCGGCAGGTCAGGCCCGCGGCCGCCGCGCGGGTGGCGTCGCCGAGCAGCATGCCGCCATGGGTCGGGTCGTTCTCGGGCAGCCAGAGCGGGAGCTGCGTCCAGGGCGCCATGCCCAGCACCAGCAGCAGGTCGTCCGGCAGCCAGGTGAAGCGCGCGCCGGCCTCTGGCGCGGCCTGGACGCAGGCGTCGAGCAGCGCCTGCATCGGCATTCGCGGCCCGACGGCATTGAAGCTGCCGGTGACCCGCGATTCGGCGAGGGCCAGGCAGAACGCCGCGAGGTCGCGGACATCGATGACCTGGACCGGACGTTCCGGCCGACCGGGCGCGAGGATCTCACCGCCGCGCGCGACGCGCGTCGGCCAGTAGGTGAAGCGGCCGGTCGGGTCGTGCGGTCCGACGATCAGCCCGGGCCGGACGATGACGTGACGATCGGGCAGGGCGCGCGTGAGCGCCTCTTCCGCTCGGGCCTTGAGCGGGCCGTAGCCCTCGTGGCCCGGCGCCAGCGGCGCCGATTCGTCGAAGACCCGGTGCGGCGGGAACACGCCGTAGGCCGAGATCGACGAAACCAGGACCACATGCGGGGCGCCGGTGTCGAGCGCGGCGAGGCTGCGCTCGACCTGCGCGGGAGTGAAGGCGGTGCAGTCGATGACGGCGTCGAACGCGCGGCCGCACAGAGCGCTCATGTCGCCGTCGCGATCGCCGACGAGGCGCTCCGCTTCGGGGAACAGCCCGCGGCCGTGGCGGCCCCGGTTCAGCATCGTGACCGCATGGCCTCGCGCGAGCGCGGCGTCGATGACGTGGCGACCGAGGAAGACGGTGCCGCCGAGGATGAGCAGTCGCATGGGGAGCTCGCGTCGCGATGGGACAGGGCGCAGTATCCGCCGCCGGCGGCACGCCTTCGCAACGACGAGCGGCAATGAAAAAGCCGGTTGCCACGCGTGTGACAACCGGCTTCTCGGTGTTTTGGTGCGACCGGCAAGAATCGAACTTGCGACTAGGCCTTCGGAGGGCCCAATGATATCCACTTCACCACGGTCGCCATGGGAAGCGCGCATTCTAGCCTCGTTCTGGCCCCGCTCGACCCAAGCCGATTCAAGTCGTTGAAACGGCACCAGGGCGAACCCGCTGCGCGACCCTCGCGCAACACCTGGCCCGCCCCCGTGCCGACCTTGACGAAAGCCCCAGGGTGGGGCGCCAGGGGGCTGGCTATACTGCGCCGATTTGCTGTTCCCCCGTCCGGTTTCCCGAGGGCCGATCAAGCCGCGAAACCCCTGCGAAACACGGACGCGCTTCTGCCGTAGTCGATTCGATTCACGAGGAATTCATGAGCGGAACCCAGGACCACGCCAACGCCCAGGACACGCACGCCGACGGTCACGACGCCCACGAAGGGCCCATCAAGACACCCAAGCAGTTGATCGTCGCGGTCTTCTTCGCGTTCGTGATCCCGATCGTGATCATCGTGATGCTCGCGAACTATGTGTCCAGCGAGATCAAGCCCGGCGCCGGCGGCAGCGGACTCGAGGAGCAGGCCGTCGCCGCCCGCATCCAGCCGGTGGGCTCGATCGAACTCAAGGACCTGGCCAACCCCGCCGCGATGAAGTCCGGCGAGCAGGTCTTCCAGGCGCAATGCGCCGCCTGCCACGCCACCGGCGCCGCCGGCGCGCCCAAGCTCGGCGACCATGACGCCTGGGGCCCGCGCGTGAAGACCGGTTTCGACACCCTGGTGCACTCCGCCCTGAAGGGCAAGGGCAACATGGGCCCGCAAGGCGGCGGCGACTTCAGCGACTTCGAGATTTCCCGCGCGGTGGTCTACATGGCCAACCAGGGCGGCGCCAAGTTCGACGACCCCAAGCTGCCCGCCGCGGCCGCTTCCGGCGCCGATGCAGGCGCCTCGGTGCCGGCGAACGCAGCCTCGCAGTAAGCCCTCCGCGCGCCAACAGGAAAGCCGACCCGCGGGTCGGCTTTTTCACGCGTGGCGCCAGCCTCACCCCCGGGCGACGGCCCCCTTCGGGTCGAGGGGGGACAGCACTACCCCATGACGGGTGACGAGCTCGGCGTGCGTCGCGTTCGTCATCGACCAGCGACCGGCTTCGATCACGTCCGCCGCCGGCCCCATGTCCTGCGTGTGGACCAGTCCCAGGCCGAGGTCGGTCTCGAGGAACAGGCGATCGGCCTCGTCCAGCACCGCGCCGGTGACCTGCGCCTCGCGGCCGGTGTGGCTCAGCACGCGGCCGTCGGGCTGCAGCCGCCAGATCCAGGGCGCCGCCTCCAGCTGCACGTAGACCCGCTGCGGTCCGTTCTGGAAGAACCATGCCCCCGTGTCGTCGACGCCGTAGTTGCGGTCGATGAAGCCGATCAGCTTGTCATGCACGATGCGGCTGCCCTTGACGGCCGGGAAGGGGCCCGCCGCCTGGATGCGCTCGTCGCGCATGTACCAGTCGCCGCGCGCATCCAGCGCCAGCCAGCCGTAGCAGTGCGGCACGTTGGGCCACTTCTTCAGCGCGGCCTCGACGATCGCATCCATGGGCGCTCCTTCGGTCCTTGTGCGGGGCGGCTCAGAGCCGCATCGCCAGCCAGTCGGTGACCCGTTCGGGCATCGTGCGCACGTGGCCCGGCGGGCGACCCGACGGGAATCCGACATGGCCCCCCTCGCGGGGTTGCCACAGCGTCACGTGCGCGCCCACATGGCTCTGCGCCGGCAGGCTGTGGGCCGGCACGAACGGGTCGTTGCGCGCGTTCAGCACCAGCGCCGGCACGCGGATGCGCGCCAGGTGCGGCTTGGCGGAGGCGCGCAGCCAGTAATCGTCGACATCCCGGAAGCCGTGCAGCGGCCCGGTGAAGAGGTTGTCGAACTCGTAGAGGTTGCGCACCCGCCGCATCCGCTCCGCATCGAACAGCCCCGGATGCTGCTTCAGCTTGCTCATGGCCTTGGGCATCATCGTGCGCAGGAACATGCGGGTGTAGACCAGCTTGTTGAAGCCCTTGCCGATCGCATGGCCGGCGGCGGTCAGGTCCAGCGGCGAGCAGATCGAGCTGACCGCCTTGACGGTGTCCGCGGCCGTGTCGCCGGCCTCCTGCGCCCAGCGCAGCAGCGCATTGCCGCCCAGCGAGACACCGGCCGCGATCATCGGCCCGCGGTGGGCCGCGCGGAACTGGGACAGCATCCAGCCGATCTCGACGTAGTCCCCCGAGTGGTAGGCCCGCGGCGCGAGGTTGAGCTCCCCCGAGCACCCTCGGAAGTAGGGCATCGCGAAGGCCCAGCCGCGCCGCTGCGCGACGGCGGCGAAGGCCTGCACGTACTGGCTGTCGACCGAGCCCTCCAGCCCGTGGAAGAGCACCAGCAACGGCCGCTCCGGCCCCGATGCAGGCGCGCCGGTCGTGCCCGAGGCAGCCGCATCGGCGGGCTTGGCGGAATCGGTGGGGGCGGCCGGATCGATCAGCCACTCGACGTCGATGAAGTCGCCATCCGGCGTGTGCCACCGCTCGCGTCGGAAGCGCGGCGCGGGGCCGTCGTAGCGCCGCGCGAACAGCACGGGCCAGATCGTCTGGGCATGGCCTCCGGGCAACCAGGGAGGCGCCTGGTACTGCATCAGCGGACCTCTCTCAATGCAGGGTGGTGGGAGCGCCCACGGACACGATCGACAGTTCCTGCTTCACGTCCTGCGAGGTGCCGGGGCTGGCGTGGTGCGCCACCAGGCGCCAGCCCAGCGCCGTCTTCAGGTAGACATTCGTGGCGACGACCCAGGCGCTCTGCGTGCCGTCCTCGTCGGTGATCTCGACGCGCTCCAGCACCTGGTGGATCGCCGTGTCGCCGTTGACCAGCCGGCGCTGGCACTCGGGATGCACCGGGATCGCGCCGCGCGCGAAGATCTGCTCGAAGCTCGCCCGGATCGCCGCCGCGCCGACGACCCGCGGTCCGCCCGGATGCACGCAGCAGACCTCGTCCTCATCGCCCCAGACGGCCATCAGGCGTTCCAGGTCGCCGGCCTGCAAGGCCTCGTAGAACTGCGCTTCGGTGTCCTCGGGAGAGGCCAGCAGCAGGGCGGTCTGAGGCTTGCGCACCATGGATCTCGTTCCTTGTTCAAGGGAGCGGGGCAATGACCGGATCCCCACGTCGGGGGACGGCCGGGGGGATCAGTGGCCGGAGGGCAGCTGCTCGCCGGCCTTGAGCTTGTAGAGCGTGCCGCAGTAGGCGCAGGTGCCTTCGCCGCCGTGGCTCAGGTCGATGTAGACGCGCGGGTGGTTGCTCCACAGCGGCATCTTGGGATTCGGGCAGAAGACGACGCCCGGACCTTGCAGGTCCTGCGCGGTGACTTCGACGGTGGCCTTGGGCGTGGTGGTGGTGCTCATGATCTTGTTCTTGCGGGCTGGCGAAGGCGGGCGCGTCCGGACGGGGGATCCCGATCAGACCAGCGTCAGCCAGTGGGCGTACTTGGGATTGCGACCGTTGACGATGTCGAAGAAGGCCGCCTGGATCTTCTCGGTGATCGGGCCGCGGCTGCCGATGCCGATCTCGATGCGGTCGAGTTCGCGGATCGGCGTGACCTCGGCGGCGGTGCCGGTGAAGAAGGCCTCGTCGCTGATGTAGACCTCGTCGCGGGTGATGCGCTTCTCCACGAGCTTCAGGCCCAGGTCCTGACAGATCGCGAAGATGGTGTTGCGGGTGATGCCGTTGAGCGCGCCCGCCGACAGGTCCGGCGTGTACACGACGCCGTTCTTGATGATGAAGAGGTTCTCGCCCGCGCCCTCGGAGACGAAGCCCGAGGCGTCCAGCAGCAGCGCCTCGTCGTAGCCGTCCTCGGTCGCTTCCATGTTGGCCAGGATCGAGTTGGTGTAGTTGGACACCGTCTTGGCCTGCGTCATCGTGATGTTGACGTGGTGGCGGGTGTAGCTGCTGGTCTTGACGCGGATGCCGCGCTTGAGGCCTTCCTCGCCCAGGTAGGCGCCCCAGGCCCAGGCCGCGACCATCAGGTGGACCTTGTTGCCCTTGGGGCTGACGCCCAGCTTTTCGCTGCCGATCCAGGTCAGCGGACGCAGGTAGCAGCTGGCCAGCTTGTTTTCGCGGACGACCGCCTTCTGCGCTTCCTCGACCTGCTCGATCGAGAAGGGCAGCTTCATGCGC
This sequence comes from Mitsuaria sp. BK037, assembly GCF_014193045.1. Classification (NCBI taxonomy): domain Bacteria; kingdom Pseudomonadati; phylum Pseudomonadota; class Betaproteobacteria; order Burkholderiales; family Sphaerotilaceae; genus Roseateles; species Mitsuaria sp. BK037. The sequence goes on along the minus strand of NZ_JACHYS010000003.1, from coordinate 308,041 downwards.
AGGATCTTGGCGCTGTTGAACAGGCGCTCGGTGTGCTCGCGCAGCCGGAAGATCGCGGTGCCCTTGTCGGTCTGGTATGCCCGCACGCCTTCGAAGGCGCCGCAGCCGTAGTGCAGCGTGTGCGTCAGGACATGGATCTTGGCGTCGCGCCAGTCCACCAGCTCGCCGTCCATCCAGATCTTGCCGTCGCGATCGTCCAGAGACATGGGTCTTCCTTTTCGGCCGCGAATCGGCCGGGTGCTGCAAAAGTCGTGGATTTTATGCGGCCGGGGTGTCGGAAGGGGCGCCCGTGTGCGCCTGCGCGTCCGCCGCGCGGATCAGCGTCCAGCGGGTGACCAGGCTGCGCTCCAGCACCACGTCCACCGCGTCGCCGCCGGCGTCGGTCCAGCGGTAGGTGTTCGGGTCGACCTTGACGCCGAGCGAGCCGCACATGCGGATCAGGTCCAGCAGCTTCATGCCGGCATGCAGCTTCGAATGGAGCATCACCGCGCTGGCGACATGGCCCAGCGGCGCATTCTGGGCGGTGCGCATGACGCGCATCAGCTGGGAGAACTGCAGCAGCAGGAAGAAGACGATGCAGGACAGGCCCAGGATCGCGCCCTTCCAGCCGAAGAAGACGCTGCCCGCGACGATGGCGGCCAGGGCGAGGAGGATGCCGGCGAGGCGGTTCATGCGAGGGAACTCCGAAGGGGGAAGAAAGGGGTGAAAGTGGGGAACAGCGGGGGGCAGCGGGAGGAGCGGCGCGGTGTCGCCTCAGCGCTGGGCGACGGGCACCGGATCGTCGGTCCCGGCGGATTCGTCCCAGTGGTAATGGCGCTCGACCTTGGCGATGCGCAGCTCGTAATGGCGGTACCAGCCGCGCCGGCCCTGGTCGCGGGCGGCGGTGTGCTCGGTGACCGCGCGCCAGGCCCGGATGTCCTCCAGGCTGCGCCAGTAGGAGACGGTGATGCCCAGGCCGTCCGCGCCGCGGGCGCTCTCCACGCCGAGGTAGCCCGGTTGCGCTGCGGCCAGCGCCGCCATGCGTTCGGCCATCGCGCCGTAGCCGTCGTCGGGCGTGGCGTCGGTGCGCTGGCTGCAGAAGATCACCGCGTAGTACGGCGGCTGGATCGACGGCGAGGCGGGCGGCAGGAGGTCGGTGGCGCTCATGGGGAGGTCCGTGGCGGTGGGCGTCAGGCGGAGCGCGCATTGTCGTCGCCCCATGCGGCGTCACATCCCGCGCAGGATCTCGATCGCGTCCTCGATGCGCGCGACCGCGTGCACCGTCAGCCCGTCGATCGGCTTCTTGGGCGCGTTGGCCTGCGGCACGACCGCGATCGAGAAGCCCAGCTTGGCCGCCTCCTTCAGGCGTTCCTGGCCGCGGGGCGCGGGCCGCACCTCGCCGGCGAGCCCGACTTCGCCGAAGGCGATGAAGCCCTTGGGCAGCGGCTTGCCGCGCAGCGAGCTCTGGATCGCCAGCAGCACCGCCAAGTCGGCCGCGGGTTCGCTGATGCGCACGCCGCCGACCGCGTTGACGAACACATCCTGGTCCATCGTGGCCACGCCGGCATGGCGGTGCAGCACCGCCAGCAGCATCGCCAGCCGGTCACGCTCCAGGCCCACCGAGAGCCGCCGCGGGTTGGGCCCGCCGCCGTCCACCAGCGCCTGCAGTTCGACCAGCATCGGCCGGGTGCCCTCCAGCGTGACCAGCACGCAGGAGCCCGGCACCGGATCGCCATGGGTGGAGAGGAAGATGGCGCTGGGGTTGGTCACGCCCTTCAGGCCCTTCTCGGTCATCGCGAAGACGCCGATCTCGTTGACCGCGCCGAAGCGGTTCTTGATCGCGCGCACCAGGCGGTAGCTGCTGTGGGTGTCGCCCTCGAAGTACAGGACGGTGTCGACGATGTGCTCCAGCACCCGCGGCCCGGCCAGCGCGCCTTCCTTGGTCACGTGGCCGACCAGCACCATCGCGCAGCCGGTGGCCTTGGCGGTGCGGGTCAGCTGCGCGGCGCATTCGCGCACCTGCGCCACCGAGCCGGGCGCCGAGGACAGCTGTTCGGAATAAAGCGTCTGGATGGAATCGATGACGCAGAAGTCGGGGCGCTCGGCCTCGAGCGTGGCGAGGATCTTCTCCAGGCCGATCTCGGCCAGCACGCGCACCTGCGAGCCGTCCAGCCCCAGCCGGCGCGCGCGCATGGCGACCTGCGCGCCGGACTCCTCGCCGGTGACGTACAGCACCTTCATCTGCTTGGACAGCGCCTCGACCGCCTGCAGCAGCAGCGTCGATTTGCCGATGCCCGGGTCGCCGCCGATCAGCACGACGCCGCCGGTCACGATGCCGCCGCCCAGCACCCGGTCCAGCTCCTCGAGCGAGGTCGGCGTGCGGTCGAAGTCGCGGGCCTCGATCTCGGACAGCGTGGCCACGGGCTGGCTGCGGGCCAGCGCCTGGTAGCGGTTCTTGCCGCCGGTGGGCTCGGCGGCGGTCTCGACCAGGGTGTTCCAGGCGCTGCAGGACGGGCAGCGGCCCAGCCACTTGGCGCTGGTGGCGCCGCATTCGGAGCAGACGTAATGGGATTTCGGAGCAGCCATGGGGCGCGATTGTCGCCGCCCGCGCTGTGGACAACCCTGTTGAGAAGCCTGTGAATTCGCTGTGCGGCGGCTGTGATCCGCCTGTGACCGGCTTGTGGGCGGGATGTGGGCAGGGTGTGGGCGAGCGGGGGACAACCAGGCCCCCGCCTGTGGGCAAGCGGTGGGCAAGCGGCGTCGCCGCGGGGGAGGAGCTGTGGACAGGCTGGGGCCAGCCTGTGCTCAAGCGGCCTTCGGCTGGGGATAAGCCGCGGGGCGCGAGCCGATCCAGAGTCCCCCGAAGGTCAGGGCGGCGTTGACCAGCAGCAGTTCCAGCCCCATGCGGTAGTCCCCGAAGAGGATGGCCTGATGGGTGTCGACGATCCAGCACAGGGCCGGGGCCGCCAGGGCGATCCAGGGGAGGCCCCCGGGACGCAGGGTGCGCGAGCTCAGGATGCCGAAGGCGAACAGGCCCAGCAGCGGGCCGTAGGTATAGCCGGCCAGCTTCAGGATCAGGTTGACCATGCTCGGGTCGTCGAGCCAGCGGAAGCCCAGCGTCAACAGCAGGAAGACCGCCGCGTACCCGAGGTGGACGGCCTTGCGGACGCGGCGCTTGCGGGCCTCGTCCCAGTCGCGCCGCTCCTGCAGGCCGAGCAGGTCGATGCAGGTGCTGGAGGTCAGCGCGGTGATGGCGCCGTCGGCACTGGGGAACAGCGCGGAGATCAGCGCGACGACGAAGATCAGCTGCACCCAGGCCGGCAGGTGGTCCATCACCACGGCGGGGAACAGCCGGTCGCCCTGCGCGGCGAGGCCCTGCTGGCGCGCGTACAGGCTCAGCAGGCCGCCCAGGAACAGGAACAGCAGCACGACGCCGGTCATGATGGCCGCCATCACCATCATGTTCTTCTGGGCGTCGGCGAGCCGCCGGACCGAGATGTTCTTCTGCATCATTTCCTGGTCCAGGCCGGTCATCGCCACCGCGATCGCGGCGCCGGCCAGCAGCTGCTTGGCCCAGTGGGCGGCGCTCATCGGATCGGTGACGAAGACCTCGGCCAGCCCGGCGGCGCGCATCGCCTGCCAGCCGCCGGCCAGGTCCAGGCCCAGCGCGTGCAGCAGGAAGACCACGCAGATCACCAGGCCGGCGAGCATGCCGGTGGTCTGCAGCGTGTCGGTCCAGACGATGGTCTTGACGCCGCCCTCCAGCGTGTAGAGCAGGATCATCACGAGCACCAGCAGCGCGCTGAGCCAGAACGGCATGCCGAACTGGGCCAGCACCAGGTCCTGCAGGATGCGCACGACCAGGTAGAGCCGCGCGGTGGCGCCCAGCGTGCGCGACAGGATGAAGAAACCCGCGCCGGTGCGATGCGCCGCCACGCCCAGCCGGGCGCCGAGGTAGCGGTAGATCGAGCTCAGCTGGAGCCGGTAGTACAGCGGCAGCAGCACGAAGGCCACCACCGCGTAGCCGGCGACCTGGCCCAGCATGATCTGGAAGTAGCTGAACGCGCCGCTGCCGACCGAGCCCGGCACGCTGATGAAGGTCACCCCGGAGAGGGAGGTGCCGATCATGCCGAAGGCGACCAGCCCCCAGTGGCTGCTGCGGTTGCCGATGAAGAAGCTGTCGTTGTCGGCCCGGCGCGAGGTCCACCACGCCACGGCCAGCAGCAGCGCGAAGTAGGCGGCGATGACTACGAGCAGCACGGTGGCGGACATGGCGAGGGATTATTGGAGCGCCGCCGCCACGGACGCATTCCGAATCGGACGGGGGACATAACCGGCCGGGGAGGGCGATCCGGACGCGCCTGGCGTTAACCCTGACCTTCGTCCGCTGGCGGGCGGCGTGCTACAACCTCGGGTCCTTCGAAGGAGTCGATCATGGAGTTGTCAGTCTGGCTGGGGTTCTTCGCGGCCTCCTGGGCCATCAGCCTGTCCCCGGGCGCGGGCGCCATCGCGGCGATGAGTGCCGGACTGAATCACGGCTTCCAGCGCGGCTACTTCATGACCATCGGGCTGATCCTGGGCATCCTGACCCAGATCGTGGTGGTGGGCGCCGGCCTGGGCGCGCTGATCGCGGCCTCCGAGCAGGCCTTCGCCGTGGTGAAGTGGGCCGGCGTGGCCTACCTGGTCTACCTCGGCATCCAGCAATGGCGTTCGCCGGCCCGGCCGCTGGTGGCGGAGCAGGCCGAGGCCAAGCAGGTCTCGCGCCGTGACCTGGTGCTGCGCGGGTGGGCCATCAACGCGGTGAACCCCAAGGGCACCGTCTTCCTGCTGGCCGTGGTGCCGCAGTTCCTGAACCTGCATCACAGCCTGACGCAGCAGTACGCGGTGATCGGCGCGACGCTGGCCTTCACCGACGCCGTCGTGATGGCCGGCTACACGCTGCTGGCGGCGCGGGTGCTGCGGGCGCTGCGCTCGGAGTCCCACCTGAAGGCGATGAACCGGATCTTCGGCTCCTTGTTCGTCGGTGCCGGCGCGCTGCTGGCGACCTTCAAGAAGGCCGCCGACTGAGGGCCGACGCGCCCGATCCCACACGATTTCCGACGTCCCCCAGGCGGTCCGCGTCAGGACCGCCTCCCACCGAAGGCCGCCCCCAAAGGGCGGCCTTGTTGTTTTCCCCGGCCCGCTGAATGCGTCCCCGCGCGGGCGGCCGGTACAGATCGCTGCCGCACATCATGTCCACCGTTTCCGACCGCTGGTTGTTCTGGGGCCCGACGCTGATCTGGGCCAGCACCTGGCACGTGATCCTCTACCAGCTGGGCTCGGGCGTGCCGATCCTGAACTCGGTCGGCTGGCGCTTCGGGCTGGCGGCGCTGATGCTCGCGGGCTTCGCGCGCTGGCAGAAGCTGTCGCTGAAGCTGCCCTTGTCGGCGCACGGGCTGATGCTGGCGACCGGCATCGTGCAGTACAGCGGCAACTACTTCTCCGTCTATGAGGCGGAGCGCCACATCCCCAGCGGTCTGGTCGCGGTGCTGTTCTGCCTGATGGTGTTCGGCAATGCCCTGTCCGGGCGGATCTTCTTCGGCCAGCGGGTGACGGGGCGCTTCCTCGCGGCCTCGGCCGGCGCGGTCGCGGGCGTGGTGATGATCTTCTGGCCGGAGATCGCCTCGACCGGCGCACGCCCGACGGCGGCCTACGGCCTGGCGATCGGCTTGGCGGCGGTGCTGGCCGCATGCATCGGCAACGTGCTGACGCTGACCCTGACCCGGCGCGGGCTGCCGCTGGTGCCGGTGCTCGCCTGGAGCATGGGCTACGGCGCGGTCTTCCTGCTGGTGGCGTCGGTGGCGACGGGGCAGGGCCTGAACTTCGCCTGGACCTCGTCCTACGTGCTGAGCCTGCTGTACCTGGCGGTGTTCGGCTCGGTGATCGCCTTCGTCCTGTATTTCAAGCTGGCGCAGCGCCAGGGCACGGCGCGCGCGGCGCTGACCGGCGTGGTGATCCCGGTGATCGCGCTGGGGATCTCCGCGATCTTCGAAGGCTGGCGGCCGACGCTGCTGGCGCTGGCCGGCATGGTGCTGTGCCTGGGCAGCATCTACGCGGCGACGCGGCCGCAGCGCTGAGTTCAGCCGCTGCAGGATCCGCTGGAGGACCTCAGGCCTTGAGCGCGGCGCCCGCCTTGCGCCGGCGCACCGCCACGCCGATCGCGGCGACGCCGGCCAGCATCAGCGCTTAGCTCGCCGGCTCCGGCACCACCGCCGCATCGAGCTGGCGCAGGCTTCGGCCAGCGCCGCCACGGCGAGCATCCGCCCGCCCATCTTCTTGTGCATGAGGTCCCTCCCGAACCGGGGGGATTCTCTTCGTGTCAGTTCTGCAAAGCCGCCGATCACCCCCCGCATTCGCAGGGGGCTGCTCGCGCATCGTCACTTCGCCCAGCCGATCTCCGCCGCCGTCGCCGGACCGATGACCGTCTCGCCCAGGTTCGAGGGAATGCGCGCCTCGCCCTCGCGCACCGGGATGCGGCCGGCCATCAGTTCCGCGGCGGATTGCGGGTAGCGCGGCTCCTGCCGCGGCGCGGCGTAGCCGTCCGGAAACACCGGTGCCAGCGTCGAGCGGTCGTACTTGTCCGTCGCGCCGAAGGTGTGCAGCGCCTCGTGCGCGATCACCACCTCGTTCTGCGCCTGCTGGCCGCGCGCGGCGAAGAGATGCACCAGCCCCAGCCGCCCCTTCTCCAGCCCGATCGAGTGCGGCAGCGCGCCGGCGTAGTCCGGCGGGTGGTACATCAGGAAGAGCTTCACATCGGGCACCGGCGAGCTCGCCGGCGTCTGGCGCCAGGCCCACCAGCGCATCCGCAGGCTCCAGGCGATCGCCGACAGCGGATCGGCGCTGGCCGGCGCCGGCGGCGGGGCCACCCGCACGCGCTTGCCCAGCACCACCCGCACCGGCTGCGACAGCGGCACGCCGTAGCGCCGCGCCTCGTCCTGGAAGTAGGGCTCCAGCCGCGCGAAGGCCGACTCGTCCAGCCGGCCCAGGTAGGCCTCGGTCTCGGCGTCACCGCCGGCGCTGATCGGATAGAGCGTCACCACCTGCGGCCGCTTCCACGACTGCGCCTGCCAGCGGCCGACCAGCGTCGTGCCCGCCACCGTCACCAGGATCCCGAGCAGGACCAGGATGCGGAGTGCCTTGAACATGTCTTTTCCCTCGTGAATGGCGTCAGTCGACGCGCACCTTGCCGCGCCCGGCCTTGATGTCGCCGCGCTGGGACTTGGCCTCCAGGCGGCGCTTCTGCGAGCCGTGCGTCGGGCGCGTCGGTCGGCGGGTCTTGGGCGTGTGCGCGACGCTCTGCGCCAGGGCGACCAGCCGCGCGATCGCGTCGGCGCGGTTCTGCTCCTGGCTGCGCGACTCCTGCGCCTTGATGACGACGATGCCCTCGGCCGTGATGCGCTGGTCGCTGAGCGCGAGCAGCCGTTCCTTGATCACCGCCGGCAGCGTCGAGCGCCGGATGTCGAAGCGCAGGTGGACGGCGCTGCTGACCTTGTTGATGTTCTGCCCGCCGGGCCCGCTGGCGCGGATCGCGGAGATCTCCAGCTCCCAGTCGGCCGGCGTCCAGTCCAGGTGCATGACGCCGACGCGACCGGGCGCTCGAGGGGCCTCAGCCCAGGGTCTCGACGTGCACCGGCACGCGCCGGGCCAAGGCGCACATCAGCTCATAGCCGATGGTGCCGGCGGCGCGGGCCACCTCGTCGATCGGCAGCACCGCGCCCTGCGGGCCCTGGCCCCACAGCGTGACCTCGCTGCCGATGCCTTCGGCCGGCAGCTCGGTCAGGTCGACCGCCAGCATGTCCATCGACACGCGCCCGATCGTCGTGCTGCGCTGGCCGCCGACCAGCACCGGCGTGCCGTGCGGCGCGTGGCGCGGGTAGCCGTCGGCATAACCGCAGGCCACCGTGCCGATGCGCATCGCGCGCTGCGCCACGAAGCTGCTGCCGTAGCCGACGCTGTCGCCCTCGCGCAGATGCTGGACCGCCAACACCTTGGCCCGCAGCGTCATCGTGGGTTTCAGGCCCCAGTGGGCGATGTCGTGCTCGGGGAAGTCCGGCGCGCTGCCGTAGGTCATGATCCCGGAGCGCACCCAGTCGGCGCGCACCGCCGGATCCTGGCTGTGGCGCAGGATCGCGGCGCTGTTGCTCAGCGAGCGCTCGCCGGGCAGGTCGGCCGTCGCCTCCTTGAAGACCGCCGTCTGGTGCGCGATGCCGCGCGGGCCGTCGGCGTCCGAGAAATGCGTCATCAGCGAGATCTCGTCCACCTGCGGCAGGGCGTTCAGCCGCGTCCAGGCGCCGCGGAAGGCGCTGGGCGTGAAACCCAGCCGGTTCATGCCGCTGTTGAGCTTGAGGAACACCCGGTGCGGCTCGTGCGTCTTGTGCATCGCCAGCCAGTCCACCTGCTGCTCGTGATGGACGGTGTGCCAGAGCTTGAGCCGCGAGCACAGCTCCAGGTCACGCGCCTCGAAGCAGCCTTCCAGCAGCAGGATCGGGCCGCGCCAGCCCAGGTCGCGCAGGCGCTGGGCCTCGTCCAGGTCGAGCAGCGCGAAGCCGTCGGCGGAGCGCAGCGCGTCGAACACGCGCTCGATGCCATGGCCGTAGGCGTTGGCCTTGACGACGGCGAAGACCTGCGCGTCCGGCGCGCGGGCGCGGGCACAGGCGATGTTGTGGGCCAGCGCGGGCTGGTGGACGATGGCTTCGATCGGACGCGGCATGGGTCGGCATTGTGCCGCGCAGGAACGGTTTCACGCCCCGCGGCGGTGCGAGGGGGGAGAGGTCGCGAGGGTCGGAAAAGCGGTGCGAAATAGCACAGAGCCGCTGTCCCGGGAAGGTCTGTTACGAAAACGAGCGCGTGCTATAAACCCGCCGCAGCGCTGCCTTTCCCCACCCCGTGGACCCAGCGTGATCACCGCAGTTCCAGGTATGCCGGGTCGATGAAAAAAGGCTTCTACACCATCATGTCAGCGCAGTTCTTCAGCTCGCTGGCTGATAACGCGCTGTTCGTCGCCGCCGTGGAACTGCTCCGCACCAGTGGAGCCGCCGAATGGCAACGCGCCGCGCTGGTGCCGATGTTCGCGCTGTTCTACGTGGTGCTCGCGCCCTTCGTCGGTGCCTTCGCCGACGCGGTCCCCAAGGGCAAGGTCATGTTCATCTCCAACACCATCAAGGTGCTGGGCTGCCTGAGCATGCTGGTGGGCGTCCATCCGCTGATCGCCTACGCGATCGTGGGCCTGGGCGCCGCCGCCTATTCGCCGGCCAAGTACGGCATCCTGACCGAACTCCTGCCGCCGTCCCAGCTGGTCAAGGCCAATGGCTGGATCGAGGGCCTGACCATCGCCTCCATCATCCTGGGCGCCGTCTTCGGCGGGCAGCTGATCGGCGCCAAGGCCTCGGCGGTGCTGCTGGCGATCGACGTGCCCTTCATCGACACCGGCATCGACACCCCGCCGGAGGCGGCCATCGCCTTCATGGTGGTGCTGTATTTCATCGCGGCGCTCTTCAACCTGCGCATCCCCCGCACGGAGGCCCCCCTCCAGCCCATCGCCCACAGCGCGACCGACCTGGTGCGGGAGTTCGCCGCCTGCAACTCGCGGCTGTGGCAGGACAAGCTGGGCCAGATCTCGCTGGGCATGACGACGCTGTTCTGGGGCGTGTCGGGCAACATGCGCTACATCGTCTTCGCCTGGGCCGCCGCGGCGCTGGGCTACGGCACGACGCAGGCCTCGGCGCTGGCGGGCGTGGTGGCGATCGGCACGGCGGTGGGCGCGGTGGTCGCCTCGGTGGCGGTGCGGCTGGACAAGGCCACCAGCGTCATCCCGCTGGGCATCGGCATGGGGCTGCTGATGCTGGTGCTGAACTTCATCGACAACCTCTACCTGGCCATCCCGTTCCTGATCCTGCTGGGCGGCATCGGCGGTTATCTGGTGGTGCCGATGAACGCGCTGCTGCAGCATCGCGGCCACAACCTGATGGGCGCCGGGCGTTCGATCGCGGTGCAGAACTTCAACGAGCAGGCCTGCATCCTGGGGCTGGGTGCGCTGTACACGATGCTGACCCGCTTCGGCACCTCGGCCTTCGGCTCGATCACGATCTTCGGCCTGCTGGTGGCGGGGATCATGTGGGTCGTCGGGCGCTGGCATGCGCACAACAAGCGCGAGCACACCGAAGAGCTCGAGCGCCTGCTCGCGATCGCGCGCAGCGACAAGCACTGAGGCCGCTCTCTCCCGCTTGCGGTAGAGAGCAGGGGCGAGGGCCAGCGGCGGTGGCCAGGCGGCTCAGCGCCGCGCGCGGCCTCGGCCGCTGGGCGGCGTCTCGACGACCAGGCCGCCGGTGGTCAGCACCTGCTCGATGTGCTCCGACCACGCGCGGCCGATCTTCAGGCAGCCGCTGTGGTTGAGGTGGATCTCGTTGTGCCAGTCGCCGCTGATGCCGCTGGCTCCCGGCGCGGCTGCGGCCAACGGCACGGTGGTCGAATCGAACACGAACAGTCCCGGGAACTGCTCCTTGTCCGCCATCAGCGACTTCAGCAGTTGCGCCAGGTGCATCACCATCAGCCGGCTGACTGCGGCCCAGTCGGCCGCCGGGATCGCATAGGCCTTCAGCGCCGGATACAGCCACGGCCCGTGGCCCGCATCCTCCGCGCCGGCCGGCCTCGGCATCGGCACCGCGTAGCAATGCATGAACACCGGCTTGCCGGCGGACGGCCCCTGGTCGCGCAGCGTCAGCAGATGACGCAGGTTGGCCTTCAGGTAGTCCGCGTAGGTCGCCCAGCCCGGCTCCGAGAAGTAGCGGCCGACCCCCGCCGACGGCGGCCCCCATTCGGTCTGGCGGCGCAGCAGGCGCAGGTGCAGCGGCACCTCGGCGCCGTCGATCTGGGTCGGGGTCTGCGCCGCCTTGATCAGGTCGTTGCCGCCGACGGACAGCAGGATGCCGTCCCACACCGGCGATTCCGGCGCCGTCAGCAGGCGCACGAAGTCCGGCGCGGACTCGAGCTCGACCACCTTGGACAGGCTTTCGCGCTGGCCGGCGCAGTTGATCGCGACGGCGGGTTTGGTCAGCACCAGTTCCTGGAGCAGGTTCGCGTGCGCGCTGAGCTTGGCCTGGGCGGTGGAGAACCAGGAGTCCCCTTGGGCCAGCAGGCGCCAGTGGTAGCCCTGCAGGTCGGGCCCGGGGGTGGACTGCAGATCCTCGGGGGCGAAACAGGCCAGGTGATCCAAGAGAAGCTCTCCCTAGTTTGGTGGACGGGTCACACGCGACAGGGTAGGCCGCGTGCATGACAGGCGCACGGCGCCCCGATTGGAGGGCAGGGTCAGTCCTTGCGCCATGCTACAAACCCTGGGCATTGTTGGCCGCGCCGCGAGCCGGTTCCAAGTCCCGACCCGGGGACTGTTGCGCAAGCCCCACCCCTGTCCCTTCCCTCTGTCCCCTGGCTCCCGCCGCCGTTCCCGCATGCCGATCCTCGCCCTGATGCTCAACGCCACCATCTGGGGGCTGTCCTGGTGGCCTTTCCGTCAATTCGAGGGGGCGGGCATGCACCCGCTCTGGACCACGGTGATCATGTACGCGCTGTCCTGGGCGGTGGTGCTGCTGAGCCAGCGCGGGGCGGTGTCCGAATGGCTGCGCTCCCCCGGCCTGTGGGTGGTGACGCTGGCGGCCGGGATGACCAACACCGCCTTCAACTGGGGCGTGTCGACCGGCGACGTGGTGCGGGTCGTGCTGCTCTTCTACCTGATGCCGCTGTGGGCGGTGCTGCTGGCGCGGGTGGTCCTGCATGAGCCCTTGACGGCGATGGCGGGGTTGCGGATCGCCCTGGCGCTGGGCGGCGCGCTGGCCGTGCTGGCGCCCGCGGACGGCGGCTGGCCGGTGCCGTCCAGCCTGCCGGACGTGCTGGGGCTGGTCGGCGGCATGACCTTCGCGTTCAACAACGTGATGCTGCGCCGCGAGGCCGCCCGCAGCCCGGGGGCGCGGGCGCTGGCGATGTTCACCGGCGGCGTGCTGGTGGCGGGCCTGTCGGCCGTCGCCATGGCGGGCCACGGCCTGGCGCCCTGGCCCTCGCTGCCTGGGGCCGTGTGGCTGCTGCCGCTGGCGGGCATGGCGCTGCTGTTCTTCGTCTCCAACCTGTCGCTGCAGTACGGCGCGGCGCGGCTGCCGGCGAACGTCACGGCGGTCGTGATGCTGACCGAGGTCCCGGTGGCGGCGATCTCGGCGCTGCTGCTGGGCGGCGGCACGCTGGACGGCAAGACGGCGCTGGGCGGTGCGGCGATCCTGGGCGCGGCGATGCTGGCGGCCCTGGAGCGCCACCGCGCCTGATCCGCCGCGCCGCGCTAGGATGCACCCCGGCCCACCCGGCCCCAACGAGGAGGTCCCCCATGAGCGCCAATGGCAAGACTGCCTTCGACTTCGACGCCGTCAGCATCGCTGGCGAGCCGGTCGCGCTGTCGCAGTACCGCGGCCGCGTGCTGCTGATCGTCAACACCGCCAGCGAGTGCGGTTTCACCCCGCAGTTCAAGGGCCTGGAGGACCTGTGGCGCGACTACCAGGCCCGCGGGCTGGTGATCGTTGGATTCCCGAGCAACGAGTTCGGCGGCCAGGACCCCGGCAGCAATGAGGAGATCGCCTCGTTCTGCCAGCTGAACTATGGGGTCAGCTTCCCGATGATGGCCAAAGTCAAGGTCAACGGCAGTGAGGCGCATCCGCTGTGGCAGTGGCTCAAGGGCGAGAAGCCCGGGATCCTGGGGACGCAGGGCATCAAGTGGAACTTCACCAAGTTCCTGGTCGGGCGCGATGGCCAGGTGCTCAAGCGCTTCGCGCCGAACGACGCGCCGGCGGCGATCCGCGGCGAGATCGAGGCGGCGCTGGGCGGCTGAGCGGCCTCAGCGTTCGGGGAGGCCGGCCGCGACCGGACCGATCCGGCAACGCGGATTTGTCGGATGGCCGACATTCTGGCCGCGCACGACGGCCTGGAGTCCATCGCCATGGAAGACGCACTCGGGCGCATCGCCCACCACTTCGCCCGTTTCGCCGAGATCGACGGCCAGGATGACCCGCTGTACCGCGCCCTCGCGGCGGTCATCGGCGGCGATGCCGCGCTGATGGGCCTGCTCCTGGAGGCGCCGCCGACGCAGCGCCTGCCCGTGCTGCTACTGGCGGCGCTGCATGAGCGGATCCTCGCGGGCGATCCGCATCCGTTGGCGGCGTATTACGCCAGCGTCGGCGGGACGCGCGCGCCCGACGACGCCTTGCCGGCGACGCTGCGGGACTTCATCCAGCGGGAGGACCCGGCGCTGCGCGCGCTGATCCGCACCTGCACGACGCAGACCAACGAGACCGGTCGCTGCGCGGTGCTGCGGCCGGCCCTGCAGGCGCTCGCGACGCGGCTGGGCGGGACGGCGTCGGCGCCGGTGGAACTCGCGCTGTTCGACTTCGGTTGCAGCGCCGGCCTGAACCTGGGCGTCGACCGCTATGCCTATGACGATGGTGTCGAGATCACGCCGGGCGCGAGCCCCGACGCGCCGGTGATCCGGACGCATTGGCGCGGCGAACGCCCCACCGGCCTGCTGGGCGCGCCGTGCTGGCGGGCGGCGCGGCGGATGGGCGTCGACCTGAACCCGGCCGACCCCGCCGACGAAACCGCCGCTCGCTGGTTGCGCGCCTGCCTGTGGCCCGGAGACGCCGCCCGGCGCGAGCGCCTGGACCGTGCGCTCGCCGATGCGCGGCGGCATCCGGTGCCGCTGGTCCGCTCGGCGGACGGGCTGTCGGTGCTCGAGCGCTGGATGGCGGACCTGCCGGCCGGCGTCACGCCGGTGCTCGTCAATGTCTGGGTGCTGGCCTACTTCGACGCCGAGGCCTTTCGCGCGCACGTCGAGCGCATCGAACGCCTGGTCCGCGAGCGCGGCCTGGCCTGGATCAGCGGCGAGATCGGCAAGCTGGCGCCGCTGCCGTCGCCGCCCGACTGTCCGCCGGGCGAGTCGCCGGGCAGCAGCACCCTGTGGACGCTGCAGTGGGCCGATGGCGGCGAGCCGCGGACCGGGGCGCTGGCGTGGTCCCACCCCCATGGCCGGTGGATCGAATGGCTGGAGGCTTGAAATCCGGCGTTCGAGGCTGGCGGCTGGCGCAGGCGCCTCCACCGCCGGTTCAGTGCGAGGCCGCCGCGGCCGGTCCGCCCGGCACGACCTGGAGCTCGTTGATGACGGCCTCGACATCGTCCAGCTGCTTCACCAGCGCTTCCAGCGCCGCGGCGTCCCCGGCGCTCCGCACGCAGCCCTGCAGCCAGATCCAACGCCGCTGGCCGAGCGCCCAGACGCTGGTCGTGGCGGCGAAACGGCCGTCCGCGGCGATGGCTTTCTGCACCCGCGGCATGATTTCCTTGTCGTAGAGATAGGCGTTGGGCAGGCGGCAGCGGCCACTCTGGAAGCAGCTCGTGCCGCGCTCGATGCGACCGTGGGCCTGGGCCCGGGCTTCAGCCTCGGTGAGCTGCGGGCCCGCCGGGACCGGGCACACCGAAGGCGGGATCGCCGACGTCAACTGGACGAAGGGATCGTCGAAGACATTGCGGCGGACGTCGTCGCCGAGCGCCGGGCCGGTGGCCAGGGCCAGGACCAGCACGACGCTCCCGAGCCGCTGGCGCCGTGCCGGTGCCGGGCGCGGGAAATCCGTGACAGGGGAGCGGCCCACGGGCGAGGGTGTCGATGGCATGAGCGCGAGCCTGCCTCAACGCGCGCCCGGCCGCCAGGGCCGCCGCGACGGCTGAAGGGCCTCAGCGCATCGGTGACGCCGCCAGGGATGCCGCGAGCGCTTGCGTCGCTCCGCACACGAAACACTTTCAGCGCGGACGGCGGAGCGGTCTGCCGATAGGATCGGCCCTTCCTTCGCTCCCCCGAGGGAGCGGCGACGACAAGCACCCCACCGATCGGAGACCTCGACGATGCTGGCTTCCTTCCCTGTCTGGCGCCGTGCGGCGCTCGCCCTGGCCGCGATGGCCGCCCTCGGCGTCCAGGCGCAGACCGTGCCCGAGCTGCAGGCCCTGGCCGCCAAGGAGCAGCCCCAGCTGATGAAGACGCTGCAGCAACTCGTCGAGATCGAGTCCGGCAGCTCCGACCGCCAGGGCCTGGACCGCATCGCCGGCCTCATCGCCCAGCGGCTGCGCGAGCTCGGCGGGCAGGTGCAGCTGATCGATCCCGACACGACCATCGCGTCGCCGACCTCCGACGCCGGCGACGGCCCGGCCAAGGTGGGCCAGATCGTGCGCGCGTCGTTCAAGGGCGGCAGCGCCACCGGCAAGCGCGTGATGCTGATCGCGCACATGGACACCGTCTACCAGCGTGGCGGCCTGAAGCAGCAGCCCTTCCGCATCGACGGCAACCATGCCTACGGCCTGGGCATCGCCGACGACAAGCAGGGCGTGGCGACCATCCTCCACACGCTGGCGATGCTCAAGGCGGTCGGCTTCAAGGACTACGCGGAGATCACCGTGCTGATCAACGGCGACGAGGAGATCGGCTCGCCTGGATCGAACGCGTTGATCACCCGGCTGGGCGGCGAGCACGACGCGGTGCTGTCCTTCGAGGGCGGCGGCGGGCCGACGACGCCGGACACGGTGCGGCTGGCCACCAGCGGCATCGCGTCGGTGGACCTGAAGGTCAAGGGGCGCTCGTCGCATGCGGGCGCGGCGCCGGAGAAGGGCGTCAACGCGCTGTACGAGATGGCCCACCAGATCATGCAGACCCGCGACCTGTCCGACCCGAAGAACGGGAAGCACCTGAACTGGACGATGGCCAAGGCGGGCTCGGTCCGCAACGCGATCCCGGAGCGGGCCGAGGCCAACGGCGACGCGCGCGCGGACCGCGTCGCCGATTTCGACGGCATGGAGGCCGAGCTGCGCAAGCGCATCCAGAACAAGCTGCTGCCGGAGTCGGAGATCACGCTGAGCTTCGACCGCCGCCGGCCGCCGCTGCAGGCGACGGAGGCCTCGCGCGCGCTGGCCGCCAAGGCCAAGGCGCTGGCCGACGAGCAGAAGCTGGAGCTGGTCGTCCGTGACCGTCCCACCGGCGGCGGCACCGATGCGGCCTATGCCGCGCTGGCGACCAAGGCGCCGGTGATCGAGGGCCTGGGCGTGCGCGGCTACGGCGCGCACAGCAGCGACAGCGAGTTCGTCGTCATCGACGCCATCGCGCCCAAGCTCGTGCTGGTCACGCGCCTGGTGATGGCCATCGGCAGCGGCAAGGCGCTCTGACGATCCCGTCGCTGATTCCGGGAGGGCTCAAGCCTTCGGATACAGGACCATCTGCGTGCAGCGGAACAGCGCGATCGTCTTGCCCTCGTGGCTGACGGTCGCGTCCCAGACCTGCGTCGTGCGGCCCATGTGCACGGCCACGGCGGTGCATTCGATGACCCCGTCGCGGGCGGTGCCCAGGTGGTTGGACTTGAGCTCGACGGTGGTGAAGTTGCTGGCGCCGTCCGGCAGCGAGGCGATGCAGCCGTACCCGCAGCAGGTGTCGGCCAGCGTGACGACGCTGCCGGCATGCAGGTAGCCGTTGGGCGCCATGACCTGCTGACGCACGGGCAGCCGCGCGTGGACGCGGCCCTTCTCGACCTCGACGATCTCGATGCCCAGGTGACCCGGCAGGCAGGCGGCGCCACGCGCGTTGAAGTCGGTGATCATGTGATTCGGTGGGGCAGGTGATGCGAAGCCGGCATTGTCGTCGTGCTGTACCGGTGCGCCGGCGGCGGGGCTGTTGCGGTGCGGCGGGGTCCGGCTGGGGATAATGGCCGCCGCCGTTTGTCCAACCTGGAGTTCCCAGCATGTTCCAGCACGTCGACGCCTACGCGGGCGATCCCATCCTCAGCCTGAACGAGGCCTTCCAGAAGGACCCGCGCACGCAGAAGATCAACCTGTCCATCGGCATCTACTTCGACGACGACGGCCGCATCCCGATGCTCGATTCGGTGCGCCGGGCCGAGCTGGCCGTGGTGGAGCAGGCCGGTGCCCGTCCCTACCTGCCGATGGAAGGTGCCGCCAATTTCCGCACCGAGGTGCAGAAGCTGCTGTTCGGCGCCGACAGCGAGGCGCTCAAGAGCAACCGGGTGGCGACCATCCAGGGCGTGGGCTCCTCGGGCGGCCTGAAGGTCGGCGCGGACTTCATCAAACGCTACTTCCCCGACAGCGCCATCTACCTGAGCGACCCGACCTGGGACAACCACCGCGCCGTCTTCGAGGGCTCGGGGCTGGAGTGCCGCAGCTACCCGTACTACGACGCCAAGACCGGCGGCCTGCGCTTCGACGCGATGCTGCAGGCGCTGTCGGAGGCGCCTGCGCGCAGCATCGTGCTGCTGCATGCGTGCTGCCACAACCCGACCGGCGTGGACCTGTCGCAGTCGCAATGGGACGCGCTGATCCCGGTGCTGAAGGAGCGCGAGCTGATCGCCTTCCTGGACCTGGCCTACCAGGGCTATGGCGATGGCCTGGAGCAGGACACCTTCGCGATCCGCGCGCTGGCCGCCGAGGGGCTGAGCTTCTTCGTCGCCAACAGCTTCTCCAAGAACATGAGCCTGTACGGCGAGCGCTGCGGCGCGCTGTCGGTCGTGTGCCCGGACGCGGCGCAGGCGGCCAACGTGCTGGGCCAGCTGAAGTTCACCATCCGCCGCAACTACTCCAACCCGCCGATGCATGGCGGCCAGGTCGTGGCCAAGGTGCTGGGCGACCCGGCGCTGCGCGCGCTGTGGGAGGGCGAGGTCGAGGAGATGCGCGAGCGCATCCTGGCGATGCGCAACGCGCTGTTCGAGGTCATCACGGCCAAGATTCCGGGGCGCAACTTCGATTACTTCCTGACGCAGCGCGGCATGTTCAGCTACACCGGGCTGACGCCGGAGCAGGTGGACCGCCTGCGCGAGGAATTCGGCGTCTACATCCTGCGCTCGGGCCGGATGTGCATCGCCGGCCTGAACACCCGCAACGTCGAAGCCACCGCGAACGCGATGGCAGCCGTGCTGGCCTGACCGACGTCTCCGTCTGGTCCCTTCGCCTGGGATTCATCCCCTCTCTCGACACCCCTCGCGCCCGCATCATTCCCTCTCCCCCCGTGAGGGGGAGAGGGTAGGGTGAGGGGGTTCTTGCCGTAGCGCTGCGGCAGATCGAAAGACCCCTCACGCCCGCCCTCTCCCCGCGCGGCGGGGAGAGGGAGTAACCCGGTTGGCACCGCATTTGCGCGCATTCAACAGGGTTATGGGTGGCGGCCTCGCTTTCATTGGCTGAGGGCGGCGCGAATCCGTACCCTCCCGGACCATTCAAGAATGAATTCGTCCGGGATGAAGCAACTCGTGGTGATCGGTGGCGGCGTCGTTGGCGTCACCACCGCCTGGGCCCTGGCGGAGGCGGGGCACCGGGTGACGCTGGTGGAGCGCGAGGCCGCGCTCGCCACCGGCGCGAGCCGGGCGAACGGCGGGCAGCTCAGCTACCGCTACGTGTCGCCGCTGGCCGATGCCGGCGTGCCGCTGAAGGCGCTGCGCTGGCTGCTGGACCCCGACGGCCCGCTGCGCTTCAAGCCCGATGGCACCGCCGCGCAGTGGCGCTGGCTGGCCGCCTTCCTCGCCCACTGCCGCGGTCCGATCAACCAGCGCACCACCGAGCGCCTGCTCGAACTGGGCGCCTTCAGCCAGCAATGCTTCGGCGAGCTGCAACGCCACGCGGCGCTCGACGCCATCGAGCTGCGCACGCCCGGCAAGCTGGTCGTCTACCGGAAGGCCGAGGAATTCGCCCGCGTGGCCGCGCGCGCGCCGGGCGGACCGGAACGCGCGCTGACCCGGGACGAATGCCTCGCCATCGAACCCGCGCTGGGCGATGGCGGCGCGGACTGGCTCGCGGGTGGCATCTTCACCGCGGGCGAGGCCGTGGCCGATTGCCACGCGCTCAGCGTCCAGCTGGGCGAGCGCCTCGCGCGGCATCCGAATTTCCAGGGACGGCTGCAGGCGCATGCGACCGGTTTCGTCGTCGAGGGCGAGCGCGTCGTCGCGCTGCGCACCGACCAGGGCGAACTGGCGACCGGCGGGGTCGTGCTGGCGGCCGGGCTGCAGAGCGCGGCGCTGGCGGAACTCGTCGGCCTGCGGCTGCCGCTGTATCCGCTCAAGGGCTACAGCCTGTCCGCGCCGATCAACGGCGTGCACCGTCCGCCGACGGTCAGCGTGACCGACTTCGAACGCAAGACGCTCTACGCCCGCATCGGTCAGCAGCTGCGCGTGGCGGCGATGGTCGACCTGGTCGGTGAGGACACCCGCATCGATCCCAAGCGCCTGGCGGCCTTGCAGCGCAATGTGCGCGAGACCTTCCCGAAGGCCGCCGACTACGACCGCGCGGTGCCCTGGGCCGGGCTGCGGCCGGCCACGCCGTCCGGCGCGCCGATGCTGGGCGAGACCCCGCTGCGCGGGCTGTGGCTGAATGTCGGCCATGGCGCACTGGGTTTCACCTTCTCCTTCGGCTCGGCCCGCATCGTGGCCGACTTGGTCTCCGGCAAACCCAGCCCGATCGCGCTGGACGGGCTGCAGCTGCGTGCTGCCTGAGGGCTCGCGGTGACGGACGGACGCACCGCGCCCTCGCCCACGGCGCCATCGCCCGCCGCGCCGGCGGACCGCCGCGCGCCGCTTCGTCCGGGCGCTCGTCCCGCACAGCCGTTGACCCAAGCCGCCCTGGCCCAGGCCTTGCGCGAGGCGGTCCTGGCGCAGGACTTCGGCGCGACGCTGGATCCGCAGGACGAGGGGCGACCGATCCGGCACTTCCCCAGCATCGACCTGGCCGTCGCGGCCTTCCCCGAGTCGGGACCGCCGGTGTGGGCGAACGTGGCGTTCTCGCGCGAGCATCCGCAGGGCTTGATCGCCGAGCTGCCGGCCGATGGCGGGCCGGTGCGCAACCTGCGCTTCCTGGCGGACCAGCGCGATGCCGACGGGAACTCGATCGCGTGGCGCCCGGGCTCGGATTGGTCCGCGATGAACTGGGTGCCGCTCGCGGGCGCCGTGGGCGAGGGCGGCGGCCGCGTGGTCGCACCCTATCCGGCGTCGCTGCTGAAGCTGATGGTGCTGGTCGGCATCGGGCGGCTGGTCGACCAGGGACGCGCTGGCTGGTGGCAGTCGCTGGAATACGGCGGCCGCGAGCGCGTGGTGGCCGACTGGGCCTATGACATGGTCACCTGGAGCAGCAACGAGGCGACCTCGGCGCTGGTGACGCTGATGCATGCGGCCGACGCGATCCGCCGCGACGGCGGACGCGAGGTGCGCAACGAGTTGCATGCGCTGTTCGCGTCGCTCGGGCTGACGACGCTGCGCCTGGCCAACACGACGGCCGAGGGCGGCTGGGGCAACGCGGCGGGGTCCGGCGTCGGGCAGATCCAGATGACGGCGTGGGACACGGTGCGCCTGCTCTGGTGGCTGGACCCGACCGCGCCCTGCGCGCCCTGGCTGGCGGCCGACGCGCCGCGGCTGTCGCCCGAGAGCCGCAATCAGGCGATGCATGCGCTGCAGGATCAGGCGCTGCATCAGGTGCTGTCGAGTGGCGCCTTGGCGGGCGTGCCGGGCTGGGTGCCGGGCCTGCCGGCGCGGCTGCCGTCGCGGTGGTTGCAGCCGGACGGATCGCTGCAGGCGGGCGAGGTGTCGCTGCCCGGCGACCTGCGGCGCTTCGCGGCCGGCGGCGAGGTCTGGTTCGCGCACAAGACCGGCAACACGGAGAACTACGCGTCCGATGCCGGCATCGTGCGCGGCATCGCGCCGCGCCGGCGCCATTACCTGATCGCGCTGCTGACCAGCCTCGGGTCGCGCTACGCTCCCGATCCCCGCTGCCCGACGACGTGGCGCATCCCGGCGCTCGGCGCCGCGATCGACGCGCGGATGGCGGCGTGGCTCGAGGCCTGAACTCGACGATTGATCGTGATGCCTTCCACCACCATGCTGCTGCCTCCCCTGCCCGAGCGCGCCTGCCTCGGCATCATCGCCCCCGCCGGTCCGCCGCGCGAGGGCAGGCTCGATCAGGTCGTGCCGATGATCGAGCGGCTGGGCTTTCGCGCGAAGGTGTTCCCGGGTTGCGCGGGTCCCGCCTTCCTCGGCCATCTCGCGGCGGACGACGACCGTCGGCTGAACGACCTGGAGGCGGCGCTGGCCGATCCCGACGTCGACGCCGTCATCGGCCTGCGCGGCGGTTACGGCTGCATGCGGCTGCTGGACCGGATCGATCGCGCGCTGCTGCGCCGCTTCCCGAAGCCGCTGATCGGCTACAGCGACCTGACGGCGCTGATGGTACTGCGACAGCAGGAGGGCCTCGCCAGCTGGCATGCGCCGATGCCGGCCTCGGACTGGTGCAAGGGGGAGTCGGGATGGGCCGATGCCGTCGCGCTCGCGCAGCGGCTGCGGCGGGGTCTGCGGGAAGGGGAGCGGCTTGGGCCTGCGCTCGCACCGCACCCGCTGAATCGCGGGACGGCACCCGTTCGCGGCGTGCTCACGGGAGGCAATCTCGCGGTGCTCGTGGCGCTGCTGGGCACGCCGTTCATGCCGGACCTGCGGGGCTCGGTGCTGTTCCTCGAGGACGTCGGGGAGGATCCCTACAAGATCGATCGCCTGCTGTGCCAGCTGCGTCTGAGCGGAGGGCTCGACCAGCTGACGGGCGTGCTGCTGGGCAGCTTCAGTGATGCGGACTCGCCGGATGAGGTGCTGGCCGATTACTTCGGCGGGCTCGGCGTGCCGGTGCTTGCCGGTTGGCCAAGCGGCCATACGTCGCCGAACCTTCCGCTGCCGATCGGTGTCGCGGTGACGCTGGATCCGGTCGCGAGAACGCTCGAAGCCTGAGCAGGTTGCCCCCATCGGAGGGCCGACCTCAGGGCGACGACTTGGTACGCAAGACCTGGCACTCTTCTCGTTCGCGAAGATGCGAGGAGGTCGACATGGCTCGCGCCGTCTATCTGGTCCCAGGCTTTCAAAAGTGGAGGCGCAAGCAGGGCATGCGCAGACGGTGATCTCTGCCGTGCCGTGGCTGAAATGGAACGCGGCCTGATCGATGCAGATCTTGGTAGTGGACTCTTCAAGAAGCGGATTGCACGATCCGGCGCCGGCAAACGCGATGGCTTCATCGTTCAGCGGGATGCCGCAATCAATTCTGGATTTCTGACGGAGGTGCTCTGTGATGCGCAAGCGCAAGTACGACTCGATTGATCGAATGGTGAAGACCGGACGCGGCATGCACGCCTGCGGGTTGGTCAGCGGTGAGCATTTCCAACGCCTGGCGTGGTGCGGCATTGCACCGCCGGCGCCGCTGACGCCCGACGAGGTCCGGGCCATCCGGGAGGAGGCGGACCTCAGCCTCTATGTCTTCGCGAACATGCTCAGCACGACAGCGCGGCTGCTGCGCCGCTACGAGCAAGGGCTGGATCGACCGACCGGTCCGCTCCTGCGATTCCTGCACACGATCCGGGAGCAGGGCGTGAAGCGCGTCTTCCCCTTGACCTCGGCCGCACTGGGCGGCAAGGCGTAAAAAAGCCCGCCGGTTCCCCGGCGGGCTTTCGTGTGTCCGAGGCCGCCGCGCGAGGCGGCAGGCCATCGGAGCGATCAGAAGAACTTGTAGTCCAGCCCCAGCGTGAACGAGCGCCCGCGCGGGTCGGCGACGCGCGGCTCCCACGAGCTGCCCGAGCCGGTGTTGCTGTCGTAGCTGTTCGCGAACGGCGGGTCCTGGTCGAGGATGTTCTTGATGCCGGCCGTGATCGTCAGGTTCTTGATGCCGGTGTAGGCCACGCTGACGTGGTGCAGGTAGTACGGCTTGACCCACGGGTCGAAGGCCGGGGCCGTCGCGTTGCCGTTGGCGATGCCCGGCGGCACGTAGCCGTAGTAGCCCGTCGAGTACTGCTGGCGCAGCGACCAGGCCCAGTCGCCATAGGCGTAGGTGATGTAGGCGCTGTGCTTCCAGCGCAGGCCCAGCTCGCTCGAGCGCGTGAAGCGGCCGACCTCGCTCGGCCCGAAGGGCACGTTGTCCAGCAGCTTGGACTTTTTCTCCAGCAGGTAGGTGCCATCCAGGCCGGCCGTCAGGCGGCCGCCGTTGAGCGGCGTACTGCCGCGCATCGACAGCTCCAGCCCGCGCGTGCGCGTCTCGCCGGTGTTGATCCAGCGCGTGTCGACGATCTTCAGCGCGCCGGTGCTGTCACGCAGGAAGGCCTCGGGGAAGAGCTGATAGTTGTTCAGGATCTGCGACAGCGTCAGGCTCTGGATCTGGCCGTCGCGCTTGATGTCCCACAGGTCGACGCTCATGTTGAAGGCCGGCGAGGGTTGCCACACGAAGCCGATGTTGGACATCTTCGACTCCTCCGGCCGCAGGTCCGGCTTGCCGCCGAACAGCGTGTTGAAGGTGATCGCCTGGCAGCCCGGCGCGTTGCTCACCACGTTGCCGGGGCAGGTCGCCGGATCCGGCACGCCGGCGCCGGTGTAGGGCGACTCGGTCACGCCATTGAACAGCTGGTTGAAGGTGGGCACCCGGAAGCCGGTGCTGTACGAGGCGCGGAACACCAGGCTCTCCAGCGGCTGGTAGCGCACCGACGCCTTCGGGTTGGTCGTGCTGCCGAAGCCGGTGTACTTGTCATAGCGCACCGACAGGTTCAGGTCGAGGTTCTTGACGATCGGGATGATGGTTTCGCCGAAGATCGCGCCCACCTTGCGCTTCACGCCGCTCAGCGCGTTGATGTTGTCGAACGGCGCGTTGTAGACCCAGGTGTTGATGTCGTTGGTGTTGACCGAGGTGTTGCCGTCGAAGCGGTACTTCTCGATGCGGTAGTCCACGCCCAGCGCCGCCATCACCTCGCCCGCCGGCAGCTTGAAGACCGGGCCCGACACGGTGGCGTCGAACTGGTCGGTCGTGTACTTGCCGCCATAGAGCTCCGTCCCCGCCGCCGAGATGGCGTTGAGCGCCGCCAGCGCCGCCGGCGTCTGCGACTCGCCCGCCAGCAGGAAGGGGTTGAGCACGCCGGTGTTGATCAGGTTGGCCAGGCCGACGTAGTTGTGATAGCCGCTGCCCAGCGTCGAGGTGCTCTTGCTGTAGGCGTGCGAGGCGCCGGCCTTGTAGTCCCAGTCCTTGAGGAAGGGCAGCGGGCCGTCCAGGCTCAGCAGGTAGCGGCCGGTGTCGGTGTCGGTGCCGATGGCGCGCTCGCCGCATTCCATGCAGCGCCAGCGGAAGGTCATCGGCAGGCCCTGATTGGCGGCCAGCGAAGGGAACTGCGCCACCAGCGCGTCGAACACCCGCTGGTAGCCGGCACCGCTGGACGGATAGGCCAGGTCGGCGAAGGGGTTGCGCGTGGTCGTCCCATTGGGCAGGCCCAGCGTCGAGGTCGACGCGGCGCTGCTGATCTGGTTGGGCGAGAAGTACTTGGTCGACTCCGACTTGCCCAGCAGCAGCTCGCCGGTCAGCAGGTGCTCGCCGAGCTTGAGCTGGCCGCGGGTGACCAGGTTGGTGTTCTTGACCGGCTGCTGGATGACCGCTGCGCGTCCGGTGTCCCAGGCGCAGCCGAACTGGTTGGCCGGCGAGGCGGAGGCCGAGTTCCACAGCTTCTCCGCATACGGCCCCATGCCCGGCTGCGAGGCGCAACCGGCCTGGCCGGGCAGGTCCAGGATGTTGACGCTGTTGATCGCGGCGCCGTTGTACAGCGGGCCGGTGTTGGCGTTGGAGCCCGGGCGGCTCAGCACGTTGCGGATGGTCGTGCCCGTCGTCGTGGGCAGGAACAGCGTCGCGAAGGGCGTGCCGCGCGTGTCAGGCGACAGGCCGCGCTCGGGCTGGAAGCTGTTGACGAAATCGCGCTGCGAGCCGTCCAGGCGCTTGTTGTCGGTCACCGACAGCACCGCCAGCAGGTTGAAGCCGTCCTTGTCGATGTTGCCGGCGCCGCCGGTCAGCGACGCGCGGTAGATGTTGCCGCCGCCGTGTTCGGTCACGTCGGTGAAGGCGCTGGCCTGCAGGCCCTGGTAGTCCTTGCGCAGGATGAAGTTGATGACGCCGCCCACGGCATCGGTGCCGTAGGTCGAGGAGGCGCCGTCCTTGAGCACCTCGACGCGCTCGATGGCGGCCATCGGGATCTGGTTCAGGTCGACGACGCCGCCGTTGAGGCCGTGCGCGGCGATGCGGCGGCCGTTCAGCAGGATCAGCGTCGCGTTGGCGCCCTGCAGGCGCAGGTTGGCGGAGGTCGCGCCGTTGTTGCCCCGCGCCTGGCCCGACACCACGTCGGCATTGGAGGCCAGGTTGTCCAGGCCGTTGCCGTTGGCCGAGAGCGTGGCGATCAGCTGCTCGGCCGACACGATGCCCTGGCGGTCCAGGTCCCGGCGGGAGATGGTCTGCACCGGCAGCGCGCCTTCGTCCTGGATGCGCTTGATGCTCGAGCCGGTGATCTCCACCCGCTCCATCTTCTGGACCTCCTGCGACCAGGCCGCCGCATGGGCGCCCAGCCCCACCACCACGAGACAGCGAGCGAGTTGATTCAATTTCACGACCTTCTCCTTGTTAACCGGACCCGGCGTCCTGCAACGCCGCCAACGACGGAGGCGCGACCATTGGCGATCGACCTGTTGCGAGCTGCGAACGATCTTCAAGCACGAGACGATTTCAAGGTCCTAGGAACCTCACCCATTTGTTGCTTCCGTCCCGATGAATGCTTGTCGCGCGTCCATAACCTGCGGGAATGCAAAGGCGCCGGGCCGATACAGTCGCCCCTCATGCGATCGATCACCGCCTTTGCTCTCCTGGTCGCCGCGCTGGCCACGACCGGCTGCGCCACCCTCATCGACACGCCGCCCGCGCCGGTCCAGGCCGCCTTGCGCGAGGCCGGCGTGCCGGCCGCCTCGCTGGCGGTGGTGGCCCATCCGCTGGAGGCGCCCGGCACCGGCCTGCGCCTGAACGCGGACCGGCCGATGGCGCCCGCCTCGACGATGAAGACGATCACCGCGGTGGTCGCGCTGGACCGGCTGGGGCCGGGCAGCCGCGGGCAGACGCAGCTGCTGGCCGCGGGCGAGGTCCGTGATGGGCGACTCGACGGGCCGCTGGTGCTCAAGGGCGGGGCCGACGCGGACCTGGACTGGCCCGCGCTGTGGGCGATGCTGCGCGAGCTGCGGGAGCGCCATGGCGTGCGCGAACTGGCCGGCGGCATCGTCGTCGACCGCGGCGTGTTCAACCCGTCGCGGCTGGACATCGACGCGCCGCGCTTCGACGAGCAGGCGGAATTTCCCTACAACGTCATCCCCGACGCGCTGCACCTCAACGGCAGCCTGCTGCAGTACGACCTCACCGCCGATGAGCGCGGGCTGACGGTGCGGCCCTTCCCGCAATTCGGCGCCCTGGTGATCGACACCAGCGCGGTGAGGCTCAACGACAAGCCCTGCAAGGACTGGGACGACGGCTGGATGCCGTCGCGCTTCGAGCCCTTGCCCGGCGGTGGGGGCCGGCTGGTGCTCGCGGGCGAGTTCCCGCGCGGCTGCCAGGTGACGCAGTCGCTGAACGTGCTGGACCGGCAATGGGAGACGGCGCAGGCCTTGCGCCAGTTGTGGGGTGAGTTGGGTGGGAGCTTGTCGGGCGAGATCCGCGAGGGCGCGACGCCGGAGGGCGCGCGCGTGCTGGTCCAGCATCGCGACCGCCCGCTGGCGGAGCTGCTGCGGCCGGTGATGAAGGCTTCGGACAACGCGCTGGCGCGGTTGCTGTTCCTGCGCCTGGGCGCTGCCGCGGCGCAGCCGGGCGAGGACACGCGCCAGGCCGCCGCGCGCGTCGTGCGCGACTGGTTCGCGGCGCAGCGGATCGACAGCACGGGCATGACGCTGGAGAACGGCTCAGGCCTGTCGCGCACCGAGCGGGCGACTGCGGCGCAACTGGCGGCGATGCTGGGAGCGTCGGCGCGCGGGCCGCACGGACCGGAGCTGCTGGCGACGCTGCCGGTGGCGGGCGTCGACGGGACGCTGGCGCGGCGCATGAAGGGCACGGCGGCCGAGGGCCGAGCCCGCATGAAGACCGGCACGCTGCGCGACGTCGTGGCGCTGGCGGGCTACGTGCCGGACTCGACCGGCCGGACCTGGATCGTCGTCGCCATCGTCAACGACGAGCAGGCGATGAAGGCGCGCCCCGCCATCGACGCGCTGGTCGATTGGGTGGCGCGGCAATGAGCGCAGAGGGTGAGGGTCTTCAGCTCACCGCCGGCGACAGCAAGCGCACCGTTCCCGCGGTCGCGTCCATTTCCGCCGGCTGCCCCACCGGCACGGTGAACTTGCGCTTGATGTGGCCGATCATCGCCCCGCGGTACACCGGGATGTTGAGCGGCAGGAAGTAGTCGTCGAACACCTCATCCAGCGTCAGCGTGCCGTAGCTTCCATCCCCGGGCCCGCACTGGGTGAACTTGCCCAGCACCACGCCCGACAGCTGGTCCAGCGCGCCGCACAGCCGCAGCGTCGACAGCATGCGGTCGACGCGGTAGATGTACTCGTTGACCTCCTCGAGGAAGAGGATCGCGCCCCGCGTGTCGGGGAAGTAGGGCGAGCCGGCCAGCGAGCTCAGCACCGCCAGGTTGCCGCCCACCAGCGGTCCGCGCGCCAGGCCAGGTCGCAGCGTGCTGATGCGGTCCTCGCGCTGGACGAGGTGGGCCCCGCGCTCGCCCTGCGGGTTCTGCAGCAGGTCGGCCTGCGCGTCCATCGCCACGGCGCGGAAATGCTGGAGCGAAAACTCGTTCCACTCCGAGCCCGCGACCGGGCAGTGGAAGGTGATCAACCCCGTCTGCTTGTGGATCGCGTTGACCAGGCTGGTCAGATCCGAGAAGCCGCCGAAGAACTTCGGCTTGCGGCGGATCAGCGCGTAGTTCAGCTTGTCGACGATGCGGTTGCATCCCGACCCGCCGGTCAGGGCCAGGATCCCGGCCGCCTCGTCGTCGGCGAAGGCGTCGTTGATGTCGGCGGCGCGCTGCACGTCGGTGCCGCCGAACTGGCCGTAACGGCCGCGCACGTTGGCCCCGAGCTTGACCTTGAAGCCCAGCGCCTCGAGCGACTCGACGGCGATCTCCAGCGGCTCGCGCTCATAGGTCGCGTTGGCGGGGCTGACCAGCGCGATCGTGTCGCCGGGGCGCAGTCGGCGTGCGCGCAGCGGCTCTGGCGCGGCATTGGGCCGTGCGGCGCGGGCCGGCGCGGCGGTCTGCGCCCGCGCCGGCGACAGCGCGCCCAGCGCGCCCAGTGCGGCCGCCGCAGCGGCGCCGGTGAGGAGGTGGCGGCGGGAAGCGGTCATGAGGATCTCCGGAAGCAGCGACGTACGAGGGTTTCAGGCGCCTGTCGCAGCACGCGAGCGACGCCGGCCACCGCTCACAGCACCAGCGGCAGTTCGCGGCGCACGCGCTCGCGGTCGCCGAAGTCGAAGTGCCACCACTCGGTCGTGATGGTCTGGAAGCCGGCATGGCGCATCGCCGCGCGCAGCCAGCCGCGATGGCGCAGCTGGTCCGCGGTGAGACCGCCCACGGCGAGCTGCTCGGCCTCGAACTCGGGGTGCGAGGCCGGCGTCATTTCGTCGAAACCGGTGCCCATGTCGAGTTCGCGGCCCTGGTCGTCCAGCAGGGTCACGTCGACGGCCATGCCGAATGAATGGATCGAGCGCCGCGCCGGGTGGGCCAGGTACTTGGTGAGCGGCGTGCCCTCCAGTTCGGCCCACAGCGCTTCCTGCACCCGCTGCGGTCGCAGCGCATCCAGCACCACCAGCGTCATGCCCGGGCAGTGGCGAGCCAGCCAGGCGGCCGCCTCGGCGAGCGCATCGGCGGCCGCGCGGCGCAGGAAGGCGCAGTCCAGGCCGCCGTAGACGTTGCGGCCGACGAAGTTGTCCGGCGTCGCGTAGCGCAGGTCCACCGCGATGCCGGGGATGGTGAGCAGCGAGCGGAACTCGGTGTGCGCCGCGATCTCTTCGCAGGGAATGGCATTCATCCGGCGAGGCTGTCCAGGTTGGCGCGGGCCGCGTCCCGCAGGTAGGTGACCAGCCGGCGCGCCGCCTGGGCCAGCGGCGCGCTGGCGGAGGTCAGCAGGTAGAGGTGGATGGCCATCGGCGGCGCCAGCGGCCGGACCTTGACCCGGGTCGGGTCGGCCGACGCGGCGGTGAACGGATCGACGACGGTCATGCCCACGCCCGCCTCCACCAGCGCGCGGGCGAGTTGGTAAGTCTGGACGGTGATGCGGCTGTCCAGGTGCCGGCCCTCGGCCTCGCTGGCGTTGTGCAGCATGTGGCCCAGCGGGTCGTCCTCGGCCATCGCGATCAGCTCGGACTGGATCTCCTCCAGCGGCAGCGGGCCGCTGCCCTGCGCCTCGGGGCCCTGCACCGGGCACAGTGCCATCATCGTGCCGCTGGCCAGCACCTCGGCCTTGATGCCGGGATGGCGCGGGTCCTGCAGGCTGAGCGCCAGGTCGGCTTCGCCCAGCAGCAGCGCCGAGACGATCTCGCGGGTGTGGTTGGTGCTGAGCTGGCAGCGGCTGCGCGGGAAGGCCTGCGCCCAGTGCGTCATCGCCGCCGGGATCACCGCGGCGCCCAGCGTCGGCGTGGCCATCAGGCGCAGCGATTCGGACTCGCCGCTGCGCAGGTTGGCCGCCAGGCGCCGGATCGCGACCAGGTCGCGGTTGAGCTTGTCGATCTCGACGAACAGCCGCTGCGCCTCGGGCGTCGGATAGAGCTTGCCGCGCACGCGGTCGAACAGCGGCATGCCAAGCTGCAGCTCGCAGTGCTGCAGCACCTTCGTGACGGCCGGCTGCGAGATGTGCAGCAGCTGCGCCGCGCCGCTGATCGTGCCGGCCTGCATGATGGCGTGGAAGACTTCAATGTGACGGAGCCTCATGTCGGCCCCCCGGCCGGCGAATACGCCGTCCGGCCCCCCGAGGGGGCCCGGCCCGGCTGGGGGCGGCCCGGCGCTCGGGCCGGCGCGCTGAGAAGAGGAGCTGGCTTATTCACGGTAGACGTTCTCGAAGACCACCCCGCCGTTGGGCTGCATCCTGAAGCCGCGCAGGTCCTTGCTGGTGGGGATGTAGACCGTCGAGTGTGCCATCGTGATCCACGGGCGCTCCCGCTTGAAGATCACCTGTGCCTGCTCGTAGAGCGCGATGCGCCGCGCCTGGTCGGGCGTGGCGCGGGCCGCGTCGATCAGGCGCTCGAACTCGGGGTTGCAGAACTTGACGCCCGACTTGTTGGTGGCGCAGCTGAGGTTGGGCGTCAGGAAGTCGTCGGCGTCGCCGCTCTCGCCGGACCAGCCGCTCATGTAGACCGAGTGCTCGCCGGCGTTGGCGCGCTTGAGGTACTCGCCCCATTCGTAGGTGCGGATCTGCGCGCGCACGCCGATGCGGGCCCAGTCCTGCTGGATCAGCTGCGCCATCAACTGGCCGTTGGGATTGGTCGGGCGCGTGACGGGCAGTGCCCAGAGGTCGATGTCCAGGCCGTCCGGGAAGCCGGCCTGCCGGAGCAGGGCCTTGGCGCGCTCGGGGTCGTACTCGTTCTTCAGCGTGCGGTTGTAGCCGGGGATGGCCGGTGGGAACGGGTTGACCGCCTGCATCGCGTCGCCGCGCGGGAACAGCGCGCGGAAGATTGCGTCGCGGTCGACGGCGATGTCCAGCGCCTCGCGCACCAGCCGGCTGTCGGTCGGCGGCTTGCGCAGGTTGAAGGACAGGTAGGAGATGTTGAGCGCCTGGATCTTCTCGAGCCGGATGCGTTCGCGATGGCGGTCGATGGCGGCGACGTCGATGTCGCGCAGCGGCGAGGTGATCTGGCATTCGCCGGCAAGCAGCTTCTGCACCCGCACCGCGGCTTCGCGGCTGATGGTGAAGATCAGCTTCTGCGTCTTCTGCGGTTCGCCCCAGTAGTCGGGGTTGGCCTCCATGCGGACGACGTCGTCCTTGGCATAGCTGCGGAAGCGGTAGGGACCGGTGCCGATGGGCAGGCGGTTGATCTGCGCGGCCTTGCCCTCGCGCAGCAGCTGGGCGCCGTACTCGGCCGACTGGATGCCGGCGAAGGCCATCGCGAACCAGGTGACGAAGGTGACGTTGGGCTGCGCGAGGGTGAAGCGGACGGTGCGGTCGTCGAGCTTCTCCATCTTCGTGATCGCCTTGGCCAGGCCCAGGTTCTGCGGATAGATGAAGTTGGCGGGGAAGGCCTTGTTGAACGGGTGCTCGCGGTCGAGGAAGCGGCCGAAGGTGAACAGCACGTCGTCGGCGTTCATCGGCCGCGTGGGGGTGAACCACGGGCGGGTGTGGAAGCGGACGTGCTCGCGCAGCGTGAAGGTGAAGACGCGGGCGTCGGGGCTGATGGTCCAGGCGGTGGCGAGCGCCGGCTGCAGCGCGGTGCCGCCGCGCTCGAAGCGGACCAGCCCCTGGAACATCTGGTTGTTGACGTTGTTGGTGCTGGCGGAATCCCACAGGCCGGGATCGAAGCCCTCGGGGCTGGCGTCGGTGCAGTAGACCAGCGGCTTGGGCGCGGCGGCATCGGCCGCCTGGACGACGGGCAGTGCCGCGAGCAGCCACGCGGCCAGCGAGAGGGAAAGGGCAGGGCGCATCGGGGGGGAGGGCTAGCCGGCGCATTGTCGAAACGCGGGCGCGACGGTCACAACTGAAATGGGGCGGTTGGACCATAACACCGGGTTATGCGGACGCTCGATGCGCCCTGACGCCTGGTCTCGTACATCGAAGGCGTCAAACGCCCGAGCGCTCGGGGCGACGAACGCAGCATCCTCGTGGAGGATGCGCGATTCCCTCCGGGCCCATGCTGGCGTAGACTCCACATTTGTAGCCACAATGTCGCTACGTTTGAGCGAGAACGTCCATCATGAGCCTGGCCATCAAATCCACCGAACTGCGATCCCGCGTCGAGCCCGAACTCAAGGATTCCGCTGCCGAAGTGCTGGCCCAATGCGGCCTCACCCTGAGCGATGCGATCCGTCTCTTCCTCACGCAGGTGGTGTTGCACAACGGCCTGCCCTTCGAGGTGAAGGTGCCCAACGCGGAGACCCGCGCGGCGATGGAGGAAGCCCGTGCCGTCACCCGAGCTCGGTTCGGTTCCGGAAAGGAACTGATCGATGATCTTGAAAAAAAGGCCCGCCCGCGAAAAACGCGCTGAGCCTCCGCGCGTCACCGACTACGCCGCGAAATTCCTGCGGGACTGGGAACGGCTCTCGCATTCAGGTCGGTACGACATGGGCCGCCTCAAGGCGGCCATGCTCCTGTTGATCGCCAACGACGGGCCGTTGCCCGCCGAGTACAAGGACCACGCCCTCCTGGGCGACATGCGGGATCACCGCGAGTGCCACATCGGTGGCGACTTCCTCCTGATCTATCACCTGCGCGGCGACACCATCGTCTTCGTGCGCGCGGGGACGCACGCGGAGCTCTTCGGGCGCTGAGCGCGGACTGGCGTTCAGATCACATCACACGCCACCAGCCGCCCGTCCAGCTCACGCAGTTCGGGGCGGACCTCGGCGCAGCGCGGCAGGGCCAGCGGGCAGCGCTGGTGGAACGCGCAACCGGTCGGGGGCTTGAGCGGGCTCGGGAGCTCGCCGTGGATGCGGATGCGCTGGCGGCGGTCGGCCGGACGCAGCGCCGGCGTCGCGCTGATCAGCGCCTGCGTGTACGGGTGCAGCGGCCGCGCGAAGATGCGGCGCTTGTCCCCGTGTTCCACCGCGCGGCCCAGGTACATCACCATCACCTCGTCGGCCACATGCTCCACCACCGCCAGGTTGTGCGAGATGAACACGTAGCCGGTGCCGAACTCCTCCTGCAGGTCCATGAACAGGTTGAGGATCTGCGCCTGGATCGACAGGTCCAGCGCCGAGGTCGGCTCGTCCGCGACCACGATGCCGGGCTGCATCACCATCGCCCGCGCGATCGCGATGCGCTGGCGCTGGCCGCCCGAGAACATGTGCGGGTAGCGCTGCAGGTGCTCCGGCCGCAGGCCGACCTTGGCCGCCAGCGCCTCGATCCGCTCCCGCCGCTCGGCACGGCCCAGCGTCGTGTTGATCACCAGCGGCTCCGCCAGCGTCGACGCGATGGTCTTGCGCGGATTCAAGGCGGCGTAGGGGTTCTGGAACACCATCTGCACCTCGCGCCGCAAGGCCTTGCGCGCGGCCGCGTCGGCCGCGTCGGCGGCATCACGGCCGTGGATGCGCAGCGTGCCGGCGCTCGGCGCCTCGATCAGCGTCAGCGCCCGCGCCAGCGTGGACTTGCCGCAGCCGGACTCGCCCACCACCGCCAGGGTCTTGCCCGCCGCCAGCTCGAAGCTCACGCCGTCCAGCGCGCGCACCGTCGCGGCCGGCGCGAACCAGCCGCGGCTCACGCGGTAGTGGCGAGCCAGCTCGCGCGCCTGCAGCACCGGCGCAGCGCCTGTCGTCGCGTCCGCCACGGGCATCGAGGACGCCGGCATCGGCGCGTCGTCGGCGGCGCTCATGCGGCGGTCTCCTCGCTCAGCGGATAGAAGCAGCGCACGCCGGCGTCCAGCGCCGGCCGCTGCGCGCGGCAGCGGTCCTGCGCACGCGGGCAGCGCGGCGAGAACAGGCAACCCGACGGCCGGTCGAGCGCGCCCGGCACGATGCCCGGCAGCGCCTGCAGGCGGCGTCCGCCGCGGTTGTGCTCGGGGATCGCGGCCAGCAAGGCCGCCGTGTAGGGATGCCGCGGCGACTCGAAGACATCGGGCAGCCGGCCCGTCTCGACCACCTGGCCCGCGTACATCACCGCCACGCGCTGCGCCATCTCCGCCACCACCGCGAGGTCGTGCGTGATCATCACCAGCGCCATGCCGCGCTCGCGCTGCAGGCGCAGCAGCAGGTCCATGATCTGGGCCTGGATCGTCACGTCCAGCGCCGTCGTCGGTTCGTCGGCGATCAGCAGCTTGGGCGAGCAGGCGATCGCCAGCGCGATCATCACGCGCTGGTTCATGCCGCCCGACAGTTCATGCGGATAGGCGCCCAGCCGGCTCGCCGCGTCGGGGATCTCGACCTGCTGCAGCAGCTCCAGCGCGCGCTGGCGCGCCGCCGCGCCGCGCAGGCCGAGGTGGGCCCGCAGCACCTCCTCGATCTGGTGGCCGACGGTGTAGCTCGGGTTGAGCGAGGCCAGCGCATCCTGGAACACCATCGCGATGTCCTTGCCCACCAGCCGCCGGCGCGCGGCCGCGGGCATCGCCAGCAGGTCCTGGTCCTCGAAGCGCAGCGAGGCGGCGCTGGTCACGCCGGGCGCGTCGATCAGCCCCATCAGCGCCATCATGCTGACCGACTTGCCGGAGCCCGATTCGCCGACGATGCCCAGCACCTCGCCGGGCGCGACATCGAGGTCGACACCGTCCACCGCCGGGAAGGCGCCGAAGCGCACGCGCAGGTCACGGATCTCCAGCATCACGAGACCCTCTTCAGGCGCGGGTCGAGCGCGTCGCGCAGGCCGTCGCCCATCAGGTTGACGCTCAGCACCGACACGAGGATCGCCAGTCCGGGCAGCGTCACCACCCAGGGCGCGCGCACGATGTAGTCGCGCGCCGACGACAGCATCGTGCCCCACTCGGCCATCGGCGCCTGGACGCCCAGGCCGAGGAAACCGAGGCCGGCGGCCTCGAGGATCGCGGCCGAGAAGCTCAGCGACGCGTTGACGATCAGCGGCGCCAGGCAGTTGGGCAGCACCGTCGAGAACATCAGCCGCCAGGTCGACGCGCCCGCGACGCGGCTGGCGGTGACGTAGTCCTTGCCGAGCTCGGCGAGCGCGGCGGCACGGGTGAGCCGGACGTACTCCGGCAGGCTGCCGATGGCGATCGCGATCACCGTGTTCATCAGGCCCGGCCCGAGCACCGTGATCACGCAGATCGCCAGCAGCAGGCCGGGCAGCGCGAGCATCACGTCCATCAGCCGCATCACGACCGGCGCCAGCAGCCGCTGGTGGAAGGCCGCCAGCAGCCCCAGCAGCACGCCGGGGATCAGCGACAGCACGACCGAGGCGAGCCCGATGCCGAGCGACACGCGCGCGCCGTGCAGCAGCCGCGACAGCAGGTCGCGACCGAGTTCATCGGTGCCCAGCAGGAAGCGCGCCTGGCCGCCGTCCATCCACAGCGGCGGGGTCAGCATCGCGTCGCGGTACTGCCGCACCGGATCGTGCGGCGCGATCCAGGGCGCGAGCAGCGCCGCCAGCGCCAGCAGCGTGAACACGACCAGCGCCACCAGGGCGCCGCGGTTGGCGGAGAAACCGCGCCAGAACTCGGCCAGCGGGCCGGGCGGCAGCACTGGCGCCATGACGGTCGGGACCTCGGGTGAGAGGCTCGTCGGCGCCGGGCGGGTGGGATCGCTCATGCTCATCTCAGCCATGCTTGCGGATGCGCGGATTGACCACGCCGTACAGCAGGTCCACCAGCAGGTTGACCGCGATGAAGGTGCAGGCCGAGATCAGGATGCCGGCCTGCACCACCGGATAGTCGCGGCGCGCGATGGCGTCGATCAGCCACTTGCCGATGCCGGGCCAGCTGAAGATGGTCTCGGTCAGCACCGCGCCGGCCAGCAGGCTGCCGACCTTCAGTCCGATCACCGTGATGACGGGGATCAGCGCGTTGCGCAGGCCGTGCACCAGCACCACCCGCGCCGGCGACAGGCCGCGGGCGCGGGCGCTGCGCATGTAGTCCTCGCGCAGCACCTCCAGCAGGCTGGAGCGCGTCATGCGCGCGATCACCGCCGTCGTGCTGGTGCCCAGCACCAGCGCCGGCAGCAGCAGGTGGCGCAGCGCCGAGCGCCAGGCGCCGGCCTCGTCGTGCAGCGCCGCGTCGACCAGCATGAAGCCGGTGACGCGCTGCACGTCGTACTCGACGGCGATGCGGCCCGACACCGGCGTCCATCCCAGTCCGACCGAGAACAGCATGATGAGGATCAGCCCCCACCAGAACACCGGCATCGAATAACCCACCGTCGCCACGCCCATCACGCCCTGGTCCAGCAGCGAGCCGCGACGCAGCGCCGCGGCGATGCCCAGGGCCATGCCCAGCACGATCGCCAGCAGCAGCGCGAACAGCGCCAGCTCCGCGGTGGCCGGAAACAGCGCGCGGAATTCGTGCGAGACCGGCTCGTGCGACACCAGCGATCGCCCCAGGTCACCGTGCAGCAGGCCGCCGACATAGTCGGCGTACTGGCGCCACAGCGGCTGGTCCAGGCCGAGCTCGTGCATCAGCCGCGCATGCGTGGCCTCGTCCAGCGCGCGCTCGCCCATCATGATCGCGATCGGATCGCCCGGCACCAGTCGGATCAGGCCGAAGGCGACCAGCGTCACGCCGATCAGCGTCGGCAGCAAGGTGGCCAGGCGGCGGAGGAAGAAGTTCAGCAAGGCAGGCGGCGCCAGGTCAATACGCCGAGCGCACCTGCGAGTCCGCGGCGCGTGGCTGCTTCATGAGCATCCCGCCGGGCGTGGTGACCACCTCCAGCAGCGCGGCGGTCTCGGCATCCATGTCGCCGGCGAAGTTGGCCGGACGGTATTTCATCTGGAAGGTGCTGATCACCTCGCGGGTGGCGATGTCGAACTCGCCGGTGCGCGGCGTCTGGTAGCCCACCTGCGCCAGGCGCTGCTGGAACCAGTTGACGTCGGGCACCGGGCCGACCTCGTAGATGGCCCGCTTGACCTGCACCTGCGCCGCGTCCGGCCAGGCGATCAGGCCGGCGTCGGCGAGCTGCTTCCAGGGGAACTCCGGACCCGGGTCCTGCTTGCGTCCCGGCGCGATGTCGTTGTGGCCGAGGATGCGGTCGGAGCGGATGCCGTGGCGCGCGACGATCTCGCGGGTCAGCTGGATGACGTCGTCGATCTGCTTCTGCGGATAGGGCGCGTAGACGCGGCCCAGCGGCGTGTCGGTGAAGCCGGCGTTGACGATCTCGATGCCGATCGAGGCTGAGTTCAGGTTGGTCGCGCCGCCCCAGTAGCTGACGCCGGCGTGCCAGGCGCGGCGGTTCTCGTCGACCAGCTGGTAGACCTTGGACGGGTTGTCCTGCACCAGGTAGTGCGCGGAGACCTTGCCGCCGGTGGTCAGCACCTTCATCGACTTGTCGAAGTCGAGCACCGTGTAGTGGAGGATCAGGAACTGCGCGCGGCTGTCCTGGTTCTCCGAGACATGCGTCTTGTCGATCTGCAGCGTGGGCGAGGCGCAGGCCGCGAGCAGCGCGACGGCGGCGAGGGTCAGGAGCTTGGTCTTCATGGGGCGAGGGCCGCGCGCCGCGCGGCGGCCAGGGCGGTGTCGGGTTGTTGAACGGCGAGGGGCAGGTCGTGCGGCAGCGCGGCGCGCAGGCCGGCCTCGATCGCTGGGTGCAATTGCAGCACACGTCCGGCGGCGGTGACGGGACGCACGCCCAGGCGGCGCACGAGCGCCAGCGGCAGCCGGGCGAGCTCGCGGCCGGCGCGGTGCAGCAGCGCGAGGGCGTCGGGATCATCGGCCTCGGCCGCTCGCGCGACGGCCAGCGCGAGGCGGCCGATCGAGCCGCGCCGGGCCGCGTTGTCGCCGCCGTACATGAAGGCGCGGGTGGTCGGCCAGTCCGCGCCGCCGAGTTCGTCGAACAGGTGGCGCGCCAGCGCCGAATCCGTCCAGGCGCCGGGGGCCTCGTCCTCGCGTCGCCAGACCAGCGCCAGTGCCTCGCGGGCGATCCACTGGCCGCCGCCTTCGTCGCCGAGCAGCGGACCGCGGCCGCCGGCGCGGTGCAGCGCGCCGTCCGCGTCGATGAAGGCCGCGATCGCGCCGGTGCCGGCGTAGACCAGGTAGCCCTCGCCGGGGCGGTAGAGCGCATGCCAGGCCTGGGCGATGTCGCTGTCGCAATGGATCTGCGCCGGCGCCAGGCCCAGTTGCTGCGCCAGCAGCGCACGCAGCTGCCGGCCGGCGGGGCCGTCGGGTTCGCCGAGCCCGGTGATGCCGGCCTGCAGGCCGCGCAGGGCGCCCGGTGCCGCGTGCGCGATCACCGCGGCGGCGAGCGATTGCAGCGTCTGCGCCAGCGCCACGCGGCCGGCGCTGTTGTCCAGCAGCAGCGCGCTGAAGCCACCGACCTCGCCGCGAGCGACCAGCGTGCCGTCGGGCCGCGACAGCGCCCAGCGCGTCTGCGTGCCGCCGGCGTCGAGCCCCAGGCCGAGCCCGGCGCCGGCGCGCGCGCTGCCTGGCCGGTCGGGCGCGTGGGCGGAGGCGGTGGCGTCGGGAGTGAGGCTCATGGGGGAGGGCGTGGCGCGCGGAGCTTAAGAGGCGCGTCGCGGGCCCGCCATTGTCAATGCGCGGGGCGGGTATGAGTTGGGCTCATGGCCGCCATGAAAAACGGGCTCCCGAAGGAGCCCGTGGTGTCCGCGAGGACCGGCCGTCGAGGCCGGTCGCCCGCAGGGAGCGTGATCGTGCGTCGATCAGAACTCGTAGGCGGCCGTCACCTGGATGGCCCATTGCGATTCGCCCTTGACCTGGCGGATGGCCAGGTTGTCGTTGATCGCGTTGGCGTTGGTGCGGTAGACGTAGTTCCCTTGGGCATCGATGCCGGCGAAGTTCACGAAGCTGCGACGGTTGCCACCGGCGGACTGGAAGGTGACTTCGTCGATGCGGCCCCACTTCTTGTTGAGCAGGTTGCCGATGTTCAGGATGTCGAAGGTGACCTTGCCCTTGTGCTGCGGGAAGAAGCCGGGGACTTCCTGGCTGACGCGCAGGTCGAAGCTGTTCACGAACTGCGAGAACGAGCTGTTGCGCGGCACCACGGCGCCCTTGTACTTCGACAGGTCGGGGTTGTTGTCGACGATGTTCCAGAACGCCGCCTCGTCCGCCGGGGTGGCGAACTTGACGCCCGCCGCGCCGCGCGAGGCGGGGATGTACAGCAGGTCGTTGCCGGCGACGCCGTCGCCGTTCATGTCGTTCAGGAAGGTCCAGCTGTAGGGCTTGCCGCGACGGCCTTCCCAGAACAGGCCGACGTTGGTCTTCAAGTTGCTGATGAAGGCCTTCTGCCACGTCACGTTGGCGGTGAAGCGGTCGCGGATCATGTACGCCGAGTTGGCGGCCACGTTCTCGTTCGGATTGAAGACGGCGCGCGAGTTGAAGTTGGAGTTCGCCACCGACGAGGTCAGCGGGCTGACTTCCGACGCTTCCGTGTAGGTGTAGGCGACGCCGAAGCCGAAGCCGTCACGGGCCGGACGCTGGAACGACAGGGTGATGGCGTTGCCGTCGCCCTTCTTGGTCTTCGTGGCCAGGGTCACGTTGCCGAACGATGCGTTGGACAGTGCGCGCGAGCGGCCGTTGGCGCAAGCGCCGGTGGTGCTCAGACTGCCGTTCGTGTTGGTCCAGCAGTTCGGGCTGTAGCTCTGCGGCGTGTAGTACAGCGAGCGGCCGTCAGGACCGGTGGCGGTCGGGTCGCCAAGGTTCAGGTGCTGGTAGTAGATGCCGGTGTTGACCTTGGTGTAGACCCACTCGACGCCGAAGTTCATGCCGAAGAACGGCAGCTCCGCGTCGTAGGCGAGGTTCATCTTCCAGACGGACGGCTGGCCCAGACCCTTCTGGATGAAGTCGACGTTGGCGGCCGGCGTTGCGCCTGCCAGGATCGGCTGGTTGTTCGGATCAGCGCTGAACACGCCCGAGGCGGTGCCCGAGCAGGCGTTCAGACCGGCCGTTCCGCAACCGACCAGGCGCGTGGCCATGCCGGTGTTGGAGTACGGGTTGGTCAGCCAGACCGATGCCGCGGCGCCCTGGAACAGGCCCGCGCCGCCGCGGATCTGCTTCTTGTGGCCGGTGCGGTTGTCCAGCGCGTAGTTGAAGCCGAAGCGCGGCTGGAACAGGTTTTCGCCGTCGACGGTGGTCGAGTTGTCCAGGCCGAAACCGCCCGTGGCACGCGTCACGCTGCTGGCGCCCGTCACCGCGCCCGGCACGACCGCCGCGGCTGCGGCGGCGTTGTAGGTCGGCTTGTCGTTGGTGCTCAGCTGGTCGACGCGGAAGCCGGCCGTGATGTTCAGGTCCTTGGAGACATTCCAGGTGTCCTGCAGGAACACGCCGGTCTGGCCCAGCGTCCACTTGGCGATGCCGTCATCCAGCGTGCCGCCGGCCACGGGAACCTGGACCTGGTAGCTCGAGGGGCGGCCGCGGGTGAAGTTCTCCAGCACCGCCGCCTGCACCTGCGCCGCGGAGGCGGTGTTGCAGTTGATCGCGCCAAAGCTGTAGGTCCAAGCGCTTTCGCAGCCGAACGTGTAGTTGCCGTTCACGTTCTGGAAGAACGCGTTGTAGATCTTGTTGCGCTGCAGGTCGCCGCCGAACTTGATCTCGTGGTCGTTCTTGATCCAGGTCGCGCCGAAGTAGGCGTCCAGGGTCTCGGTGTCCAGCACGTTGAACTGGCGGCTCTGCTCGGTGCCGAAGTTCACGAAGCGGTTGCCGGTGCTCGCGCCGGCCGGGGCGCCGTCGGGCAGCGCGCCGTTGAAGCGGATGCCGATCGCGGGCAGGTTGCTGTTGTTCTGCGGAA
Organism: Mitsuaria sp. BK037; assembly: GCF_014193045.1. Taxonomy (NCBI): domain Bacteria; kingdom Pseudomonadati; phylum Pseudomonadota; class Betaproteobacteria; order Burkholderiales; family Sphaerotilaceae; genus Roseateles; species Mitsuaria sp. BK037. The sequence goes on along the minus strand of NZ_JACHYS010000003.1, from coordinate 267,591 downwards.
CGCTGTTGTAGTCCCGGTTCGAGATCTTCAGCTCGGTCGAGAAGTCCGGCGTCCAGTCGGCGAACCACTGGCCGACGACGGTGTCGATCTTCTTCTTCTGCTGCCACCACTGCGAGGTCATCTGCAGGCCGGTCGCGCTGTAGCCGCCGAAGGAACCGTTGTTGGTGTCCGACTGCTCGGTGCGCGCGACGCGGATGCTGGCGCGGTGGTTGTCGTTGATGTTCCAGTCGATCTTGGCCAGATAGTCCTTGACCGACAGCTGCGACTGACCGATCACCGAGCCGGTGTCGATGCCGTAGGCGTTCTTTGCGGTCTGGGTGATCGCATCGAGCTGGCCTTGCGAGATCGCGTTGTTGGTCAGCGAGCTGCCGATCGGTCCGAACTCGGGCTGGGCGCGGTTGCTCTTCAGCTCTTCATAGTTGACGAAGAAGAACAGCTTGTCCTTGAGGATCGGGCCGCCCAGGGTGAAGCCCTTGGTGTCTTCCTTGAAGGGCAGGAAATCGGTATAGCGCTGGTTGCCGCGGTCGAAGCGCTTGCCCACCATGTCGTCGTTGCGGTAGACGTAATAGACGCTGCCCTTGAACTCGTTGGTGCCCGACTTGGTGACGGCGTTGATGTTGGCGCCGGTGTAACCCTTCTGGGTCACGTCGTAGTTGGACAGGTTGACCTGCACCGACTGGATCGCGTCGATCGAGATCGGCTGCTTGGCCGTCGGCAGGTTGTTGGCTTCCAGGCCGAAACTGTCGTTGATGGCGACGCCGTCAATCGTGATCGAGTTGTAGCGCGAGTTCTGGCCCATCGCCGAGATCTCGCCGCGTTCCTTGTCGGTCTGCGCCAGGCGGGGATCGTTGCGGGCGTAGTCCTGCAGGTTGCGCGCGATCGACGCGTAGGCGTCCAGTTCGGCGCGGCTGATCTGCGTGCCCGAGCCCATCGTCGAGTTGTTGAACTTCGCCGCGGTGGCGCTGCCCGTGGTGACCACGGTCTCGAGCTGGGTGGAGCTCTTGCCCAGCTGCACGTCCAGGCCCAGCGTCTCGGCCAGGGCCAGGTAGACGTTCTCGCTGACCTCGCGGTCGCCACCCTTGGTGACGGTGATGGTGTAGGGACCGCCCACGCGCAGGCCGCGCGCGTTGTAGCGGCCGTCGGCATCGGTGGTCTGCGTGTTCGAGGAGCCGGACTCCTTGTGCAGGATCACCACCGTGGCGCCCGCGACGGGCTTGCCGTCAGCGCCGACCACGCGGCCGCCGATGGCCGAGGTGGTGTTCTGCGCCATCACCGGCGCGGCCGCCACGATGGCGACCGCGGCGGCCAGCGCCGTCCGCGAAAAACCCAACCAATCCTTCTGATTCATTCCTGTGCTCCTGTGCGACGTCAGACCGAAACCCGTTCCGAGGGGGCTGTGAACGTTCCGCAAACGTTTTCCGTCGCCGACTTCAACGCGATGTGGTGCGCGTCGCGGCGATGCCCGCCCTCGTTTGTTGTTGCGTCGGGCGCGCTCTTGGGCGCGCCATCTCCGCTTATGAAGCAAAAAGCCTACCAGCCGAAACCTGCCGCATCAATGCGGCAATATCGGGAGACCTCTCCTTCACAGCGCGTCGTCAATGCCTCATTCGAGCCCTTTTTCGGGGCGCTCACGGCGGCCTCACCAACGCGTCAGCGGCGCAGTCTGGATAGCCAATGTTGAGGAGCTGTGACAAGTGTTCACTGGCGTTTGCAGGTGAGGCACGCACGCCACACCGAAGCGCAACAGCGCCCAGGGACGGGGCGCGCGCCCTGCGGCGCAACCCGCCGATCGGTGCTGATCTTTGAGGGTTTCCCCTAGGGCTGATGAGCGCACGCCGCCGGGGTCGGTCGTTGCGCCGAATCGACAGTGAAGGCGCTGCGTTCAGGCGACGAACGAAGCGCGAGGGCCTTCCTCACCGATCGCGTTGATCGCGGACAGCACCAGCGCCTCGCCCGGCGAGGGCCGCGGGATGCGGCCGTCCGGGGGCAGGGCCTCGAAGCGCCAGGCCTGGCCGGCCACGCGGCGCCAGAGCGCGAAGCCGCGTGCCGGCGCGCCCGCCGCGGAGGCCCGCAGCGCGCCGTCGGGCTCGCGCGACAGCGAGACGGCGCCGCATGCGGGCGCCGAGAGCCAGGGCGTGGCGGGCGCGAGCGCCGCCTGCGCATAGGCCCCGTCGCGCAGGGCGTCGGCGATACCGCGGCGGTTCTTCAGCAGCGCCACCATGCTGAAGTGCAGGTGACCGCCAGTGCCCGGCGCGGCGCGCGTGAGCGCCACCTGCTCGGCGATTTCCTCCAGCGGCCAGCCATCGGCCTCGTTGCCGGCGCGGCTGGTGAACAGCCCCGGCCAGACGTGCCGCCCCAGCGGATTGAGCCCTTGCCAGGCCCGCATCAGCGGCTCGAAGGCTTGCGGCTTCTGCGCGCGCGGCCAATAGAGCTGCGGCGCCAGGTAGTCCAGCCAGCCCATGGCCATCCAATGCTCGACGTGCGCGTAGAGCTTGTCGTACTGCGAGAACCCGGTGATGCCCGCCGGCCGCAGGTCGGGCCGCGGCAGGCCGAAGGGACTGATGCCGACGCGCGCCTCCGGCCGGAGCTCGCGCACCAGCTCGTACAAGCGTCGCACCAGCTGGTCGACGTTGTCGCGACGCCAGTCGGCCCGCGCCAGCGTGCCGCCGCCTCGGACGTAGCGCAGCCAGCTCGCGTCGTCGGGGAAGTCGATGTCCTGCTTGGCCGCGTCCTGGACGGGGTAGGGATAGAAGTAGTCGTCGATGTGCAGGCCGTCGACGTCGTAGCGGGTGAGCAGGTCACGGCAGACCGCCAGCGTGTGGTCGGCGGCGCCCGGTTCACCGGGATCGATCCAGAGCTGGTCGCCGTACTTCTTCACCCAGTCCGGTCGCGTGCGGCTCAGGTGCGTGGCGGCGGGGGCGGACTTGCCGCCGCTCTGCTTCGCCCGATACGGGTTCAGCCAGGCGTGGAGTTCAAGACCGCGCGCGCGGGCCTGCTCGATCCACAGCGCCAGCGGGTCGTAGCCCGGTCCCTGGCCCTGGACGCCGGACAGGTACTCGCTCCAGGGTTCCAGCGTGGAGCGGTACAGCGCGTCCGCGCTGGTGCGGACCTGCAGCACGATCGCATTCAGGCGCAGCGCCCGCGCGTGGTCCAGGATCGCGTGGATCTCGGCGATCTGCGCGGCGTCGCTCAGGCCGCGGCGGCTGGGCCAGTCGATGTTGGCGACCGTCGCCACCCAGGCGGCCCGGAACTCGCGCGGCGCGGGCGGCGGGCCGTCCTCGGCGGTGGCGGCCTCGGTCCGGGCCGGCACGGCGCTCGACCGTCCCGTCGAGCAACCCGGCAGCGCCGTCCCCAGGCTGCCAAACACCGGTGCGGCCAGGGCCGCGGTCATCCACTGTCGTCGTCGCATCGAAACTTCATCCGGCGGCGCCGTGCGGCCCGCTCACACTTTCACGATCCAGCCGCGCCGCCACATCGCCCACGCGATGCCGTAGAACACCGCCACGAAGCCGACGGCGAACAGCAGCGACGCGAAACGCGGATCCACCGGCAGCGCGCGCAGCGGCGCGAAGAGCCAGGCCTTGAGCGACACGCCCGCGGCGACGTGGACCAGCCCGAGCAGCCGGGCCACCAGACCGGACAGCGCGAACAGGAACAGCGCGTTCATGCCGAACACCACCAGCGGCTGCAAGCGCCGCGCCATTGCGTCGCGCATCCGGGGCAATGGCGCGGCATCGAGGAGCCAGTAGAACACGCCGAACACGAGGCACCCCCAGCCGGTGGTCAGGAAAACGAAGGCGGGCGTCCACAGATTCTTGTTGATCGGCAGCGTCCAGGCATCGAGGACCTGGGCGGCCCAGAGGCAGCCCAGCCCCGCCACCATGAACCACATCGCCTTCTCGGCGGGATCGCGGCCGCGTCGCGCGAGCCAGCGGCCCGCCAGCAATCCCGCGATCTGGCTGGCGACGGCCGGCAGCGTGCTCAACAGGCCTTCGGGGTCCCAGGTCTTGCTCTTCGCCCACAGGTGCCCGCCCAGCAGCGCCCGGTCCAGCCAGGCGCCGACGTCCTCCCCGGGCTGCAGCGAGCCGCGGTGCCAGACGCCCTGCGCATCGGGCACGGCCACGCAGGTCTGGATCAGCCCGTAGCCCAGCAGCAGGTCGATGAACACGGCCAGCTGCGCGCGCCAGCCACACCACAGCGCGATCGGTGCCGCCAGGATCGTGATGAGTCCGAGCCGCTGCAGCACGCCCGGCAGCCGCACCGTCTCGAAGTGGAAGAACGGGAACAGGTTCAGCAGCAGGCCGATCAGGACGATGGTCGTCCCGCGTCGCCAGGCATGGCGCAGCAGCGCGCCACGGTCGTCGACCTGGCCGCGGCGGGCCAGGCTGAAGCTCATCGAGATCCCGCTGATGAAGACGAAGAACGGGAAGATCCAGTCGGTGAAGGTCCAGCCATGCCACTGCGCGTGCCCGAGCGGCGCGTACAGCGCCGACCAGTCGCCCGGGTTGTTGACCAGCAGCATCGCCGCGATCGCGAAGCCGCGGAAGGCGTCCAGCGACAGCAGCCGCTCGCCGGCCGCCGGTCGCGTGCCGGGCGCGGCCGCGCTCACGCGCCGGGCTCCTTGCGGCCGAAGCCCTCGGGGATGCGGATCAGCGCGGTCATGACCAGCGACGGGATCGTCGCGAGCAGCACCCAGCCGAAGAAGTGCAGGTAGCCGAGCTGGTCCTGCAGCCAGCCGCTCCACATGCCGGGCAGCATCATGCCCAGCGCCATGAAGCCGGTGCAGATCGAGTAATGCGCCGTCTTGTGTGGTCCATCCGCGACCAGCACCATGAACATCATGTAGGCGGTGAAGCCCAGGCCGTAGCCGAACTGTTCCACGGCAAGCGCCGCGGCGACGATCCACAACGAACCCGGATGGGACCACGCCATCGCCAGGAAGACCACGTTCGGAAGGTGCATGGCGAGCACCATCGGCCACAGCGCGCGCTTCAGCCCCACGCGCGAGATCGCCCATCCCCCCAGCAGCCCCCCCACTGTGAGCGCGATCAGGCCCACGGTGCCGTAGACGATGCCGAGTTCCGTGTTGCTGAGTCCCAAGCCGCCCTGGTCCTGCGGGTCGAGCAAAAAGGGCACCGCCAGCTTCAGGAGTTGCGCCTCGGGGAAGCGATACAGCAGCAGGAAGCCGAGGATCACCGCGAGGCCGGGCTTGCGGAAGAACTCCGTAAAGATGTGGACGAAGGTGGCGCTGCTGCGCTCCGAGCGCGGCATCGGGGCGTCGGCGGCCGGGCGAGGCAGGCGCCACCAGTGATAGCCCGCCAGCAGCAGGAAGCCGCCCGCCATCAGCGCGATGACGGTCTGCCAGGCAAGGACCCAGCTGCCGTACGTCTTCTGCACCTCGCCGGCCAGCACGACAAGCCCGCCCATGCAGGCGATGTTGGCCAGCCGGTAGAAGGTGGAGCGCACACCGACGAAGGCGGCCTGCTGATGCTGGGCCAGCGACAGCAGGTAAAGGCCGTCCGCCGCGATGTCGTGCGAGGCCGAGACGAAGGCCATCACCCACAACGCCGCCAGCGACAGCTGGAAGAACGCCGGCAAGGGCAGCGCCAGCGCGACGGCAGTCAGCGCCGCGGCGATCAGGAACTGCGTCGCGACCGTCCACAACCGTTTGGTCGCGAACATCTCCACCAGCGGCGACCACAGCGGCTTGACCACCCACGGCAGGTAGAGGCCCGAGGTGAACAGCGCCATGTCCGTGTTGGAGATGCCGAAGTTCTTGTACATGACCGTCGACATCGACATCACGAAGACGTACGGCAGGGCCTGCGCGAAGTACAGCGTGGGCACCCAGGCCCAGGGGCTGCGGATCGACGCGGAAACAGGAGAGACGGTGGAGGCGGACATGGGCCTCAGTGTCGGTGCAAACGCAGCGGCGGCCGCATGGGGATTGCCGCGCTCGCGTGCGAGGGCCGCTTGCGGATCAACGCTCGACCAGCGCCTGGCGCAGATTGCCCGCATAGCGCGCGAGCAGCGCCCGGGCCGCCTCCGCATCGATCGCGCGCCGCAGCATCACGGTCGCCGTCTTGACGTGGAAGCCGCAGCGCTCGAGCGCGGCGCGCGCCGCCGGCTCGTCGGCAGCGCTGGCGCGCATCGTCAGCGCGACCGCACGGCGCACCAGCTTCGCGTTGGTCGCCTTCATGTCCACCATCAGGTTGCCGTGGACCTTGTGCAGGCGGACCATCAGCGCGCTCGAGAAACTGTTGAGCGCGATCTTCTGCGCCGTGCCGGCCTTCAGCCGCGTGCTGCCCGAGATGACCTCGGCGCCGGTGTCCAGCAGGATCGGATGATCGCTGGCGGCCAGCACCGCGGCGCCCGGGTTGTTGGCCAGCGCCACCGTCAGCGCGCCCGCCGCGCGCCCGGCCGCCAGTGCGCCCAGCACATACGGCGTGTGGCCCGAGGCGGCGATGCCGATGACGACGTCGTCCGGCGTCGGCGCGAGCGCCTCCAGGTCGCGGCGGCCCTGCGGCTCGTCGTCCTCCGCGCCTTCGACGGCCACGAACATCGCGCCCTCGCCGCCGGCCAGGACCGCGACGGCGCGCTCGCGCGGCCAGGAGAAGGTCGGCACCAGCTCGACACTGTCCAGCACCCCGAGCCGGCCCGAGGTGCCCGCGCCCGCGTACAGCAGCCGCCCGCCGGCCACCAGCCGCGGCAGCGCCGCATCCACGGCCGCCGCCAGCGCTGGGGCCGCCGCGCGTACCGCCGCCACGGCCGCGCGCTGGTCATCGATGAAGACCTCCATCAGGCGGAGGCTGTCATACAGGTCCAGATCCGGGTGATGCTCGCTCGGGGCTTCGGTGTTCAGAGGCTGCGGGGATTCGGGCATGGTGCGGCCTACTCTAGTGGGCGCGCCCGGCGGCTGCCAATGAAACGGCGCGGGAACGCCATAACCGGTGGTGATCGCAGGGGCTCTGGCAAGGACTGCCACCTTCGGCGCGCAGGCCCGACCAGGGCATGAGGCCTCGCGTCCGCGAACCTCACGCCCTGTTCGAGCCTCACCGGCGGCCGGGCGTGCGGGCCTCGGCGTCGAGCACGGCCTGGATCACCTCGGCCAGGGCGACGGGCGTGGGGGCGGCGTCGAGCTCGACCAGCACCATGTAGCCGCGGTCGCGGCCCTGGGCGGTGAAGGCCTGCAGCAGCGCGATCTGGTCGCTGTGCACCATCGTGCCCTCCGGCGACCAGTACTCCATCGCCACCAGGCAACCATCCGACGGCGTGCCCGGGTAGAAGCGGCTGCCGACGTAGTAGCGCGGATCGATGGTGCTGCCATGCATCAGCATCTCGTCGCGACCGGCGCGGCCCGCGAGCCAGGCCTCCTGCAGGGGGGCGTAGTCGCGCCAGGACGCGGGCAGCAGCGCGCGGTAGCGGTCCAGCGTCCAGGCCGGCTCGTCGGCGCCGGGGACGCGCTGCTCGTACTCGGCGACGCTGGCTTCGCCCGGCACCTTGGTGTGGAGGTAAGGCGTCGGACCGATCCAGATGTTGGAGGCGGCGCGTCCGGCGCCCTGGATGGTGAACAGGCCCTGCGGGGTGTTGCCCAGCGTGATCGTGCCCGGCAGGCCGCTGCTGGACAGCGCCAGCTGCTCGATGTTGAAGAGCCCGCCATCGGCGCGTCGCACGAAACGGCCGTCGGCTTGCCGCACCAGCGCCAGGCCCATCTGCTGTCGGCCCGGTCGCTGGAAGCTGAACACCACCGGGTAGCCGGGGCGGATCGCCAGCAGATCCGCCAGCGGCGGACGCGCCGGCTGCGGCACGCCCTGCGCCGTCGCCAGGGCCTGGGCCAGCGCCTGCAGGCGCGGCTCGTCGCGGTCGCGCTGCGCCAGTTGCGACTGGATCAGCGCCAGGTCCGCCGGCTGGCGGGTCTGCATCAGCGCATAGGCGGCGATCGCGAACTCGCGCGGCGCGGCCAGGCGCGGCAGCAGCGGACGCAGCAGCGGCGCCGCGTCGAAGGCGTAGAGCGTGAAGGCGGCCGTCAGCAGCGGGCGCTGGATCTCCGCCGGCTGGCTGTCCAGCGCGGGCAGCGCGGCCAGCAGCGCCGGGCGGGCGGTATCGATCTCGGCCCGGTAATGGGCGACCAGTCGCAGCGCCTGCGCCAGTTCGCGCAGGGCGGCGCCGTCCTGCGGCGCGGCCAGTGCCTGCGCGGCGGCGGTGCGGATGCGGGCGCGGTCGTTGATCCAGCGCGCCTGCGCGTCGGCGCCGCTGCCGACGGTGGAGCGGAACTGTTCCGGCCGCAGGGCCTGCAGCGCGGCGGGGGCGAAGGGCCCGCCCGGCACGGCCTGGGGCGTGGAGGCCGGGGCCTGGGGCGCGCGCGACCACTGGGCGCAGGCGCTCAGCAGCAGCGGCGCGGCCAGGGCGGCCCATGTAGGCCAGCGGGGTCGGGGGTGCCCGTGGGGCCAGGACTTGCCCGGCGCCGGGGCGGTCGACAAGGAAACGGGGGCGGTGGACGGCTGCATGGCGGCCGATTCTAGGGAGCGTGCCTCGGCAAGTTCTGCCACCCGGGCCGGGAACGCCGTTTGCATCCCGCCCGCTTCGACTGGACTAGGACGGATGCACGATGGTGTCGATGAGGACGTGGCGCCTGCGCCTCGCGAAGGCGATGACGTGGGCGGCGGCGGTGCTGGCGGCACTGATCGCCGCCTGGTCGGACGAGGCGTCGGCGCAGGTCGCGGCGCTGCCGGCGCAGACCCCGGCCTTGAACGCCGCCGCGGCGGCGAAGACGCCGTCCGAGTGCGCCGCCATCGCGGACAACGACGCCCGGCTGGCCTGCTACGACCGGCTGCATGGCCGCGCCCCCGACGCGGCGCCGCCCTCGGCGGTCGCGCAGGCGGCGCCGGTGCCGGTGCCCGCCGCGCTGCCGGTGGCGGCCGCGGCCAGCGTGCCGCGGGTGGACGATCCGTGCTCGCGCCTGCCGGAGGCCTCGGGCAGCGCCCGCAACTACCTGGGCTCGACGCTGTCCGAGCGCTGGGAGCTGTCCTGCCGTGACCAGCTCCCGCGCTTCCTGCCGCGGCCCTACAAGCCGGTCTACCTGCTGCCGGTGTCCTGGACCTCGCGCTCCAACCGCTCGCCGGCGCCGTCGTCCGAAACGCCGGACAACGGCGTGGTGCAGGCGCTGGACCTGGACAAGAACGAAGCCAAGTTCCAGATCAGCCTGAAGTCCAAGATCTGGTCGCTCGACGACCACGGCAGCCTGTCCGTCTGGGGCGCCTACACCCAGAGCTCGCGCTGGCAGGTCTACAACGGGCGCGTGTCGCGGCCCTTCCGCGAGACCAACTACGAGCCGGAGCTGATCGTGACCCACGGCGCCGACGTGGCGCTGCCCTTCGGCTGGAAGGCCAGCATGGTGGGCCTGAGTCTGAACCACCAGTCCAACGGCCGGGCGGCGCCGCTGTCGCGCAGCTGGAACCGGCTGATCGGCGACCTGAGCCTGGAACACGGCGAGACCACCGTCAGCCTGCGGCCCTGGTGGCGGATCCTGAACGGCGGCAGCGACGACAACCCGCGCATCCAGGACTACGTCGGCCGCGGCGAGGTGCTGGTGACGCAGAAGCTGGGGCGCCACGTGCTGGCGCTGACGGCGCGGCACAGCCTGCGCTTCGGCGACCGCTCGCGCGGCTCCGCCCAGCTGGAATGGGCCTTCCCGATCGGCGGCGGCCTGCACGGCTACCTGCAGCTGTTCAGCGGCTACGGCGAGAGCCTGATCGACTACAACTTCCGCGAATCGCGGGTGGGCCTCGGGGTGTCCGTCATCGAATGGCGCTAGGCGCGACCGCTCACCGCGACCGGCGGTCGCCGGCCGGACTTCCGTCACGACCGGACGCCGCCGCCGCGTCACGGGGCCCGGTTTCGATGAATATGGCGCACCCCGGCCGGGCCGCCCCCATCGCCTTCGCGCGGTGGCTCGACTAGGCTGCGCGCATGTCCGCTTTCATCGACACCTGCGTCATCTGGGTGGTGCTCTATCGCCTGGACGGCCGCGACCGCCAATGGGTCCGCGCCCTGCCGCCCTCGGCGGAGGCGGCGGTGCGCGCGCTGCTGCTGGAGGAGCTCGACGAGCTCTATGGCGAGCGCGCGACGCTGGTCTCGCTGCGCCCGGCCCTGGACGCCGAACGCGGCGCCTTCCTCGCCGGCGGCCTGCCGATGTGCCCGGTGGCTGCGCCGGCCGGACCCTCGGCCGCCTGAGCGGCGCCCCCCGGCGCACGCAGTCCACACGGCGCACGCGGCCCCCACACGACCGATACGACCCATACGGCCCGGCCTCGCCACCGTCCGGTGGCGGCGAAACGACAACGTCGACGGCCCGGTCGGTTTCATCGCGGTTACGGCCCCCGGGCGCGGCGACGCCACGAGAGAATCCCGCGCTCGTGTCCACCGCTGTCAGCGGCGGCGCGCGTCCGCCTCCCGCCGCCGCACCATGTCGTCCCCCTCGCACACGCCGCCGTCGCCCCGCCTGTTCTCGCTGGCCTGGCCCCTGTTCCTCGAGCTCTGCCTGGGCATCGCCGTTGGCGTGATCGGCACCATGATGGCGGCCCGGATCTCCGATCCCGCCGGGGCCGCCTTCGCGCTGGCCAACCAGCTGGCGGCCACGCTGTTCATCCTCTTCCGCATCATCGGCGCCGGCATCAGCGTGGTCATCACGCAGGCGCTGGGCAGCGGCCGCCGCGCGGTGGCGGACGCGACCGCGCGCGCCGCGCTCGGCGCCAGCAGCTGGCTGGGCGGCTCCACCGCGGTGATGGCGCTGCTGTTCGCCGGTCCGCTGCTGCGCCTGATGAATGCCCCGGCGGAAGTGCTGCCGCTGGCGCAGCCCTTCCTGATGGCGCTGGCGCCGGCGCTGATGCTGGACGCCTGGAATGCCTCGATGGCCAGCGTCATGCGCGCCCACCTGCGCAGCCGCGACACGCTGCTGGTGCTGGTGGCGATGCAGGTGGCGCAGCTGCTGCTGTCGGTGCTGCTGATGCCGCGCCTGGGCCTGCCGGGCTTCGCCCTGGCGCTGGCGCTGAGCCGCGCCTTCGGCCTGGGCCTGCATGTCTGGCTGTGGCGCGCGCGCCTGGACCTGCGCCCGCGCGCCTCCGACTGGTGGCGGCTGCCGCGCGCGGAGCTCGCCGCGGTGCTGCACATCGGCCTGCCCGGCGCGGCCGAGAACATCGCCTACCGCCTGGCCTACATGGTGAGCATCGCCGTGGCCGGGCACCTGGGCGCGTCGGCGCTGGCGGCGCACAGCTACACCTCGCAGCTGATGTATTTCGTGCTGCTGCCCGGCCTGGCGACCGGCTTCGCGGCGGAGATCGTCGTCGGCCACCTGATCGGCGCCGGCCAGCTGCACGAGGCGCACCGGCTGGTGCGCCGAGCGCTGGCGCGCGGGCTGGCGATCAGCGTGGTGGTCGCGGGCGCGGCGGCGGCGGCGGCGCCGTGGCTGCTGACGCTGTTCACCCACGACGAGGCCATCCTCGCCAGCGCGGCCGTGCTGATGTGGATCACGGTGATCCTGGAGCCGGGGCGGACCTTCAACCTCGTGGTCATCAACGCCCTGCGCGCCGCCGGCGACGCGAAGTATCCGGTGATGGTCGGCGCCGGCTCGATGCTGCTGGTGCTGGCCGGCGGCAGCTGGCTGCTGGGCGAGGTGTTCGGGCTGGGCCTGGTCGGCCTGTGGATCGCCTATGCCGCGGACGAATGGATCCGCGGACTGCTGATGTGGCGCCGCTGGGCGCGACTGGGCTGGGTGCCGCAGGCGCGGGCGGTGCACCGCCGCCTGCGTCTGGCCGCGCAGGCGCACTGACGCGGGCGGCAATGCGGCGCGGCCGTGAGGCCATGACGCCTCCGCGCTGTCGACGGATTTGACACTCGCACGCCGTCCCGCCGGGGGCGACGGAAAAACCTCAATCGCCGTCCCCACTTGCAGTTCTGGCCCGGGCCTTGCTGCGAGAGACCGACCGTGCGCGCGCAGACGCGCCGGCCGCCGTCAGGGGGACGACAACGAGCTCCGCAGGGACGGCTCCGCAGGCCGGGGACCGCCGCTCGGGGCGGAGGAGACCGCCATGTCCGTGCTTGCATCCTTCGTCCTTGCCGCCGCCGCGGCCACGCCGGCTTCGACGCCGCCTTGCGCGCCCGCGCGTCCGGAGCAACTGCGCAACGAGCTGTCGCCATCGCAGGGCCTGGAGCGCTATACCGACCTGAGCCCCGCCGTGCGCGAGGCGCTCGTCCGCCGCATCGACCAGTTGCGCATCGACGACCTGGTGATGCTCAGCCGCGCCGGCGTCAACGGCCAGTACCGCTACGACGACGAGATCCGCCACGCGCTGATCGGCAACCTGCTCTGCGACCGGCTCGACCTGTCGTCGTGGAAGGCGACCGACGAGGCCAGCGCCCTGGTGTTCTGCGAGGTCGACACCTGCGTCGCCCTGACCGTCGACGGCCGCGTGCTGACGCGCCTGAGCCGGCGCAAGCCCGATGCCTTCGACGCGCTCGCGCAGGCGCTGCGCATCCGGCCCGGCGGCCCGCAGACGGAGCTCGAGCTGCCGCCGCCCGCGGCCGGCACGGCCAACGGCTGGGCGCGCCAGCGGCTGCTGGTGCAGACGCGGGCGGGCCTGGACGACAAGGCGCTGGCCAGGATCCTCGGCCCGCACGGCGGCAAGGCGCGTCGCATCGGCCGCACGCAGGTCGCCATCGTCGACCTGCCGCCCAACGCCTCGGAGACCGCGGTGGCGATGACGCTGGCCCGCCATCCGCAGCTCAAGACGGCCGAACTGGACATGCGGGTGTCGCCCGCGATGACGCCCAACGACCCCTACATGGGCAGCGAGTGGCACCTGGTGCGCATCAATGCGCCGCAGGCCTGGGACACCGCCCAGGGCGCCGGTATCAAGATCGCGATCCTGGACACCGGCATCGACGCCAGCCATCCCGACCTGGCCGGCCGCATGGTCCCGGGCTGGAATTTCTATGACGGCAACGCCGACACCAGCGATGTCCACGGCCACGGCACGGCGGTGGCCGGCGCGGCGGCGGCGGCCGTGAACAATGGCATCGGCGTCGCGGCCGTCGCCGGCCAGGCGCAGCTGATGCCGGTGCGCATCGCCGACCCCAATGCCTATGCCTACTGGAGCACCGTCGCGCAAGGCCTGAGCTGGGCGGCGGACCAGGGCGCCCGCGTGGCCAACATCAGCTACAGCGGCGTGGCGGGCAGCGTCTCGGTGCAGAGCTCGGCCGACTACCTGCGCAGCAAGGGCGGGCTGGTCGTGGTCGCGGCTGGCAACAACGGCATCGACGAAGGCATCACGCCCACGGCCAGCATGATCCCGGTCTCCGCCACCAACGAGACCGATGCCAGGACCAGCTGGTCCAGCTACGGCAACTTCGTCGCGCTGGCCGCGCCCGGGCAGAACATCTGGACCACCCAGCGCGGCGGCAGCTATGGCGCCTGGTGGGGGACCTCGCTGGCCAGCCCGGTCGTGGCCGGCACCGTCGCGCTGCTGATGTCGGCCCGGCCGACGCTCAGCGGCAGCGCGATCCAGAACGCGCTGTTCACCACCGCCGTCGATCTCGGCACCGCCGGGCGCGATCCGTATTTCGGCTGGGGCCGCATCAACGCGGGCGCGGCGATGCAGGCGGTGCTGAGCGCGCCCGCGCCCGATACCCAGCCGCCCGCCGTCTCGGTGAGCGCGCCGCTCAACGGCGCGACGGTCAACGGGCTGGTCGCGGTCGATGTCGGCGCCTCCGACAACCAGGGCATCGCCCGCGTGGACCTGCGGGTCAACGGCAGCGTCGTCGCCTCGGACACCTCGGCACCCTATGGCTTCAGCTGGGACTCGACCCGGGTCGCCAACGGCGCGGTGACGCTCACCGCCACCGCGGTCGACGCGGCCGGCAATGCCGGCACCAGCGCGGCGGTGACGCTGACGGTGGCCAATGCGGCGCTGGTCGACACGCAGCCGCCGGAGATCGCGATCGCGACGCCCGCGGCCAATGCCAAGCTGGCCGGCAACACGCTGACGATCTCGACCCGCGCCAGCGACAACGCCGGCGACGCCGGCATCCGCCAGACCCTCTACGTCGACGGTGCGCAGGTGGCGAGCGGCACCGGCGCCACCCTGAGCTTCACCTGGAACCTCAAGAAGGCCTCGGCCGGCACGCACACGATCCAGGCCGTCGCGAAGGATGCCGCCGGCAACACCGCGGTGGCGACGACGTCCTTCACGAAGTAGGCGGGCCGGCGCGGGGCTTCGCCTTGCGCTGATCCAGGGCGGGGGCCCGCGCCGCCGCTCGAGCGCAGCGACAGCATCGGGGCCTGCGACGACGCCCAAGCCGCGCGAGTGCTCGCCGGAACGCAAGAAAGCCCGCCGAAGCGGGCTTTCTGTCGAGGGCCCCCTGCCGAGGCCAGGTCTCAGGACGCGCGGCGCAGCGGGCGTGTCAGCACCCGGCGCGACAGCCCGGCGGCGAGTGCCGCGATGGCGATCAGCGCCAGCGCGTCGGGCTCCGGCACGTTGCCGCCGCCGCCGCCCGAGCCGCCGCCACCGCCTTCGCCGCAGCCCGGCTGGCTGGCGACGCAACCGGCGAATTCCACCGAGACTTCGCGCGTGCCCACGCTCTGGAACTTCGCGGAGTAGGGGCTGGTGAAGGTGATGCCCTGCGTGAAATCGCCGCCGGCCTCGGCCGTGAGGACGAGGTTGAAGGACGACATCATTCCCTCGCCCAGCCCGTCGCCGATCGGTCCGCCGGAGCAGTTGTTGCCGGCCCAGACGCACAGGTCGACCTTCTTGAAGCTCGGGAAGTTGTCGTCGATCGACGCGGACCATCCGGAACCGGCGGTGGCGCCCTGGAGCGCCGGCGTGACGACGTCGATGCCGAACGACAGCAGCGCGTTCTGCCCCGGCCCGAAGGAGTTGTTCGTGACGATGGTCGCGAAGGTGGCGGTGGTCGCGGACCAACTGGTCAGCGTGAACTTCACCGTGGCCGACAGCGTGGCGCCGTCGAGCGTGCTGGTGTAGAGCAGCGTCGTGGTGTCGTTGAGGCCGCCGAACACCACCGCGGTGGCCTGCGCCTGGCTGCAGAACAGGAGAGCCGCGGCGGCGGCGAGCCCATGGATCATTGTTGGCTTCATGATCGATCCCTTCCCGGACGATGCACGTGGCTGTTGTTCTCCCCTGCTTCCCCTATGCATAAGCCGGGCCACTTCGCCAAACCGTTGATCCGCCGTCAAATTTCCATTGATCTGATAAATCCGCACACGGAACTGTAAAAAAGGACGACGCTGCGGGCACGCCGGTTGCCGTCGCCCGCCCGGTGCGTGGCAACGCCGTCGCGGGGCGCGGCGCCTATGATCCCGCCCGCGATGATTTACCTGCTCAAGCGCCTGGCGGTGCTGTTGCTGACGCTGCTGGCCGCTTCGGCGCTGATCTTCGGCGCGCTGGAATGGCTGCCCGGCAATGCCGCCCAACTGATCATGGGACCCGAGGCCCCGCCCGAAGCGGTCGCGGCGCTGGCCCGCCAGCTGGGACTGGACCAGCCGGCGTGGTCCCGATACCTTGCCTGGCTGGCCGGCCTGGTGCGCGGCGACCTCGGCTTGTCCTACGCCTACGGCGCGCCGGTCGCCGACCTGATCCTCGAGCGCCTGGCCCTGACCCTGCCGCTGGCGCTGCTGGCGATGTCGATGACGGTGGTGCTGGCGCTGGGCGCCGGCTGGTGGGCGGCCAGCCAGCATGGCCGTGCGGGCGACCACCTGGTGATGGGCCTCACGCAGCTGGGCCTGGCGGTGCCGAGCTTCTGGCTGGGCATGCTGCTGGTGCTGCTGTTCGCGGTGAAGCTGCAGTGGGTCGACGCCGGCGGTTTCCCCGGCTGGTCCGAGGACCTCGGCGGCGGCTTCTGGCCGGGCCTGCGCGCGCTGCTGCTGCCGGCGGCGGCGCTGGCGGTAGTGCAGGCGGCGATCCTGGCGCGCATCGCACGCTCCGCGCTGCTGGACATCGCCCGCGAGGACTTCATGCGCAGCGCCCGCGCCAAGGGCCTCTCGCGCCGCGCGGCGCTGTGGCGGCACGGCCTGCGCCATGCCGCGATCCCGCTGCTGACGCTGGGCGGGCTGCAGTTCGCCAACCTGCTGGCCGGCACCATCGTCATCGAGAACGTCTTCACCTTGCCCGGCCTGGGCCGCCTGATGGCGCAGGCGATCGCCAACCGCGACCTGATCGTCGTGCGCAACGGCGTCATGGGGCTGGCGGCGCTGGTGCTGCTGCTGAATTTCGCGATCGACCTGCTGCACGGCTGGATCGATCCCCGGCTGCGCACGCGGGCCGAAGCCGACGTCGAGGCGGAGGGCGCGGCATGAAGGACGGTGCCAAGGACAGCATGAGGTCCGACGTGAGGTCCGACGTGAGGTCCGGCATGAAGTCCGGCGTGAGGTGGGGCATGAGGCGCGCCGGCTTCCTCGCGGGCGCCGTGCTGACCGCCGCGCTGCTGCTGGCGGCGCTGCTGTCGCTGGTCTGGACCCCCTGGCCGCCCGAGCAGATCGACATGGCCCGCCGCCTGGCCGCGCCAAGCCCGGCGCACTGGCTGGGCTGCGACCAGCTCGGCCGCGACGTCCTCAGCCGCCTGATGGCCGGGGCGCGCAGTGCCTGGCTGGTGGGCCTGGTGGCCGTCGGCATCGGGCTGCTGGCCGGCACCGCGCTCGGGCTGGTCGCGGCCGCGCGGCGCGGCGCGGTGGAGGCGCTGATCCTGCGCGGCGCCGACCTGGGCTACGCCTTTCCCGCGCTGTTGCTGGCGATCCTGCTGGCGGCGGCGCTGGGGCCTGGCATGACGGTGGCGATGGCGGCGATCGGCCTGCATGCGGTGCCGTCCTTCGCGCGGCTGGTCAATGGCAGCGCCAAGAGCTGGTGGGCGCGCGACTTCGTGCTGGCCGCCCGCGTCGCGGGGCAGGGCCGGTGGGCGATCACGGTGCGCCATGTGCTGCCGCAGCTGCTGCCGCTGCTGATCGTGCAGGGCACGACCAGCTTCGCGCTGGCCATCCTGGCCGAGGCCGGCCTGTCCTATCTCGGCCTGGGCACCCAGCCGCCGCAGGCCAGCTGGGGACGGCTGCTCGCCGAGGCTCAGACGCTGATGTTCGAGGCGCCGCAGCTGGCGCTCGCGCCGGGCCTCGCGATCACGCTGGCGGTGCTGGGCCTGAACCTGCTGGGCGACGGCCTGCGCGACCGGCTCGATCCCAAGGAGCTGCCGCGATGAGCGCGCCGCTGCTCGAGGTCCGCGACCTGCAGGTGTGGCTGGCCGGGCGGGGCGGCGCGGCGCTGCATGCGCTGCGTGGCATCGACCTGAGGCTGGACCGCGGCGAGTGCCTGGCGCTGATCGGCGAGTCCGGCAGCGGCAAGACGCTGACGGCGCTGGCCGTGATGGGGCTGCTGCCGGACGGCGCGCGGGCCACCGGCCGCATCGCCCTGGACGGGCGGGAGCTGCTCGCGCTCGACGAGGACGACTGGTGCGGCCTGCGCGGCCGCCGTGTCGCGATGGTGTTCCAGGAGCCGCTGACGGCGCTCAACCCACTGCAGCGCGTGCTGGCGCAGGTGATGGAGCCGATCCGCCTGCACCGCCTCGCGCCGGACCGCGCGAGCGCCCGCCAGCGCGCGCTGGCGCTGCTGGCGCGCGTCGGCCTCGAGGAGCGGCAGGCCTGCGCCTATCCGCACCAGCTCTCCGGCGGCCAGCGCCAGCGGGCGCTGATCGCGATGGCGCTCGCCGCAGAGCCGGAACTGCTGATCGCCGACGAGCCGACCACGGCCCTTGATGCGCGGCTGCGCGTGCAGGTCCTGGAACTGCTGCGCGAGCTGGTCGCCGAGCGCGGCATGGGGCTGCTGCTGATCTCGCACGACCTCGCGCTGACGGCGCGCCGCGTCGATCGCCTGCTGATCCTCTACGGCGGACGCGTCATGGAGCAGGGCGTCGCGGCGGACCTGCTGGCGCAGCCGCGCCACCCCTACACGCAGGCGCTGTGGGCGGCGCGGCCGCGGCTGGGCGCCGGCCGCGGCCAGCCGCTGCATCCGCTCAAGGGCAACGTGCCGGCGCTGGCGCAGCTCGGCGACGGCTGCCCGTTCGCGCCGCGCTGCCCGCTGGCGACCGCCCGCTGCGCCGCGGAGCCGCCTCGTTTCGACGGCCGGCTCGCCTGCTGGGAGGTGTCGACATGAGCGGGGTCATCGGCCGGACTCCGGCGCCGTCGTCCTCGCCAGCGGCTCCGCTGCTCGAGGTCGAGGGCCTGGGCCAGCGCTACGGCGGCCGCACGGTGCTCAAGGACATCTCGTTCACGCTGCCGGCCGGCGAGTCGCTCGGCATCATCGGCGAGTCGGGGGCCGGCAAGAGCACGCTGGCGCGCCTGGTCATGGCGCTGGAACGGCCTCGCCACGGCCGGGTCCGCTGGTCCGGCCAGGACGTGAACGCGATGCCCGCCGCCGCGCGGCGCGCGCTGCGGCCCGGCGTGCAGATGGTGTTCCAGGATCCCTACGGCTCGCTGGATCCGCGCTGGCGCGTCGGCCGCAGCGTGGTGGAGCCGCTCGCCGCGCTGCCGATGACCGACGCCGAGCGCCAGGCGCGGCTGCTGGAGGTGCTGGCCGAGGTCGGCCTGGAGCCCGACGCGGCGCTGCGCTTCCCGCACCAGTTCTCCGGCGGCCAGCGCCAGCGCCTGGCGATCGCGCGGGCGCTGGCGACGCGCCCCCGCCTGATCGTCGCGGACGAGCCGCTGTCCGCGCTGGACGTCTCGGTGCAGGCGCAGATCCTGGCGCTGCTGCGCGAGCTGCAGCGGCGCGACGGCATCAGCCTGGTCATCGTCAGCCACGACCTCGCGGCCGTCGAGGTGCTGTGCGACCACGCGCTGGTGCTGCGCGGCGGCGAAGCGGTCGAGCAGGGCCCGGCCGCGCGCGTGCTGGGCGATCCCCGGCATCCCTACACCCGGGACCTGCTGGCCGCTTTGGCATGATCCGCGGCCATGGACACCTCCCTGGACCGCCGCCGTTTCCACCGGCTCTCGATCGGCGCCGTCGGCGCCAGCCTCGGCGCCGCGCTGCCGGCCTTCGCGCAGGCGCCCGGCGGGCGGCCGCTGGTGCTGGGCATGACCCTCGAGCCGCCGGGCCTGGACCCGACCGCCGGCGCCGCCGCCGCCATCGGCGAGATCGTGCTCTACAACGTGCTGGAGCCGCTGACCAAGGTGGCCGAGGACGGCTCGGCCAAGCCGCTGCTGGCGCTGCGCTGGAGCGCCTCGGCGGACCAGAAGACCTGGACCTTCACGCTGCGTCCGGGCGTGCGCTTCCACAACGGCGCGCCCTTTGACGCCACGGCGGTGAAGTTCAGCTTCGAGCGCGCGGCCGCGCCGAACAGCCTCAACAAGGACCGCCGTGTCTTCGAGAACATCGCCGCGATCGCGACGCCCGATCCGCTGACCGCGGTGCTGACGCTCAGGCATCCGGAGCCCGACCTGCCGGCGCTGCTGGCGCAGGCGACGGCGGTGATCGTCGAGCCCGGCAGCGCCGCCGGCAACGCGCAGAACCCGGTGGGCACCGGGCCCTACCGCGTCGCCCAGTGGCAGCGCGGCGCCAGCCTCACCGTCGCCGCCTGGCCGGGCTTCCGCGATGCGGCCTCGATCCGGATCCCGCGGGTGCAGTTCCGCTTCATCGGCGAACCGGCCGCGCAGGTCGCCGCGCTGCTGGCCGGCGACGTGGACGCCTTCCCGCGCGTGGCCGCGGCCCGGGCGCTGTCCCAGTTCAAGGCGCAGCCGCGGCGCTTCCAGGTGATCACCGCCTCGTCGCGCGCCAAGACCATCCTGGCCATCAACCACCAGCGGCCGCCGCTGGGCGACGTCCGCGTGCGCCGCGCCATCGCGATGGCGATCGACCGCAAGGCCGTCATCCAGGCCAGCGCCGATGGCTATGGCGTGCCGATCGGCAGCTTCGTCACGCCGGACGCGCCGGGCTACGTCGACTGCACCGCGATCAACGCCTACGACCCGGCCGCCGCGAAGGCGCTGCTGGCCCAGGCCAAGGCGACCGGGCTGTCCCTGTCGCTGAAGCTGCCGCCGGTGCCGTACGCGCGCCAGGGCGGCGAGCTGATCGCGGCGCAGTTGGCGGCGGTCGGCATCACCGCCCGGATCGAGCAGATCGAATGGGCCCAGTGGCTGTCCAGCGTCTACGGCAGCAAGGCCTACGACCTGACCGTCATCGCGCATGTGGAGCCCTACGACTTCGGCAACTTCGCGCGGGCGGACTACTACTGGGGCTACCGCAGCCCCGCCTTCAACGCGCTGTACGAGCGCATGCAGGGCAGCGCCGATCCGGCCGAGCGGACCCGGCTCTTCGGCCAGGCCCAGCGCCAGGTCGCCGAGGACGCGGTCGCGGCCTTCCTCTACCAGCCCCAATGGATCACGGTGGCGCGGGCCGGCCTGAAGGGCCTGTGGAGCCGCACCCCGCTGTTCGCCAACGACCTGTCCGCGCTGAGCTGGGCATGAAGCCGTGCAAGCCCCCTGATGCAGGGACGCGGCGGCGGCGCGCTGTCGCGTGGCCGCGTCAGCCGGCGAGGCGCGACGGCGGCTCGTCGGAGCTCGCGCGCCGGCCGTCCACCGAGAGGGCTTTTCCTCTACAGGCCGTCTTGCGGCCGGTGTAGCGTGCGCGGTTTGGGGAGGAGTCGGAGAGCCGCATGCCGTTTGAATTGCCTGAGACCCTGCAGCCGTTCCTGTTGCCGCTGCTGATCGTGGTCCCGCTGGCCATCGTGATCATCATCATCACGGTGCGCCGTGGCGACTATCGCGACGTGGGCGCGCCGCCGCCATCGCCCCGTCCCCTGCCGCCCGGCCCGGCCGCCCGCGCCAGCTCGGCCCCCGCCGCGGCGCCCGCCGCCACGTCCCCCGCGACCGCCGCCTCGCCCGAGCGCCTGCCGCTGCTGGTGGTCGACGACTCGGCGGTCGTGCGCGCCAAGTTGCTGAAGCTGTTCAGCGAAGCCGGCCACGAGGTGGTCGCCGCGCGCGACGGCGTGGAGGCGATGGAGCTGCTCGGCCAGACCCGCTTCGGCGTGCTGATCACCGACCTGGAGATGCCCAACATGGACGGCTTCGAGCTGATCAAGGCGGTGCAGGGCGCGATGGCGACCGAGGACCTGCCCATCATCGCCATCAGCGGCCATGAGGAGCTGCACGCCCGGCTGCACCAGGTGCAGGGCCTGTACGGCATGTTCCACAAGCCCTGGAACGACCGCGAGCTGATCAAGCGCGTCGAGGCGCTGTCCCACCTGCGGCAACCGGTCCGTTCATGAGCGTGGGTCGCTGGCTGAAGCGCGGCGCGCTCACGGTCGCCGTGCTGGCGGCGCTGGGCGCCGCGGCCGCGGCCTGGCATGTCCACCAGAAGCTGCCGCAGCGCGACGGCGAGCTGCAGCTGTCCGGCCTGAGCGCGCCGGTCACCGTCCGCTACGACGAGTGGGGCGTGCCCCACATCGACGCGCGCAACGAGGACGACCTCTACCGCGCGCTCGGCTACCTGCATGCGCAGGACCGGCTGTTCCAGATGGAGATGCTGCGCCGGCTGGCGCGCGGCGAGCTGGCGGAGGTGCTCGGGCCCAAGCTGGTCGACACCGACCGCCTGTTCCGCGCGCTCGGCATCCGCCAGCGCGCCGATGAACTCGCCGCGGCGAGCGCGGCCATCACCGCCCAGCCCGGAGCGACCCGCGCGCTGTATGCCTACCTGGACGGCGTCAACCAGTACCAGGCGACGCGGCCCGCGCCGCTGGAGTTCGAGGTCCTGGGCATCCCCAAGCGCCCGTTCACCGCTGCGGACACCTACAGCATCGCCGGCTACCTGGCCTACAGCTTCGCCGCGGCCTTCCGCACCGAGCCGGCATTGACCGCGGTGCGGGATCAGCTCGGTCCCGACTACCTGCGCATCTTCGACCTGGACTGGCATCCCTCCGGCGTGCTGGAGCCGCAGGCGCTGGACGCGCCGCGCGGGCGCTTCCCCGACGTGGCGCCGATGCTGGCGCGGCTGGCCGCGGTCGGCGACCAGGCGGCGGCGCTGGCCGGGCTGCCGCAGTTCGAGGGCAGCAATGCCTGGGTCGTGTCGGGCAGCCGCACCGTCAGCGGCAAGCCGCTGCTGGCGGGCGATCCGCACATCGCGTATTCGGCGCCGGCCGTGTGGTGGGAGGCGCACCTGCGCACGCCGCAGTTCGAGCTCTACGGGCATCACCTCGCGCTCAACCCGATGGCGCTGCTGGGACACAACCGGCGCTTCGGCTGGAGCCTGACGATGTTCCAGAACGACGACGTCGACCTGATCGCCGAGAAGGTCAACCCGGCCAACGCCAACGAGGTCTGGTACCAGGGCCGCTGGGTCGCGATGACCGCGCGGCAGGAGACGCTCAAGGTCAAGGGCCAGCCCGACCAGGTGCTGACGCTGCGCCGCTCGCCGCACGGGCCCATCGTCAACGACGCGCTGCCGGGCGACCGCGGCGAGCGCCCGGTCGCGATGTGGTGGGCCTTCCTGGAGACCGAGAACCCGGTGCTCGACGGCTTCTACCGGCTGGGCCGCGCCGACACGCTGGACCGCGCGCGCGACGCGGCGAGCCTGGTGCATGCGCCGGGGCTGAACATCGTGTGGGCCAACGCCAGTGGCGACATCGCCTGGTGGGCGGCCGCGAAGCTGCCGCAGCGGCCGCCGGGCGTGAATCCGGCCTTCGTGCTGGACGGCGCGACCGGCGAGGCCGACAAGCCGGGCTTCCTGCCGTTCTCGGCCAATCCGCACGAAGAGAACCCGGCGCGCGGCTACATCGTGTCGGCCAATTTCCAGCCGACCGGGGACACGCCGGTGGCGGGCTACTACAACCTGGCCGAGCGCGGCCGGCGCCTGGACGGGCTGCTGAGCCAGGGCAAGCGCTGGGACATCCACAACAGCCAGGCGCTGCAGCTGGACGTGCAGACCGACTACGGCCCGCGCGTGCTGCGGCCGATCATCCCGCTGCTGCGCGGATCGGCCTCGGTCGAGGAGCAGCCGCTGGTCGAGGCGCTGGTGCGCTGGAACGGCGCCTACAAGGCGGACGCGGTGGCGCCGGTGCTGTTCCAGCAGTTCACCGCCGAGTTGCTGCGGGCGGCGCTCAAGGATGAACTCGGCGAGGCGCAGTTCGAGAACCTGCGCCGCACCCGCGCGCTCGATCACGCCTTGCCGCGACTGATGGCGGACGCGGACTCGCCCTGGTGGGATGACCGCTCGACGCCGCAGCGCGAGACGCAGACCGACATCGTGCGCCGCGCCTGGAAAGCGACGGTCGCGCACCTGCAGGCGACGCTGGGCCCCGACAGCGGGACCTGGCGCTGGGACGCGGTGCACACGCTGACGCACGAGCATCCGCTCGGCCGGCAGAAGCCGCTGAACCGGATCTTCAACGTCGGTCCGTTCCCGGTGCCCGGCGGGCATGAGGTGCCCAACAACTTCGCGCAGCGCAACGGCAGCGGGCCGTGGCCGGTGGTCTACGGACCGTCGACGCGCCGGTTGATCGACTTCGCGCGGCCGCAGGAGGCGCTCGGCGTCAATCCGGTCGGGCAGAGCGGCGTCTGGCCGGACGCGCATTACGCCGACCAGGCCGCGCTGCTGGCCCAGGGCCGTTATCGCCGCGAGTGGTTGGACGAGGCCGATGTGCGCGCGCATTCGAACGGCCTGCTGGTGCTCAAGCCATGAGGTCCGTGTCGAGCACACGTGGCGCACCCGGCGCGCGGGCCGCCGTGCTGGCGCTGGCGATGCTCGCCGCGACCTGCATCGCGATGCCCGCCCTGGCGGTGGACCTGCCGGCACCGGCGGAGCTCGCGCGGCGACTGGCCGCCGGGCCGGCAACCGGCGCGTCCGGCCCGGCGACGGCGGCGGCCACGGCCAAGGCGACGGCCGCTGTCACCGTCACCGTGCTCGAGCCGCACCTGATGCGTGACGGACGCATGCCCGAGGTCCGCTACCTTGGCGTGCCCGCCGACGCGGCGTTGACGGCGGTGCTTGGCACGGGTTGGCGTGCGCCGGGGCAGGAACTGGAATTCCGCGCGCTGGATGGTTTCGTCTCGCGCATTCCGGTGGAGCGCTTCGCGCAGCATCGCGCGTGGCTGGTGCACGCGCGCGCCGATGGCCGGCCCTTCCAGGTCGACAACCACCTGCAAGGCGAGCGGCAGGTGCCGCTCGGGCCGTATTACCTCGTGTGGGACAACCGCGCCTCGAAGGCGCTGCAGGCCGAGGGCGGCGCGCTCTGGCCCTACCAGGTGGCGTCGGTGAGCGTGGGGCCCTCCTCGACGCGCGCGCTGCTGCCGGATGGCCTGGCCGCCCGGTACGCCGACGCGGCGGACCTCGCCCGCACCCACTGCCTGAGCTGCCACCGCATCCGCGGCTACGGCGGCGACAAGATGCCGCTGGACCTGGATGTCGTCGTCCGCGGCTACGACGCCGCGGCCTGGCAGCGCTGGCTGCTGGCGCCGGCCGCGGTGCGGCCCGGCACGACGATGCCGGCGCTCGCCGAGGGCATGTCCGCCGAGGAGCGGGCCGCCATCGCGCAGCGGCTCTACGACTACCTGCGCGCGCTGCCGCCTCGCTGAGCGGGCGGTCAGAACCAGGGCTTGGGCAGCTGCTCCGTCTCGATCGCGCGCAGCAGCGCCGGGCGCTGCGCCATGCGCTCGAGGAAGGCGGCGAGGGCGGGGCGGTTGCGCGCGGGATGGCTGAAGTTGCGCGTCCAGCGGCACAGCATGAAGGCGAAGGGGTCCAGCACCGAATAGCGCTCGCCGAGCAGGAACGGACCGCCGTGGCGTTCGAACTCGGCGGCGAGCAGGTCCAGCTGCGCCGCGGCGCGCACCTGCGCCTGGGCTTTGACCTCGGCGCTGCCGGCGGCGTTGCCCGGGGCGACGAAGCGGTCCGGGTAGTAGTAGGTGATGACGGTGGGCTGCAGCGTGTTGGTCAGCCACATCAGCCACTTGTAGGCATGGGCGCGCTCGGCGCTGCCCAGCGGCGGCATCAGGCCGGCCTCGGGATGGGTGTCGGCCAGGTGCAGCAGGATCGCGGCGGTCTCGAACAGCACCAGCTCGCCCTGGCGCGTGTCGCGCAGCGCGGGCAGCAGGCCGTTGGGATTGAGCTTCAGGAACTCGGGGGACTTGTGCTCGTCGCGATCGCGATCGACGAGGCGGAGCTGGAACGGCACGCCCAGTTCCTGCAGGAGCACGTGCGGGGCGAAGCTGGCGTTGCTGGGGAAGTAGTAGAGCTCGATCATGGCGGCGGGGTCGAGGTGGGGCGAGGTGAGGTCGCAAGAAAGGCGTGCGCCCGGCGGCGCGTGGAGAGGCCGTGAGGGCCGTGTCGTCATGTCGTGACGTCGCGGATGCCCGGCGGCGCGCATCATCGCCGATCGTCGCGCGCGACCGTTGCGCCACCGCGCGCGACCCGCTTCCGTCCCATGCGCGGCTCGTGCGCTGACCGTGCACGGACCGACACGGGCAATGGATCTTTACCCCTGCGAAACGCCATTCCGTAGACGCGGCCGAAGGGCCCGGCGTTCAATAAGCCTCCGGACTTCCTGGGCGCCGCACGGCGGCGCGAGCAGATCATGAGCAAGCTTCGTTGGTTGATTCCCGTCGCGCTGGCGCTGAGCGCCGGCGTCGCCTCGGCGCAGCACCACGGCGGCGGCGCGCGGGTCGACATCGGCCTGCGCTTCGACAGCCGCTACCACCACGACCACTACTACCCCGCGCCCGGTTACGTGGCCCGCGGCCTGCCGGGCGGCGCGGTGTTCGTCGGCAACCGCTACTGGTACCACGGCGGCGTCTGGTACCAGCCCTGGGGGCCGAGCTTCCGCGTCATCGCCCCGCCGATCGGCTTCGTGGTGCCGGTCCTGCCCAGCGCCTACGTGACGCTGCGCATCGGCGGGCTGCCCTACTACTACGCCAACGGCGCGTATTACACGGTGGCCACCGGCGAGCCGGGCTACGTCGTGGTCGCGCCGCCGCCCGGCGCCGACACCGCGACGCCGGCCCCGGTGGCGCCGCCGCGGCCGGACCCGATCATCTATCCGCGTCACGGGCAGTCGGCCGCGCAGACCGAGGCCGACCGCCAGGACTGCAACCGCTGGGCGACCTCGCAGCCCACCGCGATGAACGACGCCGGCGTGTTCAACCGCGCGGTGGAGGCCTGCATGGACGGGCGCGGGTACAGCATGCGCTGAGCGCGCTGAGCGCGGGGTGCGCCGCTAGACCACGCATCCCGCCTCGCCGCGATCCTCCGGCAAGGCGCTGCTGACGACCTGCACGCCGTAGCGTTCCGCGGTCATGTGGGCCAGGATGGCCAGCGCGATCTCGGGCGGCGTGCGGGCGCCGATGTGCAGGCCCACCGGGCCGTGCAGGCGGTCCAGCTGGGCATCGCTCAGGTCGAAATGCTCCTTCAGCCGCGCGCGGCGCTTGGCCTGGTTCACCCGCGAGCCGATCGCGCCGACATAGAACGCGGGGCTGCGCAGCGCCTCCATCAGCGCGAGGTCATCCAGCTTCGGATCGTGCGTCAGCGCGACCACCGCCGTGTGCCCGTCCGGCCGCAGCCGCTGGACGACGTCGTCCGGCATCTCGCGCGTCAGGGGCGCCGCGATCAGCGTCCACGGGTAGTCGTCGCGCGGATCGCAGACCTGCACCTGGTAATCGAGCGCCAGCGCCATCTGCGCCAGGTACTGGCTCATCTGGCCCGCGCCGATGATCAGCAGCCGCCACTGCGGCCCGTGGTGGGTCACCAGCCGCGTGTCGCTCAGCACCAGCCGGTCGGCGCCGTCGCGCGAATGCGCCGGCGGCTCCGCCAGCGTCACCGCGCCGGTGGCCAGCTCCAGCGTGCGCAGCACCCGCTCGCCGCGCGAGAGCCGCTCCAGCAGCGGGCCGATCGCCGATTGCGATCCCACCGGCTCCAGCATCAACTCCAGCGTGCCGCCGCAGGGCAGGCCGAAACGCTGCGCCGCCTCCGCGCCGACCCCATAGCGGATCAGCTCCGGCGTGCGCAGGCTGAGCGCGCCTTCGCGGATCTTCGCAACCAGGTCGTCCTCGATGCAGCCGCCCGAGACCGAGCCGGCGATCAATCCGTCCGCGCGCACCGCGACGATCGACCCGACCGGCCGTGGCGCCGAGCCCCAGGTCCGGGTGATCGTGCCCAGCACGACGCGCTGATCGGCGTCGAGCCACTGCTGCACCTGGCGCAGCACCTGCAGGTCCATGTTGTCCATCCCCGCACCATAGCGAAATTCGTTGCGGCCTGCCTCGGCCCGGGCCGGCGGGCCACAATCCGGCCCATGCCCACGCTCGCCCTCGACGACGATCTGGCCCTGCCCGTGTCCCAGGCCCTGGCCTGGCGCGCGCTGCATGACCTGGCCCTGCTCGCCGACAGCCTGCCCGACGGCGCCCGTCTCGCGGCCGGCGACGCGCCGCGGTCCTACGCGCTGGCGCTGCCCGGCTTCGAAGGCGTCGTGACCGTCCTCGACCTCGAGGTCCCCAGCCGCCTGCGCCTGCGCATCGACGGCCGCGGCCCTCGCACCGGCAAGGTCGAAGGCCAGGCGCAGCTGCGGCTGGCGTCGCTGGGCGAGGACCGCGCGCTGCTGCATGTGGCGCTCGTGATCCAGGCCGAGCGCGAGACCCCCACCAAGGTCGCCGGCCTGATGGCGCTGCGCGAGCGGCTCGCCGGCATCGCCGCCGCCGTCGAGCGCCGCCATCCGTCCGACCGCCCGCGGCCGGTGAAGGCGCCGCCCAAGCCCTGGCCGCAGCGCCTCGTCGACTGGTACCTGGGCTGGTTCGCCGCGATATTCAACGGCACCTTGTTCCCGCCCCCCAAGCCCCGTGCGCGCGGCCCGCGCGCCAAGCGGTGAGCGATTGACCTCCTCATGGCGACGTGGCGGTCGTCGTGAGCGGAATGTGAGCGTGACGTGAGCGTGGCGTTGGTCTGATGTGAGTCCGCTGTCATGCGGCGGTGCGCCGGGCGTGATGCAAACGAACTCGATGTAACTCGTTGATTTGCTTATAGAATTGGCGCCTCAACGGCCACCTCGCGGTGGCCGCTTCGTTTTTGCGCCGAGCGAGACCCAGGCTCGTCGGCGACTGCTTTCCGCCGATTCCCGATTCCCGATGGCCTCTCGCCTGTTCCCGCTGGACGCGCTGCGCGCCACCGCCGCGCAACTGATCGTGTTGCATCACCTGTCGGTCTACGGACCGATCGCGGAAGCCATGCACCGGCTGTTCCCGCTGCTGACCGGCTGGCTCTACGACTACGGGCGCATGGCCGTGCAGGTCTTCCTGGTGCTGGGCGGCTACCTGAGCGCGCGGGCGCTCGCGGCGCAGGAGCCGCAGCTGCGCCGCTCGGCGCCGGCGCTGCTGGCCCAGCGCTACTGGCGCCTGGTGCCGCCGTTCATGGCCGCCGTCGGGCTGACGTTGCTGAGTTCCTGGCTGGTGGCGCCCCTGCTGCCGGACCTGGTGCCGGAACAGGTGGAACTGGCGCAGATCCTGGCCCATGCGCTGCTGCTGCAGGACCTGCTGCCGGTCGAGGCGCTCACCGTCGGCGCCTGGTACGTGGCGATCGACTTCCAGCTCTTCGCGCTGCTGCTGCTGGTGATGTGGGGCCTGCGCTGCCTGCCGCTACCCGGCGCCAGACGCCAGGAGCTCGCGCTGGCGCTGGTCGGCGCCCTGTGCGCGGCGTCGCTGCTCCAGTTCAACCGGATGGCCGAGCTGGACGTCTGTGCCATCTACTTCTTCGGCGCCTATGGCCTGGGCGTGCTGCTCTGCTGGTGCCAGGGCTGGACGCCGCGGGCGCGCCGCGCCGGGCTGCTGGCGCTGGGCGGCTTGATGGCTGTCGCGCTGGCGCTGGAGTTCCGCGAGCGCCTGGTCGTGGCCGCGCTGACCGCGGCGGTCATCGCGCTGTGGCACCGCGGCACGCTGCCGGCGTGGTTCCAGCGGCACGGCCAGGCGCCGGTGCAGACGCTGGCGCGCCATGCCTACGCGCTCTTCCTGGTGCACTTCCCGGTCTGCCTGCTGGTGAACGCGATCTACGAGCACCGCGCCGAGAGCCCGGCCCTGATGCTGGACGCGCTCGCGCCGCTGGCGCTGCTGGCGGCCTGGCTGCTGAGCAACATGGCGGCGGTGCCTTTCCATCGCTGGATCGAGGCGCCGCTGCTGCGCTGGCGACCGCGCGCCGCGGCGCTGCCGCAGGGCGTCGCGCTGCGCTGAGGCGCTTGTCGCTTCCGGGCCCGGCGGGCTCGGCGCCCGCTAGGCCCAGTTCTCGCGCGCGTTCTCGCGCCGCTGCAGATCGGCGAGCGTCTTGCCGGGTTCGTCGCGGAAACGCTCCTCCAGCAGTTCCAGCTGCTGCACCCGGTCGACGCGGAAGCTGCGGAAGTCCTCGCGCAGCTCGCACCAGGCGGAGAAGGTCCACACCGGTCCCCAGAAGAAGCAGGCCAGCGGCCGCACGACGCGGGAGCTGGTCTGCTCGCTCAGGTCGAGGTAGTGCAGCCGCAGCTTGGTGCGGGACTCGGTGGCCAGGCGCAGCTGCGTCAGGCGCTCGCGGGTGGCGTTGTCCAGGCCGCGCTGCGGCGCGTAGACGGTCAGGCTCTCCGCGGCGGCGCGCGCCGAGCCCGGCAGCACCGCGAAGATCTTGCCGAGCGCCTCCTCGGCGCGCTGCCCGAGCACGGCGTCGAGCTGCGGCTGGGCCAGCCGCACCGCGGCGACCAGTGATTGGGCTTCCTCGGCGCTGAACATCAGCGGCGGCAGCTCGAAGCCGACCCGCATCCGATAACCGACGCCCGCCTCGCCATCGATCGGCACGCCCTGCTGCTGCAGCGCGGCCACGTCGCGATAGACGGTGCGGATCGAGACCTCCAGCCGCTGGGACAGGAACTCGGCCGTCGTGAGACGGCGTCCACGGATGAGTTGGACGATCTGGAACAGGCGGTCGGCGCGGCGCATCCCACCATTGTCAGCGATGGGCCCCACCTATCCGAGTCGTCATCCCCGCTACGATGTGCCGCATGGCTGACCCACATGTTGCGCTTCCCCATGTCGTGATCATCGGTTGCGGGTTCGGTGGCCTGGAGGCCACCAAGGTCCTCGACGGTGCCCCGGTCCGCATCACCTTGATCGACCGCAGCAACCACCACCTGTTCCAGCCGCTGCTGTATCAGGTCGCGACGGCCGGCCTCACCGCGCCGTCGATCGCGTCGCCGATCCGGCACATGCGACGCCACCAGCGCAACCTCACGGTGCTGATGGCCGAGGTCGACACCATCGATGTCCAGGCCCGCGAGGTCGTGCTCGGCGACGGACAGCGCCTGCGCTACGACCACCTGATCGCCGCCGCCGGCGCGACGCACAGCTACTTCGGCAACGACCAGTGGCAGGCGCATGCGCCAGGCCTCAAGACGCTGGCCGACGCCTTCCAGCTGCGCGCGCGCCTGCTGAGCGCCTTCGAGCGCGCCGAGACCCTGCCCGATCCCGCCGACCACGCGCCCTGGCTCAACTTCGTCGTCATCGGCGGCGGGCCCACTGGCGTGGAGATGGCCGGCACGCTGGCCGAGATCGCCCGCCACACGCTGCGCGACGAGTTCCGCCGCATCGACCCGGGCCGCGCCCAGGTGCTGCTGGTGGAGGGGTCCGACCGGGTGCTGGCCGCCTTCAAGCCGGCGCAGTCGGCGCAGGCCCAGGCGCAGCTCGAGCGCATCGGCGTGGTGGTGCGCACCGGCTGCCGCGTCGTCGGCATCGACGAGGAGGGCGTGGACCTCCAGACCGCCGACGGCACCCGCGAACGGATCGCCTCCCGCACCAAGGTGTGGGCCGCCGGCGTCGCCGCTTCGCCGCTGGCGCGCACGCTGGGCGTGCCGCTGGACCGCGCGGGACGGGTGATCGTCGACGAGCAGATGAACATCCCCGGCCATCCCGAGGTCTACGTCGTCGGTGACATGGCCGCCGCGACCAGCCTGGAAAAGGACGGCAGCCGCAAGCCGGTGCCGGGCGTCAGCCCCGGCGCGAAGCAGGCCGGCCGGCATGCGGCGCGGCAGATCCTCGCGCGCCTGCAGGGGCGCTCGGAGCCGCCGTTCCGCTACCGCGACTACGGCAACCTCGCGACCATCGGCCGCAAGGCGGCGGTCGCCGACCTGGGGACGATCCAGTTCAGCGGGTTCTCCGCGTGGCTGTTCTGGCTGTTCGTGCACGTCTATTTCCTGATCGGCTTCCGCAACCGGGTCCGCGTCTTCGCGGACTGGGCCTGGGCGTACTTCACCTTCCAGCGCCATGCGCGCATCGTCGTGGAGCCCCGGCCCGGCGCGCGGGACGACGCCTAGGCGCCGGTCAGATCGGGGTGCAGATCTCGACCAGGGTGCCGTCGGGGCAGCGCAGGTAGGCGACCACCTGGCCCCAGGGCTTGGTCATCGGCGGGGTCAGGCCTTGCGCGCCGGCGCCCAGGGCACGCGCGTAGGCGGCCGGCACGTCCGGCGTGGACAGCCCGACCTCCATCCCCAGCGGCGCGCCGTCCGCGGCCTTGCGGTAGTCCTGACCGAGGTTGCCGCGCGCGATGTCGTGGCGCGCGAAGGACAGGGTGGTGGCGCCGGTCTCGAGCTCGCCATAGGCGCCGGACTCGTGCAGGAAACGGCGCGTCAGGCCGAATGCCCGTTCGAAGAAGTCCAGCGACGCGCCCACGTCCTCGACGTAGACGATCGTGTAGGCGAAGTTGATGGCGCTCATGGCAAGCCCTCCGTGGAGTGACGATGAAAGCGGGGCGCTTGTCCCCGTTGGGCGGGGCAGCGGCGCGGCCCATGCCCCGGATCGCCGCCCGGGCGCCCCCGATTCGGGTGGGCCGCCCGTCAGGACGATGTCGCGCCGATGATGCGGACCGGCTGCTGACAGCGGATTGGCAGCTAGGATGCCGGCCATGAGTGCCCCGCCCCTCGAGCCGCAACGGCTGCCCAACGGTCTGCTCTGGCTGGCGCGCCCGGTCCCGGGCTCGCAGGTCGCGGTGCGCGTCGTCTATCGCTGTGGCGGCCGCGACGACCCCACCGGCCGCAGCGGGCTGTCGCACCTGGTGCTGCGGCTGATCGCCGGCGCCAGCCGCTACCTGGAGCCGGGTCAGTTCCACCGCCTGATCGCCAGCGCCGGCGGGCGCACCCGCATCGAGATCGACGAGGACTTCGCCGCGCTGCAGACGGTGGTGCCCGCGCCGCAGCTCGAGCGCGTGCTGTGGGCCGAGGCCGAGCGGATGAGCAATCCGCGCCTGGATCCCGATACGCTGGCCAGCGCGCGGCAGCAGCTGCGCCAGGCGGTGCAGGAGCCGCTGCTCAATCCCTATGCGCGGCTGGACCTCGCGGTGCAGCGCCACGGCTACCTGACGCATCCGTACCAGCGCGGCGCGCTCGGCGATCCGGAGCAGCTCAAGGACCTGGACATCGACGCCGTGCGCGCCTTCCATGCCGCCCGGTTCGGCTGCGACCGCGCGCTGCTGGTGGTGACCGGCGCGTTCGACGAGGGCGCGCTCGCGCGCTGGGTGATGCACTACTTCGGCTCGATCCGTCCGCCGATGCCGCCGTCCGCGGTGACGGCCTTGACGGCCGCGCCGGCGGTGTCGCCGACCGCCTCGGCAACGCCGGCGTCAGGGCTGCCGGCCTCGTCCTCCTCCGGGCCCGCCGCCGTGCCGGTCACGCCGCCCGCCGCTGCGTCGCCCGCGTCGCCCGTGGCATCGGTGGCCGAGCCGCGCGAGCTGCGCGAATCCCGTCGTCCCCAGAGCCAGACGCTCAAGCTGTCGCTGGCGCAGGCGCCGCTGCCGGCGGCCGCGCTGGTGTGGCAGGTGCCGCGCGCCGACGATCCGTCGCTGCCGACCTGGCAGCTCGCGCAGGCGCTGCTGGGGCTGGGGCGGTCGGGCCGCCTCACCGACACGCTGGTCGACGAGAAGGCGCTGGCGCATCAGCTCAGCCTGCGGCTGGATGCGCACCGCGACGCGGGGCTGCTGGTCGCGCAGGCGCTGGCGGCGCACGGCCAGACCGCGGCGCCGCTGGCGCAGGCCCTGCAGCAGGAAGTGCTGCGGCTGGCCGACGAGGCGATCACCGACGAGGAACTCGGCAAGGCCAAGGCCCTGCTGCGGCGCGAAACGCTGTCGGCCGAGTGGACCGCCGACCGGCTCGCCCGGGCGCTCGGCACCGCCTGGGCGGTGCGCGGCGATGCCGGCGCGGCGGCCAAGGACATGGCGGTGTGGATCAAGCTCGGCGGTGCCGACGTGCAGCAGTTCTGGCGCCGCCAGGTCGTGCAGGCGCCGGTGCTGACGCTGCTGGCGGATGTCGGTGCCGCCGCGGGAGTCGCGGCATGACGGTCGACCTGCATCGTCGCGGACTGATGCTGGGCGCCGCGATCGCGTCCGGCTCGACGGCCTGGCCGGCGCTGGCGCAGGACGGCTTCGACCGCCCGCCGGAGGCGCCGCCGCTGACCGCGCTGCCGCCGCTGGCGATCGAGCAGGCCAGGCTGCCGAACGGGCTGCGCGTCATCGTGCTGCCGGTGCCGGGCGCGCCGCGCACCGCGATCCGCCTGATCGGTGAGGGCGGTTGGCTGCGCGATCCGGCCGGCAAGGAAGGCCTGGCGGAGGTGGCGCTGTCGATGCTCGCGCAGGGCGCGAAGCGCGATGGCGACGAGATGGAATCGGCCGACATCGCCTACGCGGGCGACCTGCTCGGCCTGCCACTGCGGCTGGCGCTGACGCCGTCCACCTGCGAGCTGGCACTGGAAGCGCTGCCGGACCAATGCGACGACGCGGTCAACCTGATGGCCGACCTGACGCAGCGGCCCTTGCTGGCCTTCGAGGCGCTCGAGCACATCCGCAGCCGGGCGCTCGACGCGCTGGTGCTGCGTCGCGCCGATGCGCTGCTGCTCGCGCCCTGGGCGGCACGGCGGCAGTGCTGGGGCCGCGCGCAGCCGGTGCAGACGACGGCCAGCCTGAAGCGCCTGCGCCGCGAGGACGTGCTGGGCTTCCATCGCCAGTACTGGCGACCGGAACGCGCGGTGCTGCTGTTCGCCGGCGACCTGAGCCTGCAGGCCGCGCGCGGTCTGGCCGAGGACTTCATGGGCGACTGGCGGGTGCCCAAGGCGCCGGCCGGACCGGCGCCGGCACCCGCGCTGGCGACCGCGACGCCCGCCGCCGCCGTCGCCCAGTTCCTGCAGCTGCCGCAAGGGCAGGGATGCCGGCTGATCGTCCAGACGCCGGTGCCGCGCGGCACGCCGCCGGGCCTGCGCGAACTCGCGCGCACGCTGATGCAGCAACGGATCGCCGCGCGTCTCCCCTGGCCCTGGGACAGCGAGATCGAATCGCTTGGCGGCGCGCTGTGCTGGCGGATGGGCGTGACGCTGCCGGTGGCGGCGGTGCCGGAGCAACTCGCACGCTTGCGGGAGCAGCTGCCGCTGCTGGCGGACGAGCCGGTGACGCCGGAGGACCTCGCGCTGGCCCAGGCCCTCGCGCTGGGGGACTGGCAGGCGCAGCTGGCGGAGGCGCCGGATGCGCTGCTGGCGCAGGCGATGGCGGCGGGGGAGCTGGAGGCGGTCCTGCAATGGCCCCAGCGCGTGAGAGCGATCAGCGCGCCGGTGCTGCAGCTGCTGCTGGCCGCGAGTTGGCGCGACAACCGCACGCAATTGCTGCTTCTGGGCGATGCGGGCCCACCGGCGCCGGCACAGCGCGCATGGCCCGGGCTGGCGCTGACTACAATGCGCGCTGTCATTGGGGAGTAGCCGCTGCACCCCGCCCGTCGCCCGACGGGCCGATTCAGCAGACCCGCGTCAACAGACTTGAGCTTCGGCTCATGGCGCGAGGTAGCCAGGAACCCGCGGGTTCCCAGCCTGGCGAGACCTTTGACCATGCCCCCGGACCTGCGGCCGGCGGCGGCATGGTCATGGGTTCGTTCCGGCCGCTGAGTCCTTCATGGAAGCCTTCCTCATCTCCACCGGCCTCGTGGCCCTCGCCGAGATCGGCGACAAGACCCAACTGCTGGCCTTCATCCTGGCGGCGCGTTTTCGCAAGCCCGGGCCGATCGTGCTCGGCATCCTGATCGCGACGCTGGTCAATCACGCCTGCGCGGGCGCCGTCGGCAGCTGGATCACGACGCAGGTCTCCGCGCAGACCTTGCGCTGGGTGCTGGGCCTGGGCTTCATCGCGATGGCGGTGTGGACGCTGATCCCCGACAAGATCGAGGAAGAGGAAACCGGCGGCAAGTTCCGGCTGGGCGTGCTGGGCACGACGATCGCGGCGTTCTTCCTGGCCGAGATGGGCGACAAGACGCAGATCGCGACGGTGGCGCTGGCGGCGCGCTTCAACGACCTGTGGATGGTGGTGGCGGGCACGACGCTGGGGATGATGATCGCCAACGTGCCGGCGGTGCTGGTGGGCGGCAAGCTCGCGCACAAGCTGCCGGTGCGGCTGGTTCACGCCATCGCGGCGGCGATCTTCGCGGTGCTGGGCGTGCTCACGCTTCTGGGGGCAGGCGCGTCGATGGAGTTGTGACCCCGGTCCTCCGACAGCAGCCTCATGCCCGCGCATGAGGCGGCATCGCGGTCGAAGGTCATGGTGCATCCGCAGCCGGCAGTCCGGCCCAGTCGCTCGATCAGGTAGTCCGCGAAGTCGGCTCGGCCCACATGGAAGCGCGCGACGGCGTCGATGACGTCCTCGACCTGCTCGAAGACCAGTCCGCCCTCCCGCAGCAGTTCGATCAAGGCGCGGGCGACCTCGTCGCGTTTCACCTTGCAGCTCTTGTTCAGCACCCACACCAGCTCCACCAGCGTCGGGACGGTGATGTAGCCGGGTGCCTGCGGCGTGAAGCTGGAGAGCAGCGATTTGGCCGCGCGGTACTGCACGGGTTCGTCTCGTGTGACGAAACGGACCAGGATGTTGGTATCGATGCCGACCATCACTTGCGCTTCTCCTTGCGCTTGGCGCTTTTACGGCGCTGGCGCTCCATGGAGGCGAAGGTGTGATTCATCTCGTCGATCGTCACGGGCCGACGCACGCGCGTGGGAACGATGCCTGCGATCGGCAAGGGACGCGTGGCCACGTAGAAAAGGAATTCGTCCGGAGCGACGTGGAAGAACTCCACCTGGTCGCCCGGGCCGATGCGAAGGGCGTCCAGCACGCCTTGCGGAAGGGTGATCTGGAGGCCTTCGCCGATCGTGGCGACCGGTCCGATGCTCCGTACGCAATGAGAGGCCATGGATGACTCCTTGTCGTTTCAACGAAAGAAGCCCGCCACTCTAGGCATGCCGATCCCGAGCCGCACTTCCTCAAATCAGTCATTGAGGAGGGAGCGCCGGCCCCTCGGACGGGGGCCCGCGAAAGGGGAACCCGCGACCGTCTATCGCGCCGACGCCTGCCGCACCGCGCGCTCCCACTGCGCCATCAGCGCCTGGGCGCGGTCGCGCGACAGGGTCGGTCGGAACACGCGCTCGGCCTGCCAGTTGCGGCCGATGTCGTCGAGGTTGCGGTAGACGCCGACCGTCAGTCCGGCCAGGTAGGCCGCGCCCAGCGCCGTCGTCTCGATCACCTTGGGCCGCACGACCGGGATGCCCAGCAGGTCCGCCTGGAACTGCATCAGCAGGTCGTTCACGCAGGCGCCGCCGTCCACCCGCAGCTCGCTCACCGGCGCGCCGCCCGCCGCGACCGCGTCCCGGCTCATCGCCTGCAGCAGCGCCGCGCTCTGGAACGCGATGCTCTCCAGCGCCGCGCGCGCGATGTGCGCCACCGTCGATCCCCGCGTCAGGCCCACGATCGCGCCGCGCGCCTCCGCGTCCCAGTAGGGCGCGCCCAGCCCGGTGAAGGCCGGCACGAACATCACGCCACCCGCGTCCGGCACGCTCTCCGCCAGCCCCTGCACCTCGCCGCTCGCCTTGATCGCGTTCAGCCCGTCGCGCAGCCACTGCACCACCGCGCCGCCGATGAAGACGCTGCCCTCCAGCGCGTAGCGCGGCGTCGCGTCGATCTGCGCGGCGCTGGTGGTGATCAGCCCGTTCGCGCTGGTCTGGAAGCGCGTTCCCGTGTGCATCAGCATGAAGCAGCCGGTGCCGTAGGTGTTCTTGGCCATGCCGGCCTCGAAGCAGGCCTGGCCGAACAGCGCGCTCTGCTGGTCCCCCCCGATGCCGCCGATGGTGAGGGCGCCGCCCAGATGCTCCGGCGCCGCCTTGCCGAATTCATGCGCCGACGGCTTCACCTCGGGCAGCAGGGACGCGGGGATGCCCAGCAGCGCCAGCAGCTCCTCGTCCCAGCGGTTCTCGCGCACGTTGAACAGCATCGTGCGCGAGGCATTGCTCACGTCGGTGACATGCACCTCGCCGTTGGTCAGCTTCCAGATCAGCCAGCTGTCGATCGTGCCGAAGGCCAGTTCGCCGCGCTCGGCCTGCTCGCGCGCGCCGCTGACGTGGTCGAGGATCCACTGCAGCTTCGTGCCGGAGAAGTAGGCGTCGACGACCAGCCCCGTTTTCTCCTGGATCCGCGCGCCGTGCCCCTGCTCGCGCAGTTCGGCGCAGCGCGGCTCGGCGCGCCGGTCCTGCCAGACGATCGCATGGTGGATGGGCCGGCCGGTGCGGCGGTTCCACACCAGCGTGGTCTCGCGCTGGTTGGTGATTCCCAGCGCCTTCACGTCGGCGGCTTTCAGCGAGGCCTTGGACAGCACCTCGCGCGCGACGGCGAGCTGCGTGTCCCAGATCTCGTCGGCGTCGTGCTCGACCCAGCCGGGCTGCGGATAGATCTGGCGGAACTCGCGCTGCGCCATCGCGACGATGCGCCCTTGCGCATCGAAGACGATCGCGCGCGAACTGGAGGTGCCCTGGTCCAGGGCCAGCAGGTAGGTCATGACTTGTCTCGCTGGTCGTGTGCTTGAACGGCGCTTGAACGGCGCGGCGGCGGACGCCCGCCGCGATGCTACGGCGCGACCACCAGTTCCACGCCGGCGTCGCTCATCAGCGCCGGGAAGGGCTCGGGCGGTGGCTCGTCGGTGAAGAGCGCGTCGATCTGCGGCAGCCGCGCCACCTCGGCCATCGCCGGGCGGTTGAATTTCGTCGCGTCGGCCGCCACCCACACCTCGCGCGAATGCTCGACGATGGTCCGCGCCACCATCACCTCGCGGTAATCGAAGTCGCGCAGGCTGCCGTCGGACTCGATGCCCGAGATGCCGATCAGCCCGATGTCCACCTTGAACTGGCGGATGAAGTCGACCGCCGCCTCGCCGACGATGCCGCGGTCGCGGTGCCGCACCGAGCCGCCCACCATGACGAGCTCGCAGTCCGGGTTGTCGCTCAGGATCATCGCCACGTTGAGGTTGTTCGTGATGACCCGCAGGCCCTTGTGGCGCAGCAGCGCATGCGCCACCGCCTCGGTCGTCGTGCCCAGGTTCAGGATCAGCGAACAGCCGGCCGGGATGCGCGCCGCGATGGCGCGCGCGATGCGGGCCTTGCCGTCGGCCTGCATCGCCTGGCGCTGGCGGTAGGCGATGTTCTCGGTGGTCGACGAGGGCACGCGCACGCCGCCGTGGAAGCGCTGCACCAGGCCGGCCTCGGCCAGGCGCTGCACGTCGCGGCGCACGGTCTGCAGGGTGACGCCGAATTTCTCGGCCAGCGCCTCGACGCTCACCGATCCATTGGCGCGCACCTCTTGCAGCAGGTCGTTCTGACGCGGGTTGGGATTCATGGCGCGCAGGCTAAAGGAACCAAAACGAACAAATGATCGGGTAAACCCTTGCCTGAAACGCGCATATTCGCGCTAAAAAGAAAAAAGAAGAACAGAATTGCGAACTTCGCAAGGGCCTTCGAACCGCCGTCGCGTCGATTCGTTCCCCAGGAGACCCGCTTGAATCCCGCCCCGATGACCGCCAGCCCCACGACGACCGAACCCGGAGCCCCCGCCGCGCCGAGCGCGTCGAACGTCTGCGACGTGTTCGTCGTCGGCGGCGGCATCAATGGCGCGGGCATCGCGCGGGACCTGGCCGGCCGCGGCTGGAAGGTGGTGCTGGCGGAGGCCTCGGACTTCGCGGCCCACACCTCCTCGTCGTCGACCAAGCTGATCCATGGCGGCCTGCGCTACCTCGAGTACTACGAGTTCTCGCTGGTGCGCAAGGCGCTGCAGGAGCGCGAGGTGCTGCTGCGCAGCGCGCCGCACATCATGTGGCCGCTGCGCTTCGTGATGCCGCACGACGCCGCGATGCGGCCGGCCTGGATGATCCGCATCGGCCTGTTCCTGTACGACCACCTGGCGCGCCGCGAGGTGCTGCCCGGTTCCACCGGCGTCGACCTGCGCCGCTCGCCCTACGGCGAGCCGCTCAAGGCCACGTACACGAAGGGCTTCGTCTATTCCGACGGCTGGGTCGACGACGCCCGCCTGGTGCTGCTGAACGCGCTGGACGCGCGCGAGCATGGCGCGGTGCTGCATACCCGCACGACGGTCACCGCGGCGCGGCGGCACGCCGACCACTGGATCGTGACCCTGCGCTGCGCCGACGGCGAACGCACCGTGCGCGCCCGCGCGCTGGTCAACGCGGCCGGGCCGTGGGCGGAGGGCTTCCTGCGCGAGGTCGCCACGCCGGCGCGCGGCGAGGCACTCGCCACCAAGAGCCTGCGCCTAGTCAAGGGCAGCCACATCATCGTGCGCAAGCGCTTCACCCACGACCACGCCTACATCTTCCAGAACCCCGACAAGCGCATCATCTTCGCCATCCCCTACGAGGACGACTTCACCCTGATCGGCACGACCGATGTGGAGCTCGCGCCCGACGCGCTGGCGGGTTTCGGCAAGGCGCGCATCGAGGAGCGCGAGATCGCCTACCTCTGCGAGCAGGCCAGCCGCTACTTCCGCGAGCCGGTCAGCGCCGCGGACGTGGTCTGGACCTACGCCGGCGTGCGGCCGCTGCTGGACGACGCGTCCGGCGACCCGTCGGCGGTCACGCGCGACTACCTGCTGGAGACCCACGCCGACGGCGGCGCGCCGCTGCTGAGCGTGTGGGGCGGCAAGATCACCACCTTCCGCAAGCTGGCCGAGGATGCCGCCGACCTGATCGGCGCGCTGCTGGGCGACCGGCGCCGCGCCTGGACCGAACATGCGCACCTGCCCGGCGGCGACCTGCGCGACTGGATCGGCGCGCCGCAGCGACCCGACACCGATTTCCAGCGCCTGCTGGCCGCGATCGGCCAGCGCCACCCGTGGCTGCCGCCGTCGCTGGCGCGGCGCCTGGCGCGGGCCTACGGCGCCCGCGTCGGCCGGGTGCTCGGCGGCGCGGAGCGACTGGAGGACCTCGGCCCGGAGATTGCCCCGGGCCTGCACCAGGCGGAACTCGAATACCTGGTCCGCGAGGAATGGGCGCGCGCGGCGGACGACGTGCTGTGGCGGCGTTCCAAGCTGGGACTGCATTACACCGAGGCGCAGCGGATGGCGGTGGTCCAGTGGTTCGCCGAGCGCGAGCACCTCTGGGCCAAGCCGCCGGCCGCCGCCGCATGACCTGACCCCACGCCCCGTGGCCCGTCGGGACTGCGGGTTCGCGGGGAGCGACAACGGGAGCCACCCGCGCCATAAAGCGCAACGGCGCGCCGACCGGCGCCCGCCAGCGCCGGGAAACGCCGCGAGGCGCGACGAAACGACAACGACATGCACAGAGAGACAACGATGGAGCCGAGCTCATGGAGCTGAGCCTGCAGGGCGTGAGCCACAAGGTCGGCGCGCAGCAGCACCTGTATCCGATGGACCTGCGGCTGGTGCCGAACGCGGTCACCGTGCTGCTGGGCGCGACGCAGGCGGGCAAGACCACGCTGATGCGGCTGATGGCGGGCCTGGACCGGCCCAGCCAGGGGCGGGTGCTGGTCGACGGCACCGACGTCACCGGCTGGCCGGTGCGCCAGCGCGACGTGGCCATGGTCTACCAGCAGTTCATCAACTACCCGTCGATGACGGTGCGCGACAACATCGCGTCGCCGCTGAGATTGCGCTCCTCGGCCCCGGGTACGCGGTCGGCCCCCCGGGGGGGCGCGGCCGTCCCTGGGGACAGCCCCTCGCGCGGCCCGCTCGATCGCGACGCGATCCGCCGCCGCGTGGACGAGCTCGCCACCAAGCTGCACATCGAGATGCATCTGGACAAGCTGCCCGCGCAGCTCTCCGGCGGCCAGCAGCAGCGCGTCGCGCTGGCACGGGCGCTGGCCAAGCAGGCGCCGCTGATGCTGCTGGACGAGCCGCTGGTGAACCTGGACTACAAGCTGCGCGAGGAGCTGCGCGAGGAGCTCGGCCAGCTCTTCGCCGCCGGCGAGTCGACCGTGGTCTACGCGACCACCGAGCCGGCCGAGGCGCTCCAGCTCGGCGGCTACACCGCGGTGATGGACGCCGGCGAGCTGCTGCAGTACGGCCCGACCGCCGAGGTCTTCCACCGTCCCGCATCGCTGCGCGTCGCGCGCGCCTTCAGCGATCCGCCGATGAACCTGGTGATCGCGCAGGGCCTGGGCGACCGGCTGCAGCTGCGGCCGGGCGTCGAGCTCGCGCTGCCGGGGCAGGGCGGCGTCACCGTCGGCGTGCGCGCCAATGCGCTGCGTGTGAGCGCGCAGCCCGGCGACCTCGCGATCAAGGGCGAGGTCGAACTCGCCGAGATCTCCGGCTCCGACACCTTCGTCCATGCGCGCACCGAGATCGGCGAGCTCGTCGCCCAGCTGACCGGCGTGCACGACTTCGAGCTCGGCGCACCGCTGACGCTGTACCTCAACGCGGCGCATGTCCACGTCTTCGACGCGGCCGGCCTGCTGACACGGGCGCCCGAGCGCCGGGGAGGCCGCTGATGGCCCGCATCGACCTGGACCTGGCCCATGCCTATCGGCCCGATCCGAAGGAGGACAGCGACTACGCGCTGCTGCCGCTGCAGATGAGCTTCGAGGACGGCGGCGCGTATGCGCTGCTGGGCCCGTCGGGCTGCGGCAAGACGACGATGCTGAACATCGTCTCCGGGCTGCTGCGGCCCTCGCACGGCACGGTGAAATTCGACGACCGCGACGTGACCACGCTGACGCCGCAGCAGCGCAACATCGCGCAGGTGTTCCAGTTCCCGGTCATCTACGACACGATGACCGTGGCCGAGAACCTGGCCTTCCCGCTGCGCAACCGCGGCGTGCCGGCGGATCGCATCAAGGCGCGCGTGGGCCGCATCGCCGAGATGCTGGAGCTCAACGGCCAGCTGGACCAGCGCGCGTCGGGCCTGTCGGCGGACGCCAAGCAGAAGATCTCGCTGGGCCGCGGGCTGGTGCGCGAAGACGTGTCGGCGGTGCTTTTCGACGAGCCGCTGACCGTCATCGATCCGCATCTGAAGTGGCAGCTGCGCCGTAAGCTCAAGCAGATCCACCATGAGCTCAAGCTCACGCTGGTCTACGTCACCCACGACCAGGTCGAGGCGCTGACCTTCGCCGATCGCGTCGTCGTCATGACGCGCGGGCGCGCGGTGCAGGTCGGCACGGCGGGCGAGCTCTTCGAGCGGCCGAGCCACCGTTTCGTCGGCCACTTCATCGGCTCGCCGGGCATGAACTTCCTGCCCGCGATGCTGGACGAGCACGGCGCGCTGCGCGTCGCCGACCAGCCGGTGGCGACCGGTGGCGTCGCGCTGGACGCGGCGTTGCCGCGCGGCACGCCGTTCTCGCTGGGCATCCGGCCGGAATACGTGGCGGTCGACGAGGTCGGCGACGGCGTTCCGCCGCTGCCCGGCAGCATCACCGGCGTAGTGGCGCAGGTGCAGGACATCGGCACCTACTGGCTGCTGACGGCCCGCACCGGCGCGCACGCGCTGAAGGCGCGGCTGCCGGCGCAGGCCTCGCCACCGCCCGCGGGCGCGACGGTCGCGCTGCGCGTGCTCAATCCCCACACCTGCTTCTATGGCGCGGACGAGCGGCTGATCGCCGCCAGCGCGGCGACGGCCGGCGCGCGCCAGGAGGATCTCGCATGAAACCCATCAACCAGAAAGCCTGGTTCCTGGTCCTGCCCGTGCTGCTGTGCGTGGCCTTCTCGGCCATCCTGCCCTTGATGACGGTGGTGAACTACTCGGTGCAGGACATCATCTCGCCCGAGCGGCGCGTCTTCGTCGGCACCGAGTGGTTCGCGGCGGTCATGCGCGACGAGGAACTCCACGGCGCGCTGCTGCGCCAGCTGGGCTTCTCGCTGGCGGTGCTGCTGGTCGAGATCCCGCTGGGCATCTGCCTGGCGCTGTCGATGCCGGCGCAGGGCTGGAAGGCCTCGGCGGTGCTGGTGATCGTCGCGCTGTCGCTGCTGATCCCGTGGAACGTCGTCGGCACGATCTGGCAGATCTACGGCCGCGCCGACATCGGGCTGCTGGGCGCGTCGCTGCAGGCGCTGGGCGTCGACTACAACTACACCGGCGATGCCACCGACGCCTGGGTCACGGTGCTGATCATGGACGTCTGGCACTGGACGCCGCTGGTGGCGCTGCTGTGCTTCGCCGGGCTGCGCTCCATCCCCGACGCCTACTACCAGGCCGCGCGCATCGACGGCGCCAGCAAGTTCGCGGTGTTCCGCTACATCCAGCTGCCCAAGATGCGGGGCGTGCTGATGATCGCGGTGCTGCTGCGCTTCATGGACAGCTTCATGATCTACACCGAGCCCTTCGTCCTCACCGGCGGCGGTCCCGGCAACGCCACGACCTTCCTCAGCCAGTACCTGACGCAGAAGGCGGTCGGCCAGTTCGACCTCGGCCCGGCGGCGGCGTTCTCGCTGATCTACTTCCTGATCATCCTGCTGCTGTGCTTCATCCTCTACAACTGGATGCAGGCGCTCGGCACCCAAGACAAGAGCGAGGTGGCCCATGGATGAACGCCGATTCCGCAAGCGCACGATCTTCCTGATCGCCTACCTGCTCTTCGCGCTGCTGCCCATCTACTGGATGGTCAACATGAGCTTCAAGACGAACGAGGAGATCCTCTCCAGCTTCAGCCTGTGGCCGCAGCACTTCTCGCTGGCCAGCTACCGGACGATCTTCACCGATCCGTCCTGGTACAGCGGCTACATCAACAGCCTGATCTACGTGGCGATCAACACGGTGATCTCGATCAGCGTGGCGCTGCCGGCGGCCTACGCGTTCAGCCGCTACTCCTTCCTCGGCGACAAGCATGTCTTCTTCTGGCTGCTGACCAACCGGATGACGCCGCCGGCGGTGTTCCTGCTGCCGTTCTTCCAGCTCTACACGACGCTGGGCCTGATGGACACGCACCTGGCGGTGGCGCTGGCGCACCTGCTGTTCAACGTGCCGCTGGCGGTGTGGATCCTGGAAGGCTTCATGAGCGGCATCCCGCGCGAGATCGACGAGACCGCCTACATCGACGGCTACAGCTTCCCGCGCTTCTTCCTGACGGTGTTCCTGCCGCTGATCAAGGCGGGCGTGGGCGTGGCGGCGTTCTTCTGCTTCATGTTCTCGTGGGTGGAGCTGCTGCTGGCGCGCACGCTGACCAGCGTCGACGCCAAGCCCATCGTCGCGACGATGACGCGCACGGTGAGCGCGTCCGGCATGGATTGGTCGACGCTCGCGGCCGCGGGCACGCTGACCATCGTGCCGGGCGCCATCGTGATCTGGTTCGTGCGCCACTACATCGCGAAGGGTTTCGCGATGGGCCGGGTGTAAGGGAGGTCCGCGATGTTTGATTGGATGGTGTGGACGACGCCGGTCGCGATCTTCTTCAGCTGCGTGGTGCTGATGCTGATCGGGATGACGGTGTGGGAGATCAAGTCGCCGACGACGCTGCGCAAGGGCTGGCTGCCGATGCGCACGACGCGCGGAGACCGGCTGTTCATCGGCCTGCTGACGGCGGCGTACATCAACCTGGCATTCGTCGGCCTGGGCGCGAAGATGGCCGAGTGGTTCAAGCTCGAGGCCGAGC
The DNA here is from genome assembly GCF_014193045.1 of Mitsuaria sp. BK037. Classification (NCBI taxonomy): domain Bacteria; kingdom Pseudomonadati; phylum Pseudomonadota; class Betaproteobacteria; order Burkholderiales; family Sphaerotilaceae; genus Roseateles; species Mitsuaria sp. BK037. Next base: position 222,677 of record NZ_JACHYS010000003.1, on the reverse strand, counting down.
CCAGCGTGTGGATCAGCTTCGTCCTGTCGATGCTGGTGCTGGGCCTGATCCTGCGCAAGGGTTGACACTTCATTGAAGCTTCAAGGAATTCGGCTTCCTCTTCCCCCGGAGCCGCGATTCGTCCTCAAGAGGGGGAGATTCGACAGACACAGGAGACAAGCGTGAACAAGAGCAAGTATTCCGCGCTGGCCGTGGCCGCATTGCTGGCGTTGGGAGCGAACGCCGCTTGGGCCGGCGAGGCCGAGGCGAAGAAGTGGATCGACAGCGAGTTCCAGCCGTCGACGCTGTCCAAGGACAAGCAGACCGCCGAGATGAAGTGGTTCATCGAGGCGGCCAAGAAGCTGCAGGCCAAGGGCGTGAAGGAGATCTCGGTGGTGTCCGAGACCATCACCACGCACGAGTACGAGTCCAAGGTGCTGGCCAAGGCCTTCAGCGAGATCACCGGCATCACGGTCAAGCACGACCTGATCCAGGAAGGCGACGTCGTCGAGAAGCTGCAGACCTCGATGCAGTCGGGCAAGAGCATCTATGACGGCTGGATCTCCGACTCCGACCTGATCGGCACGCATTTCCGCTACGGCAAGATCATGAACCTCACCGACTACATGGGCGGTGCGGGTAAGGAGTGGACGAATCCCGGGCTGGACCTGAAGGACTTCATCGGCACCAGCTTCACGACCGCACCGGACGGCAAGCTGTACCAGCTGCCCGACCAGCAGTTCGCCAACCTGTACTGGTTCCGCGCCGACCTGTTCGCGCGCAAGGACCTTCAGGACAAGTTCAAGGCCAAGTACGGCTACGAGCTGGGCGTGCCGCTGAACTGGAGCGCCTACGAGGACATCGCCGAGTTCTTCACCAACGACGTGAAGACCATCGACGGCAAGCCGATTTACGGCCACATGGACTACGGCAAGAAGGACCCGTCGCTGGGTTGGCGCTTCACCGATGCGTGGCTGTCGATGGCGGGCTCGGCCGACAAGGGCATTCCCAACGGCATGCCGGTGGACGAATGGGGCATCCGCGTGGCCGACGACAAGTGCACGCCGGTGGGCGCGTCGGTGGCGCGCGGCGGCGCGACCAACTCGCCGGCGGCGGTGTACGCGCTGACGAAGTACGTCGACTGGATGAAGAAGTACGCGCCCAAGGAGGCGACGGGCATGACCTTCGGCGAGGCCGGCCCGGTGCCGGCCCAGGGCCAGATCGCGCAGCAGATCTTCTGGTACACGGCCTTCACCGCGGACATGACCAAGCCGGGCCTGCCGGTGGTGAATGCCGACGGCACGCCGAAGTGGCGCATGGCGCCCGGCCCGAACGGCCCGTACTGGAAGGCCGGCATGCAGAACGGTTACCAGGACGTGGGCAGCTGGACCTTCTTCAGCGGCCATGACGCCAACCGGACCGCGGCGGCCTGGCTGTATGCGCAGTTCGTGACGGCCAAGACGGTGAGCCTGAAGAAGAGCATCCAGGGCCTGACCTTCATCCGCGACAGCGACATCCGCAGCGACTACTTCACCAAGAACGCCAACAAGTACGGCGGCCTGATCGAGTTCTACCGCTCGCCGGCGCGGGTGGCGTGGACGCCGACGGGCACGAACGTGCCGGACTATCCGAAGCTGGCGCAGCTGTGGTGGAAGAACGTGGCGCAGGCGGTGACCGGCGAGAAGACGCCGCAGGCCGCGATGGACACGCTGGCGGACGAGATGGACGCGGTGATGGCGCGGCTGGAGCGCGCCGGCATGGCCAAGTGCGCGCCCAAGCTCAACAAGAAGGAAGACCCGAAGAAGTGGCTCTCCGACAAGGGCGCGCCGTGGGCCAAGCTGGCCAACGAGAAGCCCAAGGGCGAGACGATCGCCTATGAGAAGCTGCTCGGGGCTTGGAAGGAAGGCAAGGTGCGCTGAGCCTGCCGCCGCCGCGAAGCGGCGGTCTGCGTGATGCCAATGCCGCCGGGGCTTGCCTCGGCGGCATTCTTTTTGGGCGCGCGACCGAGCGGGTAGCATCTGCCTTTCGTTTCCGCCGCTGCTGCGAATCACCAAGGCTCCAAGATGACGCAAGTGCCCTTCCTGACCCGCGTCGTGCTGCGCAACTACAAGAGCATCGGCTTCTGCGATGTCCGGCTGCGTCCGCTCACCTATCTGGTTGGGGCGAACGGGTCCGGCAAGAGCAATTTTCTCGATGCGCTGCACCTCGTTCGGGACGCGCTGGGTGGATCGCTGGACAACGCGTTGAACGAGCGGGGCGGGCTCGCCGAAGTCCGTCGTCGGTCGACGGGCCATCCGATGACCTTTGGCGTGAGGCTCGAATTCATCCTGCCTTCGGGGCAAGAAGGGCATTACGCATTCAGCGTCAGCTCCCAGGCAGGCGGCAGCTATCTGGTTCATGCCGAAGAGTGCTTGATCGGAAAGCGGGGAAGTGGTCCCTCCTATCGCATCGAGAGGGGCATCGTGAAGGCGTCGAGCGAATCGACCTTTCCTGCCTTGACGCCGGATCGGCTCGCGCTGGTGGCGCTGTCAGGCGTTGCTGCTTTCCGCCCGGCCTATGACGCACTCACCTCCATGGGGTTCTACAACTTGAACCCCAAGGTCATGCGCGAGTTGCAGAAGCCCCAGGAGGGAAAGCTGCTCAAGCCGGTGGGCGAGAACATTGCCAGCGTCATCGGCCATCTGGAGCGCGTGTCTCCCGAAGGATTGGAGCGCATCCAGGAATATCTCCGGACCGTGGTGCCGATGGTGCACGGCATTCATCGCAAGCAGATCGGTCACATGGAGACCTTGGAGTTCAGCCAGGAGACAAAGGGCTCCGAGCATCCTTGGCGCTTCATGGCGCAGAACATGTCGGACGGCACCTTGAGAGCATTGGGCGTTCTGACTGCGCTCTATCAGGGCAATCGGGATTACGCGCCGACACTCGTTGGCATCGAGGAGCCGGAGACGGCGCTTCATCCGGCGGCGAGCGCGGCGCTCCGCGAGGCATTGCAGCGTGCGTCCGAAAACACGCAGATCATCGTCACCAGCCACAGCCCGGATCTTCTGCACGATGAAGGCATCGGCGCGGAGGCGCTGCTGGCCGTCGCGTCCGATGGCGGGGAGACCCATATCGCGCCAATCGACGAAGGCGCGCGCACCGCGCTGCGAGAGCGCCTGTTCTCCGCTGGTGAGCTGCTGCGGCTGAATCAATTGATGCCCGATCCATCGGAGATCAAGCGCCAAAGCCTCTCCCAGGGTGAACTGTTTGGAGAATCCCGCTCATGAGGTCGGTGTGCGCGATCGTCGAAGGAGACGGTGAGGTCGCTGCGATGCCCATCGTCCTGCGGCGTCTGCACGAGCGGTTCGGCCCTGCGGATTTCGTGAACGTGCTGACGCCAATTCGGGTCCACAAAGACCGCTTCCTGAATCGCGAGGAGGAGTTCCGCCGTCATCTCCTGCTGGCGGCGGCAAAGTGCGGCGAGGAGGGCTGGGTGCTGATCGTGCTTGATGCCGACGACGCCTGTCCGATCAACCTGGCTGCAGACATCAGGGCAAGGGCCGAGACCGTCATTCCCCACCGCGCTTTCGCCGTGGTCATTCCCAATCGGGAGTTCGAAGCCTGGTTCATCGCCGCAGCGGAGTCGCTGCACGGCGTGCGAGGTTTTGCGTGGACGTCGAACGATGAGATCGACGCGGAATCGCCCCGGAATGCCAAAGGCTGGATCAAGGAACGAATGGCCTCCCGCAGCTATGGCGAGACGACCGACCAGCCCGCGTTTTCCGCGAAGTTCGACTTGGACCTGGCCGCCGCCAACAGTCGCTCGTTCCGAAAGATGTGCAGCGAATGGAAGAAGAACTTCCAGATTGAACTGCTGGAGACGACGTAAGGAGGGGCGCTTAAGGCGCGCATAAGGCCGGAAACCACCGGCATGCCACCATCGGCGCATGTTCAAGTCGCTGATCGACCTCTTCGACACGCTGGCGCCGGATGACGCGTTCGGCCGCTCGCGGGGCGGCACGCCGTCGCTGCCGCTCGCGGCGGCGGTGCTGCTGGTCGAAGTCATGCGCGCGGACGCCGATTTCTCCGGCGTCGAGCGCGCCGCGGTCCACCGCGGCCTCACCGCCCTGTTCGCCATCTCCGACGACGAGGCCGATGCGCTGACCGCGCAAGCCGAGCGCACCGCGCGCACGGCCTCCGACCTGTTCGCCTTCACCTCGCCGATCGACGAGCGCTGGGAGATGCCGCAGAAGCTGCGCCTGCTCGAGCTGATGTGGGGCGTGGCCTATGCCGACGGCCGACTCGGCGACATCGAGCGCCACACGATGTGGCGCATCGCCGACCTGCTGCACATCCCGCAAGGCGCCTACGTCCATGCGCGCATGCGGGCGAAGGCGGCCGCCGGGATCGGCGACGAAGACTGAATCCGCCTCCTCCGAGGCGCCGGTCGCGCCGCCTGCCCGAAATGGAAAGGCCCTCCGCAGGAGGGCCTTCTTGTTGGTGAGAGTTCGGTGATGGCGAGGCTCGCCCCGACCGCCTCGCCCGGTTGGGTCAGCGCACGTTCTGAAAGACCACGCGTTCCGCCAGTTCGCGCGGCGCGACCGCCGTGCTGCGCTGCAGCTGGTTGAGCACCAGGCTGGCGCGCTCGCAGCTGATGGGCGCGGGACCGGCATCGCCGTCGGTCCACAGCTTGGAGAAGGCGCCCGCGGCAGCGGTGCCGACGGTCCGGGCCACGACCTCGAGTTCCAGCGCCGTCGCCTGCGGCGCACGCGCGCGCAGCGGCGCGGTCTCGGCGGCGGACTCGGTCAGCCAACGCGCCTCAAGGGCCATGGCTTCCTCCGGCAGCAGGCGGCGCGGCACCGGCGAGCCCGAGAGCCAGGACTGACAGGTGTCCGCACCTAGCGCCTGCGCCGCGGTCAGCTGCGCGCGCAGCACTTGCAGATAACGCCGGCGCAGGTCGCGCGAGCCGTTCAGCAGCATCTCCCGCACGTTCGGTGCGAGCGCCGCCTGGGCCGCGATCTGCGCGCCGGCGACGGCGTGTTCCGATCCCGCCAACGCCATGTGAGCATTGCGCATGCGGCCGGCGGCGTCGTCGATCAGGCCCGGGAAGCGCTGGTCGAGCCGGAACCACGCGTCGCTCGCCCGCAGCGCGTTGACGTAGTCGACCAGCGGCGCGTACTGGCCGGGCTTGTCGCCTTCCGGCAGCGCCACGTCCAGCGTGCGCGGCGGCGGCAGGATCAGGGAATGGCGCACCAGGTCCTCGGCGGCGGGGTACCACATGCGTCTGGACGGCGTGCTGAGCGTCTTCTCGATGAAGTCCTCCGGCAGCTCCATGCGGCGGTAGGTGCGGGCGAGTTCCTGATTGGCGATCTCGTCGAAGGCCGGATTGAAGGTGCCGCTGCTGGCGCGATGGAAGCCCAGCTGCGCGCCGGGCATGAGCTGGCGCTTGTTGCCGGCGAGGAAGACCAGCGTGCAGGCGCTTTCGCAGTTGCCGATCGCACGGGTGCCGACGCCGCGTTGGCGGATCAGCTCGACCATGCGTTCGGCCTCGGTGACGCGGCCGCCGGGCGAGGCGACCTCGAGCAGGCGCACCGCCGGCGAGGCCGCCAGCAGCGTGCCCAGGCGATGCGCGTCGCCGGCGCCGATCGGACCATTGAACTGCATGGTGCGGCCGTCGGCGCTGACGGACAGGCGCACATTGCCGATCGGATCGATGCCGCGGGCGAGCTTCCACAGCTCCGGGAACTCGGAGAACACGCCCAGCGCGAGCGAGAAGGCGATCTGCAGGAACGAGCCCAGCAGCGACAGTCGCGCCAGGCCGGAGATCAGGTAGGAGCCGCCCGCGTCGACGTAGCCACGCACCGAGCGCCAGGTGCCGACGGCGCTCCAGACCTCGATGACGATCAGCAGCGGCCAGGCGATCAGCAGCGCGATCGCGACGCCCTGCAGGCCCTCGCTCTTGGTCGCGAGCCAGGCGACCAGGCCCTGCACGCCGGCGGCGACGGGCCAGGTCAGCAGGACGTGGTTGATCCAGAAGCTCTGGGCCAGGCTCTGCTCGCCGCGCCAGTGGCTGGCGATGTAGCCGATGAGCAGGCCTTCGCCGTCGGCGGGCGCCTCGCGGCTGCGCTCGACGGCGGTGCGGGAGAGGCGGTCGTGCCAGGTGCGGCCCTCGGCGTCGACGCGGGCCCAGAGGAAGCCGGCGAACAGCGGGACCGCGGACACGAGATAACCGGCCCAGCGCAGGGCGGCTTGCAGCGGTGACGGGTGCTTGCCGCTGCGGGCGTCGACGACCTTGATGCCGGCGACCAGCTTGCCGGGCGTGGCGCCCTGCCAGCTCCAGAACACCACGCAGACGATCAGCGGCAACAGCCAGTTGATGGCGAGCGTGCCGGGACGCAGGTCGGTCCACTTGGACACCGGGTCGCCATAGACGGCCCACATCAGCAGCGTGCTCGCGGCGAGCATCAGCGCGCCGTCGATGACCATGGCCAGCGCGCGAGGCGCCAGGCCGACGGATTGGTTCGACATCCTTCTCTCCCTCCAGGGCGGGGAGTGTAGTGAGCGGGTGCGGCGCCGCGCTTGTCAGTCCTGTGGCGGTGTGGGCGCTGTATTGAATCCGTCACAGGCGACGGGGTGGAGTTCCCCCTTTGGGAGGGGGCCGGCAGTAATACCGCGCCAGACAAGACCCGAAACGACGACGTTGGTGTCAAGCACGAGCCGGACGACGCCTTTGTGCCCGGACCGCATCGATCTCGACCTGGATGTCCTCGGCGGACATTGCTTCCGATTCGGGCGCCCGAATACGTTCGAGCCGTTCAAGCAGGGCTTGGGAGCGGAGCTGCCTGGCAATGAGCTGGATCAGCCGATCAGGATGCAGAAGGCCCGCGCGGGCGGCAGCCTGGGCCAGTCCGTCGGGGAGATGGATTTCAATTGAAGTCATTGGCGCGATTCCCTTTCGACATGCCGCCTGCAGCGCGCGAAGGGCCAATGCTCTCGCCGGCCCGGCGGCCGCTCAATGACTCCGTCTATCCAAGAACCGACTCGAAGCTGCGCGTTCGTTGGCGCAGTGCCACACCTGCCGCCGGCTCAGTCGTCCCAGAAGAACCGCCGGTCCGGATAGACCACGCTCTGCGAGGTGCGGAACACCACGCCGTTCTTGAAGTGCACGTTGAAGCGCAGCAGGTAGCCGTTCATCTCGGGCTCGATGTTCCAGTCCCAGACGTCCTCGCCGCTGAGCTTGAAGAACACGCGGGTGCGCTCGCGGCCGAGGATGCGGTTCACCTGCTCGGGCGTCATGCCCGGCACGATGCGGTTGCGGCTCGCCGGCGAGAGGCCGTCGACCGCGCTCACGAAGCGGTCCTGCGCATCGAGCCGCACCATGTAGCAGGTGCGGCCGAAGGGCTGGGTGGCGTACTCCAGCGTGTGGCCGCCGTCGGCCTCGGGCCAGACGTAGCTCGGCGGGCCGTAGAGCTGCTGCACCTGGGCGCCGGTCGTGACGCCGGGCTGCAGGCGCTGGTCCTTGAGCAGCGTCGTGCAGCCGCCCAGCGCCACCGTCGCGACCACCGCCACCGCTGCCGTGCCCAGCGGGCCCAGGCTCGTCCACTCGCGCATCGTTCTCTCCTGCCAGACGAAGCGGCCATTGTGCGGCGAGCGCGGCGACGCACAATCCGCCCCATGCCGAGACCGCACTTCCGACAGGCGTTTCAGATCGCCGCCCTGACCGTCCTGCTGACGGGCGCGCCCGCGATGGCGCAGGCGCCCGCCGTGGCCGGCGCGGGATCCGCGTCGAGCGCCGCGCCGGGCGCGCCGTGTGTGCTGCTGTTCGGACAGGGGCGCAACTTCGATCCCGAGCAGTCGGCGGCCAATCGCCGCTGGGACGAGGCCAACGGCGCCTTCAACCTCGCCGTGCGCGAGCCGCTGGCGGCCGCGGGGCTGCGGGTGATCAACCTGGTGTTGCCGGTTTCGGCGACCGACCTGCCGCGCAACCTGCAAGGGCTGCTCGCCGAGGTGCAGCGGTGCGGCTGCACGCGGGTGCTGGAAACGGCGCTGTTCGCCGACGTCGCGCAAGGGCTGCTGATCGCGCGGCTGCGGGTGTATCCGGTGCTGGGGCTGCTGGGTCCGCAGGCGGCCGGCAGCCAGCCGCGGATCGGCGCGGTGGCCTATACGCAGCAGAAGGAATTCACGCTCGATGCGCGGGTGATGGATCGGGTGAACCCGTCCCGGTTGGGACGGGTGATGGGGGAGGAGGCCGCGGCCGCGCTGGTCGTGCCCCGTGAATGAGCAAAGGGCCGCGATGCGGCCCTTTGCGTATCGACGCGGACGACGGGATCAGCAGGTCAGCGGGCCGTCGTTCAGGACCTGGGGATCGCTGCTCGGGTAGAGGTTCTCGACCTGGCCCGGCGTGGAGAAGAGCAGGATGACGCCCTTGGTGATGATCGAGCCGTTCGTCGGCATCGGGAAGGTGACGACGTTCTCGTCATCGGCCGGCGCGAAATTGCTGCCGTTCATGCCGGGTGTGGAGCCGATCGTCTTGAAGGTGGCGCCGATCAGCAGCAGGCTGGTGTTGTCGGCCTGCGCGAAGTTGCAGGAGCCCGCGTCGCGGGGAATGTGGAGCGTGGAACCTTCGATGGGCTCGGTGCCCGCCTGGTCGGCGTAGTACGTGCAGTCCGCGAAGTTGCCATCGGCGCTGACCTGGGCAGCGACATAGAACGTGTTGGTCATCGAATCACTCCTTGAGCAGTTTTGGTAATGGTCAGGTCGGAGCGATGCCTGATCGATCCCGCGCGAGCCACTCGGCAGATTGCCTGACGTCTCCGCGTCCTCCCTGTCCCAAGCAGGATTGGGCATCAACCCATGCGCGAGTGATCTGCTGATGAACCCGAATCAGGCCGGCCATCTTCTCGATCCTGTCAACAACATCCTGGCATACCGCCTGTCGCTCGCGTGCCTGCTGCGGGCTGGTGCGGCCCTTCAGCAATTCGATCTGCAGCTGCCGGACGAGTAGCAGCCCGCTCAGGATCCGCACCTCGCGGGGCCGCTTGTCGAGGGTCGGCTGCACCAGCTGCACCGCGTTCGCGAGCACCGCTTGTGCGGCGGCAATGTCGCCGTCCTGGCTGAGCGACCGTGCCTGCTGGGTGGACCAGACCATCCAGGCGTCGAGCACCCGACCGTCGATGCGCTCGGCATCCTTCGTGAGCAGGTCCAGGGCGCGCCGCACGGTCTGGAGGCGTTCCTTGCGTTCCTGCGGCGGCAGCAGGCTGCCCTGCACCTCGGTGTCCAGCAGCTGCATCCGGATCCGGTTGATCTGCCATTGGACATTGGACGGATCTTTGGCGGCCAGCGTCTCGAGGATGCTCCTGGCGGCGGAGGCATCCCGGATGGCGGCGTCGCGCTGACCGGTGTTGACCAGGGCCTCCGCCTTCCAGCGATGCATGATGGCCTCGCGGTACGCCCACCCGTCCTGCGGCGCGTCGCGTCGGACTTCGGCGATCAGCGACGCGCCTTCCGCGAAGGTGTGGGCGGCGGCCTGGTCCAGCCCCTGCCAGAGCAGCGTCGTCCCGAGCCAGCTCAAGCTGTCCGCCAGGTCCATCCGCGCAGCGGCATTGCCGGCGTCCGCGGGTTCTTGCAGCCCCTGTTTCTTGAGCTCGATGGACTTGCGGAAGAAGGCCGTCGCCGAGCGCAGGTCCGCCAACTCCAGCTTGGCGGTGCCCAGGCTGTTGTAGGCGTAGGAGAGCTCGATCAGCGCCTCGCGGTTGCGAGGCTGCGCGTCCAGCCAGGCCTGTTCCGCGTCCCGGTAGGCGAGCCAGGCCTCGGTCGCCCGGTCGAGCTCGCGCGCGTAGTAATGGACATGGCCGACCCAGAACGCCGCCGCGCCCTGCGCCTTGCGCCACTCGCCCGTCAGGTCGGGCGAGGGCGGGGCGCCCTCGAGCAGCTTGCGTGCCGCCTGCAACGGCTCCAGCGCCTCCTTGAGATTCCGCTTGGAGACACGGACCTCACCGATCACCGTCAAGGCCTTGGCGCGTTGCAGCCGCTCCATCGGCGTGGCGTTCTGATCCTGCGCCAGATACGTCAGCGCCTTGCTCCCCACGCTGTCCAGCAGCTCCAGCCGCCCCACCGGCCGCAGCTTGTCGGCGAACTCCCCCAGCATGTAGCTCAGCAGGTCCTCCGCCTGTTGCCGCCGCTCCTGCGCCTGGTGCTCCGCCCGTTCGGCCCGCCGCGCCTGCAGCACGCTCAGCCCCGTCAGCGACACCAGCGCCAGCACCGCCACGCTGCTCGCCGCGACGCTCCACCGATGCCGTCGCACGAAGCGGCCCAGCACGTACAGCCGCGTGTCCGGCCGCGCCGTGATCGGCTCGTGCGCCAGCCAGTGCCGCAGGTCCACCGCCATCGACTCCGCGTTGGCATACCGCTCCGACGGCTTCTTCTTCAGCGCCTTGCCGACGATCGTGTCCAGGTCGCCCCGCAGCAGCTTGGCCTGCCGCGCGATCACCGGGTCGAGCTGGTCGCTCGCCACGTCCGACAGCCGCTTGGGCACCAGCTCCACCACCGCCCGCAGCCGGTCCAGGTGGGTCTGCGTGTCGTCCGCCGTCGGATGGCGGCCGCCCAGCATCTGGTACAGCAGCACGCCCAGCGCGTACACGTCGGTGGCCGTCGTGACGTCGGCCTGCTGCACCTGCTCCGGCGCCGCGTACTGCGGCGTGAACGCGCTGCCGGCCCGCTGCGTCAGCTCGGTGGCCACGCCCGAGTGCGTCGCGTCGTCCAGCAGCTTGGCGATGCCGAAGTCCAGCAGCTTCACCTGGCCGTCGTGCGTGACCAGGATGTTGCTGGGCTTGAGGTCGCGATGCAGGATCAGCCGCTGGTGCGCATGCGCCACCGCCGCCAGCACGTCCAGGAACAGCTTGATCCGTGACTCCACGTCCAGCCCGTTGACCTGGCAGTGGCGGTCGATCGGCAGGCCGTCCACATACTCCAGCACCAGGTAGGGCTGGTGCCCGTGATGCACGCCCGCGTCCAGCAGCCGCGCGATGTTCGGATGCGACAGCCGCGCCAGGATCTGCCCCTCGCGCTCGAAGCGGCCGCTGTCGCCCTTGCCGAACAGCCCCGACTTCAGGAACTTGACCGCCACCTGGCCCTCGAAGCGGCCGTCGGCCCGGCTCGCCAGCCACACCGCGCCCATGCCGCCCTGGCCGAGCTCGCGCTCGAGCTCATAGGGCCCGAGGGTCTCGCCGCGGAAGTCCAGCGGCGGCACCGCCGACGGCACCGGCCCCTGCAGCACCTCGGCGGCCGGCTGCTCGAGGAAACGGTCGTCGTCGAGCGCGGCATCGCGCGCCAGCAGCGCCTCCAGGTGCTCGGCCATCGCGACGTCGCCGGCGCGGATCTCCGCGAGGCGGCGGCCCCGGGCGGGCTCCTCCAGGTCGAGCAGTTCGTCGAGCAGCGGACTCAGCGCGATCCAGCGCTGTTTATCGAGTGCGTCCATCGTCGGGCGTCTTGGGATTCTTGGGCGTCGTGGGCATCTTGGGCGACTTGCGCCGTATCGACGGACCGCGCGGTGCCGACCCGGGGGTCAGTCCTTGAGGCTCATCGAGAGCAGGATTCTCGCCTTCTGCCAGTCGCGCTGGATGGTCCGCTCGGTGACGCCGAGCGCCTCCGCGATCTCCTGCTCCAGCAAGCCGCCGAAATACCGCATCTCCACCACCTGCGCCAGCCGCGCGTCGATGGTGGCGAGCTCCTCCAGCGCCTCGTGCACGCGCAGGATGTGGTCGTCGGACTGCGGTGCGCCCTCGACCACCGCGGTGTTGAGCGTCAGGTCGGGCTGGTCGCCGCCGCGGCGCTCGGCCTGGCGCGCCCGCACCAGGTCGATGACGACGTGGCGCATGGTCCGCGCCGCGTAGGCCAGGAAGTGGCGCCGGTCGGGGAAGGTCTGGCCCTGCGCGCCCGCCAGGCGCAGCCAGGCCTCGTGCACCAGCGCGGTGGTGTCCAGCAGCGTCATCTCGCCGGCCTGCCGGATGCGTTGCCGCGCCAGGCGCTGAAGGTCGCCGTACAGCTGCGCCACCACCTGGTCGGCGGCGGACCGGTCGCCTTGGCCGGCCTCGTGCAGCAGTTGGGTGATGTCCTTCATGAGGCGGAACTCTAGCGGGGGTGTATGACCTTGTTACATGGGCCTGGGCGACGGATGACGCAAACCGGTGGGTCTCGACATCAATTTAAGGGTTTCTACCCAGCAGATTTTTGTGAGCGGATGTCGGGACGGCGGTGAGGAATCCGTTTTAGATAGGTGAGGGCACGGCTGGTCAGTGTGGCAAGGGAGGCCGGCATGGATCGGGCTGCTTCAGCAGGTCGTGTCCTCAACCCCATTCATTCGTTCCCCGCGGGTCGGCCTGGTGCCGCACGCGGGCGTGGATCCGTCCTCGACCTGGAGCTGTCGCGCATGAGCCTGTCCACCGCCATCGTCGCGTCCGCCGCCATGGAGGAGGGCCAGGCGGCACCTGCCAAGCCGGCGCGACAGACGCCGGCGCTGTGGCTGCCCCGCGTCGATTCGCTGGCCGAGTTCGGCCTCATGATCTCGCGCCAGCTGACGCAGTGCCGCCGCTACGGCGGTCACCTGTCGGTGCTCTGGCTGGAGGCGGCGCCGGCCGGTGCCGAGGACGACGCGACCCTGGCCGCCTCGGCGTCGGGCGAGCCGCCAGCCGCCGATGAGGGCGAGGGTGGCGCGGAACGCGTCGCGGCGCTCGAGACCCGGTCGCAGCTGATGACGGCGGTGGGACGCCGCCTGCGCAGCCGGGTGCGCGGGACCGACATGGTCCTGCAGGTGGGCGAGACCAGCTTCGCCGTGCTGCTGCTGGACGCCGGCCTGCGCGAGGCCCACCTGGTGCAGCAGCGCCTGGCCCCGGCGCTGAACAGCCCGTACGGCGTGGACACGCGGATGCTGCAGGTGCGCCTGCAGATGGGCACGGCCTCTTTCCCGGAGGGTGGCCTGCGCGGCGCCGACCTGGCCGAGAGCGCCCGCCAGGACCTGCGCCGGCGCCGCTGCTGAGCGCGCGCCTGCTGTCCACCCGTCCGGCGGGCCGCTGCCCGCCATCGGGCTCGCTCGGAAGCCCCGCTCAGAAATCCTGCCCGTAGATCAGGAAGCCCTTGTGCTCCGCGACGCGGTCGTACAACGCGCGCCCGGCCGCGTTGGTCGTGTGCGTCTGCCAGTAGAGGCGATGTCCGCCGCGCGCCTGCACCGCCGCGGTGACCGCCGCGATCAGCGCCCGACCGACGCCGCGGCCGCGGACGTCCTCGGCGGTGAACAGGTCCTGCAGGTAGCAGGTGTCCTCGATGCGGGTCGTGCTGCGGTGGAAGAGGTAATGCGTCAGGCCGACCAGCCGCCCGTCGAGCTCGGCGACGAAGGCGTGGACCGGCTCGCGTTCATCGAAGAAGCGCGCCCAGGTCGAGGCCGTCACGGCCTCGGGCAGGGCGGTCTCGCCGGCGCGGCCATAGAAGGCGTTGTAGCCGTCCCAGAGCGGACGCCAGGCGGCGAGGTCGGACGGGGCGATCGGACGGACGACGATTTCAGAGGACATGCGCGAAGTCGAGGACTGGGCCGGGGCCCGGTTGAAAGGGCCGCGATCATCGGGCTTCGCGCGAGGCCGGGCAACCATCGCATGACGCCGGGGGCTCAACCGCGCGCATCACCGCCTGCCACGGCACCAGCTTGAAGTTCTGCCGTCCCATCGGCCAGCGCTTGTGGCCGTCCTGGACGACGAGCAGCCCCCGGCCGTACTCGCCGCCGAGCGCGGCCGCGCTGACGTCCAGTCCGTCGGTCTCCGATGCCGCGTCGATGCCGCGGGCCGGGTTCAGGCCGACACGGAAGCGTCCCTTGACCGCATGGGGCGCGTCCGCGTCGAGCAGCACATAGCTGTCGTCGCCCTGGGAGGAAACAACCAGCCACGCGCCCTGGGCGCTGCGATGCACCGCCATGCCCTCGACATCGGCATGCAGCGTCTCCCCGACCGGCAGGATCAGCGCGGCGTCGCCCAACCGGCCCTCCGCGTCCAGCGCGACGCGCCACAGCCCGCGCTTCTCCTCGCCGACGAAGAGCTGCCGGCCCGGCTCGTCGACCACGCAGCCCTCCGGTTGCGAGGCCAGCCGCATCGTGGCGACCGTCGTGGCCGACCAGGCGCCGGCGCTGCGCGCCACCCGCAGCTGCAGCAGGCGCCCGTCCTTGTCGTTGACGAACACGTCCAGGCCGCCCGCCGGGTTGCGTCCGGCGCAGACGCCGTAGACCTCGTCCAGCCCCGTCGGCAACTCGGCCAGGGTGCTCACGCGGCCGCCGCCGTCGATGCCGAACAGCAACACGCTGTGACGGTCGCGCTGCGTGGCGACGGCCAGGTCCCAGTCGCGGCCGTCGTGGCGCAGGCGCTGCCGCAGGTCGACGTTGTTGACGCGGCCGACCGGCAGGAACTGCCTCTCGCGCCCCTGCAGGTCGTAGACCGCCAGGCCGCGCTTCTTGTCGGTGCCCAGGATGAGGCTGCGCGCGGGCTGCGTCGGATGGACCCAGATCGCAGGATCGTCCGCGGCATCGCCGCCGCCCCGCACCGGCTCGGTCTGCGCCGAGGGGACTGCGACCGGGATCACCGGGCGGGGACGCGCCGCGCGGGCCTCGAGCCAGAGCGCCAGATCCTTCGGCGCCAGCCCCGGCGCGACCAGCGCGCGGCCCGAGCGCTCGGCGTCGGCCTCGAAGGCCCACAGGCCTACGTCGGCCTCGGCGATGTACAGCGTCGCCTCGTCGTCGCGCACCGCGCAGCTCTTGGCGTCCGGGATCGTCGCCAGCTGGCGCAGTACCTGGGCCGGCATCGGCGAGGGCGCGACCAGGCGACCGCTCGTGCCGGTCAAGCCGCTCGTGCTGCTCGTGCTGCTCGTGCTGCTTGCTCGGCGCTTGGCCGGGTCGACGGGCGGCGGGGTCAGCAGCCATTGCTCCGACAAACCATCGCTGCCGAGCAGGAAGGCCTGGAGCGTCTGCTGGCGCGGCTCGAGGTAGAGGCAGATCGCCTCGACGTCGATCGCCGGCGCCGCCCACTGGCCGCGCTCGCGCAGGCGCTGGTCCCGCACCTCGATCAGGCGAAGGACGCCGGTGTCGGCGTCCTGCAGCAGCGCGACGGTCGTGCCGTCCGCGAGCCGGCGTCGATCCCAGCGCTTGGCGCGCACGCTGAACTCGTCCGCCGGCTGGCCCGCGGCGTCGAGCAGCCGCAGGCCGTTCTTGCCCAGCTCGAGCACCGGCGCGGTCGACGTTGCCGCCGTGCCCGTTGTCGTTCCCGGTCCAGAACCCGCCTGAGCGATCGGGACGAACGCGCCCGCAGCCGCAACAGCCGTCGCCAGGAGCGCGCGGATCGTCATCCCAGCGGCGCGGGGCGTCCTCATCGTCTTCATCGTCATGACCTGCCGCTCCTTCAGAACATCGCCAGCTTCAGGCTGAGCTTGTAGGCCCGCCCGTACTGCTCGTACTGGGTGTTGAAGGCCTTGCTGCCCTGGTAGACGTAATAGCGTTCGTTGCTCAAGTTGAGCGCCTCGAACTGCAGCTGCAGCTGCTTCGTCAGCTGGATGCGCATCGACGCGTCGATCTGGTTCTGCGTGTCGACCTTGCGGTCCTGCGCCGCGTCCAGCACGTCGCCGACCTCGAGCAGGTAGGGCGACTTGTGGTTCAGCGCGATGCGCGCGCCGAAGGCCGGCGACTCCCAGCCCAGGCTGAGGTTGATGCTGCGGTCGGACTGGCTCGGCAGCGCGATGCGCCGGCTGACGAAGCGGCCCTCGTCATAACCGCCGATGGTCGCGCGCGACTTCACGAAGCTGCCGTTCGCGCCGATCACCAGGCCGTTCCACGGCGCCGGCAGCGTGCTCAGCGCCTGGCTCCAGGAGAGCTCCAGCCCACGCACCGTCGCGTCGCCGCCGTTGGCGAAGGACTCGACATGGCTGAAGTCCTCCCAGCCCGGCGTGCCGGCCAGGTCGGTCTGGAAGGCGAAGTCGCGGATCTTCTTGTGGAACAGCGCGGCCGACAGCACCCCGTCCCGTCCCAGTCTCTGCTCCAGGCCGAGGTCCAGGTTGCGCGCGCGCAGCGGCTTGAGCAGCGGGTTGCCGACGGTGGCCTCGTCGCCGTCGACGGTCACGCCCGGGCTCAGCTGGCCGAAGGCCGGCCGCACCACCGCGTGCGTCAGCGCCGCGCGCAGCACCAGGCCTTCGTTGAGCTTCTGGCGCAGCAGCACCGCCGGCAGCCAGTGGCTCGAGCGCGTGTCCTGGTGCACCGCGCTCAGCTCGCCATCCTTCCAGGCGGTGCCGTCGGCGGTGAAGCGCACGCGCTCATGGCGCACGCCGACCAGCCACTGCGTGCCGCCGCGCTCCAGCGTCGCCTGCAGGTAACCGGCGTCGGTGCGCTCCTTCATCGCGTAGTCGTTGACCGACGAGTCGACCGCGTCGCGGAACGCGTTCAGGTCATAGGCGCCGTACAGGCCGCGCAGCTTGCCGGCATCGATGCCGGGCCCGAAGGCGGTCCACGGGTAGTCGACCTCGCCGCCGCCGACGAACTGGCCCAGCCCCAGCTGCGCCGACGGGACGTTGTACGGCGCCTTCTTCAGCACCTTCGCGCTGGGCGCGTAGGTCTCCTGCGCGTTGTCCTTGTTGCGGCGCATCGCCTTCAGGCCGGTCTTGAGGTCGAGGTCCCAGCCGCCCAGGTCGAACTCGCGCTGCACGTCGGCCTTCAGGTGGCGCACCCGGTCGGTGGCGCTGCTCTGCTCCACCTTGGCCTTGTTGAAGGCGTATCGCGAGGCGTCGCCCAGCCCGGCCACCGCCGTGGGCATCGGCCGAACGGTGTCGGTGTAGCCCAGGCCGGAGAAGTCCGCGGTGAAGGACGACGAGGCCAGCGTGTCGGGCTTGTCCTCGCTGGCGCGGCCGGCACCGGCCTCGGCCCAGAACTTCCAGTCGCCGCGGCTGAGCTCGCTGCCCAGCACCACGGCGCTGGACTTGTTGATCTCGCGCCGCGCCTTCAGGCCGCGGCTGACGGTGCCGTCGCCGGTCTCGCCGGGCGCCAGCGGCTCGTCGAACTCGATCGCGATCGACTGGCGCTGCTCCTGGTCGGTGAAGCGGCTGCTGAAGCTGCGCAGGTAGACCAGCGAGGCCTCGTCCGGCTTGAAGTCCAGGTTCAGCGCCGCGCCGACGCGCTCGCGGGTGATGGTGTAGCGGCGCAGCTCGAAGCTGGCCAGCTTGTCGCCGTCCCAGTCGCCGCCGGTCTCGACGTTGTCGCTGGCGAAGCGGCGCTGGTCGGCCGACAGCGCCAGCGCCACGCCCAGCGTGCCGCCGGCGAAGCGGTCGGCGAAGGCGACCGAGCCGCGCGGCCGGGTCCTGCCGGCATTGGCGTCGTGGTTGGCGCCCAGTTCCATCGTGAACAGCCGGCCCGGCTGGTCGAAGGCGCTGAGCGTGCGCACCGTCACCGTGCCGCCCAGCGAGTTGGCGTCCTGGTCCGGCGTCAGCGTCTTCTGCACCTCCAGCGAGCGGATCAGGCCGGCCGGCACCAGGTCCAGGCCCGGAGCGCGGCGGTCGGACTCGGAGGCGGGCGTGAGCGCGCCGTTGATGTTGACCGCGTTGTAGTCCGGACCCAGGCCGCGGACGCGGATGAAGCGGCCTTCGCCCTGGTCGCGCTCCACCGACACGCCCGGCATGCGGGCCAGCGCCTCGGCGGCGTTGTTGTCGGGCAGTTGGCCGATGCCGTCGGCATGCACGATGTTGACGATGCCGGGCGCCGCGGACTGCTTGTCCAGCGCGGAGCGCAGCGCCGCCGCCTGGCCCACCGTCACGACGGTGTCGAGCTGGCGGGCGTCGGCCTTCGCGTCCTTGGCGGGCGGGGCGTCTGCGCGGGCGTCCTTGCGGAGGCCGGCGGCGGCCTCGGGGCGCGTGTCAGGACGGGGCGGGGCCTGGGTGTCGGCGGCCTGCTGCGCCCATCCGGGCGTGGCGGCGAAGAGGCTGGACAGGCACAGGGCGAAGAGCGTCGGGCGGGGCGGCGTGCGCATGGGAAGAGGTCGGTGAGTCACGGATGGCGGCGCACGTTAGGAAGCCGGGATGGCGGGTCCGTGACAGCGTGGGATTCTCGACGCGCCGCGGCCCGGACGGCTCCGCCAGGCCCGGCGCGTGAGCCGATCCGACCCCCGGCGCCGCATGTGACGGCGACTGTCACAAACGCTGCCTAGCATCGCGCGCCATGAAAGTCGTGCTGCCGCGTCCGCCGCTGGTGCTCGCGCCGGTCGCGGGCTCGCGCCATTTCGGCCATGGGCTGCTGCTGGCGATGGCCGCCGTCACCTGGTCCTTCGGCTACTGGGCCGTCGCCAAGCCGCTGGCGCAGTGGCGCTGGGTCGACATCCTCAGCGAATCGCTGATCGTGGCGATGCTGGCGCTGTGGCTGGTGCAGCTGCGCGCGAGCCGGCCCGCCGGCCGCGTCACGACCTGGCTGTGCCTGGGGCTGGCGGGGATGCTGCTGGGTGGCTGGGCGGACCTGATGGACGAGTTCTGGAAGTTCCCGCGCGCGTTCACGCTGCTGATGGGGATGGAATCCACCTGCCACGTCGTCGGCATGACCGGGCTGACCTTCGGATTGCACCTGTGGCGGCAGGAACAGCTGGCGCTGAACGCGCTGCGCGCCGGCCGTGAGCGCGGCTACCGGGAACACGCGCAGATCGACGGGCTGACGCAGCTGGGCGACGGCGCCTACCTGCTCGCGCAGATCGAGCGCCTGCGGCGCGCGCCCGCCGCGCCGACGACGCTGGTGATGCTGGGCTGGCAGGACCTGCCCGGGCTGGCGCGCCAGCATGGGCTGGCGGAGTCGGAACGGCTGCTGCAGGCCACCGGGCCCTTGCTGCTGCTGCAGCTGCGCGAGGGCGACCTGCTGTGCCGTTACGCGGCGGACCGTTTCGTCGCGCTGCTGCCGAATGCGGACTCGGCGCTGCCGGGCGACCTGCTGGCGGCGCTGTCCGCGCATGTGCATCCCTGCGCGGATGGGCGCACCCGGGCGCGGCTCGGCGCCCGCATGGCCAGCGCGACGCTGGATGCCGACGAGGACGGCGAGGCGCAACTGCTGCGCCTGCTGGAGCGGCTGCGGTGAGCGCGCTCCCCAGCGCGGCACCCGAGCCCGACGACGCGCTCGCCGCGCTGCGCCAGGCGCTGCCGACGGGCGCGGCGACCGCCTATGGCGCCGACCACGCCTTCATCCCCTGGGCCTACCAGGGCGCGCTGCTGGCCGAGTTCGCCCGCAGCCGCGGCATCGATCCGGCCGAGTGGCTGGGCCGCTGCGGCGTGGTGCCGGGCCAGGCGCTGTCCGCGCGCCAGCTGCTGTCGATGCTGGCGGCCTTGCAGCCGCTGGCGGGCGACGTGGGTTTCGTCGTCGGCCAGTTGAGCCTCCCGGGCCATTACGGCCTGGCCAGCCAGGCGCTGCAGCAGGCTGGCGACCTGCGCCAGGCGCTGCGCGTGCTGTGCGACTGGCCCGCGCGGCTGTCGCCGCTGCTGACGCCGCGGCTGGTGGAAAGCGCCGACGAGTTGCTGCTGGTCTGGACCGAGGCCTGCGGCGCGCCGCCCAGCCTGCAGCCGCTGCTGGTGGACATGCAGATGAGCGCGGTCGTCGCGATGGCGCAATGGCTGGGCGGCGGCCGGTCGCTGCCCTGGCGCTTCAGCTTCAACCGCACGCGGCCGCGTGAGCTGTCGCGGCACGCGGCCTACCTCGGCCCGGCGCTGCACTTCGGCTGCCAGGTCGACGCGATGCGGCTGCCGCTGTCGGCGGCCGTCGATCCCTGGCCGGCGGCGGCGGCCGGCCGCGCGGCGATAGCGCTCGGCGCGCTGGGGCAGGGCGCCGATCCGCAGGCCGCCTGGCGCGGGCAGCTCGCCGTGCTCTACGACCACCTGCTGGGCGAGGTCGGCGGCGATCCGTCGCTGGAGCGCAGCGCGCAGCGCTTCGGCATCAGCCCCGCGACGCTGAAGCGGCAGCTCGCGCAGCTCGGCACCCATCACCAGGCGCAGCTCGACCAGGTCCGCGCGCACGCGGCGCTCTACCTGATGCTGCTGCGCGGTCAGCGCGGCGAGGCGGTGGCGCGCACGCTGGGCTTCCACGACAAGAGCAACTTCCGGCGCTCGTTCAAGCGCTGGACCGGCATGACGCCCGGGTTGCTCTGAACCGGCGGGCCGGGCATAGACTCCCGCCCATGCCCACGGCGTTCGAGCATCCCGAGGATCGGGCCCAGTACCGTCGCCCCGCGCACCGCGCGGGCGTGGAGCTCTACCACGCCCACATCCTGCGGCACAGCTTCGAGCCGCACACGCACGAGGCCTACGGCCTGGGCGCGATCACGGACGGCGTGGGCCGCTTCCGCTGGCGCGGCGGCGAGCACCTCGCGCCGCGCGCCACGCTGATGCTGATGAATCCCGAGGACATCCACACCGGCGAGGCCGCCACCGCCGATGCCTGGGGCTACCGCATGGTCTACCTCGACGAGCAGCTGCTCTCCGAGCTGTACGGCGGTCCCGCCTGGCGCTTCGACGCCGCGGTGGCGCACGACGCGGCGGCCGCGACGCAGGCCGCGGCGCTGATCGCCGCGCTGTGGCGCGCCCGCGAGCCGCTGGCCTTCGACAGCGCGCTGCTCGAGCTGGTCCAGGGACTGAGCCGCCACGCCCATCGCGCGCCGGTGCGGCCCGAGGGCGCCGCGCCGCGTTTCGCGCCGGTGATCGAGCACATGCGGGCCCACCTGGACGAGTCGCTGGACACCGCCCGGCTGGCCGCCGTCGCCGGGCTCAGCCCCTTCCATTTCCTGCGCAGCTTCAAGGCGCAGCACCATGCGACGCCGCAGCAGGCGCTGATGGCGCTGCGGCTCAACGAGGCCAAACGCCAGCTCGCCGCCGGCCAGGCGCCGGCGCAGGTCGCCGCCGCCGTCGGACTGACCGACCAGGCGCACCTGACGCGCAGCTTCGCGCGTCGTTACGGCCTCACCCCGGCGCGCTACCAACAGCAACTCGGTACAAGACGCCGGGCCTGACGCGGCGCGACACTGCGCCGCATGCTGTCCGGATTCCTGTTCGCGCTCGCCGCCGGCCTGATGTGGGGCCTGGTCTTCGTCACGCCGCTGCTGCTGCCCGACTACCCCGCCGCCATGCTGATGGCCGGCCGCTACCTGGCCTTCGGCCTGCTGGCGCTGCCGCTGGCGTCGATCGACTGGCGCGAGCTGCGGCGGCTGACGCGGGCCGACTGGACGGACGCGGTCAAGCTCAGCGCGATCGGCAACTTCCTCTACTACCTGACACTGGCCGCCGCGATCCAGCGCGCCGGCGGGCCGCTGCCCACGATGATCATCGGCACGCTGCCGGTGGTGATCGCGGTCTGCTCCAACCACCGCAACGCGGCGCGCGACGGCCACTACCGCTGGCGCGACCTGGCGCCGGCGCTGCTGCTGATCGCGCTGGGCATCGGTTGCGTCAACCAGGTCGAGCAGGCGGCGCTGGCCCCGCAGGCGCTGGGCCGCTACCTGCAGGGCGCCGGCCTGGCGCTGATCGCGCTGGCCTGCTGGACCTGGTACCCGATCCGCAATGCCGACTGGCTGCGCGCCCATGCCGACCGCAGCCCCCGCGCCTGGGCCACCGCCCAGGGGCTGGTGACGCTGCCGATGGCGGCGCTGGCCTTCCTGGTGCTGGCGGTCGCCGACGGCGCCGGCCTGCCGCTGCTGCCCGCCGGCTTCGACTTCCCCGCCGGGCCGCGCCTGTGGCCCTATGTCGGACTGATGATGGCGGTCGGGCTGTTCGCGTCCTGGCTCGGCACGCTGTGCTGGAACGAGGCCAGCCAGCGCCTGCCCACGACGCTGGTGGGCCAGCTCATCGTCTTCGAGACGCTGGCCGCGCTGGTCTACGCCCAGGTGCACCGCGGCGCGTGGCCGCCGCTGATGGGCGTCGCCGGCGTGGTGCTGCTGGTCGGCGGCGTCTGCTGGGCGCTGCGCCTCAAGCCGGTGCCACCGGCCCGGGAACGGCATCTGCCCGCCTCGTCCGCATGACGGCGGCCCCCGTGCCGTCGTCCCCGAGGCCGGTAAAAGTCGGTGCCATCGGCGCCGGCCTCTGCAGAATCGACGGATGCCCATCGCCCCACCTCACGCCCGCTGTCAGGCCCAATCGCTCAACGAGCCGCTCAACGAGCCGCTCAACGAGCCGCACATCCAGCCGCTCGACGACACGCTCACCCGGTCGCTCAACGAGCCGCACATCCAGCCGCTCGACGACACGCTCACCCGGTCGCGCGACGAGACGCTCACCCAGCCGCTCGACGACACGCTCACCCGGTCGCGCGACGAGACGCTCACCCAGCCGCTCGACGAAACGCTCGCCCAGCCGCTGGCGCGGTCGCTGACCTGGCCGTCCCCCCATTCCCTTCCTGATGCCGATCCGACCCGGCGCGCGCTGCTGCGGCGCGCTTCGGCGCTGAGCCTGGGCGCGACCTCCGCGGCGCTCGGCGCCTGGCCGGCACTGGCCGCACCCGAGGGCGAGGCGAAGGCGGAAGCCGAGGCCGGCGTGACGGAAGGCCGCTGGCACGACCGGTCCCGCCTGCGCGACATTCCCTGGCGCCTGCGCCTGCCCGAGGGCGACGGTGCGGTCGCGCTGGTGGTGTTCTCGCACGGACTGGGCGGCAGCCTCGACGGCGGCACCGAGTGGGCGCAGGCCTGGGCCGAGGCCGGCGTCGCGACGCTGCATCTGCAGCATGCCGGCAGCGACCGCGCGATCTGGCGCGGCGGGCTGCCCGCGGTCAAGGCCGCCGCCAGCGCCGAGCAGCTGGTCGAGCGCGCCCATGACGTGCAGTTCGCCGTCGAGCAGCTGCTCAAGCTGCGGCAGGACCGCAGCGGCCCCTGGTCGCGGGTGCGGCCGGAGGCGCTGGGCATGGCCGGGCATTCCTTCGGCGCGCAGACCACGCTGGCGGTCGCCGGCCGCGATTACCAGGTGCGCGGCGCGCCGGACCTGTCGGAATCGCACTTCAAGGCCTTCGCGGCCTTCAGCCCCTCGGTGGGGCACGGCGCCGGCGGCATCAAGGGCATCACCCGCCCGATGCTGTGCCTGACCGGCAGCCTCGACGGCAATCCGCTCGGCCCGGAGCGCGACGGTCGCTACCGCCGCGCCGTCTACGACGCGCTGCCGGCCGGCGCCAAGGCCCAGCTGTGGCTGGAGGGCGCCGATCACATGAGTCTGGGCGGCGCTGGCGAGCGCGGCGCCGGCTTCGGGCAGCGGCTGCTCGGACGCCCGCGTGAACGCGCGCCGGAGCGGCTGGCCGCGCATCACGCGGCGCTGGTCAAGTCGATCAGCACCGACTGGTGGCGCTGGCGCCTGCTCGACGACGAGGCCGCGATGACGCGGCTCAAGGCGCCCAAGGGCCTGGACGCGGACGACGAGTGGCTGCAGGGCTGAGCGCGCGGAGCGCCGCCGGCGCGCGGCCTACGCGGCCAGCTCGTCCGGCGGGCTCATCAGCAGCTGCTTGGCCAGCGCGCCGATGCGGCGCAGCGCGCGCGGATGCTCGGGGCCCCACTTGCCGCCGACGCCCAGCCGCACGCAGTTCCGGAAGCGCGGGCTCGCCGAGAACATCATCCCCGGCGCGATGACGATGTGCTCGGCCAGGCACGCTTCATAGAGCTGCGCCGAGTCGAGCGCCTCCGGCAGTTCCACCCACAGGATGAAGCCGCCCGCGGGGTCCGACACCCGCGTGCCCTTGGGGAAGCTCTCGGCGATCAGCTGGCGCGCCTCGTCGACGCGGGCGGCGATGGTCGCGCGCAGATGCCGCAGCGCCGCGCCGCTGCCGGCCTGCGTCAGCAGGTCGGCCAGCGCCAGCTCCAGCACGCTGGTCTGCGCGCCCGACTGCACCGCCTTGGTCTGCCGCAACACCCGGCCCCAGCGGCCCGCCTCGACCCAGCCCAGCCGCAGCCCCGGCGCGATCGTCTTCGAGAAGGAGCCGCAGATCATCACGTGCCCGGTCGTGTCGAAGGACTTCACCGCGCGGCGCTTGTCCTCCTGCTCGGACAGGTCGTTGTAGAGCACGTCCTCGATCAGCGCGACGTCGTGCCGCGCCAGCATCGCGGCCAGGCGCCGCCGCTCGGGCACCGGCAGGCAGGCGCCCAGCGGGTTGGACAGCGTCGGCACCGTCAGCACGGCCTTGACCTGCTGCGTCTCGAAGGCCAGCTGCAGCGCGTCCAGCGACATGCCGTGACGCGGATGCGTCGGGATCTCCAGCGCGCGCAGGTGCAGGCTCTGCAGGATCTCCAGGAAGCCGTAATAGGTCGGCGACTCCAGCGCCACCACGTCGCCGGGCTTGCAGACGGCCCGCAGGCACAGGCTGATCGCCTCGATGCAGCTGTTGGTGATGACCACCTCGTCCGGGTCCAGCACGCAGCCCAGCCCGAGCGCATGGCGGGCCACCGCGCGTCGGGCCTCCTCCATGCCGGGGCCGATCGGGTAGGTGCACAGCAGCTCGCGATGGCGCATCACGGCGCGGGCCATCGCGCGGCGCACGCGGTCCTGGTCGAAGAGTTCCGGACCCGGGCAGGCGGCGCCGAAGGAGATGAAGCCGGGATCCTGCGACAGGGCCATCACCTGCGCGCCGAGCTGGTCCAGCTGCACCATGCGCGAGGCGGTGTCGGGCCGGGAGACCCGCGGCTCCGGCAGCCGCGGCGGCCGCGCGGCGACGAAGTAGCCGGAGCGCGGCCGGGCCTCGATCAGCCGGGCATCCTCCAGCCAGCGGTAGGCCTGCACCGCCGTCGACAGCGACACGCCGTGCTGGCCGGCCAGCTCCCGCACGGAGGGCAGCCGCTCGCCGCGTTTCAGCGTGCCCGCCCGGATCGACCGGGCCATGCGGTCGGCGAGTTGCATATACAGCGGTAGCAGCGGCGCGTCCATGCGTCGATTCTGTGTGTTCCGGGTTGGCAATGACCAATACAGATCAGCGGCAAGCCGGCCAGCACAGGTCACGGCCGTGCGCGCGCTGTATGCGCCGCATCGGTCGGCCGCTGTGGATGGAGCGCCGCACAGCCGCTTCCTATCGTTGGGCCATGCAACCGCTGCGCCTCCTCCCTCCGCTGTTCCGGCCCCGGCTTTCGCCCGCGCCGGCCTTTGTCCCACCCGCGCCCGGCCTGGAGGCGATCGTGCTGCCGACCGACGGCCGGCCCGTCACGCTGCGCCTGCGCCGGCCGGTGCGCCTGCGGGTCTTCGGCGGCCGCGCCTGGATCACCCGCGCCGGCTGCGCCGACGACCACTGGCTCGAGCCCGGCCAGGTCTTCGAGCTGCCCGCGCCGCCGACTTGGTTCGGGTGGCGGATCTTCGCCAGTGGCGAGGGTGCGTCTTTGGTCACTTTGAGAGCAGAACCGCCCATTTGAGCGGCTGTACGCCGCCGGTTTCCCGCTATAACTCCGCCCTCGACGCTGGCGGACGCCTTCCAAAAGGGGGCGCCCGCGATACCGACAACAACGGGACACCGTCCCGCGAGGGAGTTGACATGAATCGATCCGCGATGTGGCGGGTGACGCGCCTGGCCGTGGCTGGCGCCGTCGGGGCGATGCTGCTGAGCGCATGCGGCGGCGGTGGGGGAAGCAGCGGCACGCCGGTGGTGGGCAGCGGCGAGACCGGTGGCGGCACGGTCGGTGGTGGCGGCACGGGCAACGGTGGCAACACCGGCGCGGTGCTCCAGCCCAGCGCCGCCTACGCCCAGCAATGCGCGCCGGGCAACCCGGAGGCCAGTCAGCGCAGCGGCTCGCTGGCGACCGAGAAGAACTGGATCCGCGCCTACTTCGACGAGGCCTACCTGTGGCGCGAGGACGTGCCGTCGATCGATGCCTCGGCCCCGCGCTACAGCGGCAGCGATGTCGAGACCGCGCTGGACAACTACTTCGACGACCTGCGCTCGCCGGCGACCACCGCCAGCGGCAAACGCAAGGACCAGTTCAGCTTCATGATGAGCACCCGCGAGTGGAACGCGCTGTCGCAGGGCGGCGTCGAGCTCGGCTACGGGATCGAATGGCGGATGAAGTCGGCGACACCGCCGCGCGGCCTGCGCGTCGCGTTCGTCGAACCGGGCAGCGCCGCCGACCGCGCCGGCGTGCGCCGCGGCGACACGCTGGTGAGCGCCGACGGCGCGGCGGCCGATGTCAACGACGCGGCGGGCGTCAAGACCCTCAACGGCGCGCTGTTCCCCGACACCGCCGGCGCGAGCCACCGCTTTGTGCTGACCGCCAATTCCGGCGCGAGCCGCGACCTCACGCTGGTCGCCGGCAACGTCACCAAGACGCCGGTGCCGACCCGGCAGGTGCTGACCGCGACCGATGGCGGCAAGGTCGGCTACCTGGTCTTCAACGACCACATCCTGCCGGCGGAAGCGCAGCTGATCGCCGCGATGCAGGACTTCCGCGGCCAGGGGGTGTCCGACCTGATCGTCGACCTCCGCTACAACGGCGGCGGCTACCTGTTCATCGCCAGCGAGCTGGCCTACATGATCGCGGGCAGCGCGGCGACCTCCGGCAAGACCTTCGAGCACCTGCGCTACAACAGCCGCCGCAGCGCGGAAACCAACAGCGAGGGTTCGAAGACGCCGTTCTACGACCAGTCCTGCCTGATGACGGCGGATGGCCGTTGCAGCTCGCGGCAGCCGCTGCCGGCGCTGAACCTGCGGCGCGTGTTCGTGCTGGCGCAGTCGGGCACCTGCTCGGCCAGCGAGGCGCTGATCAACAGCCTGCGCGGCGTGGACGTGGAGGTCGTGCTGGTGGGCGGCACCACCTGCGGCAAGCCCTACGGCTTCACGGCCAAGGACAACTGCGGCTACAGCTACTTCCCGATCGAATTCGTTGGCGTCAACAACAAGGGCTTCGGCGACTACGCGGACGGCTTCGTGCCCGCGGGCAGCGGCGCCACCGGCGTGAAGGGCTGCGCGGTGGCGGACGACTTCGAGCACGCGCTGGGTGACGCCAGCGAGGCGATGCTGGCCGCGGCGCTGCAATACCGCGCCAACGGCAGCTGCCCGGCGGCGAGCGCCTCGGGCACGGGCCTGGCACGCGCGACGGCGACGCGCGCCGGCGGCGAGGATGCCGTGGCGCTGCAGTTCAAGAAGCTGGCCGCGCGCAGCAACCGCATCCTGGGCGGGCGGCCCTGAGGCGGCCCTGAGGCGGCGCGTTGGGGCGCCGCGCAGGGGTGCCCATTCCGATTCGGCGTGCCGCCGGGCCCGTCCTGACCCGCCGTCGATGCCCCACGCGCGAGCGCTATGACAAAGGCCGCCCTCGGGCGGCCTTTGTCGTCATCGGGCACAGCGCTGGACACACGTCCAAGCGCGTCGGCGCTCAGCGTCAGCTCACAGCTTCGGGATGCGGATGCGGCTGATCATCAGCGAGCCGGAGACCGCGAACAGCAGCACCAGCGGATGCAGGGTGAAGCCGCCCAGCTTGATGGCGCCGAACCACAACGCGTCGCCGATCGCGCCCTGCCAGGCGGCGATCCACAGCACGATCACCAGCAGCAACGACGTGGGGATGGGCGTGCCCTCGAAGTAGGCAACCTTGTCGCTGCCCGCGGACAGGCTTTCGGCGGTGATGTTGTAGCGCGCCAGGCGCGACACGCCGCTGGCCACGAAGAAGCCCAGCACGATGCGGTCCCACAGGCCCTGCATGCCACAGCCATAGGCGATCACGGCCGGGGCGACGCCGAAGGAGATCACGTCGGCCAGCGAGTCCAGCTCGCGCCCCATCGCGGAGCTCTTCTGGCGCCAGCGCGCGATGCGGCCGTCCAGCACGTCGAAGACCAGCGCGGCCGGGATCAGCGCGCAGGCGTAGTACAGGTGCTGCGTCAGCCCGGTCTGCAGGAAGGTCATCACCGAGAACAGGGCGCCCACGCCGCAGAAGGCGTTGCCCAGGGTGAACCAGTCCGCCAGATGGAACTCGCGGATCATGGAGAAAGGCTTGGGTCGGTTCATGGGGAGCGAGCATAAGCGAAGGCCCTTGGCCTCGCGGCAAAGGCCGCGCCCGCCCCCTTCGGGCGGTATGTCCCCTCTCCCCTTCAGGGGGAGAGGGAGGGGTGAGGGGGTTCTTCGAAGGCCTAAGGCGTCTCGACCTTGGGCACTTCGGGGGCAGTTGTCATCCGCGACCAGGCCTTGCGCGCCAGATGCCGCGCCAACAGCCCGGCCGGCATGCGCAGCCAGTGCGAGCGCACATACAACGCGACCTCCGCCATCGCATGGCCCGGCAGGCGGCAGCTGTCATGGCCCGGCCGCAGCAGGCGCCGGTAACAGGCATCCAGCAGCCGCAGCGCCAGCGGTCCCGGCGGCGGCCCCAGTTCCTCCGGCAGCGTGTCCGGATAAGGCGTGTCCAGCAGCAGCCGCGTGTAGCGCAGCGCCAGCCACAGCGGCCGCGTCAGGCCGATGCGCCGCGCGCGCGACGCCAGCCGCGGCCAGAAACCCTCGATCGCGCCGAACTCGCGCAGCAGCGCGTCGAGGTCGAACAGGTCGCGCAGCCCGTTGGGCAGTTCGCCCTCGTGGAACAGGTGCGCGGCGCTGTGCAGCAGCATGTCCTCGGGCGGCAGCACGAAGACGCCCGCGAGGCCGGGCAGCGGGCGCGGCGCGTCGAACAGCGCGCGGCTGTCCAGCGGCGTGCGTGCCGTCGGCGGCAGCAGCGTGTGGTGCACGTCCAGCGAGGTGCCGCGGCGCTTGTGGTGCAGCGGCGGCAGCTCGTGCATCCACTCGCGGTAGTAGCGCTGGTCGTAGGCGTCCAGGCCGTCGTCGAAATCCCAGCCGTGCACCAGCAGCGTCGTCTCGCAGCGCGGCAGTTGCTCGGGCGGGATCAGCAGGTCGATGTCGCTGAACAGCCGGCCCGGTGCGGGCGCATGCCCGCCCAGCGCATAGGCGGCGCCCTTGAGCAGGATCAGCGGGCCAGGCAGCTCGGCCAGCGTCTGCCGCAGCAGTTCGACCTCGCGCCGCAGCATCTGCACCTGCCGCCGCGACAGCAGCAGCGCCGAGCGCAGGTGGGGCTGCACGGGCGGCGGCAGCGTGTCCAGCCAGCCGCCGGTTTCCATCTGCTCGGCCAGCCGGCCGGCCAGGTTGGACCGCCGCGCCTGTCGCAGCAGCAGGTCCCACTCGGTCAGGCTCAAGCCGGCCGCGACCGCGGGCTGCAGCAGCACGCGGATGAGCAGTGGGCGGCGGCGATCGTCGCGCCGGGCGCTCATGGCGCGGACTCCTCGAGCGCGTCGAAGCAGGCCAGGGCCTCGTCGAGCCGGCTGTACTCGAAGCGATGGCAGCCGCAGCTGTCGACCAGTCTCCCCAGTGCCTGGAAGCCGGCCAGGCCGTGGACGTCGTAGTTGAAGGACTGCTCCGCCAGGTCCATGAAGGCGCGGGCGCGCTCCACCGGGACGAGCTGCGCGGCCGCGTCGGCGCGCCACGCGGGCAGCACGACCCAGGCCGGGCGGGCCGGCGCGAGCCGTGCGTCGATCGCGTCCTGCGGCGCCCGCACCAGCGCGACCGTGCCCTTGGCGGTGTTGAACATGGAGGCGCTGAACACCGCCTCCGGCGCGAAGGCGCGGATCAACGGGATCGAGGCGTTCTTCAGGTTGATCGGCCGCGCCATGCCGTGGACCAGGCCGGTGCTCATGTCCAGCAGCCCCAGTTCGTCCGACAGCAGCCGCCAGCCGCGATGCGCCAGCGCCGCGCACAGGGTGCTCTTGCCGGAACCCGGTGGCGCCGGCATCAGCAGCGCGCGGCCGCCGCGCTCCAGCACCGCCGCATGGATCAGCAGGTACTGGTGGGCATGGGCGGCGATGCACCAGTTGATGCCCCACTCCAGCATCGCCAGCGCCTGCGCGGCGGGCAGCGGCGTGAAGGAGCGCTGGCCGTCGAACCAGAATTCGGCCCGGCCCTGCAGCCGGCTCAGCCAGTGGGGACTGCGCAGCACGGCGACGTGGAAGTCGACGAATTCGTCATCGCCGGCGACTTCGAAGTCGCGGTACATGGTCGCCACGTCGGCGGCCAGGTGTGGGATGTCGGAGCGCACGCGCACGGTGAACGGCGACAGCCGCAGCGTCACGCCGCCGTCGCGCATCCGGGCCCGCAGCCCGGCGGTGCCGACGTCCTGCAGTTTCAAGCGGCCGGCTCCTCCACCGGGCCTTCGGCCAGCAGGTGGATCTCGGCCAGCCGGCGCAGGTGCAGGTCCAGAAGCTCGGCCAGCGCCTCGGGCATGGGCGGCTCGTCCCAGTCGACGTCGCGGGCCAGGCGTTGCAGCAGCTGGTCGCGGTCCAGCGGCCCGGCGGCCAACCATTCGGCCAGCTGCGCGCCGAGCGCGGCGATCAGGTGGGTGTCCCCGGTGTCAGGGTCGAAATAGACCGCGTGCTGTTCGCCCTCCCAGGCGAGCAGCACGTTGTTGAGCGAGGGCCTGCAGTGCCAGGCGGCTCCGGCCATCAGGCCACGAGCCAGTTGCTGTACAGGTAGTTCTTGAAGTCGGCCTGCGTCCAGGCCGCGCCGGTGGAGTTGGCCGGCTTGAAGATGCCGGGGCCCTGCGAGGCCATCTGCAGCAGCATGTCCTGGCCGGTGGCCGAGAGCACGCACTGGTTGACCTTGTTGCCGGCGAACAGGGTGTTCAGACGCGCGACGATCATCATCGTGCCGTAGCCCGCCGAGTCGTTCTTCAGCAGGTTGTAGACATTGGCGGTGCCGCTGACGTTCTTCAACCCGGCCGGGAACAGCTTGGCCACGGTCAGGTTGTTGCGCGCGTAGGTGAGCGACTTGCCGGAATACCACTGGGCGATCACGTAGTTCCAGGGGGCGTTGCCGCCGCGCACCAGGGACCGGCCGGTGTTGTCCTTCCAGTTGGCGATGTACCAGCACTCGGTGTTGTTGATCACCGCGGCATCGGCGCGGGCCTGCACGCTGGCGCCGCCGTTGCGCAGGATCGCCGAGCCCCAGGCCGAGGTGGTGTTGCAGTGCCAGGCCATCGCCGGCCGGCTGGCCAGCGTCAGGCCCACTGGCACCACGCCCGCCTGGATGAAACGACGGCGGCGCTGCGAGACGACGGTGCCCGCGGCGGTTGCCGGGGTGGCCGAGGGCTGCTGGTGGGTGTCGCTGCTGTTGTCCATAAGCTCAGCTTTCGTGGTGCACGGGCCCCAGGAAGGGGCGGACGCTCAAGCGGATCGGCGCTCCCGTCCGACCTGCGACCGCAGTGTTTCATACAAGGCACCGACCGGAAACCCCGACCAACCCCTTGAACGGGTGGCGTGCGGCGTCCCTCCGACGATGGATAAGTTAGCGCGGGCTTTCGGTGAATCCATTGAGGCCAAACGAATCATCGCCGGCGTGGTGCGCAAGCGCCTCCGCGCCTTGAGCCGAACGCGCCATGCCGCCCGCCCTGTTCGAGCGACAGCGCCCGCTGCCGGCATCCGTCGTCATTCCGCCTCGTCATGCACGACGTCGCGGTCGTCGGCGTCCTCGCGCGCCTGGCCGCCAGCGGGCCGGCGCTTCGCATCGCCCTGGCCGTCCTCGTCCAGGCCGTCCTCGACCAGGAAGCCGCCGCTCTGATGCGCCCACAGCTTGGCGTACAGGCCGCCCTGCGCCAGCAGCGACGCATGGTCGCCCTGCTCGACGATGCGGCCCTGGTCCATCACGATCAGCCGGTCCATGGCCGCGATGGTCGACAGCCGGTGCGCGATCGCCACCACCGTCTTGCCTTCCATCAGCCGGTACAGGCTGCGCTGGATCGCCGATTCGACCTCCGAGTCCAGCGCGCTGGTCGCCTCGTCGAGCAGCAGGATCGGCGCGTCCTTCAGCATCACCCGCGCGATCGCGATCCGCTGGCGCTGGCCGCCGGACAGCTTCACGCCGCGTTCGCCGACATGCGCGTCGTAGCCCTGGCGACCCTTGGGGTCGGTCAGTCCGTCGATGAAGTCCACCGCCTCGGCGCGTTCGGCGGCGGCGCGCATCTCGTCCTCGGTCGCGTCGGGCCGGCCGTACATCAGGTTGTCGCGCACCGAGCGGTGCAGCAGGCTGGTGTCCTGGGTCACCATGCCGACCTGGCGTCTGAGGCTGTCCTGCGTGACTGCGGCGATGTCCTGGCCGTCGATCAGCACCCGGCCCTTGTCCACGTCGTAGAAGCGCAGCAGCAGGTTGACCAGGGTCGACTTGCCGGCGCCCGAGCGGCCGACCACGCCGATCTTCTCGCCCGGGCGGATCGTCAGCGTCAGGTCGTGCAGCACGGTCTTGCGGCCGCCGTAGCTGAAGTCAACGTGGTCGAAGCGGACCTCGCCCCGGGTCACCGAGAGCGTGGTCGCGCCGGCGGCGTCCTGGATCGCGACCGGGCGCGACAGCGTGGTGATGCCGTCCTGCACGGTGCCGATGTGCTCGAACAGGCTGGCCATCTCCCACATGATCCAGTGCGAGATGCCGTTCAGCCGCAGCGCCATCGCCGTGGCCGCCGCGACCGCGCCGATGCCCACCTGGCCCTGCGTCCACAGCCAGACCGTCATGCCGGCGGTGGAGGCGATCAGGCCCATCGACAGCGCATGGTTGACGATCTCGAAGCCGCTGATCAGCCGCATCTGCCGGTAGGCGGTGCCCAGGAAGTCCTGCATCGCGCCGCGGGCGAAGCCGGCCTCGCGGTTGGAGTGGGAGAACAGCTTGACGGTGCTGATGTTGGTGTAGGCGTCGGTGATGCGGCCGGTCATCAGGCTGCGCGCGTCGGCCTGCGCGGAGGCGGCCTTGCCCAGCCGGGGCACGAAGTAGGTCAGCGCCACGATGTAGCAGGCCAGCCAGCCCAGGAAGGGCAGCAGCAGCGTGGCGTCGAAGCCGCCCACCACGCCCAGCATCGTCACGAAGTAGATCGTGATGAAGACCAGGATGTCGGTGACGATCAGCCAGCACTCGCGCACCGCCAGCGCCGTCTGCATCAGCTTGGCGGAGACGCGACCGGCGAACTCGTCCTGGTAGAAGCTCATGCTCTGGGCGAGCAGGTGGCGGTGGAAGTTCCAGCGCAGCCGCATCGGGAAGTTGCTGGACAGCCCCTGGTACTTGCTCAGCGCCTGCAGCGCGATCAGCAGCGGGCTGGCCAGCAGGATCCCGCCCAGCAGCAGCAGCTTGTCCTGCTGGGTCGACCACCACTGCGCGGGCGGGACCTCGCTGAGCCAGTCGACGACCGAGCCCAGCATCGAGAACAGCAGCGCCTCGAAGGCGCCGATGGCGGCGGTCAGGACGGTCAGCACCAGGATCAGCTGGCGCATCCCGTGCGAGCCCGCCCAGACGAAGGCGAAGAACCCCTTGGGCGGTTGCGGCGCCGGGGTCTGCGGAAACGGATCGACGAGTTTTTCGAACCAGCCAAACACGGCGGTCTCCCTGTCACTTCTGCGAGACCGAGCAGCCTACAGGAGCCGTGTGGCGGACGTATCCCACCCCCGCTTCGGTGGCGGGTGGGTGCGGTGAATGGGGGGATTCGCCGGCCCGGCGGGGCGATCAGCGCGCCGGCAGGGGCAGCAAGCGGCCTTGCGCCTGCCGCGGCGCGGGAATGTGGAGCAGGGCCGACAGCGTCGGTGCGAGGTCGACGATCTCCACGCGCTGCTCGATGCGGCCCTGCCCGACCCAGGCCGGGCCCCAGGTCAGCAGCGGCACGTGCGTGTCGTCCTCGTAGGGGCTGCCGTGGGTCGTGCCCATCAGGCGCGAACCGAAGATCCAGCCTGGCTTGGGCACCACCTGCAGCGGCGCCGCGATGCCCGGATACCAGGACCTGCGCATCTGCTCGAGGTAGGGCGTCGCGGTGTCGGTGCCGGCGAGCTGCGCCCGCGTGAACGCGACCTGCACGCCCTCGACCTGCTGCACCAGCGCCTGCGCCGCCGCATAGACCTCGTCCTGCTTCAGGCCCTTCGCCTGGATGGCGGCCTCGTCGAAGATCAGGCCAGTGCCGGACAGGCCGACCACCCAGCGGCCTTCGCCGAACTGTTTCGCCAGTCCCGCGTTGACGAAGCCCACGGCCTGTGCCGGATTGATCCGGCCGGCGTCGCGGCCTTGCGACTTCGCCCATTCGGGTGTGTCGGTGAAGCCGTGGTCAGCGGTCAGCACGGCGACGTAGTTGTCGCGGCCGACCTTCGCGTCCAGGTATTGGAACCACGACTGCAGGTAGGCATCCAGATGGAGGAAGTGATCGTGCGACAGCCGCGACTCGGGGCCGAAGGCGTGGTTGATGTAGTCGTGGCTGGACAGGCTCACCGACAGGAGGTCGGTCTGCTCATCCGCGCCGAGCCGCTCGCCCTCGACGGCGGCGCGGGCGAAGGCCAGCGTCAGTTCGTCGCCGAACGGCGAGGGCAGGATGTTGCCGTAGAAGCGCGGACCGGGGCCATCCATGCCGGCGCCCAGGACGGCCGGCAGCCGGTTGCCGTTGCCGCTGTTGGCCTGCCAGGGCTGGCCGTCCGGCACGCTGCGCGCGTAGGCGGCCTCGGGCAGCATCGGCGCCCAGGTCTTGCCGAAGAACTGGTCGGCCGGCTTGGCGGCGTTGAAGGCGTCGACCCAGGCCGGATGCCGGTCCATGTAATAGGTGGAGGACGCGAATTGGCCAGTGCCGCCCATGTACATGTAGGCCGTGCCCTTGTGGCCGGCCGGCAGGATGGCGCCGCGGTCCTTGCCGGAGATGCCGATCACCTTGGCGGCGGGCTGCAGCGTGCGCAGCACGTCGCCGACGGTCTCGACCTTGTAGTTCTCCGGGCTGGTGCCGGCCAGGGGCTCGGTGTTGTTGCCGATGTACTGGTAGCGCGGATCGGCGGTGTTGTACTGCGGCGTGCCGGTCATCGGATCGCGCCACTCGTTGCCGATGATGCCGCTGCGCTGCGGATAGGCGCCGCTGAGCATGATCGAGTGACCGGCCGCGGTGACCGTGTAGCCGTGGCCGTAATACGCGTTGGCGAACCAGGCGCCGCGGTCCAGGAAGCGCTTGAAGCCGTCGGGCTGCAGTTGGTCGCGGTAGCCCAGCACCTGCCGGATGGGCAGGCCGTCAATCACCATGAAGACCACCAGCCGGGGCGGCTTCTTCGCCGTGAAGGGGGAGGCGGTGGGGTCAG
This sequence comes from Mitsuaria sp. BK037, assembly GCF_014193045.1. Classification (NCBI taxonomy): domain Bacteria; kingdom Pseudomonadati; phylum Pseudomonadota; class Betaproteobacteria; order Burkholderiales; family Sphaerotilaceae; genus Roseateles; species Mitsuaria sp. BK037. Next base: position 187,643 of record NZ_JACHYS010000003.1, on the reverse strand, counting down.
GGTTTGCCGCGACCGGTCCGGTGGCGGAGGGAGCAGGCGCGTTGGCGCAGGCGGTCAGCGCGGCCAGGACGGGCACCAGCAGCCAGGTGCGACGGGTCAGGGTCATGGCGGGTCGGGGCTCCGCGGAGCCGCTGAAGCAGGGAGGACTGCGGAGTATCCGCGTCCGGCCGCCACATGGCGGGCGTCTGACAGCTTCCATGCTCATCCTGCGCAACGGGAAAACCCTGAACCTGGGCGCCTCGCGCCGAAGCCTGGACGGAAAAAAGGCCGGTCCCCACATGGTGACCGGCCTTCTTCACTTTCTGGTTGGATCGCTTGACGCGCTCCCCTCCTGTTATGGGAGGCGATTCTGCGGGCCGCAGGCAATGCGCATGCCCGGGTTTGCCCGGGGCCGGGCCTCAGATGTGAGAACTCCTCCTCAAGTGGGCGGGGTTTGCACGGTGAGTGATGCGCCGATGCGACGTTCCGCAGGTCCATCCGCAGCGCGACGCGCGATCGCGGTGACAAGACGGTGACGAGATGACCCGGCTCAGGCGGACAGCGCGTCGTCCAGGACTTCGATCCAATGGCGCACCGGCGTGCCGGTGCCCGACTGCAGGTGCTGGATGCAGCCGATGTTGGCGGAGACGATCGCATCGGCGGCCAGCGGTGCCAGCGCGGCGAGCTTGCGCTCGCGCAGCTGCTTGGACAGCACCGGTTGCAGCACGGAATACGTGCCGGCCGAACCGCAGCACAGATGGCTCTCCGAGGGCGCGGTCGCGATCTCGAAGCCGAGTTCCCGCATCAGTCCCTCGACACCGCCGCGCAGCTGCTGGCCGTGCTGCAGCGTGCAGGGCGGGTGGTAGGCCAGGCGCGGGCGGGCGCCCGGCCGGTCCTGCCCCAGCCGCGAGCGCAGCGCCGGGACCAGCGAGGGCAGGTACTCGCTGAGGTCGCGCGTCAGCGCCGACACGCGCGCGGCCTTCGCGGCGTAGTGCGGGTCATGCGCCAGCAGGCGGCCGTAGTCCTTGACCTGGACGCCGCAGCCGGAGGCGTTCATGACGATCGCCTCGACCTCGCCGCCGTGGCCGTCGACCATCGGCCACCAGGCGTCGATGTTGCGGCGCGCGTCGTCCAGGCCGCCAGGGTGGTCGTTCAGATGAGCCCGGATCGCCCCGCAGCAGCCGGCTTCGTCGGCCACCAGGGTCTGCACGCCGGCGGCGTCCAGCACGCGGGCCGTCGCCGCGTTGATGTTGGGCATCATGGCCGGCTGCACGCAGCCCATCAGCATCAGCACCTTGCGGGGATGCGCGCGCCGCGGCCACTGGTGCGCGCGCGGGCCGGCCGCCGGTGGCACCTTGTCCTTCAGCGCGCCCGGCACCAGCGGCCGCAGCGCCTGGCCGAGCCGTAGTGCCGGCTTGAACAGCGGCGAGGTCAGCCCTTCCTTGAGCAGCCAGCGCTTGAGGCGTTCCTCGCGCGGGCGCTCGACCTTGGCCTCGACGACCTGCCGGCCGATCTCCACGAGCTGGCCGTACTGGACGCCGGACGGGCAGGTGCTTTCGCAGTTGCGGCAGGTCAGGCAGCGGTCCAGGTGTTGCTGCGTGGCGGCCGTCGGCGTCTCACCCTCCAGCACCTGCTTGATCAGGTAGATGCGGCCGCGCGGTCCGTCGAGCTCGTCGCCGAGCAGCTGGTAGGTCGGGCAGGTCGCCGTGCAGAAGCCGCAGTGCACGCAGCGCCGCAGGATGGCCTCGGCCGCGCTGCCTTCCGGGGTGCCTTGGAACTCGGGGGCCAGGTGGGTCTGCATCGGTGGGCTTGCGGTCGGCGGGCTTGCTGCGGCGGGCTGGGGGCGTGGCGAACGGCGGTCAGAGGTCCGGATAGAGGCGGCCAGGATTGAAGATCCCCGCCGGATCGAACTGCCGCTTCAGCTCCTTGTGGATGCGCGTCAGCTGCGGCCCGAGTGGCGAGAAGGTGCCGGCCGTCTTGTCGTTCGCATAGAACATCGTCGCGTGGCCGCCGGCCGCGGCGACCAGCTCGCGCAGCTGCGCCGGCGCCATCGGCGTGACCACCCAGCGCTGCGCGCCGCCCCATTCGATCAGCTGCTCGCCGTGCAGCGGCATCGCCAGCGTCGTCGACGGCACCGCGATCCGCCACAGCGTCGCGCCGCCCTGGACGGCCCGGCGCGCGCCGAGGAAGAACTCGTCGCTCTGGTCGCGCAGGCCCTGCCAGAACGGCGCGGCCATCGCCTCCGGGATGACGTCGCCGCCCAGCTTGCGCACCGCCGCGGCGACGGCGGCCTCGGCGCCGGACAGCCGCGCCACCAGCGCGCCATCCCACCAGGCCGTGGCCGACAGCGGCAGCGGCTGCCCACCCCAGCGGTTCATCTGCAGCAGCGCCTCCTCCTGGCCGAACTCGAAGCGCAGCGTCACCGTGGCCACCGGCATCGGCAGCACCTTCAGCGTGACCTGCGCGATCAGCCCCAGCACGCCCATCGAGCCGGCCATCAGGCGCGAGACGTCATAACCGGCGACGTTCTTCATCACCGTGCCGCCGAAGTGCAGTAGCTCGCCCTTGGCATCGAGCAGCGTCAGCCCGAGCACGTGATCGCGTACCGCGCCGGCGCTGGCGCGCGCCGGGCCTGACAGGCCGGTGGCGACCATGCCGCCGACGGTGCCGATGCCGCCCGAGGCCGCGCCGACGAAGCGCGGCGGCTCGAAGGCCAGGTGCTGGCCGTGGCGCGCCAGCAGCGCCTCGACCTCGGCCACCGGCGTGCCGGCGGCGGCGGTCACGTAGAGCTCGCTCGGCTCATAGGCCATCACGCCGTTGAGCGCCTGCGTCGACAGCGGCGCCGCGTCGCCGAGCGGGCCGCCGTAGAAATCCTTGCTGCCGTGGCCGGTGAAGCGCACCGGGCGGCCCTCGCGGAAACGCTCGGCCATCGCCTCCAGCGCGTCGATCAGCTGCGTCGCGCGGACGAACTCCGCCGGCTCGGGCGGCGTCGCGACGGGCGCCGGCCCGCGCTCGAAATCCTCTGCTTGCACCGTCATCAGAATCGCTCCAGGTCGGGGAAGGCGAGCGCGCCGCGCTTGACGTGCATGCGGCCGTACTCGGCGCAGCGCTGCAGCGTCGGGATCACCTTGCCGGGGTTGAGCAGCCCTTGCGGGTCGAAGGCCCGCTTCAGGGCCAGCATCCGTTCGCGCTCCTGCGGCGAGAACTGGACGCACATGCTGTTGAGCTTCTCCACGCCGACGCCATGCTCGCCGGTCACCGTGCCGCCCATCGCGACGCTGGTCTCCAGGATCTCGGCGCCGAAGCGCTCGCAGCGGTGCAGCTGGTCGGCATCGTTGGCGTCGAACAGGATCAGCGGATGCAGGTTGCCGTCGCCGGCGTGGAAGACGTTGGCGCAGCGCAGCCCGTACTTGCGCTCCATCTCCTGGATCGCCAGCAGGATGTCGGCCAGGCGCTTGCGCGGGATGGTCGAGTCCATGCACATGTAGTCCGGGCTGATCCGCCCCGAGGCCGGGAACGCGTTCTTGCGGCCGCTCCAGAAGCGCAGCCGCTGCGCCTCGTCCGCGCTGACCTCCAGCCGCGTCGCGCCGCTGGCGCGCAGCACCTCGCTCATGCGGCCGATCTCCTCCTCGACCTCCTCCGGCGTGCCGTCGCTCTCGCACAGCAGGATGGCCTCGGCGTCGAGGTCGTAGCCGGCGTGGACGAAGTCCTCCACCGCGGCGGTCATCGGCTTGTCCATCATCTCCAGGCCGGCCGGGATGATGCCGGCCGCGATGATCGCAGCCACCGCGTCGCCGGCCCGGCGCAGGTCGCCGAAGCTGGCCATGATGCAGCGCGCGCGCTGCGGCTTGGGCGTCAGCTTGACGACGACCTCGGTCACCACCGCCAGCATGCCTTCGCTGCCGACGACCACGCTGAGCAGGTCCAGCCCGGCGGCGTCCAGCGCCTCGGAGCCGAACTCGACCGGCTCGCCCTCGACGGTGAAGCCGCGCACCTTCAGCACGTTGTGCAGCGTCAGGCCGTACTTGAGGCAATGCACGCCGCCGGAGTTCTCCGCGACGTTGCCGCCGATGGTGCAGGCGATCTGGCTGCTCGGGTCCGGCGCGTAGTAGAGGCCGTGCGCCGCCGCGGCCTCGGAGATCGCCAGGTTGCGCACGCCGCATTGCACGCGCGCGGTCCGCGCCAGCGGGTCGATGCCGAGGATGCGGTTGAACTTGGCCAGCGCCAATGTCAGGCCCTCGGCGTGCGGCATCGCGCCGCCGGACAGCCCGGTGCCGGCGCCGCGCGCGACCACCGGCACGCCCAGCGCGTGGCAGGCCTTGAGCACGCCGGCGACCTGCGCTTCGGTCTCCGGCAGCGCGACCGCCAGCGGGCGCTCCCGGTAGGCGGTCAGGCCGTCGCATTCATAGGGGCGGGTCTGCTCGTCCTGCCACAGCAGCGCGTGCGGCGGCACCACCGTGCCCAGGGCCTGGACCAGCGCCGCGCGTCGCCCGGCGCGGAACGCGGCCAGCGCCCCGGCCTGCTGGCCAGGCGGCTCGTGGGTCGAGGGGAGGACGGCGGTCATGGCGTCGAACTGTAGCCGCGCGCGCTGACCCGGGCCTGAACCGGCGCGCCGGCGATGGGGGGAGCGCGACCGCTCATCGGGGGGAGATTCAGCGCCCGCCGGGCAGCGGCCACCACAGCGCCCGGCGGTCCAGCGGCGTGCGCGGCGGCAGCAGCGGATTGCGCAGGCGCAGCACGCGGCGCTGGTCGATGCGGTGGCGCCGCACGAGCTCTCCGAACAGCTGTCGCGACAGCCGCTCGAAGCTGCCGTCGGCGACCAGCGCCTCCATGCCGCGCGTGAGGTTCGCCGCCAGCCGTGGCCGGCCCGGCCGCACGAACATGTAGAGCGCCGCCGGGTAGTGCAGCAGCAGCGCGCTGTCGATGGCCAGGCGCTGTTCGGGGAAGCTGGCCAGCTCCGCGTCGATCTCGAAGATCGAGCGCGGGAAGTAGTCGAAGCGCCCCTGCGACAGCATCTGGAACAGCCCCTGGTAATGCGTGCTCACCTGCACCGGCAGGCCGTTGGCGCGCAGCACGGCGGTGTCGGGCCAGTCGTGCATCTGTCCGGCGGTCAGGCGCGCCAGGTCGCGCAGGTCCCGGACCTGGCGCAGGCGGTCGCGGTCGTCGTCGCGGGTCAGGCACAGGCGCCAGCCGATCAGGCCGCGATCCAGCGGGATGCGCACCGGCAGCAGCGTCTGCTCGCGCTGCGGGTCGGTCATGGTCCAGAAGACGTCGATGCCGGGATCGTCGCTGGCCATCTCCAGCAGCGCGCGGCTCTGGACCATCTCCGACTGCGTCGGGATCAGCGTGTAGCGCGCGCCGCTGCGCTGCAGCGCGGCATGCAGCAGGCTGATGAAGTAATCGACCTGCCGGTCCTGCTGGGGCAGGTGGCGCGGATAGACGACGGTGGCGGGCTCGGCCGCCGGGGCGCCCGACGCCTGCGGATCGGGCGGTGTCGCGCCGAGTCGGGCGGCGACGTCGCGGGCGGCCCGCAGCGGCAGCGCGGTGCCCAGCGCCGAGGCCGCGGCGACCTGGAGCAGGTGGCGACGTGCCGGCATCAGCGATCCAGGAAGACGGTCAGCACGCCGGTGTAGCCATGCAGCCGCGCGTGGGCGATCTCGCCGTTGGCGAAGAAGCCGGCCAGCGGCACCTCGCCGAGCGCGTGCTGCACCCACTGCAGTTCGGCCGAGGGCGCGCCGAAGTGCGGTCCGCCGCGACCGGTGCAGCTGACGTAGAGGGCGCCGGCCATGTGGGCGCCGCGCTCCTCGGCCTCGGCGCGGATCTCGGTGCAGATGCGCACCAGGTCGCGGCGCGCGGCGTCGGGATGGCGCTCGCAGAAGCTCAGCAGCTCGCCGGTCCGCAGCTGCTCGGCGACGGCGATGCCGCGGCGGCCCGGATCCAGGCCGACGAGGTGGCGGACGCGGACCTCGGGGCCGTATTCGCGGCGGGCGCCGGGCTCGTCGTTCAATCCCACCAGCGTGCGCCGGAACAGCGGCATCGCCTGGCGCAGCGAGCCGGACTCGCCGGTGTACGCGGGCAGCTTCAGGTCCTCGAGCAGGGCGTCGAGCGCGGGCAAGCCGTCGAGTTCGGTGACCAGCGGGCCGTCGCAGGCGGTGACGCGGCGCTCGCGACCCAGCGGCTGGCAGCCCTGGCTGACGCGCGAGATCCAGCGCACCTCCGGTCCGAGCGCCAGGCCCGACAGGCCGCCGGCGAAGACGCCGTCGGCGATCTGCACCGCGTCGTCACCGCCGCTCACCAGGCCGCCGAACAGGTAGCCGCTGCTGCAGCGCTGGGCCAGCTCGCCGATCAGCTCCTGCAGATCGGGCGTGCCGCCGTCGGCGTGCAACAGCAGGCTGCGCGCCTCGCCCTCGGGCGGCAGCGGCTGGCGGCCGGAAAAGATGCGCCACTGGTCCGGCGGCAGGTCGCAGAGCATGACGACCAGCGCCGGCTCGTCGAAATACTCGACGCCGCTGGCGCTCACCGCCAGCGCCGACGCGCCGACCCAGCCGCAGCCGGGCCAGCGCTGGCGGACCTCGTCCAGCAGCGCCTGCGCCTGCGGCACGTAGGGGTGGGTCAGGTAGAGGAAGCCCAGCGTCGGCGTCATGCCGGCGCGCTGGCCCTCCAGCTGCGCGCCGGCCAGGGCCAGCGCCATGTGGGGGTCGGGATGGGTGGCGTGAGCCTGGAGGAAACGAGGCATGGACGGCCCTCGGGGGAACTGCGGGAGGCTCAGGGAGTCTTGCGTTTGGAAGCGGTCGTCTTGCGGGCCGGCGCGGCCTTGGCGGCCGGCTTGGCCGCCGACTTGGCCGCCGCTCTGGGCGCGCGATCCGTCGATGCCTTCGCCGTGCCCTTCGCGGCGGAGGGGCGCGTCGCCGCGGGCCGGCCCGCCGGCGCGGCCGACGAGGCGGCGGCCGTGGACGCCGCCGTGGCGACCGACGCCGCGGTCTGCGCGCTCTTCATCGCGTTGGCCGCGACCTGCGTGAATTGCTGGGTGAGGGCGTTCCACCACTGCATCGGGTCGGCGCCGGCGGGCTTGGCGCCGGGCGCCGCAGGCGCCTTGGCCGGCTCGGCGGCGTCCTCGGCCGGCGCGGCCTTCGATGCGGGCTCGGCGGCAGGCGATGAGGACGGCCCGGCCGTCGTGGCCTTCGATGCCGGGGCCGGCGCGGACGACGGGGACGGCGACGGCGACGGGGACGGGGACGAAGCGGACGACGCCCCCGGGAAGGGCGGCGGCACGGGGGTCTTCAGCGCATCCTTGAGGTCGGCCATCGGCACGTTCATCGCGTGCAGCGTGGACAGCGTCATGCGCTGCACCTCGAGCGCCTGGATGGTCGCGGTCAGCATGCGGGCGTTGTTCTCGAGCCAGAACTGCACGGTGCGCAGCTCGTCGATGCGCTTGTCCAGCTCCTGCGGGTCCAGCGTGGGGGCCACCCACTGGTTGAAGCCGGGGATCGCGGCGCCGGCGTTCTTCATCAGCCCCTGCAGGAAGTCGAAGCCAGGAACGAATTTGCTGAAGTCGGTGTCCGCCATGCTGTCTCCTCGGTGGGCTTGCGGCGACGCCTGCCTGGGCGCGGCCGTGAGCGTCGATCCTACGCCGCGGCGGGAGGCCTTCGCGCAGGAGGGGGCGAGGGTCGCCTCAGGTCGGGATGTGGTTCAGGTCGGCCCAGCCGGACCAGAGGATCTGGATGCCGATGCACAGCAGCACGAAGGCCATCAGCCGCATCATGACCAGGGTGCCGACCTCGCCCATGCGCATCAGCAGCCGGCCGCCGTTGCGGTAGACCAGGTAGACGACGGCCGCCGTGATGGCCGCGCCGATCGCGGCGATGCCGGCCTGCATCACGTAGGGGATGGGCGAGCGCGGGATCTGCGCGCCCAGCGCGATCGCCGCGGCGATGCTGCCCGGGCCGGTGGTCAGCGGGAAGGTGATGGGGAAGAAGCTGCGCCGCACGATCTCGGCCTCGCTGATGTCGCCGGGCGACGAATGCACCACGGCGGTCTGGACGTCGTCGGTCTCGTTGCGGGTCAGCATCACCCAGGCGCTGTAGGCCACCAGCAGGCCGCCGCCCACGCGCACCACCGGCAGCGAGATGCCGAACAGGTCCAGCACGTAGGTGCCCACCAGCAGCGACACCATGATCACCACCCAGCCGTTGATCGCGACCTGGCGCGACAGTCGCTTGAGGACCTTGTCGTCGCCGCCGGCCGCGCCGATGACGATCGGGGCCACGCCCACCGGATTGATGATGGGCAGCAGCGTCAGCGGCACCAGGAACAGCGATTGGAGGAAGGACGGCAGGGGGTCCAAGATGCGGGACTCCGAAGGGAAAAGGAAGGGTCTGGCGGAAGGCGCCGCGGCGGGGCCGGGCGCGAAGGCGGCCCAGTGTGCCGCAACTCGGTCACCGCGATCCGGAGGGCGGCATCAGGGTTACCTCGAAGCCGTGCTCCCGCAGCAGCGCGGGCAGCGCCCGCGGGCCGGTCATGTGCATCGCGCCGACGGCCACCAGCAGCGACTGGCCGCGCTGGTGCAGCTCGGCGATCCGTTCGGCGAGCGCCGGGTTGCGACCGTCGTTGATGCGTCTCAGCGCCGTGCGGTCCGCGGCGTCGGTGACGCAATCGCACCACTCGGCGTAGCGGTTCAGCCGCGCCAGGTCGCCGCGGTCGTAGACGGCGACCATCGTGTCCAGCGTGCGCAGCAGCGCGGCGGGGCGCTCCAGCTGGCGCAGGTTGGCCCGCAGCTCGTGGCGGGCGGCGTCGACGTCGGCGGGCAGCAGCGCCTCGAGCTGGCCCTGCAGCGTCTCCAGCGCCAGCACCGGCAGGCCGCGCTCGCGGGCCCACTGGCTCAGCAGCATCTCCTGGCCGTACCGCACGTCCAGCCCCAGCGCGCGGGCACGCAGCAGCATGTAGGTGCTGGTCTGCAGCAGCGGATGCATCGTCGCGAGCGCGCCCGGCGGCAGGCAGACCGCGGCGGCCTGGGCGTCCAGGCGGCGGCGCAGCGAGGCGTCCAGCGGCAGCTCGGGCATCGGCGGCATCTGCCAGGCATCGCGGTCCAGCGGATCGAGTTCGAGCGCCACCGCGTCGACCTGCGCCAGAGCGGCGAGCAGGCGCGGTCCGGGCGCGGCCCAGGCGGGACGGCCGACATGCAGGCTGGCATAGAGGTAGGAGGTGCGGCCGTCGCGGCTCAGCGTCCACATCACGCCGCGATCCTTGGCGAGCGCGGCCAGACGCGCGGCGGGCAGCGGCGCGGGCTCGGCGGGGCAGTTGGCCTTGGGCGGCGGCGCGGCCGCGGCAGGAGCGGCTTGCGCGGCGGTGCCGAGCAGCAAAGCGAGCGTCAGCGGCAGGAGCACCGCTCGGCGCGCTACCTGGCTCAGTCGCGCGAGGCAGCGGAACACCAGTCGCGCGAGGCAGCGGAAGAGGAACGAGAGCAGCATGCCCGGCACGATGCCATAGAACATGGCGTGGGGGTCAGGCCTCGCCCCGGCGGAAACCCATCGGGCGGCGCTGGCGGACGTCCGGCTTCACGCGGTGCTCGGCCTCGAGCAGCGTCAGGAATTCATCCGGCGACAGCGCCTCGCCCAGGATCTCGGCCTGCTGCCGCACCGCGGCGAAATCACCCAGCGTCAGCGCGTCCAGCGAGCGCAGCCGGTCCGCCTGCGACTCGTCGGGCGGCAGGCCCAGTTCGCGCTCGAACATCGTCAGCCGCTGGTCCGGCCGCAGCGGCTTGAAGCGGATCTTGAAGCTGAAGCGGCGCAGCGCCGCCTCGTCGAGGTCGTCGAAGGCATTGGTCGTGCAGATGAACAGGCCGGCATGGCGCTCCATGCCCGCCAGCATCTCGTTGACCTCGCTGACCTCGTAATGCCGCTCGGCCATGCGGCGGCTGCGCAGGAAGCTGTCGGCCTCGTCCAGCAGCAGCACCGCGCCCTCGGCGGCGGCGGCCTCGAACATGCGGGCCATGTTCTGCTCGGTCTCGCCGACGTACTTGGACATCAGGTCGCTGGCCAGCCGCACCATCAGCGGCCGCTGCAGTTCCGCGGCGATGTGCTCGGCCAGCGCGGTCTTGCCGCTGCCCGGCGGTCCGTGGAAGCACAGCGTGCCCAGACCGCGACGGCGCAGCGCCTCGATCAGACGCGGCAGCGCGAAGCGGCATTCGCAGTGGATCAGGTCGAGCGAATAACGCGTCGCCGCCGGACGCGCCTGCGGCGAGACGTCGACCAGGCCGAGCGCCTTGTCGGCATGCAGCAGCTGCCGGCTGACCAGCCGCTCGTTGGCGACGGCGTCCGCGGCCGCCTCGCCGCCGGCCAGGCGGGCGAAGCGCACCGCGGTGCGCACCTGCGCCGGCGTCAGCCCGCGGCGCTCGGCCAGGCGCTCGGCGAAACCGTCGGGCACCGGCAGTTCCTCCAGCGCCTTGCGCACCAGGCCCAGCCGCGCGCCCGGCGGCGGCGAGGTCAGCTCCAGGTGGTACTGGAAGCGGCGCCGGAACGCGGGGTCGATGTGCTCGATGCGGTTGGTGATCCAGAGCACCGGGACCGGGTTGCTCTCCAGGATCTGGTTGACCCAGGCCTTGCCGTTGACGGCCATCGGCGCCGGCACCTCCAGCGCCGCGTCCAGCCGCGCCATCAGGTGGGCCGCGTCGCCGCTCAGGTGCGGGAACACGTCCTCGACCTCGTCGAACAGCAGGGCCACCTCGCGGCTGGCCTTCAGGAAGACCTGGCTGATCTGCAGCGAGCGGTAGCGGTCGCGCCCGGTCAGCGCATTGCCGTCGCGGTCGGCGTACTCGACCTCGTAGAGCGTCAGCCCGGCCTCGCGCGCGGCGACCTTGGCCAGCTCCGTCTTGCCCGTGCCCGGCGGGCCGTAGATCAGCACGTTCACGCCGGGCTGGCCCTGCGTCACCGCATGGCGCAGCAGGGTGGCGAGGATGCCCACGTCCTCGGCGATGAAGTCGAAGTCGGCGCGCTGCAGCGGACTGGGCGCGACCGGGCGCGTGAACACCGCCATCAGGTCCTGCGGGCCGTCGTAGGCGCGCATCAGCACCGGCGGCAGCTGCTCGCTGACCTTCATCAGGTCGGAGAGGTCGGTGATGTTGTGCTCGGCGATCAGGTTCTCGATCATGCCGACCCGCTCCAGCCGCGAGCCGGCGCGCAGGGCCTCCGCGACCTCGTGCGGATCGACGCCCGCCACCTCCGCGATCGCCGCGAAGGCCTCCTGCGCGGTGTTGACCTTGAACTCGACCAACGCGCCGCGCAGCTCGCGCTGGTAGCGGGCGAGGGTGCCGTAGAGCAGCAGGGCGCGCTCCGCCGCGTTGAGCTGCAGCAGGCGACCCAGCACGTCGATGTTCTGCTCCACCAGCGTGGACTGGCTGCGCAGCTGCGCGTCGAGCGCGTCGCAGGTGCAGGACAGCAGCGCGAGCAGGTCCTTGGGCGCGTCCTTGATGTATTCGTCGAGGTAGAAGAACAGCGTCGCCTCGGCGAACGGGCCGCGCCAGACGCCGTGGCGCGCGAGGAAGGCCGCGTCGCCCAGCCGCTCATGGCCGGCCCAGAGCGAATGCCCCTGGCAGCGGCGCGCGAGGTAGCCCCGCACGCGGGCCAGCACCGGCGAGGGCCAGACCAGGTGCCGCGCGGTCAGCGCGAGCAGGCCGCTGAGGTCGCGGCGCGGGTTGAAGCGGTTGGCGTGGCGGACTGTGAGCGTCAGCACGAAGTGCGAGCACATGCGATCCAGGACCGGGCTCTCGGACAGGCCCGGGGACACCAGCGGAGGCTGCGCGCGCTTGCCCATGATTCGTGCGGAGGGGGAGGGCCTCACCGCCTGGGGCGGTGCATGGCCGCACGATCTTGGCGCAGCGGGTGCCGCGCGACAAGCCCCGGTCCCCCGCAGGTGGAGGGCGCCGGGGCCGGTCGGGGGGTCAATGCATGACGACGGGCTGCTGGCCCAGGTTGGCGTAGGTGGCGATGAAGGCGTCGAGGTCGTCGACGTCCGGGCCTTGCTCGATCAGCGCCTCCACGCCTTCCTGGAAGGTCTGGGCCAGGGCGCCCTCGATGAAGATTTCCTTGCGGGTGAACTTGTCGACGATCTCGAAACCATCGCGCTGCAGCGAGGGCAGGTGGGTGTGGTCCGCCTGCGCGGCATGCGCCGCGTCACCGGGGGACGGGTCGACCGGAACATCGAACTGCACGACGATGTAGCTCGGCGAGTCGTAGAGCATGTGCATGAAGGACTCCTTTGTGACAGGAGTTATGGCCTGACGCGATGGATTCAAGCCCCATCGCTCCCAACCAGGCCATGACCCCATGGTGGCAGAACTTGCCGGCACGGATTCATCCGGTCCCAAGCATTTGTGGTGCCAACCGCACAGGGTTTCACGGATTCACGGAACGTAACGTGTTCGCGTGCCATGGCCGTCGTGCCGGCACGCGCGACACCGGCAGGGTCAATCCAGCAATCGGAGCGCCCACTGCTCGTCGTCGTCGAGGCTGAAACGCAGGTCCACCGGCAGGAAACCGCGCTGTCCGTCCAGCCAGGCCGACCATTGCAGCGCGGGCCGGCCGGGGCCGCGTCGCAGCGCGCGCTGCAGCAACCAGCGGTCGCCGTCGCGCGCGACCACCTCGAAGTCCCAGTCGTGCACGCCGGTCGCGCCGGCCACCGGCATGCGCAGCCGCAGGCCGACATGCGGCGCGGGCTCGGCCGCCATCAGCGCCGCCAGCTGCAGCCACCACGACAGGCGGTCCTGCGTGCCCGCCGACAGCGTGTAGGCGCGTGCGCCGACAAGCAGACGCGGCGGGACGGCATCCTGGTCGAAGACAAGCAGCTCGCGCTCGCGGCCTTGACGGCGCACGCGATGACGTTCCGGCTGCAAACCTTGCGGACCGACGCGACCTTCGCTGCGCCAGAGCGGCAATTCACGGTCGCCGGCGCGGCGCTCCAGGGTCATGTCGTAGCGTCCGTCCTCGATCCGGAAATTCAGCGAAGCCTCACCGGGCTGGCCGTCGATGACGAAGGCATAGGCGAGCGATCCTTCACCGCGCAGCGGCAGGGCGAGCAGCGCGGGGACGGGGCGAGCGTCGGCGAGCGGTGGGGTCGTGGTCGCGATGGCGGTGGGCACCGCGCCGGGCGCGAGCTCCGGCGTCGTCACGGGCGGCGCAACGAGTGGCTCAACCGGTGGCGTAACAGGCGATGCAACCGGCGGCGCGATGGGCGGCGCGATGGGCGCCGCCAAGGACTCGGGCCGCGGGACCGCGTCGATGAGGCGGGTCGCCATCGCGCTCGCGTCGACCGCGCGCGGCGCGGGCTGTCGCGACAGCGCATTCATCACGGCCGCATGCAGCAGCAGCGCGGCCGCGAGCGCGACGCCGAGCGCCTTCCGATCCTGAGGTGAAAATGCCGCCAACGCTCGCCCGACGAATGACTGTCCGACCACAACAATGAAACTCGCAACCTACCGCGATGGATCGCGCGACGGCCAACTGGTGGTCGTGTCGCGCGACCTGAGCCAGGCATGCTATGCCAACGGCATCGCCACGCGCCTGCAGCAAGTGCTCGACGACTGGAACTTCATGGCGCCGCAGCTGGAGACGCTGTCGGTGTCGCTGAACCAGGGGCGCGCGCGGCATGCGTTCGCCTTCGATCCCCGGCAGTGCATGGCGCCGCTGCCGCGCCTGGCCGGCTGGATCGCCGGCGAGGCCTATCCCGGACAGGGCCAGGCACTGCGCGAGCGCGGCCTGGCCTGGCCGGAGCGCTTGAGCGCGCCGCTGCTGCGCGCCGGCGGCGCCGAGGCGCTGCTCGGGCCGGCCGATCTGCTGGACCTGCGCGCGCCGGGCCTGGAGCCCGAGGCGCAACTCGCGGTCCTCACCGGCGATCTGGCGCAGGGCGCGGTGCCGTCGCAGGCGCTGGAATCGGTCCGGCTGCTGATGCTGGTCAGCGACTGGGTGCTGCGGCCGGCCCAGCAGGAGGAACTGGCCAACGGCTGGCCGGCGCTGCACAGCCGCCCGGCGCTGCAGTTCGCGCCGGTCGCCCTCACGCCCGATGAACTGCCCGGCGCCTGGTACCTCGGTCGCGCGGCGCTGCAGCTGCAGATCATGCGCAACGGGCGCAAGCAGGCCGTCGTCGACGCGAAGGCCGGCATGCAGTGGTCCTTCGGCGACCTGCTCGCCGAGGCCACCCGCAACCGGCCGCTGCGCGCCGGCACGCTGGTCGGCGCCGGCATGCCGGTGCTGGGCAAGCCGGTCGTGCTCGAGGCCGGCGACAGCCTGCGCATCGAGTTCAAGCTCGGTGACGGACCCGGCCCGTTCGGCGCCATCGACATGGACCTCGCGGAATCGGAGCAGGCTTCGTCGCTCGCGGCCGATGTCGATGCCGATGCCGCGGATGCCGATGCCGATGCCGACGCGACGCCGCCGGTCGAGCCCGCCGAGCCCGCCGCCACTGCGGCGGCCGATACCCCCGAAGGAGACCTCGATGAACCTGCTTCGCCGTGACCTGATCGCGCTGCTGGGCGCGGGCTGCGCCTCGCCCTGGGCGATGGCCTTGAACCTGAGCGAGGGCGACGCCGCCTCCGGCGTGCGCGCGGCCCTGGAGCGCGGCGCGCAGGCGGCGCTCGCGAACCTGGGCCGCACCGACGGCTTCCTGGGCAATCCGCAGGTGCGCATCGAGCTGCCCGGCGCGCTCAAGGACGCGGCCCGGCTGCTGCGCACCACCGGCCAGGGCCGGCGCATCGATGAGCTGGTGACCTCGATGAACCGCGCCGCCGAGCAGGCGATGCCCGAGGCGCGCCAGCTGCTGGTCAGCACCGTGCGCAATATCAGCGTCGAGGACGCGGTGAGGATCGTGCGCGGCGGCGACAACGCGGTGACGCGCTTCTTCGAGGACAAGACGCGCTCGCCGCTGACTGACCGCTTCCTGCCGATCGTGACGAAGGCGACCGAGCGCCAGTCGCTGAGCGAGAAGTACAACGCCGTCGCCGGCAAGGCCCTGGGCTTCGGCCTGATCCGCAAGGAGGACGCCAACCTGCAGTCCTACGTCACCGACAAGGCGCTGGACGGGCTGTATTTCATGATCGGCCAGGAGGAGAAAAAGATCCGCCAGGACCCGGTGGGCACCGGCAGCGCCATCCTGAAGAAGGTCTTTGGCGGATGAGAAGGCTGGGGCCGGGCGCGGTTTTTTACAATCGCGCCCCATGAACGCCCCGACCGCCGCCCGTCCCGCCGCCGCCTACACCCGCGGCGCCGCCTTGCCCGCCCTGCTGGCGCAACGCATCGCCGTCCTGGATGGCGCGATGGGCACGATGATCCAGCGCTACAAGCTGACCGAGGCGGACTTCCGCGGCGCGTGCTTCGCGGACCATCCCAAGGACCTCAAGGGCAACAACGACCTGCTGGTGCTGACCAAGCCCGAGGTCATCAGCGAGATCCACCGCCAGTACCTGGACGCCGGCGCCGACATCATCGAGACCAACACCTTCGGCACGACCACCGTCGCGCAGGAGGACTACGGGCTGGAGGCCTTCGCCTACGAGATGAACGTCGCCGCGGCGCGCCTGGCGCGCGAGGCCTGCGACGCGTTCAGCACGCCGGACAAGCCGCGCTTCGCGGCCGGCGCGCTCGGCCCGACGCCGCGCACGGCGTCCATCAGTCCCGACGTGAACGACCCGGGCGCCCGCAACGTCGACTTCGACACGCTGCGCGCCGCCTACTACGAGCAGGCCAAGGGCTTGCTCGAGGGCGGCGTCGACCTGTTCCTGATCGAGACCATCTTCGACACGCTCAACGCCAAGGCCGCGATCTTCGCGGTGGACGAGCTGATGGAGGACACCGGCGAGCGCCTGCCGGTGATCATCTCCGGCACGGTGACCGATGCGTCGGGCCGCATCCTGTCGGGGCAGACGGTGACGGCGTTCTGGCACTCGGTGCGGCACGCGCGGCCGCTGGCGATCGGCCTGAACTGCGCGCTCGGCGCGGCGCTGATGCGGCCCTACATCGAGGAACTGTCCAAGGCGGCCGGCGACACGCCGATCTCCTGCTACCCGAATGCCGGCCTGCCCAACCCGATGAGCGACACCGGCTTCGACGAGACGCCGGACGTCACCGGCCGGCTGGTGGGCGAGTTCGCCGCGGCCGGCTTCCTGAACATCGCCGGCGGCTGCTGCGGCACGACGCCCGACCACATCCGCGCGATCGCGCAGAAGGTCGCCGCCTACCGGCCGCGCCCGTGGGGCAGCAAGCTGTTCAGCGGACTGATCACTGAAGGCGTCTGATCCCTCCGTCTCCCTTGCCCGCTTGCGGGAGGGCGGGGGTGAGGGCCGGAGGAGTAGCGGTCGGGGCAGTCCAGCTCAATAGAGCTTGAGCATCGCGTCCATGTGGACGCGCAACCGGACTTCATGCGGCGCCAGGCTGGCCGAGATCGCCTGCGCCGGCAAGCGCGTGTCGCGCAGCACCGGCACGGTCAGCGGCGAGCCGCTGCGGCCGATCAGCGCCGCCACCAGCGGTTCGCTCGCGCTGTGCCCGCGCTTGAGCACCATGCCCTCCTCGCCATTGGCCAGCCGGACCAGCGAGCCCGGCGGATAGAGGCCGATCGCCTTGATCAGCGCGGCGCCCGCCTCGTCGGGCTGCTGCAGCTCGTCCAGGTAGACCGCCCGCGCGGCCTGCGCCGCCGACAGCGCCCGGCGGTTGCGTCGCGGGCTCAATCGCGCGCCATAGACGTCGATGCGGCGCAGCAGGCGCGCCATCAGCTCCCCGTCCGCGCGGCCGGCCAGCGGGCCCGGCCCGGCGTCGTGATGCAGGCGGACCGCGGCGAGCCAGGCCTCGTCGTCGACCCCGATCCCTTGCAGCGTGGCCGCCGCGCGGTCGCCATGGCCGGCCAGGGCCTCGCGCTGCGCCTGGGCCAGCGCCTCGGGCCGCAGCGCATGCTGGTCCTGCTGCGCGGCGCTGTCCAGGTTCATCGTCAGCGCCGCCAGGCCCAGCGTGCGCCGGCGGCCCTCGCTCCAGCCGAGCTGGCGGGTCGTCATCTCCGCCAGCACCAGCGACAGCAGCGCATGCCGCGCGCTGTACTGCAGCGGCTCCTGGCCCGCGTCGTGCACCAGCATCGCCAGCGAGGCATCGGGCTGCTGCGTCAGGCGCGACAGCACCGTGTCCAGCAGCTGCGCCAGGCGCAGGAGGAAGTCCGGCCGATGCGGATCGCGCAGCACCTGCTGCGCATGCCACTGCAAATCGGCCCAGATGGCGGTGTGCGCCGGCCCCGTCGCCGCCGGCAGGGGCATGGGCCGCGTGGGCTTGTACTCGGCCTTGGCATTGGCCAGCGCGGACAGCGAGGCCCCCTGCAGCATCATCGTGTCGAGCTTGTGGGCCAGGGCGCGCTGGTATTCGCGCGTCTCGTGCGCCTGGACCCAGGGCCCGCGCGCCAGCAGCTCGCGCACCTGCGGCGTGTCGGGCAGCGGATGCCCGGCGGCGAACAGCAGGTGCCCCGCCGCGTCGCGCAGCGAGAAGGTCAGCACCTGTCCCACGCGCAGGCTGTTTGAAGGAAGTTGGACCAGATCCACGTGGCCTTCCCGGCGACCGGACGTCGCCTCCTCGTTGTTGTCGTTGTCGGATGTCGCCGTGCCTGCGCCGGTTCCCTCCACCGCGGCACGCTGCGGGCGAGCATAGGTCCGCGCGAGGCTTCGGCAGGCATTCCGGCACGAACAAAGCAGGGCCGGACCGGTAGAATGCACGCCGTTTCCGCTGCCAGCAATGCCGCATTCGCGGCATCGGGGCGGCGGTGGTTTCCGAGGAGCGTTGCGACAGGTCCCGTCATCCGGGCGCCCGCCAGGCTCGGAACGGCGCGGTCGGACCCCGGGACCCCGCTGAACAACGACGCTCACCGTCCCGCCCCGCGCGGGGTTGCGGTGAGTTGCGCGGCCCCGTCTCGATCCAGCTTCCTCCAGCCTCGAAGAGCGCCGCCGCCATGTCCGCCCTCCCTCCCGCTTCCGACGCCAGCACCGCTCCGGGCCGCGCCGCCGTCCCCCCGATGAAGCTCTCCGGCCTGGAGCCGGTGGCCATCGGCGCCGGCACGCTGTTCGTCAACGTGGGCGAACGCACCAACGTCACCGGCTCCAAGGTCTTCGCGCGGATGATCCTGAATGGCGATTTCGAGCAGGCGCTGAGCGTCGCCCGCCAGCAGGTCGAGAACGGCGCCCAGGTCATCGACATCAACATGGACGAGGCCATGCTGGACAGCAAGGCCGCGATGGTGCGCTTCCTCAACCTGATCGCCTCCGAGCCCGAGATCGCGCGCGTGCCGATCATGATCGACTCCTCCAAGTGGGAGGTGATCGAGGCCGGGCTCAAGTGCATCCAGGGCAAGGGCATCGTCAACTCGATCTCGCTGAAGGAGGGCGAGGCCGAGTTCCGCCGCCAGGCCAAGCTGATCCGCCGCTATGGCGCGGCCACCGTGGTGATGGCCTTCGACGAGACCGGCCAGGCCGATACCTACGAACGCAAGATCCAGATCTGCGAGCGCGCCTATCGGCTGCTGGTCGACGAGATCGGCTTCCCGCCCGAGGACATCATCTTCGACCCCAACATCTTCGCGATCGCCACCGGCATCGAGGAGCACAACAACTACGCGGTCGACTTCATCGAGGCCACGCGCTGGATCAAGGCGAACCTGCCCGGAGCGAAGGTCAGCGGCGGCGTGTCCAACGTGTCCTTCAGCTTCCGCGGCAACGAGCCGGTGCGCGAGGCCATCCACACGGTCTTCCTGTACCACGCGATCCAGGCCGGCATGGACATGGGCATCGTCAACGCCGGCATGGTCGGCGTCTACGACGAGATCCCCGCCGACCTGCGCGAGCGCGTCGAGGACGTGGTGCTGAACCGCCGCGAGGACGCGACCGAGCGGCTGCTCGAGGTGGCCGAGTCGGTCAAGGGCGCGGCCAAGGACGACAGCGCCAAGCTGGCCTGGCGCGCGGGCGACGTCGACGCGCGGCTGTCGCATGCGCTGATCCACGGCATCACCGATTTCATCGTCGAGGACACCGAGGAAGCCTGGCAGGGCATCCGCGCCAAGGGCGGCCGGCCGCTGCACGTGATCGAGGGCCCGCTGATGGCCGGCATGAATGTGGTCGGCGACCTGTTCGGCGCGGGCAAGATGTTCCTGCCGCAGGTGGTCAAGAGCGCGCGGGTGATGAAGTCCGCGGTGGCCCACCTGGTGCCCTACATCGAGGAGGAGAAGCGCCAGCTCGCCGCCGCCGGCGCCGACGTCCGGTCCAAGGGCAAGATCGTCATCGCCACGGTGAAGGGCGACGTGCACGACATCGGCAAGAACATCGTCACCGTGGTCCTGCAGTGCAACAACTTCGAGGTCGTGAACATGGGCGTGATGGTCCCGTGCCAGGACATCCTCGCCAAGGCCAAGGTCGAAGGCGCCGACATCATCGGGCTCTCCGGCCTGATCACGCCCAGCCTGGAGGAGATGCAGCACGTCGCCGCGGAGATGCAGCGCGATGACTACTTCCGCGTGAAGAAGATCCCGCTGCTGATCGGCGGCGCCACGACCAGCCGCGTGCACACGGCGGTCAAGATCTCGCCGCATTACGAAGGGCCGGTGGTCTACGTGCCCGACGCGTCGCGCTCGGTGGGCGTGTGCTCGGACCTGCTGTCCGATGAACGCGCCACGCGCTTCATCGACGAGCTGAAGTCGGATTACGAGAAGGTCCGCGAGCTGCACGCCAACAAGAAGCAGACGCCGCTGGTGACGCTGGCGCAGGCGCGCGCGAACAAGCAGCGCGCCGACTTCACGACCTACACCCCGCCGGCGCCGCGCTTCATCGGCCGGCGCCAGTTCCGCAATTACGACCTGGCCGAACTGGCGCAGTGCATCGACTGGGGCCCGTTCTTCCAGACCTGGGACCTGGCCGGGCCGTTCCCGGCCATCCTCAAGGACGAGGTCGTCGGCGCCGAGGCCCAGCGCGTCTTCAGCGACGGCAAGCGCATGCTGCAGCGGCTCATCGAAGGCCGCTGGCTGACCGCCAATGGCGTGCTGGGCCTGTACCCGGCCGCGCAGGTCAACGACGACGACATCGAGATCTACAGCGACGAGTCGCGCTCGGAGGTGCTGATGACCTGGCGCGGGCTGCGCATGCAGTCCGAGCGGCCGGTGGTGGACGGCGTGCGCCGGCCCAACCGGGCGCTGGCGGACTTCATCGCGGCCAAGGGCACGGTGCCGGACTACATCGGGCTGTTCGCGGTCACCGCCGGCCTGGGCGTGGACAAGAAGGAGCAGCAGTTCATCGACGACCTGGACGACTACTCCGCGATCATGCTCAAGGCGCTGGCCGACCGGCTGGCCGAGGCCTTCGCCGAGCGGCTGCACCAGCGCGTGCGGATGGACTTCTGGGGGTACGCGGCCGACGAGGCGCTCAGCAACGAGCAACTGATCGCCGAGGCCTACCGGGGCATCCGTCCCGCGCCGGGCTATCCGGCCTGCCCGGATCACCTGGTCAAGCGGGACATGTTCCGCGTGCTGCAGGCCGAGGACATCGGCATGGCGCTGACCGAAGGCATGGCGATGACGCCGGCGGCCAGCGTCAGCGGTTTCTACCTCGCGCATCCGGAGGCGACCTACTTCAATGTGGGCCGCATCGGCGACGACCAGGTGGCGGACTGGGCGGCCCGCATGGCGCTGGATCCGCAGGACGCGCAGCGGGCGCTCGCGCCGCTGCTGGGCTGACGCGCCGGAGCAACGAAAACCGCAGGACGCGGCCTTGTCCTACAGGCCGCGTTTCACCCATTTACAAACGGAACAAGAACCGGGCCCCGCGACTTGTAACAGCGTGGCATTCTTCGCTCGTCCCCCGAGGTAGGGGAAAACCATAAGAGGTGAATCATGGCGTTGAATACCAATCAAAAGATCGCGGCGGGTGCAGTTGGGGCCACCGTGCTGGTCGTGGCAGCGTTCTTCGCGGGGCGGCACCAGTCGGCGCCGTCGATGCCGGACACGCCGGTCGCGGCGGCCGAGCAGCAAGGCAACATCGTCGATCGCAACGGCGCCAATGCCGCCGACGAGGCGCGCGCCGCGCGCCGCTCGGGCGACCAGGCAGTGCAGCAGCACGCGTCCAATGAACCCCGCCGCGGCTCGCAGTCGCGCGATGGCGGCTCGACCGGCTACGCGGACAACAACGGCAGCGCCGGCCAGGCCGAATCCCGCCTGTGCGCGTCCTGCGCGACGGTCCTGTCGGTGCGCACCGAGGCCCGTGAAGGCCAGGGCACCGGCATCGGCATGGTGGGCGGCGCGGTGGTCGGCGGCCTGCTGGGCAGCGCGGTCGGCGGCGGCACCGGCAAGAAGATCGCCACGGTGGGTGGCGCGGTGGCGGGCGGCTACGCCGGCAACGAGATCGAGAAGCGCCAGCGCAGCACCACCGTCTGGGTGGTGAAGATGCGCAACGCCGACCAGAGCAACCGCACGATGACCTTCAGCCATGACCCGGGCGTGCAGAGCGGCGACGTCGTGCGCGTCAGCGACGGCCAGCTGATCCGCCAGTAAGCCGGATCCCTGATCGCGAGGGCCGCCCCGCGCGGCCGAGAACCCCCGAAGCGCCGGCATCGTCCGGCGCTTCTGCTTTCCGGCGCGGCGCGAGGTCCCCGTCCGACCGCACCGGGCCTCATTCCTCACGGCCCGGCAGCGCGCGTCGCCACTGGATCGCTTCCGCGACGTGCGCCGGCGCAACGATGTCCTCGGCCGCCAGATCGGCGATGGTGCGCGCGATCCGCAGCACGCGATGGAAGCTGCGTCCCGACCACGCCAGCCGCGCCGACGCGCGATGCAGCATCGCCTCGGCGTCGGGCGCCATCCGCAGGTGCTCGTCCAGTTGACCCGCGGCCAGCCGGCCGTTCACGCAACCCTGCCTGGCTTCGGCGCGCCGGCGGGCCGCTGCGACGCGCGCGGCGACGGTGGCGCTGGGCTCGCCGTCCGGTGCGGCCGAGAGCACCGCGGCCGGCAGCACCGGCACCTCCACCGTCAGGTCGATGCGGTCGAGCAGTGGCCCGGAGAGCCGGTTCTGATAACGCGTGACCTGGTCCGGTGAGCAGCGGCAGGCCTTGGTCGGATTGCCGAGATGGCCGCACGGGCAGGGGTTCATCGCGGCGATGAGCTGGAAGCGCGCCGGGAAATCCGCCTGATGCGCGGAGCGGGAGATATGGACGCGTCCGGTCTCGAGCGGCTCGCGCAGCGCTTCGAGCGACAGCCGCTGGAACTCCGGCAGTTCATCCAGAAACAGCACGCCATGCTGGGCCAGCGTGATCTCGCCGGGGCGCGGCGGCGAGCCACCGCCGATCAACGCCGCGGCGGAGGCGCTGTGATGCGGCGACCTGAAAGCGCGCTGCGCCCACAGCGATGGCCGGAACTGGCCGTTGGCGCTCAGCAGCGCGGCGGACTCCAGGGCCTCGGATTCCGACAAGGGCGGCAGCAGCGTCGGCAGGCGCTGGGCCAGCATCGACTTGCCGGTGCCCGGCGGCCCGACCAGCAACACGCTCAGTCCGCCCGCCGCGGCGATCTCGAGGGCGCGTTTCGGCCCCGCCTGTCCCTTGATGTCACGCAGGTCGAGCGGCGTGTCGACCACCGGCGGCGGATCGCGCTGCACGCGCGGCAAGGGCGCATCGCTGCGCGGCTGCAGCGCGTTGACGAGGTCCAGCAGATGGGCGGCCTCGCGCACCACCAGGCCCTGTACCAATGCCGCCTCGTCGGCGCAGCCCCGCGGCAGGATCAATTCGCGATCGAGCTTGGCGGCGCGCAGCGCGAGCGCCATCGCCAGCGCGCCCTTCACCGGCCGCAGCTCACCGGACAGACCGAGCTCGCCGGCGCATTCGAGGTGGGACAGCAGCTCGGCGTCGATCTGGCCGCTGGCAGCGAGCAACCCCAGCGCGATCGGCAGGTCGAAGCGCGCGCCTTCCTTGGGCAGATCGGCCGGCGACAGGTTCACGGTGATGCGCTTGTTCGCTGGGAACTCGAGCCCGCTGCTCTGCAGCGCGGCGCGCACGCGCTCGCGGGACTCCTTGACCTCCAGGTCCGCGAGGCCGACCAGCGTGAAGCTCGGCAACCCATTGGCCAGATGGACTTCCACCTCGACCGCCGCGGCCGACAGACCGTCCAGCGCGCGGCTGTGGATGATCGCGAGGGACATCGCCATGGCTGCGGGCGCCCCCCCTCAGCATTCGAGCCGACGACACCGGACCCTGCTGCGCGGGCCCTTCGCGCAGTCGCCTGGCCTTGCCGCCGCGCCTCCCGGTCGCGCACGCGACCGCTCCATCGGCCAAGCCGGCTGCGCTTCCAGCATCTGCATCCCTCCGCACCCACTCGGGTCATGAAGCCGGCAGTGTCCCCACCGATGGATTTCACGCCTAGCACCCTGTTGGGGCGTTTCGAGGGTTAACCACTCCCCCTGTCGCGCCTGTTTTTGGTGCGCATTGACGCTTGACGGGGCGGTATCGGCAACCGTTCGTCGCGGCATGAGCCGGATTGGGGCTCTTTCGGGGGAGGACCGCCGCTTGGCACAAAAGCTGCAAAGCCTCGTCCGGAAGCAGTCGCCCCGAGTCGCCCAACAATCAGGAGCCCCCGCGCATGAAGCCCTTCGCCGCCGCCGCCCGCGCCGCCGCCCTTGCGGTCACCGTCGTCGCCACCGCCCTCCCGGCGCTGGCGCAAGAGGCCAACCCGCTGTCCTTCAACGTCAGCGTCACCTCCGACTACCGCTATCGCGGCATCTCGCAGACCCGCCTGAAGCCCGCGCTGCAAGGCGGCGTCGACTACGCGCATTCGAGCGGCTTCTACGTCGGCGCCTGGGCCTCGACGATCAAGTGGATCTCGGACGGCGGCGGCGATGCCGATGTCGAGATCGACACCTACGCCGGCTACAAGACCGAGGTCGGCGGCGGCGTCACCGTCGACGTGGGCTTCCTGCGCTACAACTATCCGGGCAACGATCTGCCGGTCAGCGCCAACACGAATGAGCTGTACGGCGCCGTCTCCTTCGGACCCGCCACGCTGAAGTACTCGCACTCGATCAGCAACCTGTTCGGCTTCGCGGACTCCAAGAACAGCAGCTACCTCGACCTCAGCGCCACCTTCGACATCGGCGGCGGCTTCACGCTGACGCCGCACATCGGCCACCAGAAGGTCAAGAACAACAGCGACTTCAGCTACACCGACTACTCGCTCACCGTGAACAAGGACTGGTCCGGCTTCACCTTCGGCGCCGGCTTCGTCGCCACCAACACCGACAACTACATCGGTGGCAAGGGCAAGGACCTGGGCAAGAACGGTGTGGTCGTGTCCGTCAAGAAGGTCTTCTGAATCTGAACCAGGAGGGCGCGGGCGGATGGCCGCGCCGCCCTCCGCGCCGCGCATCGAGGAGAAAACGTCATGAAACTGATCACCGCCGTCATCAAGCCCTTCAAGCTGGATGAAGTGCGCGAAGCCCTGAGCGCCATCGGCGTGCAGGGGCTGACCGTCACCGAAGTCAAGGGCTTCGGCCGCCAGAAGGGCCACACCGAGCTGTATCGCGGCGCCGAATACGTCGTCGACTTCCTGCCCAAGGTCAAGATCGAGGCGGCCGTCGCCGACGGCGTCGTCGAGCAGGTCATCGAGGCCATCGAGAACGCCGCCCGCACCGGCAAGATCGGTGACGGCAAGATCTTCGTCTCCCCGCTGGATCAGGTGATCCGCATCCGCACGGGCGAGACCGGCCAGGACGCGCTGTAAGCGCCCCGGCCGAGCGCTGAAACGTCGCGGCCGCCGCGGGTGGCCGCTCCGCAGTCCGTTGCAGTCCCGCGCCACGCGCCGCATGGCCCGTCGCGTCCGCCGATCCCCAAGATCCAACGAAGAGAGTCCCGATCATGAAGAAACTACTCGCCTGCCTGGCCTTGGCCGCGGCAGCCTTCACCGGCCTGGCCCCCGCGGCCATGGCGCAGGACGCGGCCTCCGCGCCCGCCGTCACCGCCAGCGACACGGCGGCGCCGGTCGCCCCCGCGGCGGCGCCCGCCGCCTCCGCCCCCGCGGAAGCCGCCTCGGCCGCCGCCGCTCCGGCGCCGGTCCCCAACAAGGGCGACACCACCTGGATGATGGTCTCCACCCTGCTGGTGATCCTGATGACCGTCCCCGGCCTCGCGCTGTTCTACGGCGGTCTGGTCCGCAGCAAGAACATGCTGTCGGTGCTGATGCAGGTAATGGTGACCTTCTCGCTGATCCTGGTGCTGTGGGCCCTGTACGGCTACAGCCTGGCGTTCACCGAGGGCAACAAGTTCGTCGGCGGCTTCGACCGGCTCTTCATGAAGGGCATCTGGGACAACGCTGCAGGCACCTTCGCCAATGCCGCGACCTTCAGCAAGGGCGTCGTGATCCCCGAGATCGTCTTCGCCGCCTTCCAGGCCACCTTCGCCGGCATCACCTGCTGCCTGATCGTCGGCGCCTTCGCCGAGCGCATCAAGTTCAGCGCCGTGCTGCTGTTCATGGTCCTGTGGTTCACCTTCAGCTATGCGCCGATCGCGCACATGGTCTGGTTCTGGATGGGCCCGGACGCCTACACCTCGGCCGCTGTCACCGAAGAGATGACCAGCAAGGCCGGCCTGATCTGGCAGTGGGGCGCGCTGGACTTCGCCGGCGGCACCGTGGTGCACATCAACGCCGCCGTGGCCGGCATCGTCGGCGCCTTCATGGTCGGCAAGCGCATCGGCTACGGCAAGGAAGCCTTCACGCCGCACAGCCTGACGCTGACGATGGTCGGTGCCTCGCTGCTGTGGGTGGGCTGGTTCGGCTTCAACGCCGGCTCCGCCCTGGAAGCCAACGGCTTCGCCGCGCTGGCCTTCATCAACACCCTGTTCGCCACCGCCGCCGCGGTGCTGGCCTGGTGCGTCGGTGAAGCGCTGCTCAAGGGCAAGGCCTCGATGCTGGGTGCCGCCTCGGGCGCCGTGGCCGGCCTGGTCGCGATCACCCCGGCCGCCGGCAACGTCGGCATCGGCGGCGCGCTGGTCATCGGCCTGATCGCCGGCTTCGCCTGCCTGTGGGGCGTGTCCGGCCTGAAGAAGCTGCTCGGCGCGGACGACTCGCTGGACGTGTTCGGCGTGCACGGCGTGGGCGGCATCGTCGGCGCGCTGTTGACCGGCGTCTTCAACTCGCCCAGCCTGGGCGGCCCGTCGCTGGTCGGCGACTGGGTGACCGCGAGCATGGTGACCGCGGACGCCTACTCGATCGGCTCGCAGGTGCTGACGCAGCTCAAGGCGGTCGTGCTGACCATCGTGTGGTCGGGCGTGGTGTCGGTGATCGCGTTCAAGATCGTCGACCTGGTGATCGGCCTGCGCGTCTCCGAAGAGGAAGAGCGCGAGGGCCTGGACATCAGCTCCCACGGCGAGACCGCGTACCACAAGTGATCTCCTGATCCGCTGATCCTGCAATGGCTGAGGCCGCCCTTCGGGGCGGCCTTCTTCATTGCGGCTGCCCATAATCCGCCGCCATGAACCTCCGCTTTGTCGAAGCCTTCCACTGGGCCGCCTCGCTGCGCAGCGTCACCCGCGCGGCGGAGAAGCTGCACATCACGCAGTCCGCGCTGTCCAGCCGCATCGCCTCGCTGGAGGAAGAGCTCGGCGTGGTGCTGCTGGACCGCCGCGACAAGCAGTTCCGGCTCACCGTCGCGGGCCAGCGTTTCCAGACGCTGGCGCAGCGCCTACTGGAGGTGCAGCGCCAGGTGAAGGAGGAAATGGGCGGCACCGGCGGCGGCGCCGGCCGGCCGGTGGTGCTGCGCATCGGCGCGATCGAGTCGGTGGTGCACAGCTGGCTGACCGGCTGGCTGCAGGAGATGCGGGCGGCGAATCCGGATTTCGAGCTGGAGCTGACGGTGGAGACCTCGCCGGTGCTGGTGGACCAGGTGCGGCGCGGTGCCCAGGACCTGGTGTTCGCGGCGATCCCGGCCGCCGATGCTGGCGGCGTGCGCACGCGGGCGATGGCGCCGATGCCGATGGGCTTCGTCGGCCGTGCCGACCTGCACACGAAGCGGCGTTATGGGCTGTCCGACCTCGCCGGCCATGACCTGCTGACCTTCCAGCGCGGTTCCCAGCCGCACCAGGCGCTGCTGCAGATGTTCCAGGAGTCGGACCTGCCGCTGCCCCGCGTGCATGCGATCTCGTCGATCTCGGCGATGGTCCAGCTGGTGGAGGGCGGCTTCGGCATCGCGACGCTGCCGGTGGCGGTGGCGGAGCAGCTGGCGAAGCGGCTCTCGCTGCGCGTGCTGCGCAGCGATGCCGAGCTCGTGCCGCTGCCCCTGCACGCGAGCTACCGCGAGGATCCCAGCTCGCAGCTCACCGAGTCGGTGCTCGACTCCGCGCTCGACTACGTCGCGCGCCAGCGTCCGTCCGGGAAACCCCGCATGGCATCGGCCCCCGCGCGACGCTAAGCGGAATCGCTACTTGCCTCATCGAAAAAATCGATGAGGCGACGCGCAAAATTTCCATTGGATCGAGCAGGTGGGCGACTCCCACAATGCGTCGCATCGCCCGACAGCCTTCGCGATCCCGCCATGAACCTGCCGACCGCCCGCCTCGATCCCGTCGCCGATCTTCCCGTCCTGGACGCCGCGTCCAGCGCGCTCGAGGTGCGCCTCGCCGCGCGCCATGGCGGCTTCAGCGGCCACACCAGCGGCCTGGCCAGCGACCACGTGCAGGCCAACCTGGCGATCCTGCCGGCGGCCCTGGCCGAGGACTTCCGCCGCTATTGCGCGCTGAACCCGCAAGCCTGCCCGCTGCTCGGCGTGAGCGAGCCGGGAAGTCCGTTCCTCGCGGCGCTGGGCGCCGACCTCGACCTGCGCACCGACCTGCCGCGCTACCGCGTCTGGCGGGACGGCGAACTGATCGATGAACCGGTCGATGTCGTCCGGTGGTGGCGCGAGGACCTGGTCGCCTTCGCCATCGGCTGCTCGTTCTCCTTCGAGCATGCGCTGCTGGCCGAGGGCATCCCGCTGCGGCACGTCGAGCAGGGCCGCAATGTCGCGATGTACCGCACCAGCATCGAGACGGCGCCCGCTGGCGTCTTCCGCGGGCCGACGGTGGTCTCGATGCGGCCGCTGACGGCCGCCGACGCGATCCGCGCGGTGCAGATCACCTCGCGCCTGCCGCAGGTGCACGGCGCGCCGCTGCACCTGGGCGATCCCGCGCGCATCGGCATCCGCGACCTCGCGACGCCGGACTACGGCGACGCCGTCGATGTGCACGACGGCGAGCTGCCGGTGTTCTGGGCCTGCGGCGTCACGCCGCAGTCGGCGATCGCCACGGCCCGTCCGCCGTTCTGCATCACCCATGCGCCGGGGCACATGCTGGTCACCGATCTCCTGAATCGCGCGTTGCTCGCGGCCTGAGTTCCCGCCGCGATCCGCCCGTCTCCGCAGTACCGTCCCGGCCGCCGCCCGCCCCGCGCGCGAGGCGACGGCCGTCTCCGTCCCCCGCCGGCGCGCGTCGCCGGCATCGAAGAAAGACGAAACCATGTGGCTCCGAGACACCACGCCCCCCGAGCGGCGCACGCTGACCGCGACCTTCGCCGGCTATGCCGTCGACGGCTTCGACTACATGATCTACACCTTCCTCATCCCGACGCTGATCGCGGCCTGGGGCATGAGCAAGGGCCAGGCCGGCGCGATCGCCACCGGGGCGCTGCTGACCTCGGCCGTCGGCGGCTGGGCGGCGGGCGTCCTGGCCGACCGCTTCGGCCGGGTGCGCGTGCTGCAGTGGACGGTGCTGTGGTTCGCGCTGTTCACCTTCCTCAGCGGCTTCACCACCTCCTTCGAGCAGCTCTTCTTCACCCGCGCGATGCAGGGCTTCGGCATGGGCGGCGAGTGGGCGGTGGGCTCGGTGCTGATCGCCGAGACGATCAACGCCAGGCACCGCGGCAAGGCCGCCGGCCTGGTGCAGAGCAGCTGGGCGATCGGCTGGGCGGCCTCGGCGCTGGCGTTCTGGGGGCTGTACTCGGTGCTGCCGCCGGAGACCGCCTGGAAGGTGCTGTTCTGGATCGGCATCCTGCCGGCGCTGCTGATCCTCTACATCCGCCGCAACCTGGACGAACCGCCGGTCTACCTGGCCGAGCAGGCGCGTGCCAAGGCGCGCGGACAGCGCGCCAACTTCCTGCGCATCTTCTCGCCCGAGCTGCTGCGCAACACGGTGCTGGCGAGCCTGCTGGCCACCGGCATGCAGGGCGCGTACTACTCGGTGACCACCTGGCTGCCGACCTTCCTCAAGACCGAGCGGCAGCTCTCGGTGCTGGGCACCAGCGGCTACCTGCTGGTGCTGATCGCCGGCTCCTTCGCCGGTTACCTGACCAGCGCCTGGCTCTGCGATGCCATCGGAAGACGCCGCTGCTTCATGCTGTTCGCGCTGATGGGCGGCGTGCTGGTGCTGGCCTACACCCAGATGCCGATCACCGACGCGGCGATGCTGGTGCTCGGTTTCCCGCTGGGTTTCTTCCTGTCCGGGATCTTCTCCGGCATGGGCGCCTTCCTGGCCGAGCTCTTCCCCAGCGACGTGCGCGGCTCCGGCCAGGGCTTTTGCTACAACATCGGGCGGGCGCTCGGCGCCGCGTGCCCGGCGCTGATCGGCCACTTCAGCACCCAGTACCCGCTGGGGCAGACGCTGGGCTGGATGGCGGCGCTGTGCTACGGGCTGGTGATCCTGGCGGCGCTGGCGCTGCCGGAAACCCGCGGCCGCGAGCTGGCGCCGGCCGCCGCCTGAGCGGCCCGAACCCTTCGAATCACGGGCGCCCGGCGCTGGATGCCGGGTGCTGGAACGGACCTCCTGGACCTCACGATGCAAGCCACTCCCACCCCCGATCGCTGGCAGTTCTGGATCGACCGCGGCGGTACCTTCACCGACCTGGTCGGCCGCGCGCCCGATGGCACGCTGCACACGCTCAAGCTGCTGTCCGAGAACCCCGAGCACTACCGCGATGCCGCGGTCGAAGGCATCCGTCGCCTGCTCGGCCTGAAGCCGGGCGAAGCGATCACCGCCGCGCTCGTCGACTGCGTGAAGATGGGCACGACGGTCGCGACCAACGCGCTGCTCGAGCGCCGCGGCGACCGCACGCTGCTGGTCACGACGCGTGGCTTCCGCGACGCGCTGCGCATCGCGACGCAGGCGCGGCCCAAGCTCTTCGAGCGCCACATCCAGCTGCCCGAGCTGCTCTACGAGCGGGTGATCGAGGCCGATGAGCGCGTCGACGCCCAGGGCGCGGAGATCAGACCGCTGGACGAGGCCGCGCTGCGCGTCGACCTGCAATCGGCCTTCGACGCCGGCCTGCGCGCCTGCGCCATCGTGTTCCTGCACGGCTGGCGCGCCCCCGACCATGAGCTGGCCGCCAAGCGGCTGGCGCAGGCGGTCGGGTTCACGCAGATCTCGGTCTCGCATGAGGTCAGCCCGCTGATGAAGCTGATCCCGCGCGGCGACACCACCGTGGTCGACGCCTACCTGAGCCCGATCCTGCGCCGCTACGTCGACCAGGTCGCCGCCGAGATGCCCGGCGTGCGGCTGTTCTTCATGCAGAGCTCCGGCGGCCTGACCGAGGCGCGCCGCTTCCAGGGCAAGGACGCGATCCTGAGCGGGCCGGCCGGCGGCATCGTCGGCATGGTGCGCACCGCGCAGGCGGCCGGCCACGACAAGGTCATCGGTTTCGACATGGGCGGGACCTCGACCGACGTCAGCCACTTCGCCGGCGAATTCGAACGCGCCTTCGACACCGAGGTCGCCGGCGTGCGCATGCGCGCGCCGATGATGAGCATCCACACGGTGGCGGCGGGCGGCGGCTCGGTGATCGCCTTCGACGGCGCGCGGCTGCGGGTGGGGCCGGCGTCGGCCGGCGCCAATCCCGGTCCGGCGAGCTACCGGCGCGGCGGTCCGCTCGCGACCACCGATGCCAACGTGATGCTGGGCCGCATCCAGCCGGCGCATTTCCCCAAGGTCTTCGGCCCGGCCGCGGACCAGGCGCTCGACGGCGAGGTCGTCCGCGCCCGCTTCGCCGAGCTGGCCGGGCAGATGGCCGCGGCCGGCAAGCCGATGACGGCCGAGGACGCAGCCGCCGGCGCGCTGCAGATCGCCGTCGGCGCGATGGCCAACGCGATCAAGCGGATCTCGGTGGCGCGCGGCTACGACGTCACCGGCTACACGCTGCAGTGCTTCGGCGGCGCCGGCGGCCAGGCGGCCTGCCTGGTCGCGGATGCGCTGGGCATGACGCGCATCCTGGCCCACCCGTTCGCGGGCGTGCTCAGCGCCTACGGCATGGGGCTGGCCGACCAGACCGCGATGCGCGAGGCCTCGATCGAGCGCCCGCTGGACGAGGACGGCCTGGCCGCGGCGCGCGAGACCGCACGGTCGCTGGCGACGCAGGCGGGCGGCGAGCTGGCGTCGCAGGGCGTGCCCGACGGCGCGCTGCGCACGATCGCACGGGCGCAGGTCCGCTATCAGGGCACCGACACCGCGCTGAGCTGCCCGCTGCCGCTGGACGGACCGGCCCCCGCCGCGATCGGCGCGATCCGCGAGGCCTTCGAGCAGGGGTATCGCCGGCGCTTCGCCTTCCTGATGCCGGACCGCGCGCTGGTGATCGAGGCGGTATCGGTGGAGGCGCTCGCCGCCGGTGCGTCGCTGGAGACACCGGCCGAGGCCGGCATCGCCAGCACGCATCACCCAAGACCGCTGGAGCGCGTGCGCATGTACTGCCTCGCGGACGACCAGCCGGCCGGCTGGCGCGATGCCGAGCTGCATCACCGCGATGCGTTGAGACCGGGTGCCCGCATCGATGGCCCGGCGATCGTCGCCGAACGCAATGCGACGACCGTTGTGGACGCCGGCTGGCGCGCCGAGCTGCAGCCCTCGGGCGACCTGCTGCTGACGCGCATCCGCGAGCGCGCCCGCACCCGCGCGCTCGGCACCGAGGCCGACCCGGTCGTGCTGGAGGTCTTCAACAACCTTTTCATGAACATCGCCGAGCAGATGGGGCTGCGGCTCCAGAACACGGCGCACTCGGTCAACATCAAGGAGCGGCTGGACTTCAGCTGCGCGCTCTTCGACGGCCGGGGCCAGCTGATCGCCAACGCGCCGCACATGCCGGTGCACCTGGGCTCGATGAGCGAGTCCATCCGCTCGGTGATCGAGCGCAACCCGGACATGGCGCGCGGCGACGTCTATGTGCTCAACGACCCGTACCACGGCGGCACGCACCTGCCCGACATCACCGTCGTCACGCCGGTGTTCCTGGACGAGGACGACGTCCGCCCCGGCTTCTTCGTCGCCAGCCGCGGCCACCATGCCGACATCGGCGGCATCACGCCGGGTTCGATGCCGCCGTTCTCCCGGGACATCACCGAGGAGGGCGTGCTGATCGACAACTTCCAGCTGGTCGCGCAAGGCCGTTTGCGCGAGGCCGAACTGCAGGCGCTGCTGCGCTCGGGGCCGCATCCGAGCCGCAATCCGGCGCAGAACCTGGCCGACCTGCGCGCGCAGGTGGCGGCGAACGAGAAGGGCGTGCAGGAACTGCAGGCGATGGTCACGCAGTTCGGCCGCGCCACCGTCGAGGCCTACATGCAGCACGTGCAGGACAACGCCGAGGCGTCGGTGCGGCGGGTCATCTCGGTGCTGAAGGACGGCGCGTTCACGCTGCCGCTGGACAACGGCGCCCGCATCCAGGTGAAGGTGACGGTGGACGCGGCGGCGCGACGCGCAACGGTGGATTTCACCGGCACCAGCGCCCAGCAGCCCAACAACTTCAATGCGCCCAAGTCGATCACGATGGCGGCGGTGCTCTACGTGTTCCGCACGCTGGTGGACGACGCGATCCCGCTCAACGCCGGCTGCCTCAAGCCGATCGACGTGATCGTGCCCGAGGGCTGCATGCTCAACCCGCGCCATCCGGCGGCGGTGGTGGCGGGCAACGTGGAGACCTCGCAGTGCGTGACCAACGCGCTGTATGGCGCGCTGGGCGTGATGGCCGCCGGCCAGTGCACGATGAACAACTTCACCTTCGGCGACGCGACCCACCAGTACTACGAGACGATCTCCGGCGGCTCCGGCGCGGGGCCCGGCTTCGATGGCACCTCGGTCGTGCAGACCCACATGACCAACTCCCGGCTGACCGACCCCGAGGTGCTGGAGTTCCGCTTCCCGGTGCGGCTGGACAGTTACGCGATCCGCCAGGATTCGGCGGGCGCCGGCCGCTGGCAAGGCGGGCAGGGCGGCGAGCGCCGCATCCGCTTCCTCACGCCGATGACGGCCTCGATCCTGAGCAACGGCCGCGGCGCCGGCGCCTTCGGCATGGCGGGCGGGTCGCCGGGCGCGGTGGGCGAGAACCGGGTCGAACGCGCCGACGGGCGGGTCGAGGCGCTCGGCCACATCGGCCAGGTGGAGATGGCGCCGGGGGATGTCTTCGTCATCCGCACCCCGGGCGGGGGAGGGTACGGCACCCCCTGAGGCCTCCCCTTGAGATGGGGCGGACAGCCCCCATGTGGGCGTGCCTAGAATCCGAAGACCCGCCCCACAGGCTGTCCAGGCGCCGCCCATCATGGTCCCTCATCTCATCACCGCCCTGACCGGGCCCATCAATGAACTGGAGCAGCGCGTGCTCGAGTCGATGCCGGCGATCGAACGCTGGTTCCGGCTCGAGTGGATGGAGCACACGCCGCCCTTCTACAGCTCGGTCGACCTGCGCAATGCCGGCTTCAAGCTGGCGCCGGTGGACACCAACCTGTTCCCGGGCGGCTTCAACAACCTGACGCCCGAGATGCTGCCGCTGGCCGTCCAGGCGGCGATGGCGGCGATCGAGAAGATCTGCCCCGAGGCCAAGAACCTGCTGCTGGTGCCCGAGGCGAAGAACCGCGGCAGCTTCTATCTGTCCAACCTGGCGACGCTGGTGCGCATCTTCTCGATGGCCGGCCTGAACGTGCGGCTGGGCTCGCTGGACGAGTCGATCAAGGAGCCGACCACCGTCGCACTGCCCGACGGCAGCGCGCTGACGCTGGAGCCGCTGGTGCGCCAGCGCTCGCGGCTGATGCTCAAGGACTTCGATCCCTGCACCATCCTGCTGAACGACGACCTGTCGGCCGGCATCCCCGACCCGCTCACCCACCTGCACGAGCAGTACCTGCTGCCGCCGCTGCACGCCGGCTGGGCGCAGCGCCGCAAGAGCCAGCACTTCCGCGCCTACGAGGAGGTGTCCAAGAAGTTCGCCAAGCTGCTGGGCATGGACCCGTGGCTGATCTATCCGCATTCGGTCGCGGTCGACGGCCTGGACTTCAACACCGGCGCCGGGCTGGACGCGCTGCAGGCGCAGGTGGACGCGACGCTCACCCGCACCCGCCGCAAGTACAAGGAATACGGCATCAACGAGAAGCCCTTCGTCGTGGTCAAGCCCGATGCCGGCACCCATGGCCTGGGCGTGATGACCATCCGCGACGCCAAGGACCTCGAGGCGCTGGCGATCAAGGCGCGCGAGAAGCTGGCGAAGCTGCAGGGCGTGCCGGCGCTGTCCCAGGTGCTGGTGCAGGAAGGCGTGGCCACGCACGAGCGCATCCACGAGGCGGTGGCCGAGCCGGTGGTCTACATGATGGACCGCTACGTCGTCGGCGGCTTCTACCGCGTGCATGCGGACCGGGCCGAGGATGAAAATCTGAACGCGCCGGGCTCGAGCTTCGTGCCGCTGGCCTTCGCCCATTCGTCGCACCTGCCCGCGCCCGGCGAGAAGCCCGGCGCCAGCGCGCCCAACCGCTTCTACATGTATGGCGTGATCGGCCGCCTGGCGATGCTGGCGGCGAGCTACGAGCTCGAGACCACCGATCCGGACGCCGAAGACTACGCCTGAGCGCCGGCCGCGCCGCCCTCCGGGCGCGCGGCCTCCACCAGCAGCTGCTTGAAGCGGTCGACCGCCTCGCCCTGCGTGTCCGGCAGATGCCAGACGCTCATCGGCCCGAGTCCCAGGTCCACCGCGTGCGGCAGCAGCACCACCACGCCGCGCTTGGCCGCCGCCACCGCCATGTCCTGGGTCATCACCGCGACCAGCGGCATCTCGCGCATCAGGCTCAGCGCCAGCATCGCGTCGCCGCTCTCGATCAGGTCGGTCGGCGGCGCCAGGCCCATCTCCTGCCAGAGCCGGTCCATCAGCAGACGGGTGCGCGTGCCCGGCAACTGCCAGATCCAGCGCTGACGGCTCAGCACCTCCCAGCTCAGCCGGGGCGTGCGCGCCAGCGGATGCTGCGCGCTCATCGTCAGCACCTCCGGCTGCGGCGCCAGGGCCACCCGCGCCAGGCCCAGCGGCTCGTCCTGCGGCATCGCCCGGGCGACGACCAGGTCCAGCGTGCCCGCCAGCAGGTCGGTGAAGAGCGAGCGCAGCGCGTGGGTGCGCACGCTCACCGTGACGCCGGGGTTCTCGCCCTTCATCGCGGTGATCGCGATGGGCAACAAGCGTGCGAGCGCTGCGTTGGTCGCACCGATGCGCACCTCGCCGGACGCGCCGCGCACCATCGTGGCGACATCGCCGGCGGCCCGCTGCAGATCGGCGTCGAGCTTGACGGCCAGCACCAGCAGCCGCCGGCCCAGCGGCGTCGGCTGCATGTTGCGTCCGCGCCGCACGAACAGGGTTTGTCCCAGCCCCTGCTCCAGCTCCGCCAGCGTCTTGCTCACCGCGGGCTGGGTGACATGCAGCAGATCGGCGGCGGCGCTGATGTTGCCGGTGTCGCGCAGCGCCAGCAGCACCCGCGCATGCCGCAGCGACATGCGCCGCATCACGAAGTGTTCAGCGGCTTCGGGGGAGGTCGATGACGCATTCATAACCTGAGGTTCACAAGTCCATCACAAAGCTTCATGGGCCATCGGGAACCGCTCCTTACCGTGACGCACGCCTCCCCCGAGTCTTGTCACAGGAGTGATTGCCACATGGTCCGTCGTTTTTCCCGTCCGCAACGCCTGCACGTCCTGCAGTGGGCCGCCGCCGCAGCGGCCCTGGCGTTGGCCAGCCCGTCCCAGGCCCAGTCCCCGGCCCCCCAGGCCCCGCAGGCCGCGACCCCCACCCCATCCGCGCCCTCGGACGATGCGAAGAAGCTGGAGCGGGTGGAGATCACCGGCACGCTGATCAAGCGCACCGACAAGGAGACGCCGTCGGTGGTCCAAAGTATCACCCGCGAGCAGATCCGCAACTCCGGCTATGCCAACGTCGAGGAGCTGCTGCGTGCGAATTCCGCGGTGGACATCGGCTCGATCGGCGACGGCGCGGCCTCGGGTTTCGTCGGCGGCGTGTCGACGATCTCGCTGCGCGGCTTCGGCTCCCAGGGCACGCTGATCCTGATCAACGGCCGCCGCACCGCGCCGGTGGCGGCGGTGGACGTGAACTTCGGCCGCGGCTCGATGATCAACGTCAACACCATCCCCAAGGAGGCGATCGAGCGCATCGACATCCTGAAGGACGGCGCCTCGGCGATGTACGGCTCGGACGCGATGGCCGGCGTCGTCAACTACATCCTGCGCAAGGACTACCAGGGCATCGAGGGCAGCGCCTCCTACGGCGCCAACGACCGCGGCGTCGGCGCGACGAAGAACGGGTCCCTGACCTTCGGCTTCGGCAACCTGGACACGCAGCGCTTCAACGTCTTCGGCGGCCTGGAAGTCTCCAAGCGCGACAGCGTGATGGCCAACGAGCTCAAGGACCGCGGCAACCTGGCGCTGCAGAACCAGTACCTGACCAGCAACGGCTCGCTGGCGCGCTTCACGCCGGACTCGTCGGCCTCGTTCTACGGCAACTACTACCGTGTGCCGACCAGCCTCACCGGCACCACCTCGATCAACGGCATCAACGTCGCCAACAGCAACCTGTCGGGGGTGAATTACCTGGGCACGCTGTCGGGCTGCCCGCCCGAGCGCACCGTCGGCCAGGGCGTGCCGAACCGGCCGGCGGGTTTCCTGCCCACCACGGCCTCGCTGCCCACCGGCATGTGCCGCTTCAGCCTGGACGATGCGGACGAGGTCGTCGCCAAACAGGACCGCACCAGCGGCATGGTGCGCGGCACCTTCGCGATCAACGACGCGCTGACCGCCTATGCGGACCTGATGGTGTCCAAGACCAAGACGGTGGAGCAGCGCGCGCCCTATGCGATGACCACCTCGCTGGTCACCTCGGGCAACCCGGTCGCGACGACCTGGCCCAAGCTCGACGGCACCTTCCTGCGCCAGAATGCGATCATCCTGCCCGTCGGCCACCCGGACAACCCGACCAACGGCACCGCCAATCCGCAGCAGGTGCAGCTGATCTACCGCTTCGAGGACCTGCCCACCGGCGACATCAACGTGCTGCGCTCCACGCGCCTGACCGCCGGCCTGGAGGGCACCGCCTTCGGCTGGGACTTCGACACCGCGATCCTGTTCAGCCAGAACGACAACGAGCGCTTCCAGGAAGGCCGCGTGCGCAGCTCGCTGCTCACCGCCGCGATCGCCAACGGCAGCTACCGCTTCGGCAAGCCCAACTCGCGCGAGGCGATCAACAGCGTGTCGTCGACGGCCTACAACGAGGGCAAGTCGCGCCTGGTCTCCTGGGACGTGCGCGGCAGCCGCGAGCTGTTCGACCTGCCCGGCGGCCGCGCGGCCATCGCCATCGGCACCGAGCTGCGCAAGGAAAAGCTGGAGGCGATTCCCGATGACGTCTACGCGACCGGCGACTACATCGGCCTGGTGGCCAATGGCGCCTCGGGCAGCCGCAAGTCCTACGCCGCGTTCACCGAGCTGAGCCTGCCGGTGGTCAAGCAGCTGGAGCTGCAGGCCGCGGCGCGCTACGAGCACTACGACGACTTCGGCAACAGCACCACCGGCAAGGCCGGCTTCAAGTGGACGGCGCTGCCCTCGCTGATGGTCTTCCGCGGCACGGCGGCCACCGGTTTCCGCGCGCCGGCGATCTCGCAGATCGGCAACTCCTTCGCGCTGTCCTTCCACAGCTTCCAGGAGCGCCGCGTCTTCGACAGCCTGCGCTGCGACACCAGCAACCCGAACGCGCCGGTGAGCAAGGCGCCGGTGGCCAACAACCGCGACTGCAACGTGCTGGGCTTCACCGCGGTGCCGTCGGGCACCACCAGCCCGGGCAGCCTGCCGACGGTGATCAGCGCCAATCCGGACCTTCAGCCGGAGAAGTCCAATTCCTTCACCTTCGGCATGATCTTCACGCCGAGCCAGTACGCGGACCTGGCGATCGACGGCTGGTACTTCCACCGCAAGAACGAGATCCGCTCGCAGCGCGGCGTGGACATCATGGACGACTACAACGCCAACCCGGCGGGCAATACGCAGGTCGTGCGCGATCCCAATCCGCAGACCTGGCTGCCGGGCGTGGACAACAGCGGGCCGATCATCATGCTGGTGCGCCAGTACGGCAACAACGAGTGGACCAAGACCTCGGGCATCGACTACGACCTGAACCTGCGGCTGCCGCCGACAGCCTGGGGCAAGTTCGGCCTGAACGTCAACGGCACCTACACGGCGCGCTACGACCAGGTGGTGGTGAAAGGCCAGGCGGTGCAGCACCAGGTGGGCACGACGGTGTCGGACATCTCCAAGACCCGGGCCAGCGCCACCTTCAAGTGGGACACCGACCAGGCGGGCGCCTGGCTGCGCTTCAACCACGCGGATCCGCTGTCGAGCACCGTCTGCTCGTCGCTGACCGCGGCGCAGCGCGCCTTCCTGAGCAACCTGAACCGCTGCCGGGTCGGCCGGGACCGCACCATCGACCTGGGCGGCTCCTACCGCGGCATCAAGGGCCTGACGCTGTCGGCCAGCGTGGTGAACCTCACCAACGACTACGACCGCGCCAACGGCATCCCGACGGTGCTGAGCTACTACGACACCGGCGCGACCAACCTGCTGGGCCGCCGCTTCACCGTCGGCGCCAGCTACGTGTTCCAGTGAACGCCGTGCCGCCGGCGCCGTCGGGAGACGGTGGCCGGCGGGCGGTGGCGCCCGCGGTCGGATTTCCCGGTCCAAGCGCAACCGCCGCCGTCCGTCAAGCCCGCCCCCGCAACGGCGGGAGTGGCGATTGACGCACTGCACAACGGAAGGCAGACAATACGCGCTTTCGACTTCCGGCGGCCCGGGCGGCCGCCGCGCCTTTCGTGAGTTCACACAACGCGCCCCGCTCGCCGGCCGTCCTGGCCGGGCTGACCATCGGCGCCCTCGGTGTCGTCTACGGCGACATCGGCACCAGCCCCCTGTACGCGCTCAAGGAAGTCTTCCACGGCGCGCACGTCCCCATGACGCACGACAACATCCTCGGGGTGCTGTCGCTGCTGTTCTGGACCATGACCATCGTGGTCTCCTTCAAGTACGTGCTGCTGATCCTGCGCGCGGACAACAACGGCGAAGGCGGCCTGATCGCGATGCTGGCGCTGGCCACCACCGCCGTGCGCGAGAAACCGACGCTGCGACGCGGGCTGATGCTGGTGGGGCTCTTCGGCACGGCGATCTTCTTCGGCGACGCGGTCATCACGCCAGCGATGACGGTGCTCTCGGCGGTCGAGGGCATCGAGGTCTACGCGCCGCAGTACCACGACGCGGTGGTGCCGATCTCCCTGGTGGTGCTGGCGGGGCTGTTCGCGGTCCAGCGCTTCGGCACCGGCGGCGTGGGCAAGGCCTTCGGGCCGGTGATGCTGGTGTGGTTCACCTCGCTGGCGCTGCTGGGCATCCCCAAGATCGTCGGCAATCCGCATGTGCTGCAGGCCATCAACCCGATGTGGGCGATCGAGTTCTGCGCGCACTACGGCTGGATCGCCTTCGTCGCGCTGGGCGCGGTGGTGCTGGTGGTGACCGGCGGCGAGGCGCTGTACGCGGACCTGGGCCACTTCGGCAAGCAGCCGATCCGCATCGCCTGGTACAGCTTCGTGATGCCGGCGCTGACGCTGAACTATTTCGGCCAGGGTGCGTTGCTGCTGGACCGGCCGGAAGCGATCAAGAACCCCTTCTTCCTGCTGGCGCCGGGCTGGGCGGAGATCCCGCTGTTCGTGCTGGCGACGCTGGCGGCGATCGTGGCCTCGCAGGCGCTGATCACGGCGGCCTTCTCGGTGACCAAGCAGGCGGTGCAGCTCGGGCTGCTGCCGCGCATGCGCATCGTGCACACCTCGGTGCGGGACATCGGCCAGATCTACGTGCCCTTCGTCAACTGGGGCCTGTTCGCCTTCGTCGTCGTGGCGGTGGCCTTCTTCGGCTCGTCGAGCAAGCTGGCCGGCGCCTACGGCGTGGCGGTGACCATCGACATGACCATCACCACGGTCATGACCTTCTTCGTGATCCGCTTCGGCTGGCGCTATCCGCTGTGGCTGTGCGTGCTGGCGACCGGCGCGTTCTTCGTCATCGACGCGACCTTCCTGGCCTCCAACCTGCTGAAGATCGCCCACGGCGGCTGGTTCCCGCTGCTGATCGGCTTCGGCATGTTCACGCTGATGCTGACCTGGAAGCAGGGCCGCCGGCTGCTGTCGGACAAGCTGCGCGAGGACGCGATCGACCTGAAGAGCTTCCTCGAGGCGGTGTTCATCAACCCGCCGACGCGGGTGCAGGGCAGCGCGGTGTTCCTGTCGGCGGAGCAGGGCGTCACGCCCAATGCGCTGCTGCACAACCTCAAGCACAACAAGGTGCTGCACGAGCAAAACCTGTTCGTCAGCGTCAAGCATCACGAGGTGCCCTGGATCGGCTTCGAGAGACGTGTCGAGGTGGAGAGCCTGGACAACGACTGCTGGCAGGTGACGCTGCACTTCGGATTCAAGAATGAACCGGACGTGCCGGACGCGCTCAAGCTGCTGGAGCAGCGCGGCGTCCACCTGGACGAGATGGAGACCAGCTACTTCCTGTCGCGCGACATCGTCATCCCGACCATCGGCTCGGGCATGGCGCTGTGGCGGGAGAAGCTCTTCGCGAGCATGCACCGCAACGCGGCCGCGGCGGCGGACTTCCTGCACCTGCCGACCAACCGGATCGTGGAACTGGGGTCGAAGGTCGAGATCTGACGGCCGCAGGGACGCGCGGCGCGGTCGTTATGCTTCGCGTCATGAAACGCTGGCTGCAAGACCTGTCCCTCTCCGCCGCGGTCGCGGGCTTCGTGGCCGTGCTCGTGGGTTTCACCAGCTCGGTGGCCATCGTGTTCCAGGCCGCGCAGGCGCTGGGCGCGACGCCGGCCCAGACCAGCTCCTGGATCTGGGCGCTCGGGCTGGGCATGGGACTGACCAGCCTGGGCTTGTCGCTGTGGACGCGCCAGCCCGTCCTCACCGCCTGGTCGACGCCTGGCGCCGCGCTGCTGGCCGGCGTGTCCGGCATCTCCATGCCCGAGGCCGTCGGTGCGTTCATCGTCTGCGGCGCGCTGATCCTCATCGCCGGCGCGACCCGCTGGTTCGAACGGATCATGGACCGCATCCCCATCGCCATCGCCTCCGCGCTGCTGGCCGGCGTGCTGGCGCGATTCGGGCTGGACGCCGTGCTCGCGACGAAGACCGCGCCCGCGCTGGTCCTGACGATGGCGCTCGTCTACGTCGCGGCCCGCCGCTTCCTGCCGCGCTACGCGACGCCGCTGGTGCTGCTCGCCGGCGTCGCCGTCGCGGCGGCGCAGGGCCGGCTGCATCTCGAGGCCGTCGAGTGGGGCTGGGCGATGCCGGTCTGGGTCACGCCAGCGTTCTCGCTGCCGGCGCTGGT
This sequence comes from Mitsuaria sp. BK037, assembly GCF_014193045.1. Taxonomy (NCBI): domain Bacteria; kingdom Pseudomonadati; phylum Pseudomonadota; class Betaproteobacteria; order Burkholderiales; family Sphaerotilaceae; genus Roseateles; species Mitsuaria sp. BK037. The sequence goes on along the minus strand of NZ_JACHYS010000003.1, from coordinate 145,953 downwards.
CGGCGTGGCGCTGCCGCTGTTCCTTGTCACGATGGCTTCGCAGAACCTGCCCGGCGTCGCCGCGCAGCGGGCGTCGGGGTATCAGACGCCGGTCTCGGCGAGCATCGCCGCCACCGGCCTGGCCTCGGTAGTCTTCGCGCCGTTCGGCGGCTATGCGTTCAACCTCGCGGCGATCACCGCGGCCATCTGCATGGGGCGCGAGGCGCACGAGGATCCGGCCAGGAGATACACGGCGTCGGCGATGGCGGGACTGTTCTATATCGCCATCGGCTTGGCCGGCGGCGCGGTGGTGGGGCTGCTGACCGCCTTCCCCCGCGAGTTGATCGCGGCGGTGGCGGGACTGGCGCTGCTGGGCACGATCGCCGGTGGGCTGTCGGCCGCGCTGAAGGATGAGCGTCACCGCGACGCCGCCATCCTGACCTTCCTGGTCACGCTGTCGGGGCTGAGCCTGCTGGGCATCGGCTCGGCGTTCTGGGGCGTGGTCGCCGGTGCGGTTTCTCTTTTGGTGCAACACTTCCGGGCGGCTCCCAGATAGTGATCCTGCCTAGGGGGCTGGCCCTCACCCCTGCCCTCTCCCGCAAGCGGGAGAGGGAGTTCGTGCCCGAGGTCTGAAGGTCCCTGCTGAGATCCCCGGCCTCGCCGCCGAATTGCCCGAATTGCCCGAATTGCCCGAACTGCCGCCGAATTGCCGGCGTTTGCCGAATCCCTTGTCGAAAGCCCTGTCCATGAAACTGCTGTTCGTCGCCGACCCGCTGTCCACGTTCAACACCTACAAGGACTCCACCTTCGCGATGATGCGGGAGGCCGCCCGGCGCGGACACGAGCTGTGGGTATGCGAGGTGCCCGACCTGCTGTGGGTCAGCGGCGGCCGGGTGACGGCGCATGCGGCCCGGCAACTGACGCTGACGCCGGAAGCCGCCGCCAGCCAGGCCGGCACGAAGCTCGCCGTGTGGCACGAGATCACCGCGACGCGGGACCTGCCGCTGGCCGATGTCGACGCGGTGCTGATGCGCAAGGACCCGCCCTTCGATTCGGAGTTTTTCTACGCGACCCACCTGCTGGAGCAGGCCGAGCGCGAAGGCGCGCGCGTGTTCAACAAGGCCGCGTCGCTGCGCGACCATCCGGAGAAGCTGGCGATCCTGGAGTTCCCGCAGTTCATCGCGCCGACGCTGGTGACGCGCTCCGCCGCCGCGATCCGCGCCTTCCATGCGGAGCACCAGGACATCATCCTCAAGCCGCTGGACGGCATGGGCGGCATGGGCATCTTCCGCGTCAAGGCCGACGCGCTGAACCTGGGCAGCATCATCGAGACGCTGAACAAGAACGGCGCGCAGTCGGTGATGGTGCAGCGCTTCGTGCCGGAGATCGTCCAGGGCGACAAGCGCATCCTGCTGATTGGCGGCAAGCCGGTGCCGTACTCGCTGGCGCGCATCCCGCAGGGCACCGAGGTGCGCGGCAACCTGGCCGCCGGCGGCAAGGGCGTGGCCCAGCCGCTGACCGACGACGACCGCCGCATCGCCGAGGCGCTGGCGCCGGTGCTCGCCGCGCGCGGGCTGCTGCTGGTGGGGCTGGACGTGATCGGCGACAAGATGACCGAGCTCAACGTGACCAGCCCGACCTGCTTCCAGGAAATCATGGAACAGACCGGTTTCGACGTCGGCGCGGTGTTCATCGACGCGCTGGAAGCGGCGGTGAGGGCGGCGCGCTGAGCGTGTGACGACCGCGCTCGAACGCGCTCGATGGGGCTCGGGTCGCGCCTCGCTTGCGCTCTGATCGCACCTTGATCGCCGAAACGGACCAGGATTCAGCCATGACTTTTGAATTGCTCAGCGAGCACGCCAGCTTCGGCGGCGTGCAGCGTTTCCACCGTCACGACTCGGTCGAGATCGGCCTGCCGATGCGCTTCGCGCTGTACCTGCCGCCGGGCGGGGCGCGCGCGGCGAAGGGCCTGCTGGTGTTCCTCGCGGGGCTGACCTGCACCGAGGAGACCTTCACCATGAAGGCCGGCGCCCAGCGCCAGGCCGCTGCACTGGGCCTGGCGCTGCTGATGCCGGACACCAGCCCGCGCGGCGAGGCCGTCAGCGCGCTGCCGGGGGCGAGCGCGTCCTGGGATTTCGGCATCGCCGCGGGCTTTTACCTCGATGCGACGCAGGCGCCCTGGGCGACGCACTGGCGCATGGAGAGCTACCTGATGAAGGAGCTCATCCCGCAGGTGCAGGCCGAGTTGGGCTTGGACGCGGCGCGGACCGGGATCGCCGGCCATTCGATGGGCGGGCATGGGGCGTTGACGCTGGCGCTGCGGCATCCGGGCGCCTTCGCGTCGGTGTCGGCCATCGCGCCGATCGCGGCGCCGAGCCGTTGCCCGTGGGGCGTGAAGGCCTTCACCGGCTACCTCGGCGACGACCGCGACGCGTGGCCCGCGCACGATGCGAGCGCGCTGATGCAGGCGCAGGCGCGCGTGCCGTACCCGGGCGGCCTGCTGGTCGACCAGGGGCTGGCGGACCGGTTCCTGGTCGAGCAGTTGTTCCCGGAGGCGCTCGAATCCGCGTGTGCGGCGATCGGGCAGCCGCTGACGCTGCGCCGGCACGACGGGTATGACCACGGGTACTACTTCATCGCGTCGGTGATCGACGATCATCTGGCGCATCACGCCCGGCAGTTCAGAGGCTGATCGCCGTCACAGATGACGCGTCCCTGCGGGCCCGGCGCCGATCGGGTGCTGGGGCGCTCGGATGCTCGGGGCGCTCGCTGTCTGCAGCTCGCGTTTGCGTTGGCCGCCGCGTGCGGCGCCCGGCGCCCGGTCGCTCGCCGGTCGCTGGCGGATGAACGAGAGCACCGGAGAGTCCAATGCGCATCGCCCTGCTGTCCGACATCCACGGCAACCTGCCGGCACTGGAGGCCGTCGTGGCCGACCTGCGCGCGCGCGGCGTGGACACGATCGTCAATCTCGGGGACATCCTGTCCGGTCCGCTGCTGCCGCTGGAGACGGCGCGCTACCTGATGTCCCAGGACTGGCCAACGATTGCCGGCAACCATGAGCGGCAGCTGCTGGCGATCACGGCGGCGAAGCCGGGTGGTGCCTCGGACCGTTTCGCTCGGGAATGCCTGGGCGAGGCGGAACTCGACTGGCTGCGCGCGCTGCCGGCGACGCTGCGGCTCAACGACGAGGTGTTCCTGTGCCACGGCACGCCGCGCCGGGACATCGAGTATTTCCTCGACTCACAGGTCGGCGAACGCCTGGTGCTGGCGTCGGCGAAAGATGTCGCCGAGCGCCTCGGCGAGGAGCGATCCGAGCTGGTCTGTTGCGGCCACACGCACATTCCCCGGGTGCTGCGCAGTGCGCGCGGGCAATGGCTGGTGAATCCGGGCAGTGTGGGCTTGCAGGCCTGGGATGACGATCACCCCGAGCCGCACGTCGCGGAGATGGGCTCGCCGGATGCGCGCTATGCCATTGCGGAGAAGATGACGCAGGGATGGCGGGTGACGTCGATCAGCGTGCCGTATGACCACGAAGCCGCTGCGCGGATCGCGGCCCGCAACGGGCGTGAAGATTGGGCGAGGTGGTTGAGGACGGGCTACGCGGCTTGATCGCGGCGATGCCCACGCCCCACGCCGCGATAGGGGCGTGAAGGTCTTGGCCACCGACGATGACGCCGTTGCCGTTCCCCGACTGGAGGGGGAACCGTAGAGGCTTCTTTGCTCATGAGACGCCGAACAAGCGCCCACGCGTGATGGCCAGACGCTTCAATTCCTTTGCCACCATCCTCCTGCTCGAGAGACCGTGCGCGGAGAAGTCCGCGAGCGCATGAGCCGGGTTGTCCGGCAAGGTCGGATGGTCGTGTGTCGGGTCCTCGAAGCACGGTATGCCGCAGGCGAGGAATTCGGCGACGCTCAGGCCGAAAACCGCAGCCGACCGCCGGCCAGCACGTGTGTAGCGCTCATGCGCGCCTTCGGCGGTCGTGATGGACGACCGGTCGACCGACAACTGCCCGTTGTCCGACTTCGAGGGCATGAAGCACGAACTGCAGGGGCATCCAGCGTTCAGCCCGCTGGGGTGGATCTGGCGGAACAGCAGCTCCTCCGCGTTGCTCAAGCTCATCGCCATGCGGGGCCTCCTGCGGCGTCGAGTGCGCGGAGGAACTCGGCGTCCATGACCGGGTAGGGCTTGGGATACAGCTTGCCGGTGCCGCCGATCTCGAAGCCGAAGATCTCCAGTGTTCCGTCGGCGCCGACTTCCACGGTGAGGTCCCAGGTGCCCCGGATGTACTCCATCAGCACGCCGCCGTCGGGCGACGGGAACAGGTCGCCCAGCCCGACGAGCGGGGGCCGCGCGAGCAGGAGCTGCCGGGTGACCCGCAGGGCGATCGCGGAGATCGGCGGCGCGCCGTCGTCGTTCCAATCAGCGGGCAGCGCCGCCAGTTCGGCCAGGCGGTCTTCGACAGCGGCCCATGGTGGAAGAGGGGGAGTCTCCTGGGCTTCGCCGGGATGAGCCGGCGGCGCGCAGGGAGGGATCGGCTTGGACGGCATCAGGCGGTCGGGAAGTGGGTAGGCCATTCACCGCTCCTACAGGGTTGTTGAGGAGCAATGATTCTTCGAATCCCGGTGCCTGCTGTCTCTCGCATCAATCGGCGGTAAATCGAGGGCTGGTGCCAGATCGAAGGCGTCGGAGTGACTGCGATCAGGAAAACGATCCGGGGCTGGTCGGCGCATGTGCCGGCGGCGCGGCCTCCCCCATCGCCGCCTGCCGATGCCCCGCCACCGCCTTGTAGCGCTTGACGAAGGCATCGACTTCCGCGGGGTCGATCATGTCCTCGAGCTGCGCGAAGCCGTCCGGCGAGGTGTTCCTGTGCCACGGCACGCCGCGCCGGGACATCGAGTATTTCCTCGACTCGCAGGTCGGCGAACGCCTGGTGCTCGCGTCGGCGGAAGAGGTCGCCGAGCGCCTCGGCGAGGAGCGATCCGAGCTGGTCTGTTGCGGCCATACGCACATTCCCCGGGTGCTGCGCAGTGCACGCGGGCAATGGCTGGTGAATTCGGGCAGCGTGGGCTTGCAGGCGTGGGATGACGATCACCCCGAGCCGCACGTCGCGGAGATGGGCTCGCCGGATGCGCGCTATGCCATTGCGGAGAAGATGACGCAGGGATGGCGGGTGACGTCGATCAGCGTGCCGTATGACCACGAAGCCGCTGCGCGGATCGCGGCCCGCAACGGGCGTGAAGATTGGGCGAGGTGGTTGAGGACGGGCTACGCGGCGGCTTGATTGCTCGCCGCGATACGTTCGTAGATGACCTCGGCGGGAATGGTGAGGTCCAGGGATTCCAAGTGAAGCGGCGCATCGCCGATGGACGGATGGCGCGACCACCGGCCATCGGATTCCCGGCGGTGAAGATCGATGCGGCGGCGGACATGGTCGACCAGCACGTACTCCCGCAGGGAAGGAATCCGGAAGTAGGCCTGCGCCTTCTCGGTCCGATCGAAGCGTTGCGTCGAGACCGACAGCACCTCGATGACAAGGATGGGCGCCAGCATCCACCGCTGATGCCCGCTGATCCGCTCGCAGGTGACGACGACGTCAGGATAGAAGTAGGTGCCGATGGGATTCAGCACCGCCGCGTTTTCCGAGAAGACGCGGCAAGGGCTGCCTCGCAGATGCTGATGCAGGCTCGCGGCGAGATTCATGCACGCCGTGCCGTGGTCGAGGCGAGCGCCGGTCATCGCCAGGATCCGGCCGTGGAAGAACTCGTGCCTGCGTCGCTGAAGGTCTTCCCATGCGCAGAACTCCTCGAGGGTGAGCCTGACATTTGGCTGGTCAAGGCCGGCGAACACGGCGGCCACGGGAAAGGCGATCCCTTGGAAATCGAGGCGCACCTCGCCGCCCGCCTCGTGGTGGGTCGCGGTCCATCCGCCTGACGCGTTTCGCCGCTCCACGCTGACCCTTCGGGTGCCACGGTCGACGATCAACAGCTCCTGCATGGTGTTGATGCGCCGTAAGGCGCCCAGACGCATGGCGTCGGCGATGCCGGGCGTCGCGGAGGGAAAGGTACAGGCGAACGCCGGAGAGAGACACTCGTCGGATCGAGCGAAGAACACGTCCGGCCGGACCACATCGAGATGGGTGGCGATCACGGGTTCAGCGCCCAGGCAGGCGGCCCAGGGTGACTCCTCGCCCGACGCCGCCTGGATCACCGAAGTCAGATTGACCAGCAGGCGGAAGAAGGCGGAATCGCGCGGCGGCAGCGGACGAGGGTGGCCATCGATGAGTTCATGGGCCTCTTCCTGTAGCGCTTGCCATTGAAGGAACTCGTCCGAGGTCATCGGCTGCTCGACATGGAGGTAGGACATTCGCCACTCCTGCAACTGCGTGAGGAAAGCTGGCGATTCTTCGGAAGCCGCTGTTTGGCGTCTGCCACCTCGATCAGCATGAAATCCGGCCCTCGTCCCCGATGGAGGGCGCTTGGGTGACTGGAACGGAGGGGCCGGTTCCGCGTGCTAGCGGGGCGAAGGCAGCGCGGCCTCCCCCATCGCCGCCTGCCGATGCCCCGCCACCGCCTTGTAGCGCTTGACGAAGGCATCGACTTCCGCGGGATCGATCACGTCCTCGAGTCGCGCGAACCCGTCCGGCGCGCGTTCCTCCACCATGTCGAGGATGTAGTCCAGCCCCTCCTGCCGATTGAGTTCGACGATGCGCGCGCACATCGGCCGGCGCTCGGCCTCGTAGTTCGCGAGCGCCGTCTCCACGCGTCGCTCCTCGCGCAGCGCCCTGGCGATCGCGGCGGCATCGAGGATCGCCTGCGTCGCGCCGTTCGAGCCGATCGGGTACATCGGGTGCGCCGCGTCGCCCAGCAGCGTGATGCGCCCATGCCGCCAGCGCGGCAGCGGATCGCGGTCGACCATCGGCCACTCCAGCAGCTGCGTCGCGCCCCGGATCACGCCGGGCACGTCCAGCCAGGGGAAGCGCCAGCCGCCGAAGGTCGGCATCAGGTCATCGATCGAGCCCGGCTTGTTCCAGTCCTCGCGCCCCGGCGCCGTCAGTCCGCCACCCAGGCCGTCCTCGCGCAGCCGGCGGTCGCAGATCCAGTTGATCAACTGCAGCCCGTCCGGCCGCGGTGGTGCGATCGGATAAACGACGAACTTCGCGCGCCGATGCCCCGCCTGCACCATCGTCCGGCCGTCCAGGAACGGTCGTGCCAGCGAGGTGCCGCGCCACATCATCATCCCGTTCCAGCGCGGTGCTCCTTCATCGGGATGGAACTGCCGCCGGATCGCCGAGTGGATGCCGTCCGCCGCGATCAGCACGCTCGCGCGCCGCGCCAGCCGGGCGCCCGTGGCGTCCACCCCATGGGCGATGACCTCGTCGCCATCGAGCTGCGCGCCGGTGATGCGCCAGCCGCTCACCAGCCGTTCCGCGCCGAGCCGCGTCGCCGCCTCGCGCCACAGCAGCTGCTGCAACTCGCCGCGGTGCACGCTGAACTGCGGATGGCTGTAGCCGCCGGCCAGGCCGCGCACGTCCTCGTAGATCGTCTGTCCGTGACGGTTGGCGAAGACCAGCGCCGAGGTCGGCACCGCCATCGAGGCCAGCGCCGGCATCAGCTCCAGCTCGTCCAGCACCGCCACCGCATGGGGCAGCAGGTTGATGCCGACGCCCAGCGGCTTGAGTTCGGCAGCGGCTTCGCAGACCGTCACGCGGTGGCCGTCGCGTTGCAGCGCCAGCGCGGCGGCCAGTCCGCCGATGCCGCCGCCGGCGATCAGGATGTCGAGGGCCATGGGCGTCTCCGGGCTCCGGGGGAATCGATCGGGTCAGGGTAAGCGAGATAGTTGCGCTATGCAACAGTATCTAAGCTCATTGCCATGAGTCGTACCCGCTCGCCCAAGACCGTCGCCGAGCCGCCTGGCGGCCCGCTGCTGCCCGTTCCCGGGCTGGACTACGGGGTGCTCGACGAGTTGCTCGGCTACGCGCTGCGCCGGGCCCAGATCGCGTTGTACGTGGACTTCTACCGCGCCACCGCCGGCCTGGACGTGAGTCCGCCGCGCTTCGCGGCGCTGGTGCTCGTGGGCCGGAACCCGGGCATGCGGCAGGGACTGCTGGCGCAGGCCATGGGCCTGCACCGCAGCGGCGCGCTGCGCCTGACCGACTGGCTGACCGCCCGCGGCTGGGTGGAACGCCAGGACGATGCCGAGGACGCCCGCAGCTGGGGGCTGTTCCTGACGGCGGCCGGCAAGCGCAAGCTGGCGGAGCTCGAGCGCCGCGTGCGCGCGCACGACGAGCGCCTGATGCGCGGCCTGGGCGATCGCGCCGCGCTGTTGAAGCTGGACCTCGAGCGGCTGGCCGCGATGGCGGCGGCCAACAACAACGACGACGGAGACAAGCGATGAACGACCCTGAACGACTGCTCACCCGCCGCGATGCCGGCCTGCTGCTCGGCGCCGCGTTGGCCGGACTGACCGGACCGCTGCGCGCGCAGACCGCGGCGATGCCGCGCATCCTGGTCGGCTTCCCCGCCGGCGGCTCCACCGACGTGATCGCGCGCCGGCTCTCCGAGGCCTGGCGCGGCCGGCTCGCCGAGGCGGTGCTGGTCGAACAGCGCGTCGGCGCGGGCGGACGCCTGGCGGTGGCTGCGCTCAAGGACGCGCCGGCGGACGGCGGCACGATGCTGCTGAGCCCGTCCTCGATGTTCACCATCTATCCGCATGTTTATCGCAAGCTGGCCTACAAGGCGGAGAGCGACGCGATCGCGGTCTCGCCGATCTGCAACGCGACCTGCGGCTTCGGCGTCGGGCCGATGGTGCCGGCGTCGGTGAAGACGCTCGGCGACTTCGTCGCCTGGGCCAAGGCGCATCCGGAGCAGTCGTCCTACGCCTCGCCCGCCGCGGGCGCGATGCCGCACTTCCTCGGCGACCAGTTCAAGCGCGCCGCCGGCATCACGCTGGCCCACGTGCCGTACCGGGGCGCGGCGCCCGGGCTGCAAGACCTGATGGGCGGCCAGATCGCCTCGGGCTGCTTCATCCTCGGCGACTTCCTGCCCCACCTGGCTAGCGGCCGGCTGCGCATCCTGGGCGTGACCGACCATGAGCGCTCGCGCTTCACTCCCGAGGTGCCGACCTTCGCCGAACAGGGCTTCAAGGGCATCGTCGGCTTGGAAAGCTACGGGATCTTCCTGCCGTCGAGGACGCCGGCCGCCGTCGTCGACAAGGTCTTCGACCTGATCCGGGTCGCGCTGCGCGAGAAGCAGGTCGTGGACGGCCTGGCCAAGCTGGGGTTCGAGCCGCTGGCGATGGCGCCGGCGGACTACGCGCGGCGGCTGGCGGCCGAGCGCGGGCAGTGGGGGCCGATCGTGCAGGCGTCCGGCTTCTCCTCGGACGACTGAGCGAGCCGCCGCCAGGCGAAGAGCGCCAGCGGGATCGCCAGCGCCGACAGCGCCAGCGCGAGCCCGCCGGCGGCGCTCCAGCCCCAGCGCTCGACCACCGCGCCCATCAGCGGCGGACCCAGCAGCGCGCCCGAGGCGCCGAACTGCGTCAGCCGTCCGCTGGCCAGCGCGAGGCGCTCCGGCGCACGCGCGGCCAGCGGCAGCAGCGCGAAGACCAGGCTCGGGAACACGCCCGAGGCCGCGTTGACGGCGATCGCGAGCAGCGCCTGGGTGGACGCCTGGCCGCCGTCGCGCAGGGCGGCCAGGAACAGCAGGCCCGACAGTCCCAGCGAGACCGCCATGGCCACCGCGATGGCCGGCGACAGCGCGCCGCGGCGCTTCAGCAGCCACGCGCCGATCGCGCTGGCCGGCACGTTGGCGAGCGCGGCGGCGGCGGTCCAGCCGCCGGCCGTGGCCAGCGGCATGCCGCCCTGGGTGAGCAGGCTGGGCAGCAGCGCGAGCAGGCCGACCTCGGCCACCGCGTAGGCGCCGAAGGCCGCCACCAGGGCCCATAGCAAAGCGCCGGTCGCGCCAGGCGATGGCGGCGGCGCTGGTGCCGCTAGCGCTGCCGGTGCGGCCGGCGACGTGGAAGATATCGGCGATGCGGGCGATGTGAGTGATGTGGGTGATGTCGCCGATGTCGCCGATGCGGCTCTTCTTGTTGCGGCGTCGCCCGCTGCCATCGCGCGCAGGCTCACCCACAGCAGCAAGCCGCCCGCCACGCTCAACGCCTGCGCGAGGCGCCAGCCCACCGCGCCCGCCGCCCATGCGTAGGCCCAGGCGCCCACGGCCATGCCCACCGGCACGAAGGTGCTCCACAGCGCCATCGCGGCCGCTTGCCGTCGGCCCTCGGCCGCGCGGGCGATCAGCACGGGCGCTGCGACGACGATCGCGAGATAACCCAGGCTCTCGACCAGCCTCGCCAGCGCCAGCGTCACGAGGTCCTGCGCGAAGGCGCTGGCCGCCGCGCCGATGGCGAGCGCGAGCACCGCCACGGACAGGCTGGATCGGAGCCCGACACGCGGCAGCCAGCGTCCGGCGACGCCGCCCAGCGTCGCGCCGCAGACCTCCAGCAGCGAGGTCAGCGCGGCCATGGCCGCCAGCCCGAGCTGGAGCTCGCGCGCGATCGGCGGCGACAGCGCCGCCAGCTTGCCCAGTTGGGCCGCGGCGAACACGCCGCAGAGGTAGTACAGCAGAATCCTCACTTCGGCCCTCCCGTGCCGATCCGGTCGACGCGAGGCGTGTCGACCTCCGTTTCCCTCGATGGCGACGGGGTGCGCGCGCTGGACGTGACCGCCTCGCCACTGCTCAATGACTTCCCGGTGCCTGTGCCATGAATGAATCGCCGCTGTTGTCCTGCGATGCTCGTCAGCTCGGCCGCAGCCTGCGGCTGTGGCGAACGCTGCGCCGCCTGAAGCAAGGCGCGGTCGCGGCCGAGATGCGCGTCTCGCAGACGACCGTGTCGCGCTGGGAATCGGGACTGGCGGCGCCGTCGCTGGAGGAGCAGCAGGCGCTGCGCCGGTTGATGGCCGCGCGGCTGGACAGCGCGGCCGACTTCGAACTCGGCCGGCTCGTCGAACGCGCGCCGGTGCCGGTGCACCTGATCTGCGACCTGAGCCACCGGCTGCTGGCGATGTCCCGCGCGCGGGAGCGGCACTGCCGACTGCCGCGCGCCGAACTGATCGGCCGCGCGTTGTGGTGCTACGCCACGCCCGAGATCGTGGCGCAGGAAGCCCGGCTGGACGCGCTGGGCTGGTACGAGCCGGCGCCCGGCGCGGTGGAGTTCGAGACCGGCGCGGCCACCGAGCAGGACATGCCCATCCTCCGGAGCCGGATGCGATGGGTGCGCTTCCAGCTGTCCGACGGCAGCTTCGTGCGGTTGGCCGAGACGGTCGACGAGGACGATGCCGCCGTCGATGCGGGGCGCGCGGTGGAGGCGGCGCCCGGCGTGCGGAGCGAGGCGCCGCGCGGGTGACTGGGTGAACGGTTGATCCTGCGGTCGGACGTGCGGCTGGGCGTGCGGCTGGGTGAGCGGTCGGGCAGGGCGGCGTGACGAGGGCATGGCCGCCACGCTACGGGCCCGGCCGGGCGGTCGTCCACGAATAAAAGATTCAGCGCGGCAGCAGCCGCAAGCGAAGGGGCGTGGCCGGGCGCAGCGTGATGTTGAGCACCGGCTCGGGCGCGGGCGCCCCGGGCACGGGCGCGAGGCGATACCGCTGCAGCACCATCGCGGCGATCAGCGTGATCTCCATCAGCGCGAAGTGGCTGCCCAGGCACACCCGGGGGCCGGCGCCGAAGGGCATCCAGGCGCCGCGCGGGATCTCGCGATGGCCGGCCGCCGGATCGAAGCGCTCCGGGCGGAAGGATTCCGGCTCATCGAACCAGCGCGGGTCGCGCTGGATCAGGCCGGGTGTCAGGCGCAGCATCGCCCCGCGCGGCAGCCGCAGGCCGGCGATGTCCAGCGGCTGCGTGGTCCGGCGCGAGAACAGCGCCGGCGCCGGCGGGAACAGCCGCAGCGTCTCCTTGATGCACAGGCTCAGCCAGGGCAGCCGCGTCAGGTCCGCCGCCCCAGGCTCACGACCGCCGAGCACCGCGTCCACCTCGTCGGCCGCGCGCCGCTGGGCGTCGGGGTGGGCGGCCATGCACCAGCCCCACCAGGTCAGCGCGGCGGCGCTGGTCTCATGGCCGGCCAGGAAGGTCGTCATGCATTCGTCGCGCAGGGCGGTGTCGTCGAGTGGCGCGCCGTGCTCGTCGCGCAGCGCCATCAGCATCGCCAGCAGGTCGTCCGGCGCCGGACCGCCCTGGCGGGCGTGCTCGCGCCGTATCGCGAGGTGACCGCGGATCAGCCCGTCCAGCGATCGCAGCGCGCGGCGCTTGCCCCGCTTCCAGGGCGCCCACAGCGGCGCGCTGACCGGCACGTACATCTCGCCCATCGCGACCTTGCCGAGCTCGTGCACGGCCCAGGCCGCCTCGGCCACCGCCGCATCGCCCTCGCCGGCGGAGAACAGCGTCCGCAGGATCACGTCCATCGTGAGCAGCGTCATGAGCGACTCGAAGTCGAGCGTCACGGCCCGGGCCTCGCCCGAGCTGCCGTTCGAGCCGCCGTTCGAGCCGCCGTTCGAGCCGATGGCCGCGTCGGGCAGGCGTTCCAGCGCGCGCCGTGCGGCCTCGACCATCAGCGGCACGAAGCCGGTCACCCGCTGCGGCGAGAAGCCCGGCTGCAGCAGCTTGCGCTGGCGCTGCCACGCGGGCCCCTCGGCCACCAGCACGCTGTGGCCGTGCGCATCCGCGAACACCGCGGTCGCTCGCTGCCAGCGGATCAGCCCCTCGTGGCCGGCGATCAGCAGCTCGCGCACATGGTCGGGATGGAAGAAGCAGAAGTCGTCCAGGCCGAGCAGCCGCTGGTGGACCACGTCACCATAACGCCGCTGCAAGTGGCGGAGATGGCCCAGGTAGTCCCGGCGCAGCGCGAGGACCTCGGGCAACCCGCCCCAGCGGGTGGAAGGACCAGGAATGGGAGCGGGGATCGGCAGGACATGGCTCATGGGAGGGCATCGTGGCGGCGACCCGGCGCCGCGTCTTGAATCGAAGCGACATGACAGGGGCTTCGAGTGAGCCCCGTCGCCGCGGGCGCGACGCCTCTAGACTGCGGCGCCATGGACGCTTCCCTCCACCCCGGCACCATCGCCCGCCTGCGCATCCCTTCGCGCGCGCTGGAAGGCTGCGTGTACGCCTACCTCTGGCGCGACCTCGCCGGAGAGGTGGCTGGCCCATCAGCGCCCGCGCTCACCGAGGCGCAGTGCCAGAGCTGGTTCCCCGCCACGCCGCTGTGCGGGCTGAGCTGGACGCTCAGCGGCCGCGTGCGTGAGCTGGGCCTCGGCGGCGAGCCTGGCGATTGGCTGCCGGCCGGCGTGCTCGGCGGACCGCGCAGCGGGCCCCGTCGTTTCCAGTCGACGCCGGACGGCCGGGCCTTCATGGTCGCGATCCGGCCGGAGGCGCTGCAGGCGATGACCGGCCTGGACATCGGCGCGCTGAAGGACCGCATGGTGCCGCTGTCGGTCATCGACGATCCGGCCTGGCGTGCGCTCGACGCGGCGATGCGCGAGGCCGGCGACGAAGCGACGGCGCGTCGCACGCTCGAGGCCTTCCTGCTGCCGCGCTGGCGGACGGTGCGCGCGGCGGTGCTTGCCGACGACCCGCCGCCGCGCGGTTACGCCGGCTGGATGCAGCGCCTGGCCCTGCGCGCGATCGCGGCGGGGCACGGGCGCAGCGTCCGCCAGGCCGAGCGTCGCATCAAGCAGTGGAGCGGCCAGAGCCTGCGCGCGCTGCGGCTGGTCAGCCGCGCCGAGGCCGCCTTCCACGAGGTGCGCCGGCGCGACGAGGACGACGACGCCGTGATCTGGAGCGCCCTGGCCCAGGACCACGGCTACGCCGACCAGGCGCACCTGTGCCGCGAGACCCGGCGCCTGAGCGGTTTCAGCCCCGAGGAACTGCGCCGCCGCGTCGCCGAGGAGGAAGCCTTCTGGGCCTACCGCGTCTGGGTCTGACCGCCGCAGCGCCCGGGCGGGACTCCCTCGCCCCCGGGAGGGGGAGAGGGCCGGGGTGAGGGGGCGTCCCCGCCCATCGAGGACAATCCCCCGATGGCTGTCCTTTCCCTCTCCAACGCCCACCTCGCCTTCGGCCATGTGCCGCTGCTCGACGGCGCGAATTTCTCCCTCGAAACCGGCGACCGCGTCGGCCTGATCGGCCGCAACGGCACCGGCAAGTCCTCGATGCTGAAGGTCCTCGCCGGCCTCGAGAAGCTCGACGACGGTCTGCTGCAGCTCGAGAAGGGCCTGACCAGCGTCTACGTGCCGCAGGAACCCGAACTGCGCCCCGAAGCCACCATCTTCGACGTCGTCAGCGAAGGCGTGGCCGAGGCCAAGGCGCTGCGCGCCCGTTACGAGGCGCATGACGAGAACGACGACCTCGGCTGGGTCCAGGAGCGCATCGAGCAGATCGGCGCCTGGAACTGGGAACAGCGCGTCGACGAGACGCTGCACCGCCTGGGCCTGGACGGCGAACGCCGGGTCGGCGAGCTGTCGGGCGGTCTGAAGAAGCGGGTCGCGCTGGCCCGCGCGCTGGTGGCGCAGCCCGACGTGCTGCTGCTGGACGAGCCCACCAACCACCTGGACCTGGACGCGATCCGCTGGCTGGAGGAGCTGCTCAACGGCTTCAAGGGCTCGCTGCTGCTGATCACCCACGACCGCGCCTTCCTGGACAACGTCGCCAACCGCATCGTCGAGCTCGACCGCGGCCAGCTGCGCGGCTACCCCGGCAACTTCGCCGCCTTCCAGGCCGCCAAGGCCTATGAGCTGGAGAACGAGGCGCTGGCCAACGCGCGCTTCGACAAGCTGCTGGCGCAGGAGGAGGTCTGGATCCGCAAGGGCGTCGAGGCCCGCCGCACCCGCAGCGTCGCGCGCGTGCAGCGCCTGCATGAGATGCGCGCCGAGCGCCACGCCCGTCGCGACGTGCAGGGCAAGGTGCGGCTGGACGTGGCCACCGGCGAGTCCAGCGGCAAGATCGTCGCGGAGCTGGAAAACGTCTCCAAGCGCTTCGGCGACCGCCTGATCGTCGACGGCTTCACCGGCACGATCCTGCGCGGCGACAAGGTCGGCCTGATCGGTCCCAACGGCGCGGGCAAGACCACGCTGCTGAAGATGATCCTGGGCGAGCTGCCGCCCGACAGCGGCACCGTGCGCCTGGGCACGAAGATGACGGTCGCCTACTTCGACCAGATGCGCGACGCGCTCAACCTCAACGCCACGCTGGCCGACACCATCAGCCCGGGCAGCGAGTGGATCGAGATCGGCAACCAGCGCAAGCACGTCAAGAGCTACCTGGGCGACTTCCTGTTCTCGCCGGCGCGCGCGGACTCGCCGGTCTCCAGCCTCTCCGGCGGGGAGCGCAACCGGCTGCTGCTGGCGCGGCTGTTCGCGCGTCCGGCCAACGTGCTGGTGCTGGACGAGCCGACCAACGACCTGGACATCGAGACCCTGGAACTGCTCGAGGAACTGCTCGCCGAGTACGACGGCACCGTGTTCCTGGTCAGCCACGACCGGCGCTTCCTGGACAACGTCGTGACCTCGACCATCGTCAGCGAAGGCGCCGGCAAGTGGCGCGAGTACGAAGGCGACGTCGAGGACTGGCTGCAGCAGTCGCAGCGCGCGGCGGAGATCAAGGCGCGCCAGGCGCCGGCCGCGGCGCCGGCTCCGGCGCCCGCGCCCGCGCCCGCACCGGCGCCCGTCGTCGCGACCAAGCGCAAGCTCAGCTACAAGGAGCAGCGCGAGCTCGACGAAATCCCCGCCCGGATCGGCGCGCTGGAAACCGAGCAGAAGCACCTGCAGGCGCTGCTCAACAGCACCGAGCTCTACCAGCAAGGGGCCGCCAAGATCACCGAAGTCACCAACCGGGCGGCGGAGATCGACGATGAGCTGCTGGCGCTGATGGAGCGGTGGGAGGCGCTCGAGGCGAAGTGAGGGAGGCGGCCGGACTGCAGGCACCGGGCGCGGCGCCCTGACTGGTGGCAACGAACTCGGCGCCCGGACTGTCAGCACCGAGCGTGGCGCCCGGAGTGCTGGTACGGAGCAAGGTGCCCGGACTGTCAGCACCGAGCTCGGCACTGCCAGGGCATGGGGGCTCCCTCCTGGACCCCCAAGCCCTGTCCGCGCCCCGAGACATCACCGCGTGCGGCGGATTTGCGACCGAGGGGTGCGTCAGGACTTGACCGTGAGGTCGCCGAGACCGGCGTAGCGCGCCGTCACCGTCACTCCCTTCGACAGCTTCGTGGCAACGCGCCAGGAGCCCGTCGTGACGACACTGCCCGCCGGCACGGTCAGGCCAGTGCGCGTCGCCGCTTGAAGCCATCCGGCCACGACCCAGGCGGGATCGTTCAGGCCATGGCCGCCGGTACCCGCCATCGGCGCCTGGTCGCCGACGATCAGCTCGCAAGACTGGTTCGCCCAGTCGTGACCCGGCTTCCACGCCTGCCACGGGCCCAGCGCTAGCGCGCCATGCGTCTGCGCATCGGCCAGGCGCAGCAGGTTGTCGGCGCCCAGGCCGCGCTGCCAGCGCGAACCCAGCCATTCGACGGCGACGCACATCGCATCGATCAGGTGCTCGGCCTGGCCGGGCACCAGCGCAGCGGCCATCTCGGGCGTGACGTCGCGCCCGAGGCGCAATGCGATCTCGGCCTCCGCGCCGATCAGGGACAGGTCACCGAAGTCGCCGCCGTTGCGCAGGCCGCGGACCTCGCGGGCGCGCAATGGCGGCAGCGGCGAACTGCCCAGCGCGCCATCGCGCGACGAGCCGCCACACTTCCAGAACTGCACGCGTCCCGGCGCCAGCCAGTCGAGCCGCTGCGCGAGCTCGGCCTGCGCCGCGTAGGCGGCGGCCTCGTCGGGGAGCGACCAGGCGGTGTCGTCCAGCAGCGTGTCGTCGGACCAGGCCTGGGCGAGCGCGGCGCCCAGGTCGGCGGGGGAGGAGGGGCTAGGGATGGTCATGAGCGCGGATCTTAGGCGCCGCCGCTAGCATCCGGCCCGACAAGGACACACCGCGTCGGGCGAGCCTCGCGCGACAGGGAACATGGCCAGGGAGGCCCCAGATGATCGATCGCTCCGGATCCGCGGCGCGCGCCGCCGCGTGGCTCCTGTCCGCGCTGCTCGCGGCCTGCGCCACGCAGCCGCTCAATCCGTTCGGCCGCGCCTACGACGAGGAGAACGTGCTGAAGCCCGGGCCGCTCGCCGGCTGCAAGGGCAACTACGACGTCCCGCCCTACCTCGAGTTCGGCAGCAAGACCATGTATCCGGCCACGCAGCACATGAACGCGTACAGCGGCGACGTGGTCGTCGAGT
Source organism: Mitsuaria sp. BK037 (assembly GCF_014193045.1). Classification (NCBI taxonomy): domain Bacteria; kingdom Pseudomonadati; phylum Pseudomonadota; class Betaproteobacteria; order Burkholderiales; family Sphaerotilaceae; genus Roseateles; species Mitsuaria sp. BK037. Next base: position 128,656 of record NZ_JACHYS010000003.1, on the reverse strand, counting down.
TCCGCGTCGACGCGCAGGGACGGGTCACGCCGCTGACGGCCGCCGAGGGCCCGGCTCGCGCGTTCATCAACCACAACAACCTGGCGATGAAGGACTGGCGCGTGCGGCCGGCCACCTGGTGGGGCACGCCGGTCGAGGTGGTCTGCCGGCTGCAGCAGAGTTACCGGATCATCGGCCCGTACGCGCCGGTCCGCGAGGACAACGCGCCGCCGCCCGAGCGCCGCTGACGGTGCTCGTCGCGTCGCCGCGGGGGCGCGTCATCGCGGGTCATCCGTCGTGGCGTCATCGGCGGCCGATCGCGGCTCAGCGCCGGAGCGCCTCGCGGGCGCGCTCCAAGGCGTGCCAGAACTTCGGGTCCTGCGAGGTCGCGAAATTGATGCGCATCAGCGTGCCCGGCGTGCGGGTCGGGCTGAAGAGGATGCCGGGCGCGATCAGCCAGCCCTGGTCCATCATCGCGGGCGCGAGCCGCTCGGTGTCCACGCCCACGTCGACCCAGCCGAACAGGCCGGCCGGCGTCGCGGCGAAGCGGCAGCCCGCGTCCTCGGCCAGCCGCACGCAGCGCTGGCGGGCCGTGGCCAGGCGCGAGGCGATCCGTTCCGCATGCTTGCGCAGCAGGCCCTGCTCCAGGCACAGCGCCACCGCGCGGTCCATCAGCGGGCTGGTGGTGAGCGAGGCCAGCAGCTTGAGCTCGGTCAGCCGCGCCATGCGGTCCGCGCTGGCCGCGACGAAGCCGACCCGCCACGCCGGCGACAGCATCTTCGAGAAACCCGAGACGTAGATCGTGCGGCGCAGCTGGTCCAGCGCCGCCAGGCGCGGCGCGTGGTTGGGCGCGAACAGCGCGTAGGTGTCGTCCTCGACGATCAGCAGGTCGTGCTCGTGCGCCAGCTGCAGCACCTGGTGCGCGTGCGCGAGGTCCAGCGTCGCGCCGGTCGGGTTGTGCAGCACCGACACCGTGACGTACATGCGCGGCCGGTGTTCCTCGATCAGCCGGCGCATCACGCCGATGTCGGGCCCCTGCGCGCCGCGCGGCACCGGCAGCAGCCGCATGCCGGCCTGCGACAGCCGCGCGTATTCGATCGCCCAGCCCGGGTCGTCGACCAGCACCGCGTCGCCGGGCTCGAGGAAGGCGCGGGTGATCAGGTCCAGCCCGTGGGTCGCGCCGACGGTGCTCATGATCTGGTCCGGCGCCGCCTGGATCGCGATGTCCAGCAGCCGCCGCGACAGCGCGCGGCGCAGGCGCTCGTCGCCGAGCGGCTCGCCGTAGCCCGACAGCAGCGCGTCGTCGGCGTTGGCCGCGAGCCGGCGCAGCGTCGACTGCAGCAGGCCCAGGTCCAGCCACTCCGCCGGCAGGGTGCCCAGCCCCGGCGAGCGCCGCGCGTCGGCCTGGAACATGCCGCGGATCAGCGCGCTGGCGTCGACCGGCGGCGGCAGCGGCGCCGGCGCGGGCTCGATCGCCAGCGGCGCGCGCGGCGGCGTGCGGGTTTCGCGAACGAAAAACCCTCGCTTCTTGCGCGCCTCGAGCAGGCCCTGGGCCAGCAGCTGGTCGTAGGCCGCGACCACGGTGTACGGGCTGACGCCGTGGTGCCGCGCGCAGTCCCGCACCGACGGCAGCCGCGCGCCCGGCAGCAGCAGCCGCTGCTGGATGCGCGCCGCGAAGCGCTGCGCCAGCTGCTGCGCGAGCGGCTGGCTGGCGTTGCGGGAGAGGGTGACCGGCGCGACATTCACGCTGGAGCTGGCGCTCATGCCGGCGTTGGCTGTGCTGGTGTCCATGCCAATACAGATGATGCGGTGGTATGGCTCAGTGTATTGGTTCTGTGCTGGTCGACCCCTTAGACTGGCCCGCTCAACCGGAGACAACCCCCATGAACCGCAGTCCCTGGACGCAAGCCCGCCGCGCCGCGCGCATGAACCCGTCCATCATCCGAGAGATCCTGAAGGTCACCGAGAAGCCTGGCGTGCTGTCGATGGCGGGCGGCCTGCCCAGCGCGGACACCTTCCCGGTCGAGGCCATCAAGACCGCCTGCGACCGGGTGCTGACCCACAACGCCAAGGAAGCGCTGCAGTACGCCGCCAGCGAAGGCTTCGCGCCGCTGCGCGAGTGGGTCGCGGCCAAGGTCGCGACGCTGGGGATCCAGGCCTCGCCGGACCAGGTGCTGATCACCAGCGGCTCGCAGCAGGGACTGGATCTGGTGGGCAAGCTGCTGTGCGACGCCGGCGCGCCGGTGGCCGTCGAGACCCCGACCTACCTCGGTGCGCTGCAGGCCTTCACGCCCTACGAGCCGATCTTCGCCAGCCTGGCCAGCGACGATGAAGGCCCGCTGCCTTCGGCCATCGAGGCGCTGCCGCACGACGCGCCGGGCACGCGCTTCGCCTACCTGCTGCCGAACTACCAGAACCCGACCGGCCGCGTGATGAGCGCCCAGCGCCGCGAGGCCGTCGTCGCGGCCGCGCGCAAGGCCGGCGTGCCCATCGTCGAGGACAACCCCTACGGCGACCTCTGGTTCGACCAGCCGCCGCCGGCCTCGCTGAGCTCGCTGTGGCCCGAGGGCAGCATCTACCTGGGCTCGTTCTCCAAGGTGCTGACGCCGGGTTTCCGCCTGGGCTACATCGTCGCGCCCAGCGAGATCTACCCCAAGCTGCTGCAGGCCAAGCAGGCCGCCGACCTGCACACGCCGGGCTTCAACCAGCGCGTGGTGCACGAGGTGATCAAGGGCGGCTTCCTGGACGAGCACGTGCCCAAGATCCGCGCCCGCTACAAGGCCAATCGCGACGCGATGGCCAAGGCGCTGGCCGAGTGCCTGCCCCCGGGCTGCGAGTGGCAGGTGCCCGAGGGCGGCATGTTCTTCTGGATCCGCCTGCCCGAGGGCCTGGACGCGATGACGCTGCTGCCGCGCGCCGTCGATGCCGGCATCGCCTACGTGCCGGGCGCCGCGTTCTACGCGCACCAGCCCGATCCGCGCACGCTGCGCCTGTCCTTCGTGACGCTGACGCCGGACCTGATCGCCGAAGGCGTCGACAAGCTCGGCCGCATGCTGCACGAGGCGCTCGCGCTGACGACCGCCGAAACCACGCCATGAGCGAGGCGCGCCCGCCGCTGCCCTTCGAGCCGGTGCTCGACGAGCACTGGACCGAGGCCGACCTGGACGTGATCCACGGCTTCATCGGCCGCACCTACTGGGCGGCCGGCATCCCGCGCGACACGATGCGCCGAGCGATGGCGGGCTCGCTGAACCTGCTGCTGCGCGGGCCGTCCGGCGCGGTGGTGGGTTACGCCCGCGTGGTCACCGACCGCGCCACCTTCGCCTACCTCTGCGACGTCTTCGTGCTCGAGGACTGGCAGGGGCGGGGGCTGGGGGACTGGCTGATCGCGCGGGTCGTCGCGCACCCGGCGCTGCAGGGGCTGCGACGCTTCTCGCTGTTCACCAAGGACGCGCACGCGCTGTATGCGCGCCACGGATTCCAGCCGCTGGCGGCGCCGGACCGCGGCATGGAGCGGCTCCGTCCCGACGTCTACCGCGCCGCCCCCTGAGGCCGGCGTAGGGGCGATGTCCCCTGTTTCTGGCACCCGATGCCGCCTGTCACTCGCACGTCAGGCGGGGCGGGCCGACTTCACCGTTCTCGATCGAGGGTCTTCATGTCCGAACTCCGCCGTTTTGTCCAGGTCGACGTCTTCACCGCCGAGGCGCTGAAGGGCAACCCGCTGGCCGTCGTGGTCGACGGCGCGGGCCTGGACGAGGCCACCATGGCCGCCTTCGCCCGCTGGACCAACCTGTCCGAGACCACCTTCCTGCTGCCGCCGACGGATCCGGACGCGGACTATCGCGTCCGCATCTTCACGCCGGGCGGCGAGCTGCCGTTCGCCGGCCATCCGACGCTGGGATCGGCCCATGCCTGGCTGGCCAGCGGCGGTGATCCGAAGCAGCCCGGCGAGGTCGTCCAGCAGTGCGAGATCGGGCTGGTGCGCATCCGGCGCGACGGCGGCCGGCTCGCCTTCGCGGCGCCGCCGCTCAAGCGCGAGGGGCCGGTCGAGCCGGCCCTGCGCGAGCAGGCGCTGCGCGCGCTGCGCCTGGAGGCCGCCGAGCTGCTGGACCTGGTGTGGGTCGACAACGGCCCGCAGTGGATGGCGGCGCGGCTGCGCTCGGCCGAGGCGGTGCTCGCGCTGCAGCCGGACTTCGTCGCGATGGACGGCCTGAAGCTGGGCGTCGTGGGCGCTTATCCTGCGGGTTCGCCACAGCAATTCGAGGTCCGGGCCTTCGTGCCCGGGCTCGGCGTTCCGGAAGACCCGGTCACGGGCAGCCTGAACGCGGGTCTGGCACTATGGCTGCAGGGCGCCGGTCTGGCGCCCGATCGCTATGTGGCCGCCCAGGGCGCCGCCCTCGGGCGCGCCGGCCGGATCCATGTGGCACGCGAAGGCGCGCATTGCTGGATTGGCGGCGATGTCACGCCGTTGATCCACGGTCAGGTGAGGTTGTGAAGCCATGAGCATGGAAGTCGATCATCTCGTTGTCGCCGCGAACACCCTGGAGGAGGGGCGCGCCTGGTGTGAACGTGTCCTCGGGGTCACGCCGCAACCCGGCGGGCGCCATGCGCTGATGGGCACGCACAACCTGCTGCTCAACATCAGCGCGCCGCCAGCGTATCCCCGCTGCTATCTGGAAATCATCGCCATCGATCCCGAGGCGCCGGATCCCGGTCGGCCCCGCTGGTTCGACCTGGACCAGCCCGCCGTGCGCGAGCGCCTGGCGCAGGAGGGCCCGGCGCTGCTGCACTGGGTGGCGCGCGTGTCCAGCCTGGATGCGACGCTGGCGACCTGGTCCGGCGAGGGCATCGATGCGGGCGAGGCCGTCGAGGCCGGACGCGGCGACCTGCGCTGGCGCATCGCGCTGCGCGAGGACGGCCGCCGGCTGCGCAAGGAAGGCCTGCCGGTGCCGATCGAGTGGCAGGGCGACGCCCATCCCACCGACAAGCTGCCCGAAAGCGGCGTCCAGTTGCTGAGCTTCGAAGCCCGCGACGGCCTGCGCGCCGAGCTCTCGACGCCCAAGGGCACGGTCGAGCTGGAGGCGATCGAAGGCACCTTGTCCGACGCACCGACGCAGTCGGGTGATCTCGACGACGTGCCGGCCTGATGGGCACCCAGGACCTGTTCCGCGAGGACGCGCAGTTGCGCGAGTGCGAGGCGACGCTGCTGCGCGCCGACGAGCGCGGCCTGCTGCTCGACCGCACGGTGTTCTATCCGCAGGGTGGCGGCCAGGCCGGCGACGCCGGCACGCTGACGCTGCCCGGCGGACGCGAGCTGGTGATCGCCGACACCCGCAAGGGCGAGGACGGCGAGATCCTGCACCTGCCCGCGCCGGATCAGGACCTCGCCGGCCTGGCGGTCGGCACGCCGGTGACGGCCCGCATCGACTGGCAGCGCCGCCACGCCCACATGCGCTTCCACACCGCGACCCACTTGCTGTGCGCGCTGGTGCCGCATCCGGTCGATGGCTGCTCGATCACGGCGGGCTATGCGCGCTTGGACTTCCACATGACCGACGCGCTCGACAAGGACGCGCTGACGGCCGGCATCGCCCGGCTGGTGGCCGAGGCGCGCCCGGTCAGCCACAGCTGGATCAGCGATGAGGAACTCGACGCGAATCCCGGACTGGTCCGCAGCATGAGCGTCCAGCCGCCGCGCGGCTCGGGCCGGGTGCGCGTGCTCAAGATCGACGGCGTCGACCTGCAGCCCTGCGGCGGCACGCACGTGGCCAACACGGCCGAGATCGGCGCGGTCGTCGTCACCAAGATCGAGAAGAAGTCGGCGAAGACCCGTCGCGTGGTGCTCGGCTTCGCCAGCGACGCCGCCGCGGCGCCTTCGGCATGAGCGCGCTGCGCGTGCTCGGACGTGCGGCGTCCATCAACGTGCGCAAGGTGCTGTGGACCGGCGTCGAACTCGGCCTGGACCTGGTGCGCGAGGACGTCGACGTCAAGGCCGATGCTTTCCGCGTGCTCAATCCCAACGCGATGATGCCGGTGCTCATCGATGCGCAGGCGGGTCCGGGCGCTGACGCCGGCACGCCGTTCTCGATGTGGGAAAGCAACAGCATCTGCCGCTACCTCGCCCGCCGCGAGGGCCGCGAGGACCTGCTGCCCGACGAGCCGCGGCGTCGCGCGCTGGTCGAGATGTGGATGGACTGGCAGGGCGGCGAGCTGAACAACAGCTGGCGTTACGCCTTCATGGCCCTGGTGCGCAAGAGCCCGCTGCATCAGGACCCGGCGCAGATCGAAGCCGGCATCGCCCATTGGAACCGGCACATGACGATGCTCGACGGGCAGCTCGAGCGCTCGGGCGGGCCCTATGTGCTGGGCGCGACCTTCACCCTGGCGGACGTGGTGCTCGGCCTGTCCACGCACCGCTGGCGCGCCGCGCCCATCGCGCATGCGAGCCTGCCGGCGGTCAACGCCTGGTACGAGCACCTGCTGGCGCGCCCGGGATTCGCCTTGCACGGCCCGGCCGCGGGCCCCTGAGCGCCGTCGTCCTCGACGTCGCTCTCCAATCCGAGCGCTTGAACGCGGGAGCGGCCTCGCTACACTCGCCCGCTGTGGACACGCCTGACATACGACTGATCTGCCCCGATTCGCCTGCGTTGTGGGAAGAAGCGCGCGCGATCCTGCGCGAATACGCGCAGAGCCTGGACGTGGACCTCTGCTTCCAGGGCTTCGAGGAAGAACTGGCCTCGCTCCCCGGCGAATACGACGCGCCCCAAGGCACGCTGCTGCTCGCGCTGGTGGATGGACAGGTCGCCGGCTGTGGCGGTTTCCGGCCGCTCATGGACTCGGACTACGCCAACGCCTGCGAGATGAAGCGGCTCTTCATCCGCCCCGCGTTCCGTCGTTTCGGCCTGGGCCGCACGATGGCGCAGGCGCTGATCGATCGCGCCACGAGCGCCGGCTACTCCAACATGCTGCTGGATACGCTCGACGACATGGAGGCCGCGCGCGACCTGTACGAGAGCCTCGGCTTCGAAGAGATTCCGCCGTACTACTTCAATCCGATCGCAGGCGCGCATTACCTGAAGGTCGACCTGGCCTGATCGAGGCGTCCACCCCGTCGGCCGCGCGGTTTCCGGTTTCGCCGGGTTACCGGCATAGCATCGCGCCATGACCTCGCAGCCTCATGCCGACCCCACGACGTCCACGGACGAGTTCTTCCGCCTCGAGCCCGCGTCGCTGACGCCGGCGCTGCTCGGCGAGTCGCCGTTCTGGCATCCGCTAGAGCAATGTCTCTATTACGTCGACATCCCGGGCAAGGCGTTGTTCCGGCTCGACAGCGGCGCGGCGACGCCGACCCGCTGGGCGCTCAACGACGAGCCGGGCTGTGTGGTGCCGCTGGTGGGCGGCGGCCTGCTGATCCCGCAGCGCAACGGGCTGTGGCGCTTCGATCCCGCCACCGGCGAGTACCTGAAGCTGCTCGACCCGCCGTACGACGCCTCGAAGCGGCGCTTCAACGACGGCAAGGCCGATGCGCAAGGGCGCCTGTGGGTCGGCACGATCGATGACGCGCGCCAACCCGAGTCGGCGCTCTATTGCCTGCGCGAGGGCGTCTTCGTCCCGATGAAGGACGGCATCACCACCTCCAACGGCCTGGGCTGGAGCCCGGACGGCCGCTCGATGTACTGGGCCGACACCAAGGCGCACGAGATCTACTGCATGGCCTTCGACGCCGCCAGCGGCACGCTTGGCGAGCGCGAGGTGTTCGCGCGATTCGCGCCGCGCGGCGCCGACCAGCCGCTCGAGACCTATGGCGGCCGGCCCGATGGCGCGGCGGTCGACGTCGAGGGCGGTTATTGGGTCGCGATGATGGAAGGCCAGCAGCTGCTGCGCCTGTCGCCGTCGGGCGAGCTGCTGACGCGCGTCGAGTTGCCGGTGCGCTGCGCCACGATGCCGACCTTCGGTGGTGCGGACCTGCGCACCATCTTCGTCACCACCGCACGGGAAAAGCGCAGCGAGGCGGAACTCGCCGCCCAGCCCTGGGCTGGATGCGTGCTCAAGATGCGGGTGCCGGTGGCGGGCTTGCCGGTGCAATTCGCGCGCTGGCCGGGCTGAGGTCGACCGAGGGCGCGGTGGCGCCGTGGCGCCATGACGGCGCGGCCTGCGCGGATCGGGTCGAGGGCAATCCCGAGTGGCGGCAAAGGGGCAGGTGTTGCGTGCGCACCTCGCGCCCCGTCGTGGCGGACGCCCCGCCAGCCTCGATGAACACGGCGCGCGCCCGGCTATGCGGGCTTCGCACGGCCTGTCAAGTCGGCGCCGATGGGCCGCCGCCGCAGCCTGTTAAGGGTCTGTAAGGTCAGACCCCCTATAATCCCGTGGTTTTGCCGCTCGCCCCTTGAAGCCGTGAATCCCGATCCAGCGCGCGCATCCAATGCGCCGCCCGCCGAGCCGCTCCGGACCACTCCGCCCCATCAGGCGAAGGACCGAGGCGCCGCCAGCCAGGATCCCTGGGACGATGGAATCGAAGGAGATGCGGACGGCGAACCGGCTTTCAAGCCCCTGACGCGAGAACAAGCGCAGGACTTGCGGGCCCGGCTTCCGGCAATGTCGGTCTGGTCCTTGTTGATCTGGCAGGCGGCGGCGGGAGCGGTCATGGTCGCGCTGTGGGGTCTGCTGTCCCTGCAAGCCGACAAAACCTGGTCGGCGCTGTTCGGTGCCGCCTCGGTCGTCCTGCCGAACGCCCTGATGGCGTGGGGCATGACGCGGCGATCGGCGAGGGACGCGGGCACTCCGATGCTCACGTTCGCGGTCTGGGAGCTGGTGAAGATCATTCTGGCGGTCGCCATCCTGGTGGCGGTCGCCGCGGGTTTCCCGTCGTTGAGTTGGGCAGCGTTGCTCTCGACCCTCGTCGTGACCCTGAAGGCAAATTGGCTGGCCCTGCTTCGGCGGGGTCGAATCAGAAAATAGAGACGGAAAGCAACCATGGCAGCAGAAGGGCACGCGCCGACCTCGGGTGAATACATCACCCACCATTTGCAGCATTGGCAGAAGAACTTCCAGTTCGAGGACGTCAAGCAGGTCGACATCGTCGACTTCAGCGTCTTCAACTTCGATTCGCTCATTTATTCGACCGTGCTGGGCCTGCTCGCCGTGTTCCTGCTGTGGCGCGCCGCACGCAAGGCGCATGCCGGCGTGCCGGGTCGCTTCCAGGCCGCCGTCGAGATCCTGGTCGAGATGGTGGACAACCAGGCCAAGGCCGTCATCCACAACGAGAAGAGCCGCAAGGTCATCGGCCCGGTCGCCTTGACCGTGTTCGTGTGGATCTTCTTCATGAACTTCATGGACATGCTGCCGGTGGACTGGCTGCCCACGCTGTTCACCAACTACGTCGCCCACGACGCGCACCACGCCTATCAGCGCGTCGTGCCGACCGCCGACCTGTCGACCACGCTGAGCATGTCCACGTTCGTGCTGCTGCTGGTGTTCTTCTACAGCTTGAAGATCAAGGGCGTGGGCGGCTGGGGCCATGAACTGATCTCCGCGCCCTTCGGCGCGCACCCGGTGCTGTGGCCCTTCAACTTCGCCATGCAGGTCATCGAGTTCATCGCCAAGACGGTGTCTCATGGCATGCGGCTGTTCGGCAACATGTTCGCCGGCGAGCTCGTGTTCATGCTGATCGCCCTGATGGGCGGCGGCTGGGCCCTGACCGGCACCGGCATCGGCCTGGCCATCGGCCATGTGCTCGCCGGCACGGTCTGGACGCTGTTCCACATCCTTGTGATCACGCTGCAGGCCTTCATCTTCATGATGCTGACGCTGATCTACCTGGGCCAGGCGCACGACGCGCACTGATCCGGCTGGACACGGCTACTTCGATTTCCCGATTCCCTTTCCCTTTCCTTTTTATCTAACTCTCTCAGGAGCAAAACATGGAAAACATCCTCGGTCTGGTCGCTCTGGCTTGCGGCATCATCGTTGGTCTGGGCGCGATCGGCGCTTCCATCGGCATCGCGCTGATGGGCGGCAAGTTCCTGGAGTCCTCGGCTCGTCAACCCGAGCTGATGAACGAACTGCAAACCAAGATGTTCATTCTGGCCGGCCTGATCGACGCGGCCTTCCTGATCGGTGTCGCCATCGCGCTGCTGTTCGCGTTCGCCAACCCGTTCGCCGCCACCTTCCTGTCCACCATCGCTCGCTGATAGGCCCGTCCCTTTCACGACTGAAAGGATCGTGCCGTGAATATCAACGCTAGCCTTTTCATTCAGTGGATTCCGTTCGCCATCCTGGTGTTCGTCACGATGCGGTTCATCTGGCCGCCGATCGTGAAGGCGCTGGACGAGCGCGCGGAGCGAATCCGCACTGGCCTGGCGGCTGCTGACCAGGCGAAGGCCGAGCTGGCCAACGCCAACAAGAAGGTCGACGAGCAACTGGCGCAGACCCGCAACGAAACCACGAAGCTGCTGTCCGACGCCGAGAAGCGCGGCGCCGCCATCGTGGACGAAGCGAAGAAGCGCGCGGAGGACGAAGGCGCCAAGATCATCGCCGCTGCGAAGGCCGAGGCCGAGCAGCAGTCGGTGCGTGCCCGTGAGGCCCTGCGCGAGCAGGTCGCCGCGCTGGCCGTCAAGGGCGCCGAGCAGATCCTGCAGCGCGAGGTCAATGCCAGCGTGCATGCCGAATTGCTGAACCGTCTCAAGACGGAGCTGTAATCATGGCTGAACTCGCAACCATTGCCCGTCCCTACGCCGAAGCGCTGTTCCAGGTCGCGTCCTCGCAGGACCTGAAGGCCTGGAACGAGCAGTTGGCCGCGCTGGCGCTCGTCGCCGGCGACAGCCAGCTGCGCCAGTTCGCCGAAGACCCGAAGGTGGGCACCGACCAGGTGTTCCAGGTCATGTCGGCGGCCAGCAAGCAGACGCTGCTGCCCGGCGTGCAGAACTTCCTGCGCGAGGTGATCGCCAACGGCCGCCTGTCGGCGCTGCCGGCGATGGTCCAGCAGTTCCACGAACTGGCCAACGCCGCTTCCGGCGTGTCCGATGCGCAGATCTTCAGCGCCTACCCGATCGAGCCGGCCCAACTGGCCGACGTGGTCGCGTCGCTGGAGAAGCGCTTCGGTCGCAAGCTGCAAGCCCGCGTCGAGCTGGAGCCTGGCCTGATCGGCGGTATCCGTGTGGTGGTCGGCGACGAGGTGCTGGACACCTCGGTCAAGGCCCGCCTGGAACGCATGAAAGTGGCGCTGACGGCCTGAGGCGCAAGCCTCCGGTCCCAGCCCGACTGCCAAAGATCCCCCCGATTCACCCTGGTGTCCCGCTTCGGCGGGATGCCGTTGGGAGCAAGCAATGCAACTGAATCCCGCTGAAATTTCCGAACTGATCAAGAGCCGCATCGAAGGCCTTGGCGCGTCCACCGACGTGCGCAACCAGGGCACCGTGGTGTCCGTGTCCGACGGCATCGTGCGCGTGCACGGCCTGTCCGACGTGATGCAAGGCGAAATGCTGGAATTCCCGGCCGCCGCCGATGGCTCGCAGACCTTCGGTCTGGCGCTGAACCTGGAGCGCGACTCCGTCGGCGCCGTGATCCTGGGCGCCTACGAGCACATCGTCGAAGGCGACACCGTCAAGTGCACCGGCCGCATCCTGGAAGTGCCGGTCGGCCCCGAGCTGATCGGCCGCGTCGTGAACGCGCTGGGTCAGCCGATCGACGGCAAGGGCCCGATCAACGCCAAGATGACCGACGTCATCGAGAAGGTCGCCCCGGGCGTGATCGCCCGCAAGTCCGTCGACCAGCCGGTGCAGACCGGCCTGAAGTCGATCGACTCGATGGTGCCCGTCGGCCGTGGCCAGCGCGAGCTGATCATCGGCGACCGCCAGACCGGCAAGACCGCCGTGGCGATCGACGCGATCATCAACCAGAAGGGTCAGAACATGACCTGCGTGTACGTCGCGATCGGCCAGAAGGCTTCGTCGATCAAGAACGTCGTGCGCGCACTGGAAGCCGCCGGCGCGATGGAATACACCATCGTCGTCGCCGCCTCCGCGTCTGAATCCGCCGCGATGCAGTACGTGTCGGCCTACTCGGGCTGCACGATGGGCGAGTACTTCCGCGACCGCGGCCAGGACGCGCTGATCGTGTACGACGACCTGTCCAAGCAGGCCGTCGCCTACCGCCAGGTCTCGCTGCTGCTGCGCCGCCCGCCGGGCCGCGAAGCCTTCCCCGGCGACGTGTTCTATCTCCACAGCCGCCTGCTGGAGCGCGCCGCCCGCGTCAACGCCGAGTACGTCGAGGCCTTCACCAAGGGTGAAGTCAAGGGCAAGACCGGCTCGCTGACCGCGCTGCCGATCATCGAGACGCAAGCCGGCGACGTGTCCGCCTTCGTCCCGACCAACGTGATCTCGATCACCGACGGCCAGATCTTCCTGGAAACCAACCTGTTCAACGCCGGCATCCGTCCCGCGATCAACGCCGGTATCTCGGTGTCGCGCGTCGGTGGCGCTGCCCAGACCAAGCTGATCAAGTCGCTGTCCGGCGGTATCCGTACCGACCTGGCCCAGTACCGTGAGCTGGCCGCCTTCGCGCAGTTCGCCTCGGACCTGGACGCCGCGACCCGCAAGCAGCTGGACCGCGGTGCCCGGGTGACGGAACTGCTGAAGCAGGCGCAGTACAGCCCGCTGTCGATCAGCCTGATGGGCGCGTCGCTGTACGCGGCCAACAAGGGCTTCATGGACGACATCGAGGTCAAGAAGGTCCTGGCCTTCGAGCACGGCCTGCACCAGTTCCTGAAGACCTCGCACGCCGCCCTGCTGACCAAGCTGGAAAGCGACAAGGCCATGGACAAGGACGCCGAAGCCGAACTGAACGCCGCGATCACGTCGTTCAAGAAGTCCTTCGCCTAAAGCAACCATGACCGGGTCTCGCTGAAGTCAAGCAAGACCCGGCCCTCACAGGAGAAATCATGGCAGCAGGCAAGGAAATTCGCGGCAAGATCAAGTCGGTCGAGAACACCAAGAAGATCACCAAGGCCATGGAGATGGTCGCCGCTTCGAAGATGCGCAAGGCGCAGGATCGGATGCGCGCGGCCCGTCCGTACGCGGAGAAGGTCGGCAACATCGCCGCCAACCTGTCCAAGGCCAACCCCGAGTACCGCCATCCGTTCATGGTGTCGCATGCCGACGCCAAGACGGCCGGTTTCGTGGTGGTCACGACCGACAAGGGCCTGTGCGGTGGTCTGAACACCAACCTGCTTCGCGCGACGACCAGCAAGCTCAAGGAAATCGAGCAGGCGGGCCAGAAGGCGGAAGTGGTCGCGATCGGCAACAAGGGTCTGGGTTTCATGAACCGGATCGGCGCCAAGGTCGTCGCGCATGCGACGCAGCTCGGCGACAGCCCCCAGCTCGAGAAGCTGGTCGGCCCGGTCAAGACGCTGCTGGACGCTTACGCGGAAGGCAGGCTGTCGGCGGTCTATCTCTGCTACACGCGCTTCGTCAACACGATGAAGCAGGAGCCGGTGGTGCAGCAACTGCTGCCGCTGACGGCCGAGTCGCTGGAGACGGATGCCGCGGGTCACGCATGGGACTACCTGTACGAGCCCGATGCCCCGACGGTGATCAACGAACTGCTGGTGCGCTACACCGAAGCCCTGGTCTATCAGGCCGTGGCGGAGAACATGGCGTCCGAGCAATCGGCGCGCATGGTGGCCATGAAGGCCGCGACCGACAACGCCGGCACGCTGATCGGTGAGCTGAAGCTGGTCTACAACAAGACCCGCCAGGCCGCGATCACCAAGGAACTGTCGGAAATCGTCAGCGGCGCGGCCGCCATCAGCGGTTGATCCCGGCGATCGATCGCAGGCAACAGATTTGGAATTGAAGGAACGAAAAAATGGCTAACACTCAATCGGTGGGCAAGATCGTTCAGTGCATCGGCGCCGTGGTCGACGTGGAGTTCCCGCGTGACCAGATGCCGAAGGTGTTCGACGCCCTGAAGATGGAAGGCTCGGCCCTGACGCTGGAAGTGCAGCAGCAGCTGGGCGACGGCGTGGTCCGCACCATCGCGCTGGGCTCGTCCGACGGCCTGCGCCGCGGCACCGAGGTCTACAACACCGGCGACACCATCCAGGTGCCGGTGGGCCAGGCGACCCTGGGTCGCATCATGGACGTGCTGGGCAACCCGATCGACGAGCGCGGCGACGTGGCCCGCGACCAGGTCGCCTCGATCCACCGCAAGGCCCCGGCCTATGACGAGCTGAGCCCGTCGCAGGAACTGCTGGAAACCGGCATCAAGGTGATCGACCTGATCTGCCCGTTCGCCAAGGGCGGCAAGGTGGGTCTGTTCGGTGGCGCCGGCGTCGGCAAGACCGTGAACATGATGGAGCTGATCAACAACATCGCCAAGGCTCACTCGGGTCTGTCGGTGTTCGCGGGTGTCGGCGAGCGTACCCGTGAGGGCAACGACTTCTATCACGAGATGTCCGACGCGGGCGTCGTGAACCAGGACGACCTGAGCGCGTCCAAGGTCGCGATGGTCTACGGCCAGATGAACGAGCCCCCGGGCAACCGTCTGCGCGTGGCGCTGACCGGCCTGACGATGGCCGAGTCCTTCCGCGACGAAGGCCGTGACGTGCTGTTCTTCGTGGACAACATCTACCGCTACACGCTGGCCGGTACCGAAGTGTCCGCGCTGCTGGGCCGCATGCCGTCCGCGGTGGGCTACCAGCCGACGCTGGCCGAGGAAATGGGCCGCCTGCAGGAGCGTATCACGTCGACCAAGGTCGGCTCGATCACCTCGATCCAGGCCGTGTACGTCCCTGCGGACGACCTGACCGACCCGTCGCCGGCGACGACCTTCGCCCACTTGGACGCCACCGTGGTGCTGTCGCGTGACATCGCCTCGCTGGGCATCTACCCGGCCGTGGACCCGCTGGACTCGACCTCGCGTCAGATCGACCCGAACGTCATCGGTGAAGAGCACTACAACACGACGCGCTCGGTGCAGTCGGTGCTGCAGCGCTACAAGGAACTGCGCGACATCATCGCGATCCTGGGCATGGACGAGCTGTCGCCGGAAGACAAGCTGGCCGTGGCCCGCGCCCGCAAGATCCAGCGTTTCCTGTCGCAGCCGTTCCACGTCGCGGAAGTGTTCACCGGCTCGCCCGGCAAATACGTCCCGCTGAAGGAAACCATCCGCGGCTTCAAGATGATCGTCAACGGCGAGTGCGACCACCTGCCGGAGCAGGCCTTCTACATGGTCGGCACGATTGACGAGGCCTTCGAAAAGGCGAAGAAGATCCAGTAAGACGTCGCAGACGGCGCGCTGGCGTCGTTGCCGTGCTCGCCGGACAGGAGTCCGGCTCCGCGCGGCGCCTAGCCAGCCCACCGTCTGCTCGCTTACTGGACCTTCTTCCCGCGGTGGCGAAGGCCTGCCGCGGCAAACTTAAGGAAACGCAATGGCAACCCTCCACGTGAACGTGGTCTCGGCGGAAGAGCAGATCTTCTCGGGCGAGGCGAAATTCGTGGCGCTGCCGGGCGAAGGCGGCGAGCTGGGCATCCTGCCCAAGCACACCCCGCTGATCACCCGCATCAAGCCGGGCGCGGTGCGTATCCAGCGTCCCAATGGCGATGAAGAGTTCGTCTTCGTCGCCGGCGGCCTGCTGGAAGTGCAGCCGGACGTCGTGACCGTGCTGGCCGACACCGCCATCCGCGGCAAGGACCTCGACGAGGCCCGCGCCGAGGCCGCGAAGAAGGCCGCCGAGGAAGCGATGAAGAACGCCAAGAGCGACATCGACTTCGCCAAGGCGCAAAGCGAATTCGCGGCCATGGCCGCGCAGATCGCCGCGCTGCGCAAGTTCCGCGCCAAGCGCTGAGCCCCCCATCTCCTCGCGCGCCGGGACGCCGGTGCGGCGAGGACACCACACTGCATCGGCAGGACTGCGAAAAACTCGCACTCCTGCCGATGTTCTTTTCGGCGTTCCCCCAACCACTCGGTTCGGTATCGCACACTTCGAACATCCGGCTTCGACCGGAGCAAGCACCGGCGTCCCGCCGGTGTCGTTTTTGAGGGAGTTCCCATGTCATTCAACGTCCTGGCGCGCCGCGCCACCCTGGCGCTCGCCCTGACGGCCCTGTTCGGCTGCGCGACCGAGCAATCCCGCACCATTGAAGTCCCGCGCGCGGCGCCCGCCCCGGTCCAGTACCAGGGTCAGCGTGCCCCGATCGCGGTGGGCAAGTTCGAGAACCGCTCGAGCTTCATGCGCGGCATGTTCGCCGACGCGATCGACCGCCTGGGCAACCAGTCCAAGTCGATCCTGATCGCCCACCTGCAGCAGACCAACCGCTTCAGCGTGCTGGACCGCGACAACCTCGAAGAGGCGCAGCAGGAAGCCAAGTTCAAGAACAGCGCGCTGACGATCAAGGGCGCGGACTACCTGGTGACGGGCTCGGTGACCGAATTCGGCCGCAAGGAAGTCGGCGACCAGCAGCTGTTCGGCGTGCTGGGCCGCGGCAAGAAGCAGATCGCCTACGCCAAGGTCACGCTGAACGTGGTGAACAGCCAGACCTCGGAAGTCGTGTACTCGGCGCAGGGCGCCGGCGAATACGAGCTCTCGACGCGCGAGGTCGTCGGCTTCGGCGGCACCGCCAGCTACGACGCGACGCTGAACGGCAAGGTCCTGGACCTGGCCATCAAGGAGGCCGTCAACACGATGGTCGCCGGCATCGACAGCGGCGCCTGGAAGCCGCAAGCCGCCCGCTGACCAGGAGCCCGATCATGACCCTCCGTATCAAGCACGCGCTGCGCGTGAGCGCAGCCGTGGCCGTCGCCGCGCTGCTGACCGCCTGCGGCACGCCGCAGAAGCCGCTCTATCAATGGGCCGGTTACCAGAACAGCGTCTACCAGTACTTCAAGACCAACGGCACCGCGCCTGGCGACCAGATCACGCAGCTCGAAGCGCAGCTGATCAAGAACAAGGCGGCCAACGAAGCGACGCCGCCCGGCCTGCACGGCCACCTGGCGCTGCTCTACGCGAAGGTCGGCAACGACGACGCCGCGCGAGCCCACCTGGAAGCCGAGCGCGCGCTGTTCCCGGAATCCGCCGCCTACGTGGACTTCCTGCTGAAGAAGCCGTCCGAGAAGACCGCGGCCGCTGCCGCCGTGCCCGCCAAGGCGGCCAGCGGCGTCTGAGCGCCGAGGAGAACGACACCATGACGAACCTGATGTCCCTGATCCGCCGCCTCGGCGCCGTGGCCGTGCTGGCCGCGCTGACCGCCTGCGCCTCGCCGTCCAAGCCCTACGACTACACCGCGTTCAAGGAAGCCAAGCCGGCCTCGCTGCTGGTGCTGCCGCCGGTCAACGACACGCCGGACGTGAATGCCACCTATGGCGTGCTCTCCAACCTGTCGATGCCGCTGGGCGAAGCCGGCTACTACGTGCTGCCGGTGTCGCTGGTCGATGAGACGCTGCGCACCAACGGCATCACCACGCCGGCGGACGCACACCAGATCGACGCCGCCAAGCTGCGCCAGATCTTTGGCGCCGATGCGGCGTTGTATGTCGACGTGAAGCAGTACGGCTCGGTCTACAAGGTGCTGTCGAGCGAGACCATCGTCGAGATGCATGCCAAGCTGGTGGACCTGCGCACCGGCGCGCTGCTGTGGGACGGCAAGGCGACGGCATCCAGCGCTGAACAGAGCAGCACCCAAAGCAATCCAATCGCGATGCTGGTACAGGCTGTGGTGGATCAAATCGCTGCGAACCTTACCGACCGCAGCTACCAGATCGCGGGCATGACCAGCAACCGTCTGGTCTACGCCCCTAATGGCCTGCTGCCGGGTCCCCGGGCGCGTCAGCCTGTGAAAAACTAAGGGTCTCGACCACGAACCCGGAAACGGCGGGCGCCGCGACGCGCCAGCCGATCCCCACCCACCGGTTCGCGCCGGTGGGTTTTCTTTTTTCAGCATGACCACTCCGATCTCCATCACCCGCCACCAGGGCCTCGAGGCCATCGAACTCCGCGCGCCCGATGGCGCTCGCGCGACGCTGCTGCTGCATGGCGCGCACCTGGTGTCCTGGGTGCCCGCGGGCGCCGACGAGCAGCTCTACCTCTCCCCCAAGAGCGCCTTCGCCACCGGCCAGGCGATCCGCGGCGGTGTGCCGGTGATCTTTCCGCAGTTCGCCACGCGCGGCCCGCTGCAGCGCCATGGCTTCGCGCGTGGGAAGCCGTGGCAGCTGGTCAGCGCCGAGTCCGGCAAGGACGACGCATTGGCCGTGCTGCGCCTGAACGACGACGGCGCCACCCGCATGGTCTGGCCGCATGCCTTCGAAGCCGAGATCAGCATCCGGATTGCCGGCCGCGCGCTGGAGATCGAACTCGCCTGCGAGAACCAGGGCGACACGCCGTTGTCCTTCAGCGCCGCGCTGCACACCTACCTGCGGCTGACGCAGATCATGTCGGCGTCGGTCCAGGGGCTGTCCGGCCTGGCGTATTGGGACTCGACGATCGAACGCGCCGCCACCCAGCACGAGGACCTGCTGCGCCTGGACGGCGAGACCGACCGCATCTACCAGGACGTGAAGCACGGCCTGACCCTGCGCGACGGCGACCGACGCCTGGCGATCCGCCAGCAGGGCTTCGCCGACGCCGTGGTCTGGAACCCCGGCCAAGCCAAGGGCGACGCCCTTCCCGACATGCCCGAAGGCGGCTGGAAGCAGATGCTCTGCGTCGAAGCGGCCCAGGTGCTCAAGCCGGTCGAACTCGCGCCTGGCGAGAGCTGGGCCGGCATGCAGACGCTCGAACTGGTCTGATCCGCTCGCGCCGTGGCCGGTGCGTGCGACGAGTTAAGCTGGCCCGTCCTTCACTGCACGGAGCGAGCATGGGCGACAAGAAGTCCAAGAACGACGCGAAGCAAAGTGACCGGCCCGGCCAGAACGGCGGCAAGCTCTCCAAGTCCGACTACCTGGACCGCCTGCAGCCGATGCAGGTCGAGCTGAACAACCTGGCCCGGTGGCTGCAGCACACGCGCAAGCGGCTGCTGGTGATCATCGAAGGCCGCGACACCGCCGGGAAGGGCGGCGTCATCAACGCGATCTCCGAGACGCTCAATCCCCGCCAGTGCCGCACCGTCGCGCTGGGCAAGCCCAGCGAGCGCGAGCAGGGCGAGTGGTACTTCCAGCGCTACCTCACCCACCTGCCGTCCGCCGGCGAGATCGTGCTCTTCGACCGCAGCTGGTACAACCGCGCTGGCGTCGAGGCGGTGATGGGCTTCTGCACGCCGCGGCAGACCGAGGACTTCCTCGAGCAGGCGCCGCGACTGGAGCGGCTGCTGGTCGACGACGGCCTGCTGCTCTTCAAATACTGGCTCACCGTCGACCAGCAGCAGCAGGAAGAGCGCTTCGCCGAACGCGCCGAGGATCCGCTCAAGCAGTGGAAGCTCTCGCCGATCGACCTCGAGGCCCGCAAGCATTACCAGGACTACGGCCGTGCGCGCGACCGCATGCTCGAGCACACGCACACCAAGCACGCGCCCTGGACGCTGGTCGACTTCAATGACCAGCGCCGCGGCCGGCTCACGCTGATCCGCCACCTGCTCGACCACCTGCCGGACGTGACCGTGCCCGCGAAGGAACTGGTGTTCCCCAAGCTCAAGGGCGGGCCGAAAGCCGAGCGCTTCGGCTGGAAGCTCAAGCCGATCAAGAGCCTTTGAGCGCTTGCGGACTGCGACCGCCGCTGGCCCTACAGCACGACGACCGCGTCCGGCAGCTCATTGCGCGGCACCGAGCCCGCTTCGGGCGGGAAGTGCTCGGCGAGCAGGGCCTCCACCGCGCGGATCGCCTCCACCAGACCTTCCTCGAAGCGGCCATCGCGCAGCGACTGCCGCAGCCCGTCGACGATGGCCTGCCACTGCGCCGCGCTGACGCGCCGGTTCAGCCCGCGGTCCGCGACGATCTCGATCGCGTGCTCCGCCAGCAGCAGGTAGACCAGCACGCCGTTGTTGTGCTCGGTGTCCCACACGCGCAGCTTGCCGAACAGCGCCAGCGCCCGCTGCCGCGCGGACAGGCCACGCCACAGGTAGCTGACCGGCAGGCTGGCCTCGACGCACACCCGGATCTCGCCAGCATGGCGCAACTCGCTCTCGGTCACCCGCGCGGACAGCCGCGCCAGCGCCGCCGCGGGCAGCACGCGACGCACGTCGGCCTCGTCCCAGAAGCGATGGCGGAAGAACCGCCCCAGGCGGCTGGCGTCGCCGGCGTGGCGCGCCTCGTGATCGGTCCGTCGGTTCATCACCAGTCTCCCGAGGCGCCACCGCCGCCGAAGTCGCCACCGCCGCCGGACGAGAAGCCGCCGCCGTCGCCGCCGCCCCAACTGCCGCCGCCGTCACCACCGCCACCGCCCCAGATGATCGGTGGCGCGATGCCGCCCGATCCATGGGCGCTGCGCCGGTAGGCGCCGGAGGATCCCGAGCCGCGTCGGGCCGCGCCGATGCCGAGCACGCCCACCAGGACCAGCGAGGCGATGGCCGCGCCAGCGCCCAGCAGCAGGCTGCCGCTCAGCCCCCAGCCGACCGCGCCAGCGCCGGCGCCGGTGAACAGGCTGCCGAGCTTGCGGCCGAAGATCGCGGTGAGCAGCGCGCCGGCCAGCGGCACGCCGAGGAAGGCGATCATCGCGATCTCGCCGAGGTCGATGCCATGGCCGCCCGTCGATGGCGCCGATCGCTGCGTCGGTGCGGGCAGATGCTCGCCGCGGATGCGCGCCTGCAGCGAGTCGATCGCCCGGTTCAGTCCGCCGGCGTAGTCGCCGGCCTTAAAGGCGGGCGTGATGTCGCGTTCGATGATCTGGCGCGCGGCCAGGTCGGGCACCGCGCCTTCCAGCGCCTTGGCGGTCTGGATGTTGATGCGCCGGTCGTTCTTGGCCACGACGATCAGCAGCCCGTCGCCGACGTCCCGCCGACCGATCTTCCACTGGTCGCCGACCCGCTGCGCGTAGGTGGCGATGTCCTCGGGCGCGGTCGTCGCCACCATCAGCACGACGATCTGCGGCCCGGCCTCGCGCTCGAAGGCGGCGAGCTTGGCGTCGATCGCCTGCTGCTGCGCGGCGGTCAGGGTGCCGGTCTGGTCGACGACACGACCGCTGAGCGCGGGGACCGCCTGCACGTCCTGCGCCCGTGCGCGCGGCAGCAGGCCGACGCTCATCAGCAGGCCGAGGCAGGCGAGCGCGAACACGCGCAGCAGCGCGGACCAGCGCGCGGGACTGGCGCCGGCGTCGTTCATCACCGGGAGTCGCGCCGCCACCGAGGCCGCCCGCATGCGCGGGTCCTCAGTTCGACGCCGGAGAGGCGGCCGGCGCCGGCGTCGTGGGCGCCGTGGCCGGGGCGGACTTGTCGAAGCTCACCGACGGCGGTGCGGAGATCGCGGCTTCGTTCTGCACGGTGAAGTTGGGCTTGACCTCGTAGCCGAAGACCTTGGCCGTCAGGTTGGTCGGGAAGCGGCGCGTCAGCACGTTGTACTCCTGCACCGACTTGATGTAGCGGTTGCGGGCGACGGTGATGCGGTTCTCGGTGCCCTCGAGCTGCACGCGCAGGTCGCGGAAGCCCTGGTTGGCCTGCAGCTGCGGATACCGCTCGCTGACCACCATCAGCCGGCTCAGCGCGCCGGAGAGCTCGCCCTGCGCGGCCTGGAACTTCTGCAGCGCGGCGGGGTCGCGTGCCAGCTCGGGCGTGACCTGGATGCTGGTGGCCTTGGCGCGGGCCTCGACGACCTTGGTCAGCGTCTCCTGCTCGAAATTGGCCTCGCCCTTGACCGTGTTGACGATGTTGGGGATGAGGTCGCTGCGGCGCTGGTACTGGCTCAGCACCTCGGACCAACTGGCGTTGACCTGCTCGTCCAGGCTCTGGAACTCGTTGTAGCCGCAGCCGGTCAGCGCCAGGGGCGCCCCGACGATCAGCGTGGCGGCGGCCGCGGCGCGCGCGGCGGCAAGCAAACGGGACGGGGTCGATGTCATTCGCGTAACCTCCTTGTGCGCACCGGCATATCGTGTGCCAGCCGCGGGAATTCAAGAGCAGGGAGCCCCGAGGATAATCGCCCTCCCATGAGCGCCCCCCTTCAGAACGACGTCTTCCTGCGCGCCTGCCTGCGCCAGCCCACCGAATACACCCCCGTCTGGCTGATGCGCCAAGCCGGCCGCTACCTGCCTGAATATCGCGACACCCGCGCCAAAGCCGGCAGCTTCATGGGCCTGGCCACCAACACGGACTACGCGACCGAGGTCACGCTGCAGCCGCTGGAGCGTTACCCGCTCGACGCGGCCATCCTCTTCAGCGACATCCTGACCGTGCCGGACGCGATGGGCCTGGGCCTGTCGTTCGCGCAGGGCGAGGGCCCCAAGTTCGAGAAGGTCGTGCGCGACGAGGCGGCGGTGAACGCGCTGGCCGTGCCCGACATGGACAAGCTGCGCTACGTCTTCGACGCGGTGAGCTCGATCCGCCGCGCGCTGAACGGCCGCGTGCCGCTGATCGGCTTCTCCGGCAGCCCGTGGACGCTGGCCTGCTACATGGTGGAGGGCGGCGGCTCCGACGACTATCGCCACGTCAAGAGCCTGATGTACGCGCGCCCGGACCTGATGCACCGCATCCTGTCCATCAACGCCGACGCGGTCGCCGCCTACCTGAACGCGCAGATCGAGGCCGGCGCGCAGGCGGTGATGGTCTTCGACTCCTGGGGCGGCGTGCTGGCCGACGGCCAGTTCCAGCAATTCAGCCTGGCCTACTCGCGCCGCGTGCTGGCGCAGCTCAAGGGCGAGCACGACGGCCGCCGCATCCCCAAGCTGCTGTTCACCAAGGGCGGCGGCCTGTGGCTGGACGAGATCGCGGCCTCGGGCGCCGACGTCGTCGGCCTGGACTGGACGGTGAACCTGGGCCGCGCCCGCGCGCAGGTGCAGGACCGCGTCGCGCTGCAGGGCAACCTCGATCCGAACGTGCTGTTCGCGCCGCCGGCCGCGGTGCGCGAGCAGGCGCGCGCGGTGCTCGACAGCTTCGGCGCGCCGCGCCGCGCGGATGGCGCCTGGGGCGGCCACGTGTTCAACCTCGGCCATGGCATCAGCCAGTTCACGCCGCCGGAAAGCGTGGCCGAACTGGTCGACGAAGTGCATCGGCACTCGCGCCGGCTGCGGGGTGACGCGGCCTAGTTATCCCCAAATCCGTGCATGTCACCCAAACGCAGCACACGCCTTGGCTTGCAGCTAGGGCTTTCCCCGATGGGCGTGTAAGTCGTTGATTCCAAAGGGGAGGGAGTGTTTCCCCGGAATTTGACGCCGACAGGCCCTCGCGGCGGCAATCGCATCGGCCTCGAAAATCCCGGGGCGTTTCCCACAAAGTTATCCACAGGCTCTCGACCCCGTTGTGAACACCGTTGGAAATCAGGCACTTGGCGCGTTTTCCTCATGGCCGATGGAGGCCATCCGGGACGCGGCGGCGGTGGGCGAACGCCGCAGAGGGCGCGTCCGATGAGCGAGGCGCCGGCCTCACGCCGCGTGCGGGTCGCCGTGGAGGCGCCCCAGCACAGCGGGCTGACCGGACCGCTGGACTACCTCGGCCCGCAAGACTTGACCCCGGGCACCCTGGTGCATGTGACGCTGGGCCGCCGGGACGTGATGGGGCTGGTGTGGGACGACCTGCCGGACGGCGTGGACCTGCCCGAGGACGAGCGCCTGCCCGAATCCGAGCTGCGACCGGTGGGCGAGGCGCTCGATGCGCTGCCGCCGCTGTCCGACCGCTGGCGGCGGCTGGTGGAGTTCGCCGCGAGCTACTACCAGCGCAGCGTCGGCGAACTGGCGCTGGCGGTGCTGCCGCCCCAACTGCGGGACCTGGACGCCAAGCAGCTGCAGGCGCGGCTGAAGAAGCTGGACAAGGCCGACGCGGCGGCCGCGGCGCAGGCGGCCACCACGCCGGATACGCCGGCCACGCCCGCTGACCGGCCCGCGCTGACCGCGCAGCAGCAGGCGGCGCTCGACGCCGTCCTGGAGCTGGCCGCTCGCGAGGCGCCACCGCCCGCGCTGCTCTGGGGTCTGACCGGCAGCGGCAAGACCGAGATCTACCTGCGCGCCGCCGAGGCCGCCCTGGAGCGCGGCCAGCAGGTGCTGGTGCTGGTGCCGGAGATCAACCTGACGCCGCAACTCGAGGCGCGTTTCGCCGAGCGCTTCGCCGGCCATGCGATCGTGTCGCTGCACAGCGGGCTCACGCCGGCGCGGCGCCTGCGCCACTGGCTCGCGGCGCACCTGGGTCGCGCGCAGCTGGTGCTGGGCACGCGGCTGGCGGTCTTCGCGTCGATGCCGCGGCTCGGTTTGATCGTGGTCGACGAGGAGCACGACCCGTCCTACAAGCAGCAGGACGGCGCGCGCTACTCGGCGCGGGACCTGGCGGTCTATCGCGGCCACCTGGAGAAGGTCCCGGTGCTGCTGGGCTCGGCGACGCCGTCGCTGGAGAGCTGGCAGCACGCGCTGGGCGGTCGTTATCGGCGCATCGACCTGACCGAGCGCATCGGCGGCGGTGCCCTGCCGCGGGTGCGGCTGTTCGACATGAACCGGCTCGAGCGCAAGAAGGGCGTCACCACGACGCTGTCGGTGCCGCTGCTGGACGCGCTGCGCAAGCGGCTCGACCGCGGCGAGCAGAGCCTGGTGTTCCTGAACCGCCGCGGCTACGCGCCGGTATTGCATTGCGACCAGTGCAACTGGAAGAGCGACTGCCCGCATTGCAGCGCGCACCAGGTCTTCCACAAGGAGGACCGCACGCTGCGCTGCCACCACTGCGGCGTGTCGGCGCGCGTGCCGCGGGCCTGTCCGTCCTGCGGCAATCCGGACATCGCGCCACTGGGCCGCGGCACTGAGCGCCTGGAGGAGCAACTCGCGCAGGCGCTGCCCGGCGCGCGCGTGGCGCGCATCGATGCCGACACCACCAAGCTCAAGGGCAGCCTCGAATCGCAGCTCGCGGCGGTGCACGAGGGCGATGTCGACATCCTGGTGGGCACGCAGATGGTCGCCAAGGGGCACGACTTCCGCCGCATCACGCTGGTGGCGGCGGTGAATCCGGACGGCGCGCTGTTCAGCAGCGATTTCCGCGCGCCGGAGCGGCTGTTCTCGCTGCTGATGCAGGCCGGCGGACGCGCGGGCCGCGACGCGGCGCAGGCCGCCGCCAGCGAGATGTGGGTGCAGACCTGGTATCCCGAGCACGCGCTCTACCAGTCGCTGCAGAAGCACGACTACGAGGCCTTCGCGTCCAGCCAGCTGCATGAGCGCATGTCGGCCAACCTGCCGCCGTTCGCCCATCTGGCGCTGGTGCGCGCGGAAGGGCGCAGCGTCGAGGCCGCGCGCGACTTCCTGACCGCGGCGCAGGAGGCGGCGCAGGCGCTGCCCTTGTCGCTCGGCCTGCTGCTGTATCCGCCGGTGCCGATGGCGGTGGCGCGGGTCGCGGACAGCGAGCGCTTCCAGATGCTGATCGAGGCCGGCAGCCGCGCGCAGCTGCAGCGCTTCCTGCGCGCCTGGCTGCCGGAGCTGCACGCGCTCAAGCGCCGTCAGAAGGGGCTGACGCGCTGGGCGGTGGACGTGGATCCGCTGGCGATCTGAGGCGCCCGCAGGCGCCGTCTCACAGCAGGCGCGCGAGCGCCTCCTCCAGCACCGGCCACGCGGCGCGCACCGCGGCCAGCGCGTCCTCCGAGCCGGTGGCGGCGTCCTGCGCGTCCTGCTCGAGCTGGCGCGCCACTTCGGCGGCTTCGGCATGGCCGAGCGTCAGCAGCACGCTCTTGAGGCTGTGCGCGAGGTGGCGCAGCTTCACGTGCTCGCCCCGTTCGCAGGCGCTGCGACCGCTGGCGATGTCGATCGGGAACTGCATCCGGCAGCGCGCCAGGAAGGCCTGGTACAGCGCGGCGTTGCCGCCGAAGTACTGCTCGATGGCGGCCTGGTGGATCGACGGCATCGCCGCCGGCGGCGACGCGGCGTCGCGCAGGCCGTCCAGGCACGATTGCAGGTCCGCCAGCGAGCAGGGCTTGGACAGGAAACGCGTCACGCCCAGCGCCTCGAGCTGCTCGCGCACCGTCGGATTCAGGCCGGCGCTGAACACCGCCAGCCGCGCCTTGCCGCGCAGTTCGGGCCGCTGCTTGAGCGTCTGCAGCAGGTCCAGCCCGTGACGGCCGGGCAGCATCAGGTCGCTGATGACGAGGTCGAAACTCTGCGTCGCGAGCGCCAGCAGCGCCTCGTCGACCGAGATGCAGGCCTGCAGGCGCACCTCGTCGTCCTCCAGCGCCATCGCGACGAAGCGCTGCAGCGTGGTGTCGTCCTCCACGAGGAGGACCCGGATGCGGGACGCCATGCTCAGCCGGCGAATTGCGGCTGACGGGCCCGGATGCGCTGGACCGCCGCGGCGAGCAGCGGCGGCAGGTCGGTGACGAGCCGCGGCTTGTGCACCAGCGGCAGACCGGCGAGCGCGAACGCGTAGGGCGAGCGCTGCTGTTCGTCCAGCGCGGTGACGAAGATCAATTCGCTGCTGGCGAATTGCGGCTGCGAGCGCAGGCTGGTCACCAGCGCCGCGCCGTCGATGCCGGGCAGCAGGATGTCGACCAGCAGGATTTCCGGCTGCAGCTGCCCGTACATCACCAGGCCGCCGATGCCGTCGTTGGCCGTGTGCAGGTCGAGGTCGGGGAACTCCTGCTGCGCGAGCAGCATCACCAGGTTCTGGTAATGGACCGAGTCCTCGATCAGCAGCGCCTTCAGCCGCTGCGGCGCGCCGTCGGCGGGCGCCAGCTCGGCGGGTTTGGTGGGCGCGAGGCCCCGGCCGGTGAGCCAGGCGTCGAGCGAGGCCCGCAGGATGCGCCGGTGGCCGCCCGGCGTGCGCCAGGCCTGCAGCTCCCCGCGATCGACCATCAGCTGCACCGACCGGACCGCCATGCCGAGGCGCTGCGCGACTTCGCGCGTGCTGAAGTCCTCTTGCATGTCGTCGGGGGTCCGGGCAATGGCAGTCATGAGTCGATTTTGCCGAATTTCCTAAAGTTTTAGGTGGGCAATATCCCCATTTATAAGCGATAAAACTGATAGTCGATGTGACATCCGTGGGAGATCGGGGCTTCCCTTGCGGTCCGGTGGGGCGAACTCTGGTGCAATCCGGGTCCGAGGAGATGCGATGACGATGCGAAGGACCGGACAGGCCATGGCGGGCCGGCTGGCCGCGATGACGGCAGCCTTGTGGCTGCTTGCGTTCGCGCCGGCCGCGAGCAGCGCTCCGAAGGACGCCGCGCCGACCGCTCTGCCGGCGGCGGGCAGCACGCTGCAGCGCATCCAGGCCAGCGGCGTGCTGCGGGTCTGCATCTGGCCCGACTACTACGGCATCACCTACCGCCATCCTCGCGACGAGACGCTCAGCGGCCTGGACATCGACCTCTCCAACGAGCTCGCCAAGGACGTGGGCGTGCGCCTGCGCTATGTCGAATCCTCCTTCCAGCGCCTGATCCCCGATCTCGAAGGCGACCGCTGCGACGTGGCGATGTTCGCGGTGGCCGTGGTGCCGCAGCGCAAGGCGGCGCTCGCCTTCACCCAGCCCTACCTGCAGAGCGACATCTACGCGATCGCGAGCCGCGCGAGCCGCGTCGTCAAGCGCTGGGAGGACATCGACCAGAGCGGGGTGGTGGTCGCCGTGCAGGCGGGCACCTCGATGGAAGCGGTGATGCGCGAGGCGCTCAAGCGCGCGCGGCTGCTGGTCGTGCAGCCGCCGGCGACGCGCGAGCGCGAACTGGAATCCGGCCGCGCCGATGTCTTCATGACCGACTACCCCTACAGCCGGCGGCTGCTCGACAACGCCGACTGGGCGCAGCTGATCGCGCCGCCCAAGCCCTTCCACGTCCTGCCGTATGCCTACGCCATCCGGCGCGGCGATGCGGCCTGGCTGGCGCGCCTGGACGAGTTTGTCGCGCGCATCAAGCGCGACGGCCGGCTGCGCGCCGCGGCCGAGCGCCACGGGCTGGGCGCGATCGTGGTCCCTTGAGGCGGAGTCGCGGCGATGCTCGGTCCGGCCGTCCGATCCCTCCAGCGCCTGCGCCGCGCGGCGCTGTGGGCCGGCGTCGTCGTGGCGGCGGGCACGCTGGCCGGTCTGATCGGCCCGGCCTGGGTCGGCCGCCAGGAAGCGATCGACGAGGCCCGCGCCCGCGGCGCGCTGCTGGCGCAGGTGCTGGAGAGCGACGCGAGCCGCACCATCGAGACCGCGTCGCTGTCCCTGCATGCGATCGGGGATGGGCTGACGCGATCGATCGCCGATCCGCACGAGGCCGAGCACCTGGAGGCGCATTTCAGCCATGTGCTGGTGGGCTTGCCGTTCATCCGCAGCGTGTCGCTGCTGGACACCCGCGGGAAGGTGCTGATCAGCACGAATGCCGATGAAATCGGCCTGGAAGTGCCGCTGGACGACTTCGGCCGGCTGCCCGGTCCGGACCGCGACATGCTGATGCCGCTGCGACCGGGGCGCGGCCTCGCGGACCTGGCCCGGGGACGACCGCCGCGCAGTTCGCCGGTGGGGATGCTGCCGCTGCTGCTGCAACTGCCGGCGTCGCCGGACGCGCCCGCGAGCGGCGCGTCCACGGCGGCCGGCGTCGCGCCCGGTGCGCGCGAGCGGGAGCCGCGCTGGCTGCTGGCGCTGATCAATCCGGATGCGCTGACGCAGGTCCAGCAGCGCGCGCTGCCCTCCGGGCACAGCGCCGCCTGGCTCGCGTCGACGGACGGCCAGCTGCTCGCCGCGATGGAGACGCTGCATCAACTGCCCGGCCAGCGGCTGGACGGCCACCCGGCGTTCGACGCCCTGCGTCGCGGGCGCGAGCACGGCACCTACATCGGCGCCGGCGCCTTGCCGGGCGAGGTCGTCGTGGCCTATCGCGCGGCGCCGCGGCGCTCGCTGATGGTGGGCGTGGAGCAATCGGTCGAGGAGGTGCTCGCGCGCTGGCACGCCGGCCTGCGCTGGCTGATGCTGATCGGCGCCCTGGCGCTGGCCCTGATCGCGCTGGCGACGGTCACCGTGCGGCGCAGCCTGCAGGCGCGGGCCGAGGCGATGGAAGCGTTGGAGGGCGCGCACGTGCAGCTCGCCGACCGCGAGCGCGACATGCGCGTGCTGCTCAAGAGCGTGCAGGAGGTGATCTTCCGGACCAATCCGTCGGGCACGCTGACCTTCGTGAACGCGCGCTGGACGACGCTGCATCGCGGGCGTCCGGACGAGGCCGTCGGCCGCCGGCTGGCCGACCTCGCCGAGCCGGCCGACCGCGAGGCGGTGGCCGGGCTCTTCGGCGGTGACGAGGGCGTGCGCAGCGTCGAGGCCACGATCCGCAATGGCGAGGGCGCGCCGCGTCGCTACCAGATCGCGACGGTGCCGCTGCGCCGCGACGGGGAGCTGCTCGGCTACGCCGGCAGCGCCGTCGACATCACCGAACGCGCGGCCGCCGAGCGGCTCACCCGCCAGGCGCGCGACGCGGCGGAGGAGGCCTCGCGCACCAAGACCGAGTTCCTCGCCAACATCAGCCACGAGCTGCGCACGCCCTTGCAATCCATCCTCGGCTTCTCCGAACTGGGCATGGCGCGCAGCGGCGGCCAGGAGCGGTTGCATGCGATGTTCTCGGACATCCACGGCTCCGGCCAGCGCATGCTGGCCTTGGTCAACGACCTGCTGGACGCGTCCAAGCTCGACGCCGTCGGCGCGCTGGAACTCCGCGCGCAGGACCTGCGCGAGCCGGTGGGCGCGGTGATGCGGGAGCTCGCGCCCTTGACCGCCAAGCGCCAGCTCACGCTGGCCGCCGAGTTGCCCGAGCCGATGCCCGCGAGCGTCGATCCGCTGCGCTTCCAGCAGGCGGTGCGCAATGTGCTGGCCAACGCGATCAAGTTCGCGCCGCAGGGCGGCACGATCGAGCTGCGCGGGCAGCGGCGGTCCGACGGCGCGTTGCACCTGTGCGTCGCCGACCGCGGGCCGGGCATCCCGGTCGATGAGCTGGAGCGCATCTTCGATCCCTTCGTCCAGTCGAGCACGACCAAGGACGGCTCCGGCGGCACCGGCCTGGGCCTGCCGATCAGCCGGCGCATCGTCGAGATGCATGGCGGCCAGCTGTACGCAGCCAACCGCGAAGGCGGCGGGGCCGAATTCCACCTGATCCTGCCCGCCACGGATTCGGCGACGCCCGGGGACGGCGCACTGGCCGCCGACTGAGCCGCCAATTGGGCCGCCGCTGTCCCCTGATCGAGGCCGCCCGCGCGCGGCGCGGCGCCGTCCGACAGCGCCGTCCGGCGCGCTGTGCCATCCTTGCGCATCGTTGGAGCCGGCACACCGGCGGCAGGAGCGCACCATGAAGTGGGAAGGACAACGCGAGAGCGACAACGTCGAGGACGCACGAGGTAGCGGCGGCGGTGGCGGAGGCGGCTTCCCGATGCTCGGCGGACGCGGCATCGGCATCGGTGGCATCGTCATCGCCCTGCTCGCCTCCTGGGCCTTCGGCATCAACCCGCTGACCGTGCTCAGCGCGCTCGACGGCAGCACCGTCCAGACCGGCGGCGAGCAGCGGCCCGTCGCACCCAGTCATCCCCAGGACACGCCCGCCAAATTCGTCAGCGTCGTGCTGGCCGACACCGAAGACGTCTGGAACAAACTCTTCCAGGCCGGCGGCAAGACCTACGAAGCCCCCAAGCTCCGCCTCTTCGAGGGTCGCGAACCCACCGCCTGTGGCATGGGCCAGGCCGCCATGGGCCCGTTCTACTGCCCCGGCGACAGCAAGGTCTACATCGACCTCAGCTTCTACCAAACCCTGCGCGAGCGCCTCGGCGCGCCCGGCGACTTCGCCCAGGCCTACGTGATCGCCCACGAGGTCGGCCATCACGTCCAACATCAACTCGGCATCACCCAGAAAGTCGAAGCCGCCCGCCGCCGTCAGTCCGAACAGGCCGCCAACGCCACCAGCGTTCGCGTCGAACTCCAGGCCGACTGCTTCGCCGGGGTCTGGGCCCATCACTCCCAACAAAGCAAAGGCTGGCTCGAGGCCGGTGATATCGACGAAGCGCTCAATGCAGCCGCCAAGATCGGCGACGACACGCTCCAGCGCAACGCGGGACGCGCGGTGGTGCCAGAAAGCTTCACCCACGGCACCAGCGAACAACGCCAGCGGTGGTTCAAGCGAGGCATGGCACAGGGGGACCTCAGAGACTGCGATACGTTCTCGGCGCGGCAGATCTGAGATCGCGGGTTGCGGTGGGGGCGAGCGCACGCGCTTGGCCGAGGCCGCCGGCGAAGCCGAAGCCCAGGGCGCCAACTCGCTCCGCTCACCTTCGGCTCGCTCCGCTCAAACAGACGGCGCCCCAGTCAGTTGACGAAGCTTCGGCTTCGCCGGCGGCCTCGGCCAAGCACGTCAATCGAGTCGCTCATTGCGACGATTGCTGGGGCGTGGCGGGGGCGGAGCCCGGGGCAGGGCGCGGACGCGCCTCGGCTCGGGGATCGCCGACGCAACCCCTCAACCATTGACTCATCTCCCATTGCACTTGGCCAGCGGACTCGCGCGAGCTGTAGCCGTGCGCCTCGAAAGGCAGCAAGACATAGCGGGCCGTGCCGCCCAGGCCCGCCAAGGCCTGGTACAGACGCTCGCTCTGCATCGGGAACGTGCCCGAGTTGTTGTCCGCCTCACCATGAATCAGCAACAGCGGATCCTTGATCTGGTTCGCGAAAAGGAAGGGCGACAGCTTCAGGTAAACATCCTTCGCATCCCACAACGATCGGCGCTCGCTCTGGAATCCAAACGGCGTCAGCGTGCGGTTGTAGGCACCACTTCGCGCAATGCCACAACGGAACAGCTTCGTGTGCGCCAGCAGGTTCACCGCCATGAAGGCGCCGTAGCTGTGACCCCCGATCGCCACCCGCCTCGGATCCACCACGCCCAGATCCTCCGCCTTGTCCACGATCGCCCGCGCATTCGCAGTGACCTGCTCGATGAAGCTGTCGTTCATGTTCCGCGAGTCACCCACCACCGGCATCGTCGCGTCCATCAGCACCACATACCCATCCATCAGCAGGTTCAACGGACTGATGCCCGAGAAACTCATGTACCGGCCCGGCGATCCGCTCAACTGACCCGCGATCGCCGCATCGTTGAACTCCAGCGGATACGCCCACACCAGCGCCGGTCGCTTCTCACCCTCCTTGAGATCCGGCGGCAAATACATCCAGAACGACAGCTCGACGCCATCGTTGCGCTTGAAGCTCACCAGCTCGCGCCGCACCGCCTTGAGCTGCGGCGCCGGATCCTTGATCCGCGTCAGCGGCGTGACCTTGCCGTTCTCCCGCAGGCTCAGGTTGGGCGGCTCATGCTCGGTCTCGCGCTGCGTCACCAGCCGCCGGTCCTCCAGCAGCGCCACCGGCTGCTCGTACACGCCCTCGGCCGACTGGAACAGCCGCTGCACGCTCAGGTCGCGCAGCGACAGCTTGTCGAGGAAGGGCCGGTCGCCCTTGGGACTCGCACCCTGGCCCGACAGCAGCAGGTCGCCGTTGAGCGTCTGCGCGACCTGGTGACCATTGGCCAGCGTTCGCATGAAGGGGAAGCCCGGGTGCCGGTAGCGCTCGCGCACCGAGTGCTCGAACAAGGGCCGGCTCTGCTTGCCGTTGAGCGGCAGCAGGTAGGTCCGTGACCAGCCGCGGCTGCGGTCCTCCTCCGTCAGCAGCCCATGCACGCCGTCGTCCAGGAAACGCAGCCGCGTGAAGCGGTAAGGCATGCGCTGCACCTCGAAGGGCTCGCCGGTGTAGGGCGGGTCCAGCCGCATGACGCGGTCGCGGAAGGCGGCGCGGTTGGCGGGGTTCCCGCCGTCGAGCGCCTCCACCCAGTAGATCGCGGCGTCCTTGCTCGGCGACGGATAGAAGACCCGCGGGCCGGGCAACGCGCCGTCGATGGCCACGCCCTGCTTGAGCGGCATCTTGGCCAGCTCGCGGATGACCTTGCCGTCGCGCTGGCGCACCTCCACGACGGTGGGGAAATCATCGAAGGTGAGCGCGTAGCTGAACGGGCGCACCAGTCGCTCCGTCAGCAGCGCCTGGCCGTTGCCGACGCTGGACACGCTGGTGAACAGGCCCGGCGTGCCGATGTCGCGGCTCTGGCCGCTGGCGATGTCGATCAGCGTGAGCTGCGCGCGCGCGAAGTACTCGAACAGGTCTTCGTCGCGCGGGTTGCGCAGCAGGTCCGGATAGGTGCGCTCGGGCGACGCCTTGCCATGCGTCTCCTGGATCGCCGGGCCGGTCTGCGGCCGGTTGGGCACGGGGCCGCGATCGTCGGGAATGGTGAGCACCACCGCCTCGCGCGGATTCAGCCAGGCGATGTCGTCCGCATCGATGGCGTTGTTGAGCCGCACGTTGTAGATGCGCCAGAGCTGGCCGTTGGACGTCGCCCCGGCCCAGAGCTCTTCGCCGGTGTCCGTGCGCCGGGACAGCAGGAAGCGCTGCCCGTCCGGCGCCCAGACGAAGTTGTGCCAGGTGCCGCCGGCCGGCAGCTCGACCTCGCGCTCGGCCGCCTCGGGATCGAGCAGCGAGCGCAGCCGCACCCGCTGCACCGCGACCAGGTTCTGCTGGCTCGCATTGCGGGGATCGAAGCGGGCGCCGGCCAGCCGCAGCCCGGGGCGGGCCAGCTCTTCCAGCGGCGTGTAGCGGCGTTGCTCGACCAGCGCCAGCGATTGCCGGTCCGGCGAGGGCAGCAGCCGCGGCAGGGCCGGCGCGTCCAGCAGCTCGCGGATCGCCGGCGACGGCTGCTTGTACGGGGAGGGCGCCGCGCCGGCCCGGCCGGGCAGGAGGGTCGCCAGCAGCGAGGTGGCGAGGAGGGCCGCGAGGGCGCCGACGGGCGGGCGGATCAGGCCGACAGAGGGGACGCGGGAGGGCATGGGGCCGAAGTATCGCTGCGCTAGGATTCGCGCCCATGATCGAGCCGCCCAGCCCGCACGCGCCGGAATCCCGCGCCCCGCACGATCCGTCCGCCGCCAGGGGCGGCCGGGCGGTCGCGGCGCTGCCGGCGGTCGGCGAGCGCCTGGGCGTCTGGCGCGTCGCCGCCGAGCTGTTCGAATGCGCCTCCGGCTTCTGGTTCCGCGTCGAGCACGGCAAGGCCGCGGCCCAGACCGGCCTGGCGCTGGTCTATCGCCATGAGGTCGATGCGCAAGCCGTGCTGATGCGCTTCGCCGAGGACTCCGAGTCCCTATCGCGCTTCCAGCACCCCGCCTACGGCGCGCCGCTGGACAGCGGGCTGAGCCCCACCGGGCTGCCCTACCTCGTCGTGCCGGCGATGGAGGGCGCGCCGCTGATGCGCGTGGCGATGGCGCTGCCGCTCAAGCGCCGGATGCAGCTGCTGCTGGACCTCGTCGACCTGCTCGAAGCCGCTCATGCGCAGGGGCTGGTGCTGCACGAGCTCGACCCGGGCACCTTGTGGCTGAGCCCGGCCCAGCAGCTGCACTGGCTGGGCCAGGGCCTGGCCCCGCGCGACAGCCAGGCCCCCGCCGCGCTGGTGCGCGCCGCCGAGCCGCTCGCGAACGCGCGCCAGCGCGCGGGCGGACGCCCGGACGCGAACAGCGAGGCCCACACGCTGGGCCGCCTGCTGGGGCTGCTGGTCAATGGCCGGCTGCCGCGCCGCGACGCGACTGAAGAGGGATTCGAGGAAGAGCCCGAACCGGGCGCGACGCCGGTCGCCTCGCTGCAATCCTGGCTGTCGCTGACCGCCGCGCAGCGCGAGAGCCTGGACCAGTTGCTGGACCGCGCCATGATGGACGGCCGCTCCTTCACCGACCGTCAGCTGCTGGCGCAGGCCGTCCGCGACTGGATCGAGGCCGAGCCCGCGCCGGCGACGCGATCCGCCCCCACCGGCGCGCCGGCGTCCGCGCCGATGCCGCTGCTGCCGTCACCACCCCCGCTGGACCACGAGGCCGACGGGCGCCCCAGGGCGCCCGCCGCGTCGCTCGCGGAACGGCTGGCCGGCATCGCGCTGGTGCTGGCGCTGGCGGCGGTCGTCGCCTGGCTGCTGCTGCGCGCGGGTTGAGGGCGAGTTGAGTCCGGGGGCGCTCGGGGTGAGCGCTGGCGAGGCGCGGTTGGGACGCCGGCGGAACGCGGGCGCCCGGAGCAGCCTGACGAGATGACGGATTGACGACCTCGATGAGCTAGTCATCTCACGCATCCCGCTGTCGGGGGCATCGGAACACCCTGGCGAATCGACTACTTCGCGAGGCCAGTCGCCATCGATGAGTCACAAGCGCCCGAGTTCAGGCGAATTGTTTGGGCGCGGGCGTCTTCCTACGATCCATCTCCTGTCGCCATGGATGGTGACGCGAGGAGATGCGCGTGAGTTTCGAAATCCGGTCGATGTCGGTCGCCGACTGGCGGACCTGCTGGCGGGACGCGGTGACCGACCCCGAATGCTCCCCCTGGCTGCGCGGTGTGCTGGAGAGCTGCATCGACGGGAAGAACGCGCACTGGATCCGGCTGTCCGAGCGCTGGGCCGTGGACGGCGCCACCGGCGACTACCTGGTCCGGCTGCCCTCGCTGATCGGGCGGCAGATCTCGGACCAGTTCTGCGCCCGCGTCGGCGAGCGGCTCTACGGACTCTGCGGCCTGGGGGTGGGCGAGTCGAAGGTGTTCTTCGCGGGCGGCTCCTCGCCGTCCTACGAGGCCATGGCGCAGGTCCACGCGGTGCTGTCCGCGGCCTTCGCGGTGCACGGCTCGTATGCGGAGGACATCGGGCGCGATCCGATCCGCGAGCCGGTGTTCATTCCCGGCGCGCTGATGCCCGAGAACCTCGCCGCCGAAACCCGCGGTTCCTGAGGCCGCAACCCCGTGTCGCGGGGCTGTCCCGCGCGGACCGGGCGCCTATCATCGGCGCTCACATGGACGCCCTCCGCCGCCAACTGCTCCGCCATGCCGCGCTCGGCGCCGCGACCCTCGCCGGGTCGGGGGCCGTCCGGGCCGAGCCCCTGGCGAGTGGCAGCCCAACGGGCAACGCCGCATCGGGCCGGCCGCGATCGGGCCTGGTGCGGATCGTGGGCACCACCTTCGCCCGGCTCTTCGAACCCGGCGCGGACGGCGCCAAGCCGTTCGGCCTGGCGGTGGACCTGCTCGACGCGATCCTGATCCCCGCCGGCCACACGCCGCGCTACGAGTTCTATCCCTGGCTGCGGGCGCAGTCGATGATCGAGCGCGGCCCGGCGCAGGTCCTGGTCGGCCCCTACCGGACCCCGGAGCGCGAGCGGCTGATGCGTTTCTCGCGCCAGGCCTTCTACGAGGACGCGCTGGTCTTCTACGCGCGCCGGCGCGAGGAGGGCCTGTGGTGGGGCGACTTCCAGGCGCTGCAGCGCCTGAGCATCGGCGCGGTGCAGGGCTGGGTCTACGGCGAGCGCTTCGAGCAGTCGCGCGCCGCGCTCAGCGTCACCGTCGTGCGCGACCTGGCCACCGCGCTGCGCATGCTGCAAGTGGGCCGGCTGGACCTGATCGCCGCCAATCAGCGCAATTCGGAGCCGGTGATCCAGGAGCTGGGCCTGGGCGAGCAGGTCGCCCTCTGCGCCCCGCCGTTCGCGCAGCTCAAGGGGCACTTCGCGTTCAGCCGCGAGCCGGCGGGCGAGTCCTGGCTCGCGCTGGTCGACGCCGGCATGCAGCGCCTGCGCGCCAGCGGCGAGCTGCAGCAGATGGCCGCGCGACGCGGCGTCGCGCTGCCCGAGTGAGCGGCGCGCGCCGCCCGTTCAGCCCAGGAGCAGCAGGGCCAGGCCGATGGCGGCCGGCAGCGCCTGGATGAAGAGGATCTTGCGGCTGGCCGTCGCGGCGCCGTAGAGCCCGGCCACCAGCACGCAGGCCAGGAAGAAGACCTTCACCGGACCGCCCGCGGCGCCCAGCACCAGCCCCCAGATCAGACCCGCGGCCAGGAAGCCGTTGTAGAGGCCCTGGTTGGCGGCCAGCACCTTGCTGGCCTGGGCGAATTCGGGCGTCAGCCCGAAAGCCTTGCGGCCGGTGGGCGTGGTCCAGAGAAACATCTCCAGCACGAGGATGTAGACGTGGATGAGCGCGACGAGCGCGACGACGATGTTGGCGGCTGTGTTCATGGTTCGCACTTTACGTCCCGCTATCATCCCCGGCCCGCCCGCAGTTCCCTGTCCCGCACGTTCCATGTCCAAGACCACGCTCAATCCGGCCCAGCTCGCGGCCGTGCATCACCTGGCGGGGCCCTGCCTGGTGATCGCGGGCGCGGGGTCGGGCAAGACCAGCGTGATCACGCAGAAGATCGCCAAGCTGATGTCCGAGGGCTACCGGCCGAAGAACATCGCCGCGATCACCTTCACCAACAAGGCGTCGCAGGAGATGCGCGAGCGCGCCCGGCACCTGGTGGGCAACAAGGCGGGTTCGGAGCTGGTGATCTCGACCTTCCACTCGCTGGGCGTGCGCATCCTGCGCGAGGACGGGCGGCACCTCGGGCTCAAGGAGCAGTTCTCGATCCTGGACTCGGACGACGTGCTGTCCGTGCTCCGCGACGCGGGCGGCACCACCGACGCGGCGACGGCCAAGTCCTGGCAGTGGACGATCTCGCTCTGGAAGAACCAGAACCTCAGCCCGCAGCAGGCGCTGGCCTACGCCAAGGACGACATGGAGCGCGCGGCCGCCGTCGTCATGCAGCGCTACCAGGAACGGCTGACCGCCTACCAGGCGGTGGACTTCGATGACCTGATCGGCATGCCGCTCAAGCTGCTGCAGACCAACGAGGAAGCGCGAGGCAAGTGGCAGGAGACGCTGCGCTACGTGCTGGTCGACGAGTACCAGGACACCAACGCCGTCCAGTACGAGCTGCTGAAGTGCCTGGTCGGCGAGCGCGCGATGTTCACCGCCGTGGGCGACGACGACCAGTCCATCTACGGCTGGCGCGGCGCCACCATCGAGAACCTCAAGAAGCTGCCGGTCGATTTCCCGCAGCTCAAGGTGATCCCGCTGGAGCAGAACTACCGCTCCACCAGCGCGATCCTGCGCGCGGCCAACAACGTGATCGGCGGCAATC
This sequence comes from Mitsuaria sp. BK037, assembly GCF_014193045.1. Lineage (NCBI taxonomy): Bacteria > Pseudomonadati > Pseudomonadota > Betaproteobacteria > Burkholderiales > Sphaerotilaceae > Roseateles > Mitsuaria sp. BK037. The sequence goes on along the minus strand of NZ_JACHYS010000003.1, from coordinate 90,658 downwards.
CGAAGCTGTTCCCCAAGACGCTGTGGAGCGAGTTCGGCGAGGGCGACCCCATCACGCTGATCGAGGCCGATGGCGAGGAACACGAGGCCGAGCGCGCCGTCGCGCGCATCCAGTCGATCCGCGCCAACCATCCGACGACGAAGTTCTCCGACTTCGCGATCCTGTACCGCGCCAACCACCAGGCGCGCATCTTCGAGCAGGCGCTGCGCCGCGCCGAGATCCCGTACAAGGTCTCCGGCGGCCAGAGCTTCTTCGACCGCACCGAGATCAAGGACCTGTGCGCGTGGCTGCGGCTGCTCGTCAACCAGGACGACGACCCCGCGTTCCTGCGCGCGGTGACCACGCCCAAGCGCGGCATCGGCCACCAGACGCTGGGTCACCTGAGCGACTTCTCGGCGAAGTGGAAGCTGTCGATGTTCGAGTCGCTGTTCGCCGAGTCGCTCAAGGCGACGCTGTCGAGCAAGGCGCTGCACGGGCTGCATGAATTCGGCCGCTATGTCGTCGACCTGGAGTACCGCGCCCGTCACGCCGTCGGCGGCGAGGAGGGCAAGGCGCTGATGATGGAGTGGCTCAAGGACATCGGCTACGAGCAGTACCTGGTCGACCAGGAGGACAACGAGAAGGTGGCGCAGGCCCGCTGGGGCAACGTGCTGGACTTCGTCGACTGGGTCGCCAAGCGCTGTGGCGGCGAGATCACCACCGACGGCGGCATCACCACGGAGAGCCCGCGCCAGTCGCTGCTCGAGGTGGCGCAGACGATCAGCGTGATTCTGTCGCTGGCCGAGCGCCAGGAGGAGCAGGACCAGGTCGTGCTGACGACGCTGCATGCCTCCAAGGGTCTGGAATGGCCGCACGTGCTGCTGGCCGGCGTCAACGAGGGCCTGCTGCCTTTCAAGGCCGAGAACGAGGACCTCACGCCGCAGCGCGTCGAGGAGGAGCGCCGGCTGATGTACGTCGGCATCACGCGGGCGCGGCGCACGCTGGCGGTGTCCACGCTGCGCCGGCGCAAGAAGAACCGCGAGACGGTGGTGGGCGTGCCCTCGCGCTTCATCGCGGAGATGAAGCTCAACGAGAGCGGCATCAAGGAAGACCCGCGGGAGAAGCTCAAGCGCATGCGCGAGCAGCTAGCCGCCAAGGCCGCCGAGACCGCGGCCCGGCAGGCGCAGGCGGCCAAGGACGAGCGCTGAGCAACCCCGGTCACCCGACCCACGGGTGCGGGGGCGCAAGCGCAGGATTCTTACTGGTTCGGGTCATTACGAGGCCCTGTCCGCCTTCCTAGCATCCGGTCCCTCTGCGCCCGCCGAGGAGACCCGATGTCCGCCGCCCCCTTCCCCAAGTCGCGCTTCAGCGACGCGCTGCCGCCCGAGGAGGCCGCCGCCCGCCACCGCCTCATCGGCACGATCGCCGATGAACTGCGCCAGGCCCATTGGCACCCCGCCACGCTGCCGGTGAGCGCGCAGGACCTGGCCGAGGGCGCCGGCGTGGAGGTGCGCGCCCGCGGCGGCGCGCAGGAACCGCTGTACCCGTATCGCGGCCGCCTGCTCTACCTCGACGAACGGCCGGTGATCGAGGTCAACCTGGGCGAGGACGCGGCGCGGCGACGCATCGTGCTGGCGCACGCGCTGGGCCACCACCTGCTGGGACACGGACCGGTGCCGCCGGAGACGCTGGTCACGCTGTCCACCTGCTGCCCGCGACGCATCGAGCAGGAGGCCCACCACTTCGCGCTGGACCTGCTGATGCCGGAGGTCGCGATCTACCGGTTGATGGATCACGGCATGCTCAGCGCCCGCAAGCTGGCCAACAAGTTCCAGGTCCCCGAAGCCTCGCTGCATGAACGCATGCAGGCGCTCGACCGCCGGAGCGGCTACCTCTGACCGGCGGTGCGCGTCCATGCCGTCCTCGCTCTCGCCCCTGCCGGCGACCGACCTGTAAGGTCTGCCATGTCACCGGGTCCAGGGGGATGGACGCCATCGGCAAACGGCAGAATGCGGCCGCATGACCGCCTCCGCCGCCAAGCCCGCCTCCCGGATGGGTGTCGCATTGCCGCTGCTGACCTTGCTCAGCGCGGCCGTCGCCATCCTCGCGCTGTCCCAGCCGCCCGAGCTGCCGCCGGCGCTGGCCTTCGTCTTCAAGCCGCTGACGACCGTCCTCATCCTGCTGTACGCCTGGGGGCGGAGCGCGCAGCAGCCGCGCCTGGCGCGCTGGCTGCGGGCCGGCCTGCTGTGCTCGCTGGCCGGTGACGTCGCCTTGCTCTGGCCGGAGCAGGGTTTCCTGCCCGGGCTGGTGAGCTTCCTCGCGGCGCACGTCTGCTACATCGTCGGCTTCTGCACGCGCAAGCGGCTGGGCGCGGTGCGCTGGCCCTTCCTGATGTTCGGCCTCATCGCGGCGATGGTGCTGGGGCGGCTCTGGTCCAGCATCCCGGCCGCGCTGCAGGTGCCGGTGGTGGTCTACGTGGTCTGCCTGGCGACCATGGCGGCGCAGGCCTGGGCCTGGTGGCGCGGCAGCGTCGGGCAGTCCGACGAGCCGCTGGCCCGCTGGGCCGCCTGGGGCGGCACGCTGTTCGTGCTGTCCGACGCGATGCTGGCGATCAACAAGTTCGCCGGTCCGCTGGACATGGCCAGCTTCTGGGTGCTCGCCAGCTACTGGCCGGCGCAGTGGTGCATCGCCAGCAGCCTGGGACGAGCGCGCGCATGAACCTCGTCCTGCCCCGGCGCCTGCCGGCCCTGGCCACGCTGGCGGCGGGCGCCGCCTGCGCCGTCGCCGGGCTGTGGCTCGCGCGTCATTACCCCATCGAACCGGCCGCCGCCGTCGCGCTGTGGACGGCGCTGGCCGTCGCCAGCTTCTTCGGCTGGCGCGCGCTGCCCTTCCTCGTGCCGGCGCTGGTGCCGGCGATCGGCTTCGCGCCCTGGACCGGCTGGATCACCTTCGAGGAACTGGACCTGGTCGTGCTTGCCGTGGCGGCGGGCGGTTATGCGGCACTCGCGCTGACGGCGCCCGCGCACCAGCCGGTGCCGTGGCGCTACCGCACGCTGCGCTGGCGCGCCGCGGTGCGGGTGCTGATGGCGGTCTTCGCGCTGTCGGCATTCATCGCGGTGTGGCGCGGCTTCGTGCATGCCGGCGGCGTGCAGTCCGGCTTCTGGCAGGGCTTCCAGGAGCCGATGAACAGCCTGCGCGCGGGCAAGAGCTTCTTCCTGGTGCTGCTGTTGCTGCCGCTGTGGCAGAAGGCCTCCGACCTGCGGCCCTCGTCGGTGCAGCGCCTGTCCCGCGCGGCCTGGGTGCTGGTGCTGCTGAGCACCTCGCTGGGCGCGCTGTGGGAGCGCTGGGTCTACACCGGGCTGCTGGACTTCTCGACCGACTACCGGACCACCTCGCTGTTCTGGGAGATGAATGTCGGCGGCGCGTCGCTGGACGGCGCGCTCGCGCTGAGCCTGCCGTTCGCGCTGCTGTGGGCGATGCGGGAGCGCCGCCCGCTGCGCTTCCTCGGCGCGCTGGCGGTGCTGCTGCTGGCCTTCTACGCCTCGCTGACGACCTTCTCGCGCGGCGTCTACCTGGCGGTGCCGCTCGGCATGGCGCTGTGCGCGCTGCTGTGGGCGGTGCAGCGCCGCGAGACCCTGGCGGCGGCGCGGCAGGAAGGGGCGTTGCCCGGCAGCCTGGCGGCGACCGGCGGTCCGGTGCCGCTGGGCTGGTCCGCCGGCGTGATCGGGGGCACCGCGCTGGCGGCCTGGGTGCTGTTCGGCGCTGGCGGGTATCGGGCCCTGCTCGCGCTCGCGGGCAGCGTCGCGGTGCTGCTGGCGATGCCGGCCTCGCGCGCCTCCTGGCCGCGCGGACAGCAGCGCGCGCTGCTGATGCTGTCGCCGTTGCCGGCGCTGCTGCTGGCGCTTGGCGGCGGGCTGCTGATCGACCTCGTGCCCAAGGGCGCCTACCTCATCGACGGCGCCGTGGTGCTGCTGGGCCTGGGGCTGGGCTGGCTGTGGCGCGGCGGGCTGACGCAGCCTGCGCAGGCCTTCGCGTTCGCGGTGGTGTGGATGGCCACGCTGGCGGGCGCCGGCCTGGTCGCGGCGCACTGGGGCGGCGGTCGCGGACTGGGGCCGGTCGCGGCGGTGCTGGCCGTGCTGGCGATCGGATGGATCTCGACGCAATGGTCGCCGCGTGTCGGCGCCGACCTGCGCAGCGTCGGCTGGCGCATCCGGGGGCTGGTGTGGACCGGCTGCCTGCTGGCCTGCGCGGTGGTCGCGGCGCTGGGCGGGGGCGCGTACATCGGCCAGCGGATGTCGACCGGGCAGCAGGACTTCGAGGGCCGCCTTGAGCACTGGCGCATCGGCCTGGACCTGCTCAAGACCATGGACGAATGGCTGCTCGGCAAGGGCAGCGGCCGTTTTCCCGCGAGCTTCGCCAATGGCGGCCCCTTCGACGAGCGTGTCGGCGACTACCGGTGGAACCCGGCGCGCGAGGACGGGTTGGCCGTGGGGTTGCCGGGTGCGGAGCCGTCGCCGCGGCCGACCGTCACGCTGACCAGCGGCCTGCACATGATGGGCAACGGCGAGATGTTCCGGCTCAGCCAGCGCGTGCCGTCGGTGGCGGGCGAGGTGGCCGCGACGGTGACCCTGCGGACCCAGTTCAAGACCCGGCTGCGGGTCGAGGTCTGCGAGAAGTTCCTGCTCTATCCGCTGCGCTGCGTGGACCGCGAGGCGGATGTCGAGCCGCTGGGCGGTGCCTGGCAGGCGGTGCAGCTGAAGCTGGGTCATGTGCCGCCGGACTTCGGCGGATCGATCTGGGCGCCGCGACGGCTGGTGGCCTCGGTCACGCAGAACTGGCGCGGGGGTGTGCTCGAGATCGCGTCGGTGTCGATCGCCGACAGCGTGCATGGACCGTTGCTGCGCAACGGCGACTTCAGCGAGGGCTTGGCGCGCTGGTACTTCACCAGCGACCGCAACCACATGCCGTTCCACATGAAGAGCCTGCCCTTGCACGTGCTGTTCGAGCAGGGCCTGTTCGGCCTGGCGCTGTGGAGCAGCCTGCTGGTGACGGTGCTGTGGCGCTGCACCTTCGGTGCGGGTCGCCGCCATCCGCTGTCGCCCGCCGTCGTGGGTGGCCTGTCGGCCTTCGTGATCGTCGGTCTCTTCGACAGCCTGATCGATGCCCCGCGGATTGCGTTCCTCTTCTACGCGCTGATGGCGCTGGGCCTTGGCCTTCGCACGCCTTCGCGTCGCCCCGGCGGCCCTGGCGACCTTGACTCCAGCCACGGCCTCGAGACGGTGCAGCCCGACATGGATTCCGACTTCGAGGGTGCCCCCGAGGTTCGCCGTGCGATGAAGGCTGCTGGCGTCAAGCTCAAAGCTCCCCCTCGCTAATTCCCCAGGGATGCCTGCCACGAGTGACGCGGTTGCGAGTCGGGCGCCGGGCTAGGCGCAAACCGCAGCCATAGCAGCGCTATGGCGAGGATTTGCAACACCGCCCGGCACCCGACTCGCAGCCGCGTCACATGCCTTTGAAGAGGTGGGTGTAGGAGCGGCTCACCTCGAGTTTTTCGTCGAGTCCTCGAACGCCCACGAGCTGGCGGCCGCGGAAGTCGCGGCTGATGCCGTTGATGGCTTTCACGTTGACCAGCGTCGAGCGATGGATCTGCCAGAACAGTTGCGGGTCGAGTTCCTCGACCAGTTCCTTGATCGGCTTGCGGATCAGCGCCTCGACGGTGGGTGTCTGGACGCGCGTGTACTTCTCATCGCTGATGAAGAACAGCACGTCCTCCACCGGGATCATCTGAATGGTCTGGCCGACCGACGCCTGAATCCACTGCAGATACTTCGGCGCCCCTCCCGCGTTGTTCACCCGCGCCGACAGCGAGTGCAGCAGCTGCTGCAGCGTGCCGGTGGCCGGGCCTTCGGGTTCGGCCTCGCCGCTGCGCTGGGCCAGGCGCTTCTTGATGCGTCCGACGGTGACCTGCAGCCGGTCGCGTTCCGCGGGCTTGAGCACGTAGTCGCAGACGCCCTGCTCGAAGGCCTCGACCGCGTACTGGTCGTAGGCGGTGATGAAGACGATCTCGGGCAGCGCCCACTCGTCGTCGTCGGGCAGCTGCGCGATCTGCTTGGCCGCTTCCACGCCGGTCAGCCCCGGCATGCGGATGTCGAGGAAGACCAGGTCGGGTTTGTGTTCCTTGACCAGCTCGACGGCCTCCAGGCCGTTCTTGGCCTCGGCGACGATCTGGAGCTCGGGCCAGACCTCGGCGATGCGGCTGCGCAGCTGCTCGCGCATCAGTCGTTCATCGTCGGCGAGGACGGCGCGGGGGGCGGAGGTGGTGTCGCTCATGAGGGGCGATGTTAGGGCAGGCGCCGGTCCGCGGACCGGCGGGAAGGACGGCTCAGGCGTGCAGGGTCGGCTCCGTGGGCGCACGGGGGCCGTTGGACACATGGGACGCGGCCGGGCCGACCGGCGCGGCGGGCGGCGCCATCGGTGCCTTGCGCGGCTTGTCGCGCACCAGCAGCCAGACGACCATGCCGATCAGGATCAGCGGCGAGCCGACGATTGCGCCCACCCCCACCAGCGCCGCCAGCCCGGCCAGCACCAGCGCGCCGATGATCAGCAGCGGCAGGCCCAGGCCCAGCAGGAGCAGCAGCGGAACGACCAGACACATCACGCCGATGGCGATGATCAGTCCCAGCCCCGCGCCGAAGGCATCGGCCAGGCCCAGGCTGGTCCAGACGACGTCGTCGCCGTCGATGGTGAGGTGCACGCCGGGCACGTCGCCCAGCAGGTGGACCGCGCCCCAGCCGAGCAGCGTCGCCACGCCGACCAGGACGAAACCGAAGATCAACAGGGCCTTGAACAGCGTCTTCATGCGTGTGCTCCTTGTTCCTGCGCGTGGTGGGCAGAGGTCCGGTACGGGACGGTGATGGTGACGACGGTGCCGGAGGGCTGGTTCTCCGCGACGGTCAGGCTGGCCGCCTTGCCGTAGAGCAGCGACAGGCGCTCGCGGATGTTGGCCAGGCCGACGCCGGTGCCGGAGGTCGCGGCCCGGCCGAAGCCCAGGCCGGTGTCGGCGACGGTGACCTGCAGCTTGCCGTGGACGATCTCGGCCTTGAGGGTCAGGCTGCCGCCTTCGGCCTTGGGTTCCAGGCCGTGCTTGATGGCGTTCTCGACCAGGCTCTGGATCATCATCGGCGGGAACTCGGCCGAGAGCAGGCCGTCGGGCACGTCGATGCGGGTCTGGAGCCGCTCTTCCATGCGGACCTGCAGGATCTCGAGGTAGGGCCGGATCACGGCCATCTCGCGGCCCAGATCGCGCACGCCGCCGTTGGCATTGGCCTCGCGCATCGTCGGCATCGAGGCCCGCAGCAGCGCGATCAGGTTCTTCTGCATCTGCGAGGCGCGCGGCGGGTCGGTCTCGATCAGGTGATCGATGGAGGCCAGGGTGTTGAACAGGAAGTGCGGCTCGACCTGGGCCTGCATCGCGGCCATGCGGGCCTCGACGACCTGGCGGCGCAGCGATTCGGCCTCGGCGGTCTCGGTGGCCTTGGCGGCCTTGACCTCGGCCTGCAGCCGGCCCTTGTAGGTGGCCTTCAGCAGCGCCGAGGCCAGCACCACCAGGATGGCGAGCTTGTCGAGGAAGTCACCCAGGTGGACGGTGCGGTAGCGGGTCTTGCGCGAGGTCTCGCGCTGGGCCTGCTCGAGTTCATCCTTGGCTTCCTCGGCTTCGGCCTTGGCCTGGCGGGCCTCCTCGGCGGCCTCTTCCAGCACGCGCTTGGCGTCGTTGACCGCGGTGCGGACCGCTTCACGCACCGCGTCGCGCTGCTTCTCGTTGGGGACGCGGATGTCGATGGCGGGCAGGTTGGGATCGGTGACCTCGGCCTCGGACGCCCCGCCGCTGGCCGCCGCGCTGGCGGCGCTGAGCGGCTTGCGCGGCACGATGCGCACGCCGCGCTTGTCGATCTGGACTTCGTAGCGCAGGCCCTCGAGGTCCTCGGCCTGGATGCCGCTGGCGGCGGAGGCGGCATGCTCGGGCTCGGCTTCTTCGCCGGAGCGCTCCGACCGTGCGGCCCGCTCGGCCTCGGCCGCCTGCTTCTCGGCCTTGGCGGCGGCCTTCTCCGCGGCCTTTTCCGCTGCCTTCTCGCGGTCGCGATCGCGGCGCAGGTCCTTGGGCGGGTGGATGGTCTCGGTGGTCTCGACCGGCAACTGCCAGCTGAAGGAGAAGGGCGGCAGGGTCTGGAGGATGTTGGCGCCGATGATCAGCATCACCGACAGCAGTGCGAAGCGCTTCCAGGTGATGGACACCAGCCAGCTGCCGTAGCTGTGGAAACCCTGCTCGGCGGCTTTCATGAAGCGCTGCCAGCGTTGGCGCGGGGTGGGGGAGGCGGGAGTCGGCGCGTTCATGGGGGGACCTGTCGTATGGGGCGCACTGTACGCAAGTCCCCTGGGCGCCCGAGGCGGCGGGCGACGCGCCGTGCGGAGGCCGGGATGGACTGCGCCGATCCGCGACAGGCCGGGGCGTCGGCGCGGCGGTCCGGCCCGCTCCAGGCGACCGCCCGCAAACGCGAAAGGCCCGCTTTCGCGGGCCTTTCGGCATCGGGTGTGAAGGATTCCCGGGGACTTACTGCTTCACCGCCTCGACCTGGACGATGACCTTGATGTCCTTCGAGAAGCCGTACTGGATGCCGTAGTCGACACCGAAGGCCGTGCGGTCGAAGGTGGTCTCGAAGTCGCCGCCGCAGACCTCGCGCTTGAGCATCGGGTTGTCGTAGCAGTTGAAGTTGGTCGCGGTCAGCGTCACCGGGGCGGTCTTGCCCTTGAGCGTCAGCTGGCCGGACACCGAGGCCACCTTGTCGCCCGAGAAGGTGAACTTGTCGCCGACGAACTTGGCCGTCGGGTTGTTGGCCACGTCGAAGAAGTCCTTGCTCTTCAGGTGGTTGTCGAACTGCGTCGAGCCGGTGCTGATGCCGTTCATGTCGAAGGTGATCTCGACCTTGCCCGACTTGCCGGCCTTGTCGAACTGCACGGTGCCTTCCTTCTTGTCGAAGCGGCCGCGGTTGGTCGAGGTGCCGAAGTGCTTGATCTCGAAGGTGGCGTAGGTGTGCGTCGGGTCGATCGCGTAGGTCGCGCTCTGGGCTTGCGCCAGGCCGGCGGCGGCGATCAGGGAGGCGAGCAGCAGGGCTTTCTTCATCATCGTGGGGTCCTGTCGAACAGTTGGGATGGAAAGGAACCGGGCGAGGACCCGGACCGGTTGGAGGAACTCGGAGGAACTCGAAGGAATGGCGGCGGGCCGCTTACAGCAGCGCCATGCCGGTGAGGGCCAGCTTGAACTTCACCTGGACGTCGTTGGCGACCATGGAGGTGTCCTTCCACTCGCCCTCGCCGATGTTGAAGTCCAGCCGCTTGATCGCGAACGCGCCGGTGGCGGTCGTGGTGCCGCCGGCCTGGGCCAGCGCCACCGGCACGACCACGTCCTTCACCTGGCCCTTGATCGTGAGCTTGCCGGTGGCCTCGAACTTGCCGCCGCCCAGCGCCTTGATGGCGGTGCTCTGGAAGGTGGCGGTCGGGATCTTCTTGACGTTGAACCACTCGGGCTTGACCAGCTCGGCGTCGGTGGCGGCGTCGCCCAGCGTGGCGCTGCCCAGCTCGATCGACAGCGACACCTTGCCGGCGGCCGCGTTCTTCGGATCGAAGGCCACCTGCGCGTCGAATTTCTTGAAGTGGCCGTCCACCGGCACGCCCATCTGGCGGAAGGTGAAGGCGATGTCGCTCTGCGCCGGCACCAGCTTGGCGGTGGCGGGCGCGGCCGCGGTGGCGGCGGGCGTGGCCGGCTTGGTCTGCGCCATCGCCGGCGCGGCCAGGATGAAGGCGGCGCTCAGCACCGACAGCGCGGTGATCGAGAGATGGGTGGCCATACGTGCGGTCATGGAATCCTCTGCGGGGTCGGAAGTCTTGGGGTCAGGTGTTGTCCAGGGCGATTGCCGCGCCGATGCCGCTCAGGCGCGGCCCGGGAGCATGCGCCGCAGCAGGCCGTCCTTGTCGAGCACGACGTGCTTGACCACGGCGCCAAGGTGGGCAAGGACGAGCAGGCCGAGGCCGTAGGCAAAAAACTGGTGGAGCTGCTTGAGCGATTCCGCCAGCGCCTTGTCCTTGGGCACGAAGTCGGGCAGCGGCAGCACGCCGAACCACACGATCGGGAAGCCAGCCGCCGAGCTGTAGGCCCAGCCGCTCAGCGGCACCGCGAAGAAGGCCGCGTACAGCAGCCAGTGCACCGCGTGCGCGCCCAGCTTCTGCCACGCCGGCATCGGCAGGTCCGCCGGCGGGCGGTGCCCCAGGCGCCACAGCAGCCGCAGCGCCGACAGCGCCAGGATGGTCACGCCGGCCCACTTGTGCCAGTTGAAGAGCTTGAGCCGGGTCAGCGAGAACGGCAGGTCCGCCATGTACCAGCCCACCGAGAAGGTCCCGATGATCGCGATCGCCAGCACCCAGTGGAACAGCATCGCCACGCCGTCGTAGCGGGTCTTGACCGCCGGCATCGGCGCCGGCGCGGCGACCGGCGCCGCGGGCAGGGCGGCCGCCTCGGCCGGCTGCGTCGGGGCGTTGTCGGGGTCCTGGGGCTGGTGGTCGATCGTGGTCATGGAAAGCTCGCGTCCTGGGAAAGTTCCTGGGGCAGATCCCCGGGCCGTCGAGGGCCGGAGCGTCCGGAATGGAACGAAGTGTCTGCGTGCGCCGTACGTCGTCGGTTCACCGGAACTGAGGCCACTGTTCAGTCGATTTGAATGAGAACCCCATCGTCGCTTCACAGACCCGTCATCGGCGGGGTCGAGACTGGCGCCGCTCCGCCCTTGGAGTGACGTCGAGGATTCGTCATGGACCTGATCGCGAAGGTCGAGGCCGTGTTTCACCGTCGCGGCCACCTGCAGTACGGCGACGAGCGCCGCGAGCCGGTCACCGCGCTGGAGCACGCGCTCCAATGCGCGCAACTGGCCGAATGGGCGCACGCGGAGCATAGCCTTGTAGCCGCGGCGCTGCTGCATGACGTCGGCCAACTGATGGACGGTGGTTCAACCGCCCCTCTGCGGGACGACCAGCACGAATTGACCGCGCTGCCGCTGCTGCGCGCGGGCGGTCTGGGACCTGACGTGCTGGAGCCGATCCGGCTGCATGTCGACGCCAAGCGCTACCTGGTGAGCACCGATCCCGCCTACGGGCCCGGCCTGTCCGAGGCCTCGCGCCACAGCCTGGCGCTGCAGGGCGGTCCGATGAACGCGGAGGAGCGTCTGCGCTTCATGACCCAGCGGCACGCGAGCGCCGCGCTGCAGCTGCGCCGCTGGGACGACCTGGCCAAGCGGCCGGGCATGCGGACGCCGCCGCTGGGCTACTACCTCGCGCTGCTGGAGGAACTGCTGCGCGACAGCCATGCGCCGGAGCGACTGCGCATCGCCTGAGCGGCATGAGCGCCCGGCCCGAACGCCGCGGACATGCGGGAGGCCGAGGCCTCGGCGCTCTCCCTCTTGAGGGGGATACCGGGCGGTGGCCTCCCTTCGCATACTGGGCACCGATCGCGCGCTGCCTGGACCTCAGCGTTGTGATCAAGGGGAGGAGTGCTATGCCGACCTACCAAAGCCCGATGGGGCGGCGGTGGTCGGCATAGTTTTATCCGCGCTGCGCTTTTTAGCCTTTCTCGCGATTTGCGCGGCGACCCGGCCGCGCTGGGGTGTCGCTCCCAGGCGTGGCACTTGGGTGTGAGGGTTCGGCAAGATATATTGCCGGCCCAGTACAAGCCTTACACAACCCATGCATCTCCACTCGCGGCAGCGGCCAGGCGCTGCCCCCTCCGGTCATGGCGGGTGAGCGCAGCGCCGAGCAGGCGAGCGTCGAGCTCGAACTGCTGCGCCTGATCGGCAAGCAGGGCCGCCGCGTCCCGTATCCGGTGAGCATCGCCGCGCTGATGATGGCGATGATGGCGGCGCAGGTGATGTCGCCGTGGCTGGCCTACGGTTGGCTGGGCGTGGTCTTCGTGGTGCTGGCGGCGCGCTGGGTCGTGCTGGGCCGGCTGCCCGAGATGCATGAGCGCCCCCTCGAGCAGCGCCTGGACTGGGCGATCTGGCTGAGCCTGGCCAACGGCCTGGTCTTCAGCGTGTCGCTGGTCGCCGCGCCGCACCTGAGCGATTTCCAACGGATGGTGCAGACCATCGTGCTGCTGGGCCTGTGCGCCGGCGCGGTCGCGACGACCGCCGGCCATCGCGTCGTGTTCCAGGTCTTCCTGTGGCCGGTGACGCTGGCCAATGCGCTCGCGTGGGGCCTCTTCCACCAGCCCGGCGAGCAGCACCGCTGGCTCGACTGGGTGCTGTCGGCGCTGATCGTCTTCTTCGGCGTCATCCTGACCGGCCTGGCGCGCGACACCTACCGCGTGTTCGCCGAGTCGGTGCTGATCCGGCTGCAGCAGAACAAGAGCAACCAGCAATTGCGCCAGGCGCTGTCGCAGGCGGAGTCCGCGATGGCGGCCAAGACGCGTTTCCTCGCCTCGGCCAGCCACGACCTGCGCCAGCCGATGCACACGCTGTCGCTGTTCGGCGCGGCGCTGGACAAGCGGCCGATGGATGACGAAGGCCGCGTCATCGTGACGCAGATGAACCTGGCGCTGCAGTCGCTCTCCTCGCAGATGGACGCGCTGCTGGACATCTCCAAGCTGGACGCCAACGTCGTGCCGGTGAACAACCAGGTCTTCGCGCTGCAGCCCTGGCTGGGCCGCTTGCAGCGGGAGTTCCAGCCCGCGGCGCTGCGCAAGCAGCTGCTGCTGCGCCTGGACTGCCCGCCCGAGGCCTGCGTCGAGAGCGACCCGGTGCTGCTCGAGCGCGTGGTGCGCAACCTGATCGACAACGCCATCAAGTACACGATGCGCGGCGAGGTGGCCATCGAGGTCAACCGCGGCCAGGACGAGGAAGTCTGGCGCCTGTCGGTGCGCGACACCGGCATGGGCATCCCCGAGCACGAGCAGCAGCGCATCTTCGAGGAGTTCTACCAGGTCGGGAATCCGGAGCGCGACCGCGCCAAGGGCCTGGGCCTGGGGCTGTCCATCGTCACGCGCCTCGTCGACCTGCTGGACCTGCACCTGGGCCTGCGATCGGCGCCGGGGCATGGCTCCAGCTTCATGCTGAACGTGACGGCCGCCGACATCGCGCTGGTGCGACCCGGCGCGGCGCCCAGACAGGGCCCGGCGCTGCCCCCGATGCGGGTGCTGGTGATCGACGACGAGGAGCCGGTGCGCGTGGCCATGCATGCGCTGCTGAGCGCGCATGGCTGCCAGGTGCTGCTGGCGGGCAGCACGCGGGAAGGCCTGCTCAAGAGCATGGGCCAGCAGCCCGACCTGCTGCTGACCGACTTCCGGCTGCGTGGCGGCGAGGACGGCATCAGCGCCGTGCGCTCGCTGCGCAGCGCCTTCCCCGGCCTGCCGGCGCTGATCGTCAGCGGCGACACCGCGCCGGAGCGGCTGCGCGAGGCCCACGAGGCCGGCTTGACGCTGCTGCACAAGCCGGTCACCGAAGAGCTGCTGATCAACGCGATGCAGGCCGCGCTGGCCGAGTACCGCAGGGAGGGTGTCGATGTCTCGTCCGTTCGAGGAGGCGCCGCCAGCCCCGTCTGACGGTGCCGCCGCCGGCCGGGAACGGCCGCTGGGCACGCGCTGGCTGTCGCGCCCGCTGGAGGACTGGATGGTCGAGCGGCTGGGCGCGCCCGCGCCCGGCCCGGCCGCCGTGGACGTGCTCATCGTCGGCAGCGGCTATGGGGGCGCGGCCGCCGCGCAGGCGCTCGCGGGTCGCCGCGACGCGGACGGCCGGCGTCTCGAGGTCGTGGTGCTGGAGCGCGGCCGGGAGTACCTGCCCGGCGCCTTCCCCAGCCGCTTCGCCGACCTGCCCGGGCATGTGCGGCTCGCGCGGGCCGGCGCCTCCGCGCCGATGGGCCGTCGCGAGGGGCTCTTCGATGTGCGGCTGGGACCGGATGTCTGCGTCGCGCTGGCCAATGGCCTGGGCGGCGGCTCGCTGATCAACGCGGGCGTGATGGAGCGGCCCGATCCGGCGGTGTTCCGCGAGCCCGGCTGGCCGCAGGCCTTCCTCGACGAGGACATGACGCCGTGGTTCGAGCGCGCCGAGCGGCTGCTGGGCGTGCGCGACGCCCAGGGAGACAACACGATCGAGCGGCTGCGCGTCCAGCGGCCCGAGGCCGCGCGCCGCCGGCTGGACGCGCTGCGGGCGCTGGATCCGGCGCGCACCCGGGCGGCGCGCTTGCAGGTCGCCATGGACGCGGCGCCGCGCGGCGCGGCGGACTGGGCGCACCGGCCCTGCCTCGCCTGCGGCGATTGCGCGACCGGCTGCAACCACGAGGCCAAGCTGTCGCTGGACACCGGGCTGCTGCTGCAGGCCTGGCGGCAGGGCGCGGAGCTGGTCTGCGGCGCCAGCGTCGAAGGGCTCGAGGCGGTGCCCGGCGCCGGCTGGCGCGTGGCCGTGCAGCACACCGACGAACTGCTGCGCGACCGGCAGGGCGCGCCGTTCGAGGTGATCGCGCGCCGGGTCGTGCTGGCGGCCGGGTCGCTGGGCTCGACCGAGATCCTGATGAGCGCGCGCGACCGCGGCCTGCCGCTGTCGCGGATGCTGGGCCAGGCGTTTTCCGCCAACGGCGACGCGATCGCGGTCGGCCACGACTGGCCGCGCGCGGTCCACGCCGTCGCCGACGAGGACCAGCCGCCCGCATCGCGGCAGGTGGGCCCGACCATCACCGGCGTGCTGGACGCGGGGCCGGACCATGTCGTCGAGGACCTCGCGATCCCGGGCGCGCTCCGGCCGATCTTCGAGGAAGGGTTCGCGCTGGCCGCGACGCTGGATGCGCTGGCGCGGCCGAACGCCGGCCCGCATGAGGAACGCGCCGATTTCGACGACCCCTTCGCCGTGCGGCCGTCCACGACGGCGCGGCAGCTGCCGCTCGCGGTCGTCGGCCGCGACAGCGGCACCGGGCGGCTGGTGCGGCCCGAGGGCTTCGCGGAACCGGGCGGGCTGCAGGTCGACTGGCCGAGCCTGCGCGACGAACCCGCGGTCGTCCGCCGCCACGAGGCCCTGCAGCGCCGCCTCGCCGCGCAGGGCGCGCGCCTGCTGCGCAATCCGCTGTGGCAGTTGCTGCCGCCGGAGATGGCCTTCCTCGCGAACGATGCGCGAGGCCCCATGGTCAGCGTCCATCCGCTGGGCGGCTGCGCGATGGGCGACCGCGGCACCGATGGTGTCGTCAACGCGATCGGCCAGGTCTTCGCCGGCGATGGCGAGGCGGTGCATGACGGGCTCGTCGTGCTCGACGGCGCGATCGTGCCGGGCTCGCTGGCGATCAATCCGGCGCTGACGATCAGCGCGCTCGCGCAGCGCGCGCTCGACCACCTGGTGGCGGCCTGGGGGCTGGGCGGATCGTCGCCGGTCGCTCAGCGACGCGAGCGCGAGCGGCCGGTGTTCCGGGACCTGTCCCATGAGCGCGCCCCCGCGACGCCCTCCGCGCCTGATGGAACCGCCCACGATCGAGCCGCTCGCGGTCCCGCCACCACCGACCGACTCGCCGGCGAGCGATCCACTGCCGATCGCGCGTCCGATCGCACCGCCGACCGCGTCGCCGCCGATGGCGCCGCGCCGCGCGACACCGTCATCGAGGTGCGCGAGCGCCTCGGCGGTTTCGTCCGCTGGCCCGGCGCGCCCGGCTCGCCGGTGAAGTACCTGGAGCTGTGCGTCGTTTATCGGCCGGCCGTGCTGGCCGCGCTGCTGCGGCCGGGGCCGGAGCGCCGGCTGGTGGTCGCGCCGGGCAGCCGGCTGCGCGTCTTCGAGGCGAGCGAGAAGCGCTCGGGCGGCTTCGAGATCGTCGGCCCGAAGGCCGGTGACGGCCGGCTCTGGCCGCACGAGGAGCACGGCGACGATCACGCGCTGTTCAGCGTGCCGCTGGCCGACGGCGAGTTGACGCTGTTCCAGCGCGAGGCCTCGGGCCCGCTGCGCCGACATGCACGCGGGCTCTGGGCCTGGGCGATCAACCGCGGCATCCGCGACAGCTGGCAGGGCCTGGTCGACTGGGCCGGACGACGCGCCGCGCCGAAGGCCCCGGGCGCGGCCCGGGCGGGGCTGCGCGCGCGGGCGGTCAACGCCTGGCATCTCGCCGGTCATGCGGGCGAGGCGCGCCTGATGCGCTATCGGGTGCGCGTCGATCCCGCGGCCGAGCTGCCGGCCTGGGCGGCCGCGCTGCGCGGCCAGGACCTGCACGGCTGCAAGCGCATCAGCTACACCCGGCGCGGCAATCCGTGGACGCAGCTGAGCCGCATGGTCCTGACGCCGGTTGCGGGCCTGGCGCCGCCGCCGGGCGCGCGCGCGATCACGCTGACGGTCGACCTGCATCACCTCGCCCGCGAGCGCCTGCCGCTGCTGCGCGTGCGTCAGGCTCGGGACGTCCCGTCGGCGGTGCGCGATGTCGGCGCGCTGATGGCCTACATCGCGCGGATGACGATCGGGCTGCATGCCTGGACCTTCCGCAAACCCGACGAAGCGCCGCCGCGGCGCGTCTCGCGCCTGCCTGGCGCGGTGCCGGGGCTGCCGGAGCCGGTGGTGATCGAGATGGCCGCGGGCCGCTGGGGCGACGCGGGCGCGCAGCGCCAGGACCTGGACCGCCCGCCGCGCGCCGACGACGACCGCCCGGTGCTCATCCGCCTGACGCGCTACGCGCGCCCGGGCGGCGTGCCGATGCTGATGATCCATGGCTACAGCGCCAGCGGCACGACCTTCGCCCACCACTCGGTGAGGCCCGGGCCGGCCAAGCTGCTGTGGGACGCGGGGCACGACGTGTGGGTGCTGGACATGCGCACCAGCGCCGGCCTGCCCACGGCGACGCTGCCCTGGACCTTCGAGGAGTCCGCGTTCAACGACATCCCGCTGGCCGTGGACCGGGTGCTGCGAGAGACCGGGCATCGGCGCCTGAACGTCTTCGCGCACTGCATGGGCTCGGTGATGCTGCACATGGCGCTGCTGGAGCCGCGCGAGCAGCCCTGGGAGCGCCACCATCCGCTGCGCGCGCTGCTGAAGGACCGGATCGCGAAGCTGGTGATCTCGCAGGTGACGCCGCTGATGGTGATGTCGCCGACCAACAGCCTGCGCGGCGTGCTGATGCAGTACCTGCGGCCCTACCTGCCGATGGGCGGCTACACCTTCCGGCCCGAGGGCCCGCCGACGCTGGTCGACCAGCTGCTCGACCGCCTGCTGGCCAGCCTGCCGTATCCGGATCGGGAGTTCGACCTCGAGAACCCGCCGCCGTGGCCGCCCTGGCGCATGCGCCGCACGCCGTGGACGGCGACGCGGCACCGCATGGACCTGCTCTACGGGCGGGACTTCGCGGTCGCCAATGTCGACCAGCCGGTGCTGGACTTCATCGACGACCACTTTGGACCGCTGAACATGGACACCGTCGCGCAGGCGATCCACTTCGCGCGCTGCCACGAGATCACCGACTGGCAGGGCGCGAGCCTCTACCTCGACAGCCTGGCCAAGAGCCTGGCGCTGCTGGAGGCCTTCCCGGTGCTGTCGCTGCATGGCGAGGACAACGGGCTGTGCAGCGCCGACAGCGCCGAGCTGCTCAAGGACCATTACGACCAGGCCGCGCCGGGCCGCTACCGCTATCGCGTGATCGCCGGCCATGGCCATCAGGACTGCCTGATCGGGCGCCATGTGGCGACGCTGGTGTTCCCGCATGTGCTGGCCTTCCTCGCCGAGGAGTCCCCGCCATGAGCGGCGCGAGACACCGCACCGCCCGGACCGCCATCAGCGGCCTGCTGATCGGCGCCGAGGCACCCGGCCATCGCGTCGAGCGCGCGGCGCCGGTGAACGGCCGGGTGCCCCTGCTGACCGCGTTGCGGCCGGAGCGCGGCTGGCCGCACTGGCTGCTCTGGGTGCCGATGCGCTGGCGCGGCGGCTGGGACTATGAGCGCCTGCCGCTGCCCTGGCGGCTGGAGGCCTTCGTGCCGCCGGGCATCGGGCGGCCCGGCGAGCCGTGGCGCGGTGCGGTCGATGTCGAGCACTTTCCGGCCTCGCCAAGCCAAGGCCCGACCGGCGGTGCGCCGGTGCTCGACCTTGATTCCGACATCGACAACGACGTCGACAACGACAACGACAACAACGTCGATCTGAGCGGCCTGCTCTTCCTGGCGCTGTACCTGGAGCCGCGCGCACTGGCGATGGAGGGCGCGCATCGCGGCGTCATGCACGAACTGGGCAAGGACGAGCTGCAGGCGCAGGTCGAGGGCGCGCTGGAACAGCTCCTGGTCCTGCCGCCGCATTGCTGGGCCCATGGCTTCGTGCCGTCGCCGGACGCGCCGGATGCCCCGGACGCGAGCGTCTCCGGCGACGTTGACCTCTGCTTCGTGCTCGCGGCCTGCCAGTACCCGCCGGGGCTGCTCGACGTGAGCCCGGGCTGGGAGCTCGACGCCGACGAGGCGGGGCCGGCGCTCGCGTCGCTGGCGCGGCTGCATCGCTTCACGCGGTCGACGGCGCGGGGGCAGGCCTGCTCGCTGGTGCTGTTCGCCGGCGACCAGATTTACGCGGATGCGAGCGGCGGGCTGGCGGACTCGCGCAGCGGCGTCGAGCGTTACGGGCGCGCCTATGGGGAGTTCAAGGCGGGGCCGATACGGTTGCTGCCACCGACCGTCGCGCGCCTGGTGCACGCGCCCGACGATCACGAGATCGTCGACAACTGGGAGCCGACGCCGGGCGCGAGCCATGGGGGCAAGGGGCCGTGGTTCGATGTCGCGCGGCAGGCGGCCTGGGATCACCGCTGGGAAGCCGGCGCCCGCGTCGGTGGACCGGGCCTGATGTGGCACGAATTCGACTGGCGTGGCGCCGCCTTCTTCATCGCCGACGCGCGTGGCGAACGCGAGGCGCGTCGGGTCGCCAACTGGTCGACCGCGCGCCTGTGGTCGATCGCGCAGCGCGATGCCTTCGAGGACTGGCTCGGCCGGACGCAGGGGCGGCCGCGTTTCCTGCTGTCGGGCTCGCTGCCGCTGCCGCGTCGCCGCGCGACGGCCGAGCACCCGGCGAGCTGCCTGCGCTCCGACGCCTGGGACGGTTATCCGCACAGCCTGCATGAATTGCTGGGCGCGATCTGGCGGCAGCGCGCGACCGGCCTGGTGTTCCTCTCCGGCGACGAGCACCGCTCCGGCTGGCTGAGCGCGCGGATCGAGGCGGTGGACGGCGAGGACCGCGCGCCGGTGCGGCTCCATTCGGTCCACAGCTCCGCGCTCTACGCGCCCTGGCCGTTCGCGGTCACCGCGGCGGAGGAGCTGGCCGCGCCGGACGCGTTCGAGTTCGTCGAGCCCGGCGGGCGGCGCCTGCGCTGCGTGGTCGGCGCCTGGCACGACCATCCCGGCGACGGCTTCGCGGTGCTGCGCGTGAGCCAGCGCGGCGTCGATCTCTGGTTCGATCGGGCCGGCCCCGCGCGAGCGGCACCCGACGGGCGGCTGTCATGGCCTGCGTGCGACACTGCCGGATGACCGAAATCGAGCTGCGCTTCCAGATCCCCGCATCGCAATCGGCCGCGGTCCGCCGCTGGGTCGCGGGCAGCGCCCAGTCGCCGGCCACGGAAGAACGGCTGCAGGCCATCTACTTCGACACGCCGGCCCGCGACCTCGCACGGGCCGGCTTCGCCTTGCGCCTGCGACGCGAAGGCGAGGCCTGGGTGCAGACGCTCAAGGGCGCCGCGCCGGACGGCATGACCCGCCTCGAACACAACGTCGCGCTCGGCGACGCGACGCCGGCGCTTGATGTCGCGCGACATGCAGACCATCCCGCCGGACAGGCGCTGCAGGCGCTGGTTGACACGCTGCCAGCCGACGCGCTGCAGGCGCTGTTCCGCACCGACATCACCCGCCTCAGCCGGACGCTGCGCACGCGGCACGGCGTGGTCGAACTCGCGCTCGACCAGGGCGCGCTGCTCGCCGGCGAGGGCGATGCGCTCCGGCGGACGCCGGTGGCCGAGCTGGAGATCGAGCTCAAGAGCGGCCAGCCGCGCGCGGTGCTGGAGGTCGCGCGGGTGTGGGCGATCGAGCGCTTCGGGCTGTCGCTGGAACTGCGCACCAAGGCGCTGCGCGGCGACCTGCTCGCGCGCCAGGCCGAGGTCGCGCCGGTGGCCGCGTCCAAGCCCCTGCGCTGGACCGAGGGCCAGTCCCGCGAGGCGGCGCTGGGCGCCTTGCTGAGCGCCTGCCTCGAGCCGGTCGTCGGCAATGCCTCGCAGATCGCGAGCGGTCGCCATCTGCCGGAACACCTGCATCAGATGCGCGTGGGCTTGCGCCGGCTGAGGGTCGGCCTGCGGCTGCTCGCCGGCGAGGACGAACCGGCGATGCTGGCGCTCGCCGAAGGCGCCGGGCAGCTGTCGCGCCGGCTCACCGCGGCGCGCGACGCCGATGCGCAGGCCGAGGCGCCGTGGCGCCAGGAACTGCTGGCCGCCTGGCGCGCCGAGCGCCCGTCCGCGGCAACGGCGACGCCCGAGGCGCCACCGGCCGACGTGGCCGGCCTGCTGCTGACGCGCGAGGTCCAGGGCTGGATGCTCGCGGTCATCGGCTGGCTGGCGCGTCCGGTGCCGGAGGTGGCGAGCGGCGAGGCACCGGGCCTGGACGGCGTCCATGAGCGCATCGCCCAATGGCGCGCGGCGGTGGACAAGCAGATCCGGCGCTTCGACCGCCTCGATGCCGAGGGCCGGCATCACCTGCGTCGCCGCCTGCGTCGCCTGCGGCTGGCGCTGGAACTGAGCGCTGCCGTGCCTGGTGGCGCGGCGGGCCGGCGGTTGTCGAAGAAGGAAATCGAGGCGCGCGGCAAGCTGCTCGCGCGGGTCCATGAGGCCGCTCAGCGGCTGGGCGCGCTGAACGACCTCGAGGTCGGCCTCGCGCAGGCCCGCCAGCAGCTGGCGATGGCGATGGCCAGCGGCGACGTGCCCGCCGCGGCGCAAGCGGGGTTCTCGCTGGGCTGGCTGCGGCCCCGCCAGCGGCAGGCGCTGGAGAAGGCGCGCAAGGCGGTGCGGGCCGTCAAGCCCGCGACGCCGGCCAAGCCCTCCAAGGGGAAGAACTAGAGGGAGAGGCGCCCGGGCGCACCGGGCGGACCCAGCGCGCCGGACCGAGCCGTCCGAGCGGCCGCGTCGTCAGGCGCTTCCACCCAGGTGCCGCGCGGCGCCCAGCATCTCGTGGACGTCGTGCGTCATCACCGCGAGGAAGGCCGCCAGGCCGATGTAGTAGGCGGCGTACTCCCACTTCACGCGGGTCGGGACCGCGTAGTAGGTGAGCGCCTCATCGCTGTCGCTGCGGTACTTCCAGGCCTTGACCAGCTGCGGGCCCGCCATCAGCGCGATCAGCAGCAGCATCGGGCTGGGCCGATACAGGAATAGCCCGACCAGCACCGGCACGCCGGCGAACCAGATCCGCGGCGACAGCACCGCGGTGATCCGGCCGCCGTCGAAGGGCGACAGCGGGATCAGGTTGAACAGGTTCAGGAAGAAGCCGGCATACGAGACCGCCAGCAGCCAGTCCAGGTTCCAGCTCCGCGCCAGCAGGTAGCAGACGGTGGCGCCGACAGTGCCCAGCAGCGGCCCACCCAGGCCGATGTAGGCCTCGGTCTGCGCGTCGTGGGGCATGTGCTTGAGCTCGACCCAGGCGCCGACGAAGGGGATGAAGGTCGGCAGGCCGACGTCCAGGCCCTTCTGGCGCGCGGCGATGAAGTGGCCCATCTCGTGCACGAACATCAGCGCGACGAAACCCACCGCGTAGCGCCAGCCGTAGACCCAGGCGTAGAGCAGCACCGACAGCAGCATCGTGCCGCCGCTGAGCAGCAGCTTGCTCAGCTTGGCGCCTGACAGCAGCAGCAACAGCAGCTTGGTCATCGCCTCAGGACTCCGCGGCTTCGGACTTCTTGCGGCCGAACAGCTTCAGGATCGCGCCGCCGAAGGCCACGCCCGCCAGCAGGATGACCTTGGCGAACTTCAGGAAGAAGGCGCCGATCACCGCTAGCAGGCCCAGCTTCTTCGCGCCGACGCCCAGCACCAGCGCGGCCAGGCCGTACTCGGCCACGTGGTCGGTGCTGGCGTTGAAATCGGCGTAGCGCTTGCCGTCGTTGAACTCCAGCGCGCCCAGCAGCTGCTGCGCATCGCCCTGGTACTTGGGCAGGTCGTTCAGGCCGGTGACCAGGTTGAGCGACATGTAGCCCTCGCGGCCCAGCGCATAGGTGTTGTAGTTGACGCCCAGCGGCTCGTCGGCCGGCGCGCCCACCTCGCGCGACTTCATCGCCCACACCAGCCGGTGGGTGTCGGCCGCGTAGGTCGGCTCCTGCGCCCAGCCGGTGATCTCCAGCGCGCGGCCGCCCATCTTCTTGCGCTCGCCGTTGCTGGCCTCGGTGCCTTCCTTGAAGCTCTTGAGCATGTCGGCGGCGTCCCAGTGCTTGGCGTCGTCGTCCTTGATGTAGCCCGACTTCTCGAAGCGCAGCGTCGCGAACCACTCGCCGTCGCCGCGCGGGAACACCACGCCCTCCAGGTCGCTGTAATCGCCCGGGTTGCCCATCGCGTGCATCAGCTTGGCCGCATGCGGTTGCGGCACGTAGACCTTGCCCTCGGGCAGGTGCAGCACGGCCTGGGTGGACAGCTTGATGTCCTGCGGGCCCTTGACGATGTCGTTCTGCGCGGCGGCGATGACCTTGGCGAATTCGTTCTCGCCGGCCTGCGCCCAGACCGGCGCGGTGACCAGGGACAGCGCGCCCAGCAGGGCGGCGGCGAAGGCCCGCAAGGCGCGGGCAGGGGTGGTGGCAAGCATGGGATTCCCTCGAAACGGACGGATGCACGGCCTCTGGCGGGCCGAGGGGTGCGAGTCTATCGATGCGGGTCATCGAAAAAGGCGCACCTCCCCCTTCCGGGGGCGTCGCCGTGCGCCCAGGGTGACAAAAGACACACGGCCCGCCGGGGTGTCCCTCGGGCGGGCCGTGTCGGTGGCCGGGCGGACCGGGTGGTCCGCCGCTCAGGCTCGGCGGATCACGCCGCGTTCTGCCACTGTTGCTTCAGCTGCTCCCACTTCAGGCGGGCGGCCTTGACGTGGCGCTCCTTGACGTGGCCGTAGCCGCGGATGTCCTCCGGGATGCGGGCCAGGTCGACGGCCACCGGCAGGCGCTCGGCGCTCAGGCCCTTGGCCAGGATGGCCTCGATCGTCGCGCGGTAGTCGGCGATCAGCTGGCGCTCCATCTTGCGTTCCTCGGTGTGGCCGAACGGATCGAAGGCGGTGCCGCGCAGGCCCTTCATCTTGGCCAGCACGCCCATCGCCGGACGCACCCAGCCGCCGAAGGGGCGCTTCTGCAGCTCGCCCTTGTCGTTCTTCTTGGCGAGCATCGGCGGCGCGAGGTGGTGCACGACCTTGAAGTCGCCTTCGAACTGACCCTTGATCTTGTCGAGGAACTTCGTGTCCGTGTGCAGGCGGGCGACCTCGTACTCGTCCTTGTAGGCCATCAGCTTGAAGAGATAGCGGGCGACGGCCTCGGTCAGCCGTGTGCCGCCTACCGGCTGCTCCGCTTGACGGACCTTCTCGACGAAGGTCCGGTACTGCTCGGCGTAGGCCGCGTTCTGGTAGTCGGTCAGGAACTCGACGCGCTTGGCGATCAGCTCGTCCACGCCCTGGCGCTTGACGAAGTTGATCACCTGCTGCGCCGCGAACAGCGACTGCACCGCGGCCAGGTCATGGGCGCAGCGACGGCCCCATTCGAAGGCGGCCTTGTTGTTGTCGACCTGCACGCCGTTGAGCTCGATGGCGCGCATCAGCGCGGCATGGCTCAGCGGCACGCGGCCCTTCTGCCAGGCGAAGCCCAGCATCAGCGGGTTGGTGTACAGCGAGTCGCCCAGCAGCTTCACCGCGACCTCTTCCGCGTCGAACATGCCCAGGTGCGGCGCGCCGACGGCCTTCTGCACCGCGGCCTCGCAGGCGGCGCCGGGGAAGGACCAGTTGGCGTCGTTGACCAGCGTGGCGGTGGGCGAGCCGTGCGTGTTCAGCGCGACGAAGCTGCGGCCCTCGCGCATCACGGCCAGCGTCGTCTTGTTGGCGGCGACGATGGAATCGCAGGCGATGACCAGGTCCGCCTCGGCGGTGCCGACCTTGGTGCAGTAGATCGCGTCCGGCGAGTTGGCGATCTGGATGTGGCTCCAGGTCGCGCCGCCCTTCTGCGCCAGGCCGGCGGCGTCCTGCGTGACGACGCCCTTGCCCTCCAGGTGGGCGGCCATGCCCAGCAGCTGGCCGATCGTGATCACGCCCGTGCCGCCGACGCCGGCCACGACGATGCCCCAGGCCTCGACCGGGTTGGGCACCAGCGGCTGCGGGATCGTCGGCAGCGAGGCGTCGAAGGGGCTGACGCGCTTGTCCTTCTTCGGCTTCTTGAGCTCACCGCCCTCGATGGTGACGAAGCTCGGGCAGAAGCCCTTCACGCAGCTGAAGTCCTTGTTGCAGGTGTTCTGGTTGATCTGGCGCTTGCGGCCGAACTCGGTCTCCAGCGGCTCGACCGACAGGCAGTTCGATTGCACCGAGCAGTCGCCGCAGCCTTCGCAGACCAGCTCGTTGATGACGGTGCGCTTGGCCGGGTCGGCCAGCTTGCCGCGCTTGCGGCGGCGGCGCTTCTCGGTGGCGCAGGTCTGGTCGTAGATGATGACCGTGGTGCCGGGGATCTCGCGGAACTGGCGCTGGATGGCGTCGAGCTCGTCGCGGTGATGCACGGTCACGCCCGCCGCGAGCGGCTTGCCGTCGTACTTCTCCGGCTCGTCGGTGACGATGACCAGCTTGGCGACGCCTTCGCTGATCAGGCTGTTCATGATCTGCGTGACGCTGTGGCCCTCGGGGCGCTCACCGACCTGCTGGCCGCCGGTCATGGCGACGGCGTCGTTGTAGAGCACCTTGTAGGTGATGTTCACGCCGGCGGCGATGGACTGGCGGATCGCCAGGATGCCGCTGTGGAAATAGGTGCCGTCGCCGAGGTTGCTGAAGATGTGCTTCTCGTCGGTGAACGGCGCCTGGCCCACCCAGGGCACGCCTTCGCCTCCCATCTGGGTGAAGGTCGCGGTGTTGCGGCCCGGCATCCAGGTGACCATGTAATGGCAACCGATGCCGCCGACGGCGCGCGAGCCGTCCGGCACGCGGGTGCTGGTGTTGTGCGGGCAGCCGGAGCAGAACCATGGCGTGCGGTCGGCGCCGCCGGCGGTCTTCTCCTCGGACTTGAGCGACTGCTCCTTGGCGTCGATCAGCGCGACGCGCGAGTCCAGGCGCGCGGCCGTGTCGGCGTCCACGCCCAGCTTCTTCAGGCGCTTGGCGATGGCGCGGGCGATGATGGCCGGCGTCAGGTCGGCCTGCGGGCGCAGCAGCCAGTTGCTGCTGGGGTTGGGCTGGCTCCACTCGCCGCCGCTGCGGTCGCCGTCGGACTCGTCGAACTTGCCCAGCACGTTCGGGCGGACGTCGGGGCGCCAGTTGTACAGCTCTTCCTTGAGCTGGTACTCGATCATCTGGCGCTTCTCCTCGATGACGAGGATCTCCTGCAGTCCGGTGGCGAAGTCGCGGGTGATGGTCGCTTCCAGCGGCCACACGACGTTGACCTTGTGCAGCCGGATGCCCAGGCGGCGGCAGCTGTCGTCGTCCAGGCCCAGGTCGTGCAGCGCCTGGCGGGTGTCGTTCCAGGCCTTGCCGGAGGCGATCAGGCCGATGCGATCGTTGGGCGTGCTGATGACGTTGTGGTTGAGCTTGTTCGCGCGGACGTAGGCGAGGGCGGCGTACCACTTGAAGTCCATCATCCGGGCTTCCTGGTCCAGCGGCGGGTCGGGCCAGCGGATGTGCAGGCCGCCCGGGGGCATCTGGAAGTCGGTGGGCAGCACGATGTCGACGCGGTCGGGATCGATGGAGACGCTGCTCGAGGACTCGACGATCTCCTGGATCGTCTTGAGCCCGGACCACAGGCCCGAGAAGCGGCTCATCGCGAAGGCGTGCAGGCCCATGTCGAGGATGTCCTGGACGCTCGACGGGAAGAAGACGGGGAAGCCGACGGCCTTGAAGACGTGGTCGCTCTGGTGGGCGGCGGTGGAGCTCTTGGCGATGTGGTCGTCGCCGGCGATGGCGATCACGCCGCCATGCTTGCTGGTGCCGGCCATGTTGGCGTGCTTGAAGACGTCGATGCAGCGGTCGACGCCCGGGCCCTTGCCGTACCACATGCCGAAGACGCCATCGAATTTGGCCTTCTCGGGGAACAGGGCCATCTGCTGGGTACCCCAGACGGCGGTGGCGCCGAGTTCCTCGTTGACGCCGGGCTGGAAGACGATGTTCTGCTTGGCCAGGTGCTTCTTGGCGGCCATCAGGGCCTGGTCGTAGCCGCCCAGCGGGGAGCCGCGGTAGCCGGAGATGAAGCCAGCGGTGTTCAGGCCGGCGATGGCGTCGCGGGTGCGTTGCAGCATCGGCAGGCGGACCAGCGCCTGGACGCCGCTCATGAAGGCGCGGCCCTCGTCGAGTGCGTATTTGTCATCCAGCGTGACCTTCTCGAGGGCGCGCAGGATGTGTTCGGGCAAGGGGGCGTTCATGCGGGGAGTCTCCTGATGGGTGGCTGACCTCCGGTCCCCGCTTGTGGCGGGGCCGTGTGCCGTGGCTGCCGACGCGTCGCCAGTATGGGCGCGCGCGGAAAACGCAGCGAACAGTGTAGGAAACAATGCCCGGCGAGTGTTTGCTAGTTCTCCTCCATCGCGGGCTGTTTGAGCAAGAATCTTTCCCGAATCGGTTCAAGGAGTTCGTATGGCATCGAAAAATGGCGCATCAGGGAAAACCATGAGGGTGTCGGCGGGGTCACCGGGCGGCGACGACGCCGAGGACGGGGTGGGGCCGGGCGGGTCGACCGGTGGGGCGAGTGGCGGACTGAATGGCGGGGCGCCGAACGGGGAACTCGACCGGTATCACGTGGCCATCCTGGCCGAACTGCAGCGCGAGGCGCGGCTGTCCAATGCCGAGTTGGCGGTGCGGATCGGCTTGTCGCCGGCGCCGACCTGGCGGCGGGTGCGGTGGCTGGAGGAGCAGGGCTTCATCACCGGCTACCGCGCGGAGATCGACCGCCGCCGGCTGGGCCTGGGCGTGCTCGCGTTCGTGCGGGTGGACGCGGACCGCAACAACGGCGCCGCGACGAAGGAGCTGGAGGAGGCGATCCGGCAACTCCCGGAGGTGATCGCCTGCCACTACATCAGCGGCGCGGGCACCTTCGAGCTCGAGGTCATGGCGACCGACCTGGATGCGTTCAGCCGGTTCTCGATCGACACGCTGCTGAACCTGCCGAACGTGAAGGACATCCACACGAGTTTCTCGCTCGGCGAAGTGAAGGCAGGGGGGGCGCTGCCGCTGGGGCATTTGAAACCGAAGGGATGAGCGACGGCGGAGAAACTTCCGGCATATCTGTCGATCCTTTTTCCAGTGAAAAGGAAAGTGCGGTCGCCGAATACTCGACGACCGCCGGGTGGTTTCTAGCCACGTTTCTCAAACCCGCCTGCCGTCCAGGCGATCAGGCTGAGCAAGAGGGCCGTGCAGAAAACCGTCAACGCCCAGGAAGGCAGCGTGGGCCAATCTCCGAACAAACCGCGTTGGACGACCGGTTGGAGGATGGCGATCAGGCTCACCGACCTGACCAGCCAACGCGGCGACAGCATCGTCGCGGAAACTGGCTTGTCGCCCAGGAAGCGCTTCACTGCTGCGCGTGGGAGATTTGGCGCTCGGAGCTGAGGCCGCCGCTGAACAGCCCGCCGCCGATGAAGCCGCCGATGCCGCCCGCGATGAACCCGACGCCGAAACCAAATGCCGCGCCGGGGCCCAGCACCGCGCCGGTGATTCCCCCGGCGATGCCTGTCCCGACCGCACCGGCCCAGGCCCCTTGGACCGCAGCTTGCGTGTCCCAACCGCCGGCCACGCTGTCGATTTCCTCCGCAGACAGTTCGCGGAATCCGGCTTGGGAGAGTTCCATCGTCAACATATGCGTTCTCCTATGAATCCTGTCGATATTGAAGGCCGCCGGGATGGCGGCGCCAGGAGCGACCCCTTCGTATTTCTCGAGTCGCGGAGCAACGCTAAATGCCGATGGATATCGCCGGAACTAGGGGAAATTCCATCATGAATATCGGTTAACTGAAATGAGTGGGAATTCCTCCGCATGATCGCTGCGGCCCAGTGAAAACAAGTCGGTCGGGCATTCGAGCCCGGCGGTGGTCAATATTAAGTGGCTGAAACTCGTCAGGCGCCAGCGACGTCCGCTGTACCGGTCGGCATCGCAAGTCCCTGTACCGGGCCACCGCGCGGGCCCGCTGGCATAGTCGGCGATCCCCCGCTCGCCCTGGCCGTCATGACGCTCCCGCTCCGCCATTTCCTGCTCGCGCTGACCGTGGTCGCCATCTGGGGAAGCAACTTCGTCGTGATCCGCTGGGGCCTGAACGCGTTCCCGCCGCTGCTGTTCGCCGCGCTGCGGTTCACGCTGGCAACCTTGCCGGCCATCCTCTTCCTGCCGCGGCCCAAGGTGGGCTGGCGCAACCTCGCCGCGTATGGCGCCTTGGTCGGCGTCGGGCAGTTCGGCCTGCTCTACCTGGCGATGCGCTCGCAGATCTCGCCCGGGCTCGCCTCGCTGGTCATCCAGACCCAGGTCTTCTTCACCCTGCTGCTGGCCATGCGCCTGAGCGGCGAACGCGTCCAGGGCTTCCAGTGGCTCGCGCTGGCCATGGCCGCGGCCGGCATCGGCGTCATCGCGTCGCACACCGACGGCACCACCACCGTGCTCGGCCTGGCGATGGTGCTGCTGGCGGCCTTCAGCTGGTCCAGCGGCAACATCGTCGGCAAGCGCGCCGGCTCCGTGAACATGCTCGCCTACGTGGTCTGGAGCAGCGCCTTCGCCGCGCCGCCGCTGTTCGCGCTCTCCTTCGTCGTCGAAGGCCCGGCCCGCATGGGCGAGGCGCTCCAGCACGCCGGCCTCGGCGCCTGGGCCGCCGTGCTCTGGCAGGCGGTCGGGAACACGCTGTTCGGCTACGGCGCCTGGAGCTGGCTGCTTTCGCGCCATCCCGCCGCGACCATCGTCCCGATGGCGCTGCTGGTCCCGGTCTTCGGCATGAGCTGCTCCGCGCTGCTGCTGGGCGAAGGCCTGCCGCCCTGGAAGTTGATGGCCGCGGCGCTGGTGATGAGCGGCCTGGCGGTGAACCTGCTGTGGCCGCGGATGCGCGGCGCGCTGCGCGCCGCATGACTGCCGCGGCCGCGGCGGCTGCGCGTGTCGCCGCCGCGCTCGTGCTGGCCTCGTCCACGGCGCTCGCCCAGTTCGTGCCGCCGGACACCGGCAAGACGCCGGCCGCACCCTCGGTGCGCGACCAGGAAATCGCGGAATGCCGCCCCGGCGAGCTTCAGACCTGGGGCGATGGGCGCGATCACCCGATCGCCTCGCGCGCGCTGCGCTTCGCCTACCGGCACGACAACGCGCCGCCATGGTTCAGCGAGGCGCAGGTGATGGCGCTCGTGACGCGCTCGGCCCAGGCCTGGTCCGCCTGCGGGCTCAAGCTCGCCGTCATCGCGGTGCCGCGCGGCCAGGCGCCGCCGGAGGACGCCATCCAGATCCTGTGGAGCGACGTCGGCAGCCGCGGCCAGTTCGCGCTGGCCAACGTGGGCGCGCGCAGCCTGTCGATCGGGCCGGCCCTGTTCGCGCTGCTGCGCGAGCGCAACCCCAGACACCCGGCGGCGCAGACGCTGCAGATGGTGCTGTCGCACGAGATGGGGCACTTCCTCGGCCTGATGGCGCATTCGAAACGCTGCGTCGACACGATGTCCTACTACGACAACGGCAAGGGCGAACGCTGCGCGCTGCGCGACCCGAAGGCCTGGGGCAGCGTCGTCGAGTACCGCTCGGCGCTGCCCACCGCCTGCGACATCGAGCGCTGCCGCGCGCTCAACCGCTGAGCCCTCGCGGAGACCGGGCCGCGCCGCATGGGGGCCCCGGCCCCGGCCGCGACGGCCGACGGCGTATGCTGCCGCGATGAACCCGACACGCCGCTTCATCCTTTCCGCCGCGTCTCGCGTCGCGCTCCCCGCCGCGCTGCTCGGCGCCAGCGCCGCCCTGATGGCGCCCGCCCACGCGCAGGGCCCGAAGCAGAACCTGCAGGTCGAGCTGCGCTGGGTCGAATCGGAGCTCAGCGGCGCCACCGTCGCCGGCCTGCGCGATGGCAGCACCGTCGTGAGCACCGGCGGCAGCGTCTCCGCGCGCGGCGGCGTGACGCTCTCCACCGAGAACCGCGAGCAGCGCCAGCAACTTTTCCCGCGCCTGCTGGTGCTCAACGGTGCGCAGGCCTCGTTCACGATGACCGAATCGACGCCGATCCAGTGGGTCGACGTCGCGCTGGACCGCCAGCAGGGCGAGCGCGATCGCGTGGTGGTGGTGCCGCGCCAGGGGCTGGCCGAGCGGGTGCGCGGCATCGTCGTGCGGCCCAACTGGCCGGGCGGCCGCAATCCGGTGAACGTCGAAGTCCGGGCGTCGGACCAGGCGCAGATGCCATCTGGCGGCGCCTACGGGACCTCGCTGCCCGACGCCCAGCAGCGGCCCAACACCGACGTGCTCAGCACCGTCCAGGCGCCGTTGGGGATCTGGGTCACCATCGCCCGCACCGGCAGCGTGACGGCGAGCGCCAGTCGCAACGTCTACAGCACGCGCGACGCCGAGGTGCAGAAACTGCGGGAACTGCAACTGCGGGTGGATGTCGCGCCGTAACGAAAGTGGCTCCATAACGGTATTTTCTAACCGCGCTTATCGGCGAAATTGGTATTTGACTGGTGTTTATATTCACGGTGATCGGCTAAGCTCCGGCGTCCATTGGAGACCCGCATGCCCGCTCGAGTCCTGTCCCACCTGCCCACCCCATTGACCGCGGTGATCACCTCGCTCGGGGCCATCGCCGCTTCGGCCGCCATCGCCGCCACGCCCCCGCCCGGCGCGGCGGCCGGCACCGCGCCCGAGGCCGCAGCCGAGGCCGCAGCCGAGGCCGCGGGCTACCCGCTCTTCGGCGGCAAGCCGGTGGCGTTCGAGCGCACCGGCAACAAGGTGGTCGGGATCTATGTCCCGAACTGGGAGCCGGTCGAGCTGATCGAGCGCGTGCCGCCGCAGAACCTGACCCATGTGCTCTACGCCTTCCTGCGCCTGTGCGGCCCCGGCCAGTTGGAGAAGGACGCCGCCAAGTGCGTGGGCAGGCAGGACTTCGAGATCGGCACCGGACCGGTCGACGCGCGCTTCGATGCCGCCTTCCAGCGCTACAAGCAGCGGGCGCCGCACCTGAAGATCGTCGCGTCGATCGGCGGCTGGGGCGGCTCGGATCCGATCTTCCATCTCGCGGGCGATCCTGCCCGGCGCGCCGTCTTCGCGGCCTCGGCGCAGCGCTTCCTGCGCGAGCATCCGTCCTTCGACGGCATCGACATCGACTGGGAGCATCCCGGCAACAACGGCGCGGCCAACGGCGTGCAGCTCGGCAGCCCGCGCGACGGCCAGTCCTACGCCGAGCTGATGGCCGACCTGCGCCGGGCGCTGGACGTGCTGACCGCCGAGACCGGCCGTCCCTACCTGTTGACCACGGCGGTCAATCCGATGGACTCGATCGTCGGCAAGATCAATTTCAAGGACGCCGCCAAGCCGCTCGACCTCGTCTTCATGATGAGCTACGACTTCTACGGCATGTGGTCGCCGGTGGCCGGCCATCACACCGCGCTGCGGTCCTCGTCGGCGCAGGCGGACGACAGCCTGGAGCGCGCGGTGCGCAACCTGGAGACCGCGGGCGTGCCGCGCTCCAAGCTGGTGGCCGGCGTGGCGATGTACGGCCGCGGCTTCACCGGTGTCGGCCAGACCCGGGCCGGCGCGGCCAAGACCGGCGCCTATCCGGGCGCCGAAGGCGCGCAGGGCTATCGCGAGATCGCCGGGCGCATCCTGGACGCGAAGGGTCAGGGCCGCGCGGGCTACCAGTCCGCCTGGGACCCGGTGACGCAGTCGTGGTCGCTGTACCACCCGAAGCTGAAGCTCTGGATGGGCTACGACGATCCGCGGGCGGTGCTGGCCAAGGGCCGCTTCGCGCGGGAGCTCGGCCTGGCGGGCGTCTTCGCCTGGGAGCTGAGCCAGGACAACGGCGACCTGCTCAATGCGATGAACCGCGGTGTGGGCAACTTGCCGCTGACCGGCGCCGCGGCGCAGGAGCCGGCGGCCCGGGCCGCGACGGCGGCGCAGAAAGAACCGCGTCGGTAACTCGCGGCCCGTGCGCCGGGCCTACGATCGCGCCATGACCGCACCGACCTCCCTCGACCTGCCGGCGGCGAGCGCCGCTCCCGCGCGCCTGCGCATCGCCCTGATCGCCCACGATGGCAAGAAGGACGAGATGGTGATGCTCGCCACCGAGTTCGCCGACTTCCTCGGCGGCTGCGAGCTGGTCGCGACCGGCACGACCGGCGCGCGCCTGACGGCCGAGGTGGGCCTGGTGGTCGAGCGCATGCTGTCCGGTCCGCACGGCGGCGACCTGCAGATCGGCGCGCGGCTGGCAGTGGGGCAGATCGACGCGGTGGTGTTCCTGCGCGACCCGATGACGCCGCAGCCGCATGAACCCGACATCAACGCGCTGGTCCGGGCCTGCGACGTGCACGACGTCGCCTGCGCCACCAACGTGGCCAGCGGCCGGCTGATGCTGCGGTCGCTGCAGGTGCTGGGCGCCGCGGGCGGCGGGCGGGAGTAGAGTCGTCCGCCGAGGCCGGCGACCCGTCGCTCGCCGGCCGACGACAAGGAGACTCCGATGCAACGACGTTCCCTGGTCGCTGCGGCGACCGCGATGCCGGCGCTGTTGCCGCTGATGGTGCTGCCGTCGCGCGGCCACGCGCAGACGCTGGCGGCCGAGCAGCAGTGGTTCATCTTCCTGGAGACCGGCCGGCCGGTGCCGGAGGACAAGGCCGCGGTTGCGGCGATGCAGGCCGGGCACCTCGAGAACTTCAAGCGGCTCTTCGCCGACGGCAAGCTGTTCGCGGCCGGCCCGATGCGCGACCCGGCGCGGGTCAAGCGCGGCATCGTCGTGGTGCAGGCGCCCAACCGCCAGGTGCTGATTAGCTACTTCCAGCCCGACGAGTATGTCCGCGAGGGCTACATGACGGTCAACGCGCAGCCGGCGAAGGTCCACCAGGCGCTGAACCACACCGGCATCGATCCCAATGGCATCGAGGAGCACCGCATCGTGCTGTTCAGCCGCGCGGAGGAGAAGGACCGGGAGGCGGTGCCGGTGTTCCTCCAGCGCGCGCTCGACGAGGGCGTCATCGGCGCCTGGTACTCGCTGGAGGACGGCCCGGTCGGCGAGGTCGTCTTCATGCGCGGCACCGACGAGACGGCGCTGCGCAAGACCATGGCCGAGTACCCGGGGCTCTCCGACCAGCGCGTCACGATGAAGATCTGGGCGCAGTGGCTGGGGAAGGGTGTGCTGAAGTAGTCGCCGGAGGCGGGCACGGGGCCCGGTAGTCAAAAACCGAAAAGGCGCCGTTGGTCAACAAAATGACCAAAACGGCGCTTTTTGATTAATATGCTGACCACATGAGCAGCGCCTCCGTCATTTCCGTGCTGGATCGCCAGCTGCTGTTGCAGCTTGGTGAGCGACTGCGCCGTCTGCGCAAGTCGCAGGGACTGGGCACAGTGGACATGGCTGCGAAAGTCGGCATCACTCGAAACACGCTGAGGGCGGTGGAGTCGGGCGATCCTGCGCCTTCCATCGGGAGCTACCTGCGCGTGATGTCCGTCTTGGGCGTGAGCGCTGAACTTGCCTTGCTGGCTGGCGACTCGTTGCAGCCGCCGCCGGCGGATTCGGCTGCCGCGAGATCGCGGCGCGACGCGCCGGTGGTGCGCGTGCTGGTATCGGCCCGGGAGACGCAACATCGACTTCAGGATCTGCAGAGCCTCGCCTTGCATGAAGAGGCGGTGCGGCGAGTCAAGGCCGATCCGTCGCTCGTGCATCGCGCCGAGGCCACCGTCGAGCGCTGGCTGGCGGCGGGGGATGCCAGATCGGCGCCGCTGTGGCGGGAATGGCAGGACATCCTGCGCGCCGGGAGCTGGCGCAAAGTGCTTGGCGTGTCGCGCCGGGCGCAGCAGTTGCGGCAGGCATCGCCGCTGGTCACGGTCCTCCCGGATGAGGTGCGACAACACATCTTGAGGCAGGTGAATCAACTGAAGACAGGCGTCATGCTTGGCCCGGATTCCGGCACTCCGCCGGACGCGCCAGGACAGACATCTTGAAGCGTCAGGAACTCGAGCACATCATCCGCGCCAGCGGCGACATCACGGACCAATACGAATTCGTGATCCTGGGCAGTCAGGCCATCCTCGGCACCGAGGCCCACCCCGATGCCGTCTTCACCGTCTCCATGGAGGCGGACATCTATCCATTGCGCGCGCCGCAATTGGCTGATCGGATCGACGGCGCGATCGGTGAAGGCTCCCGCTTCCACGATACCTACGGCTACTACGCCCAGGGCGTCGGGCCGGAAACGGCAGTGCTGCCTGATGACTGGATGACGCGTGTGCGCCGCGTGCAGAACGGCAATACCAACGATCGGGTCGGCTACTGTCTGGGTGTCGTGGACCTGTTCCTTGCCAAGGCGGTCGCGGGGCGCGACAAGGACCGGGAGTTCTGCATGGCGCTGCTGGCACAGGGTTACGTCCTGCCGGAAGACGCGTTGCGATTGACGGAGCGCATGGACCTGGATGCCCAGGCAGAACGACGGCTCCGCGCCACGATCCGTCGATGGGCGGAGGCGGCTTGTCCCACCCGGCCCGCCGGACCGGAGGGCTGACGTGAAACGACGCCTCAGCGCGCCAGCGGCAGCGGATAACTCGCCAGGCTCGCGTGGCCGGAACGGGACACCGCCTGCACGCCGAAGATCAGGTTGTCCTTGGACAGCGGCAGCGTGACCGTCGTGACCTTGCCGACATCCTTCGCGCCCTCCCAGGCCTGCGACTCGCTGCGGCGCCAGACGACGCGGTAACCGGCCAGCTCCGGATCGGTGCTGGCGGTCCACAGCAGCGTCGTGTCGTTGGTCAGCTCGCGCGCGTCGATGCGCGCGCCCTTGACCGGCGCGGGCGCCCAGGCCAGGGTCGCCAGGCCGGCGAGGTTGATCCGCGCCACATCGGCCACGTACGCGAAGTCGACGAATTCCGGCAGGTCGCCGTAGACCACCCCCTGCTCGGTGCGCAGGTTCTGGTGCTGGTGGCGGAAATCCTCGAAGGGCTCGGAGAAACGGACCGCCGCGTAGCCGCGCTCCAGGAAGGGCAGGTGGTCGCCGCCGCGCAGGTAGCGATCCCGGCGCTGGATCAGGTCGATGCGGAAGCCGGGCAGGTAGCGCTCGCCCTCGGCCTTGAGGTGGCGGCCGAACTGCTGCGTCGGCAGGTCCTCGCCGCCACCGGCCATCGCCAGCGGCTGCAGCTGCTCGCGAATCGCCGCATTGGTCTTGACCTCGTCCTCGTTGGCGGGGCTGTTGGCGTTCGCGTTCACCAGCAGGCGCAGCAAGGGATCGAAACCATCCGCGAACAGGCGCAGCCGCTTGGGATCGTGCTCGCCCTTGTCGCCGCGGGAGCTGCCGATGATGTCGTTGGTGATCATGCCCTCGACGTTCAGGCCCTGCGCCCGGGCCCGCCGCGCCCAGTGCCGCGCGCCGAGCAGGCCCTGCTCCTCGCCGGGCACCGCCATGAACACGAGCGTCGCGTCGAAACGCTGCTTCGCCGCGGCGCAGGCCATCTCCATGACGGCCGCGGTGCCGGAGGCGTCGTCGTTGGCGCCCGGCGCCTCGCCCTGCGCATCCATGACGTCGCTGTTGCGCGAGTCGTAATGGCCGCTGACGACCAGCACCCGCTCGCGCGGCGTGCCGGCCGACGCGCCGGGCAGCGTGGCCACGACGTTCACCAGCTCGGTGGGCGCCGACAGCCGGTTGCCGGCCGGCTCGATGAAGGCGTCCATCGTGACCTGCAGCCGGCCGCCGGCCTTCGCGCTGCAGTCCTTGAGCTGGCGTTCGATCCAGCGTCGCGCCGCGCCGATGCCGCGTGTGTCGCTGGTCGTGTCCGACGCCGTGTGGCGCGTGCCGAAGCCGGCGAGCTTGCGGATCGTCTGCTCGATGCGCTCGGCGGAGATGTCCGCGAGCATCGGCACCACGCGCGGATCGGGCGGCGGCGGGGCGGTCTCCGAGACGGCGCGTGCCGTGGCCGTCGCCGGTCCGGACGCCGGCGCGGTCTGCGCGGCGGCGGACGCGGCGATCAGCGCACCGGCGGCGGCGAGGGAGACCGGGCGAACCAGACGAACCAGAAGAAGAGGACGGCGCATGGGCGATGGCATTGGGGTGAGGGGACCGGCGGGCGCCAGGGCCGAGGCCCGGCGGACGGCGTCGGGTCAGGCGAGGTGCCGCTTCAGGAAGTCCAGCGTGCGCGACCAGGCCAGTTCGGCCGCCGCCTCGTCGTAGACCTCGGGGCGCGTCTTGTTGAAGAACGCGTGGTCGGCGACGTAGCGGTGGATGACGGGCTGCCGGCCGGCCGCCTGCATGCGCGCCTCGAGCGCATCGACCTTCTCCGGCGTGCACCAGTCGTCGCGCGTCGCGAAGTGGCCGAGGAAGGGCGCCTCGATCTGCGCCGGATCGGCGAACTCGGCGGGCGGGATGCCGTAGAAGCAGACCGCCGCCTGCAGGTCCTTGACATGCACGCCGGCTGCGATCGTCAGCGCGCCGCCCATGCAGAAGCCCATCACGCCGACCTCGCCGCAGCCCAGGTGTTCGCGCAGGTGGTCCAGCGCGCCTTGCAGGTCCTGCGTCGTGGCGTCGGCGAAGTCCAGGCCGTTCATCATGTGGCTGGCCTCGTCGGCATCCGCGGCCAGGCGGCCCCGGTAGAGGTCGGGCGCGAGCGTCGTGATGCCGGCGGAGGCCAGGCGCTCGGCGATGTCCTTGATGTGGGGCTTGAGCCCCCACCACTCCTGGATGAGGATCATGCCCGGCGCGCCGTCGCCGGCGCTGGCCAGGTAGCCGGCGGTGCGTCCGCCGTCGGGGCGGTCGAATTCGATCATCTGTCCCATGTGGAACTCCCAGTGCAAGAACGGAGGATGGAAGGAAGAATCGACGCCCTCGAAGAACACCACGAGCGATCCCTGCGGGCGGTCGCATCCTGAGGGAGGACCCTGTGAGTCTGCACGAGCAGTTGTACCAATGGACGGCCCGCCAGGGCCTGGATGCGAGCAGCGCACGCCGCTTGCGGGCGCTCAGCGGCCTCGATGATCCGCCACGCGACCTGTGGACGCCGCTGCGCCTGGGCGCGGGCGCGCTGGCGGCGGGGTTGATCGGCTTCGGGCTGATCCTGTGGGTGGCGGCGAACTGGGACGACTTCGGCCGCGCGATGCGTTTCGGGCTGCTCGAGGCGGTGACGGCGGTCAGCCTGGTCGCGGCGGCGCTGCTGGCGGCCTGGCGGGCGCCGCTGGCGCTGGTGGCCTTCCTGACGCTGGGCGGCCTGCTGGCCTACTTCGGCCAGACCTACCAGACCGGCGTGGACACCTACCAGCTGTTCGCGCTGTGGGCCGCGCTCGGACTGCCGATCGCGTGGGCGGCGCGCTCGGACCTGGTGTGGACGCCCTGGGCGCTGGTCGTCGCCACCGGGATCGGGCTCTGGATGGGAACCTTCGGCGGGCATGGCTGGCGTTTCGACGGCTCGACGGTGCCGGTGCATGCGCTGGGCTTCGTCGCCTACGGCGCGCTGTGCGCGGGGCTGGCGCTGCGGCCGTCGGCGGCGTCCCAGCCCTGGGCCTGGCGGCTGGCGGTGCTGGCCTCGGTGATCGCGGTCTCGGCGACCGCGCTGGGCGGGCTCTTCGCGCGGCATGTCGCGCCGCAGTATTTCCTCGGCCTGGGCGTGATGGGCATCGGGCTGGTGCTGGCTTGGCGCCGCGCCGAGGTCTATGCGCTCAGCGCGCTGGCGCTCGCGGTGGACACGTTGCTGGTGGCAGGGCTGACCCGCCTGGTCTACGACGCCAAG
Source organism: Mitsuaria sp. BK037 (assembly GCF_014193045.1). Classification (NCBI taxonomy): domain Bacteria; kingdom Pseudomonadati; phylum Pseudomonadota; class Betaproteobacteria; order Burkholderiales; family Sphaerotilaceae; genus Roseateles; species Mitsuaria sp. BK037. Next base: position 52,589 of record NZ_JACHYS010000003.1, on the reverse strand, counting down.
GGCGACCTGGGCGGCCTGTTCCTGATCGGCCTGGTCGCCTGCGGCCTGCTGGCGGCCAGCGTGAGCCTGATCATGCGGCGCGTGCGCGCCGTGGAGGTCCGGGCATGAGCGACCAGGACTGGATCGAACGCGCCCGGGTCGAAGGCCTGGCGCCCACCGCCGATGCGCAGGCGCCTCGACCCTGGCCGGTCGTGCTGCTGACCGCGCTGGGCGCCTGGCTGGCGGTGCCGCCGTTCCTGCTGCTGTTCGCGACGCTGTTCGGCGGCGACTGGGACCAGGGGCCGATGCCGTATGTCGAGGGCATCGCGCTGGTCGCGCTGGCGGTGGTGCTGCTGCGCAAGCCCTCGACGCCGCTGTTCCTGGAGCAGGCCGCGGTGCCACTCCTGCCCACCGGCCTGGCCTGCCTGGGCTACGGGCTCGTGCGCGACCTGTCCCGGGCCGATGCCGCCTGGGTCGGGCTGCTCATCGGCGCCGGGCTGATCGCGCTGCTGAAGCAGGGATGGCTGCGGTCGCTGCTGGGCATCGGCATGGCGATGCTGGCGGGCTTCCTCGGGCATCTGGCGCTGGAGGGCGTCGCGCCGCGTGACTGGTATGAGCGCGGGGGCGGGCTGTCGCTCGCCGCGGCCGCGCTGCTGCTGGCCGAGGGGCTGCTGCTGATGCTGCTGCAGCGGCGCCTGGGCCGGGAGGCGCGCACGGCGGGCGCGGCGGCGGCGCTCGAGCCGGCGTTGGGCGGCTGGTGGGTCAGCGTGCTGGCGATCCATGCGGTCGCGGCCGGCTGGTCCTTCGTCGCGGCGGGGCCGATGGGGGGCGGCGTGCTCATGCAGGGGATGGCGGAGGTGCTGACGCCGTCGCACCGGGTGCTGATCGGAGCGAGCCGGGCGCTGGCGGTGCTGCTGACGCTCGCGGGCGCGTTCTGGCTGCTGCGCCGCTGGCGTCCGGCCGGCGCGATCCGCCTGCTGCCGCCGCTGGTCGTGCTGGCGGCGCTGGCCGCGCTGATGCCGGCGCTGGGCGGCATCCTGCTGCTGCTGGCGCTGATGGTCTCGACCCGTCGCTGGCGCCTGGCCATGCTCGCTGGCGTGGCGGCGGTGTGGGCGCTGGGCGCGCTGTATTACGAATGGCGCCTGCCGTTGGCGCACAAGTCGCTGGCGCTGGTGGTGGCCGGCGTGGCGCTGGCCGCCTGGGCGCGCTGGCTGGCCTGGCATCCGACCGCGGGAGGCTCGACGACCGGGGCGTCGCGCGCCGTGCTGGCGATGCGCGGCGCGCCGGCGGTCCTGGTCGGTGCGGGCGTGCTGGTGCTCGTGGTGGTGAATCTCTCGATCGCGAGTCGCGAGCGGCTGATCACCGAGGGCCGGCCGGTGTTCGTGAAGCTGGCGCCGGTGGATCCGCGTTCGCTGATGCAGGGCGATTTCATGCGGCTCAGCTACGAACTGCCGGGTGTCGACTGGCGCAGCCGCCTCGACCGCGAGGTGCCGCTGCTCTGGGGCGAGCGGCCGCGGATCGCGGTGATGCTCGACGCGCGCGGGATCGCGCACTCGCCGCGCTTGCTCGCGCCGGGCGAGGCGCCACCCGCCGGCAGCCAGTTGATCGAGCTGACGCCCAAGGGCGGCGGCTGGACCTTCGTGTCCGATGCCTGGTTCTTCCGCGAGGGCGAGGCCCGGCGCTGGGAGCCCGCCCGGTATGGCGAGTTCCGCGTGACGCCCGAAGGCAAGGGCTTGCTGGTGGGAGTGGTCGGCGAGGACCTGAAGCCGTTGTGAGGGATCAAGCGACGGATCAAGCGACGGATCCGTCGGCGGTGGCGTCGGTGCCGCCCTCCGACTCCGGTCCCCAGCCGTCGATGGCGATGTAGTAGCGGGTCGAGCGTCCCGCGCCGACGCGGCGCAGGAAGCCGAGTTCCTCGAGCTGCTGCAGTTCGCGCGAGGCAGTGGCGCGGGACGTCGCGCCGATGCTTTCGTACTTGCGGGTGCTCATGCCGCCGGTGAAGCCGCCGGGGCCGGCGTCCAGGAGCACATTGAGCACCTTGCGCTGGCGTGCCGTGATATCGGGATCCTGATGCTCGGTCCAGAAGCGGGCCTTGGCCAAGGTCGCGTCGATGGTGGACGTCGCCCGCTCGCAGGACACGCGGACCTGCTCCAGGAACCAGAGCACCCAGCGCGTGACGTCCGCCGACCCGTGCTGCGCCGCTTCCAGCTCGTCGTAGTAGGCCTTGCGCTCTTCCAGCAGGCGTTGCGACGTGCGGATCAGGCGGCTGCTGGGACCCATCTCCCGGGCGAGCACCAGGTCGATCAGGGCGCGACCGACGCGTCCGTTGCCGTCCTCGAAGGGGTGGACCGTCTCGAACCAGACGTGCGCCAGCGCAGCGGTGACCAGCGGATCCTTGCCCGTCGTGCCGTTGAACCAGGTGACGAAGGCTTCCATCTCCACGGGCAGGCGATCGGAGGGCGGCGCCACGTAATGCACCTTCTCACGGCCCTGGGCGCCGCTCACGATCTGCATCGGCTCGCGATGGGTCCGGTACGCGCCCACGCTGATCCGCCGCATGCCCGAATAGCCAGTCGGAAACAGCGCGGCCTGCCAGCCATGGAGTCGCTGATGGGTGAGCGGTTCCCGGCTGCCGGTCACGGCGTCCTGCATGATGTCCAGCAAGCCCTCGACATGGCGCGGCGCCGACGGACCATCCTGTTCGCCGACACCGAGGCGACGCTCGATGGACGATCGGACGGCCGCGAGGTCGTAGCGCTCGCCTTCGATGGCCGCGGTGGCCAAGGCGTCCTGGCTCCAGGCTTCCGCTTCGAGGGTCAAGCGATGTTCGTACCCGACCAGCGCGAGACGGCCTTCCACGATGCCCTGCGCCCGGCGCGCGCGTGACAGCACCTCCTGGATGCGCTGGTGATCGGCGTGCAGCTGCGGCCAGTCGGGGGACTGCCAGATCAGGGGGAGGTCATAAGCCATGAGGCGATTCTAGGGATTTATCGACTCAAATTTGAGGCGATAAATGCGAGGAGTTGATCTGAGTCAGTAATTGACTCAATTTTGAGGTGATTAACCCGAAGAATCGCCTCACCGCCCGCCGCTCACTCCCCTCGCAGGCCTTCCGGCTCGCCGCCGTCGATCATCAGGTCGATGAGTTCGCGCAGGAAAGCGAGGGCCTCCTCGGCGGTGGCAAAGTAGTACTCGCCGCCCAGGTCGGCGGCGTCGCCGTCGGGCCCGACGTGGACGACGGACCACCCCTCCGCGCCGCCGCCGATCGCGCAGATCCCGAAGCTGCCCGGCGCGAGGTCGCGCACGGAGCCGGCGGTCACGAAGATGTCCTTGCCCCGATGGGCGAAATAGCGTTTGAACACGAGGAGTTGGAATGAAGGCAATCTGGAACGGCGAAGTCATCGCCGAGAGCGACGACACCGTGGTGGTCGAGGGGAACCATTACTTCCCCGCGTCCGCGCTGAAGCGCGAGTTCACCACCTTCAGCAACCACCGCACGACCTGTCCCTGGAAAGGGCAGGCGCACTACTTTAGCCTGCTGGTCCACGGCGACATGAACCCCGATGCCGTCTGGTATTACCCGGAGCCGTCCGAGGCGGCGGCCGAGATCAAGGACCGCGTCGCGTTCTGGAAGGGCGTCCAGGTCACCGAGTGATCCCGCCTGCTGCGACCGGCTGATCGGGCGCCCCCGCCCCGCCGACGAGCCGCGCGGCTCAGCGGTCGATCACGGTGCCCGCGGTACCGGTCGCCCCAGCGGCGCCGGCCATCGCGCCGGCCTCGCGGGGCCACAGCACCCACAGCCGCAGCGGCTGCTTCATCCGGCCCGCCTGGGCCTCGGCCAACTCGCCCCAGCCCCAGAAATAGTCGGCCCGCACGGCGCCGACGATGGCGGCGCCGGTGTCCTGCGCCATCACCAGCCGTCGCAGCGGTGTGGTCGACAGCGGCTCCGTCGTGTCCAGCCACACCGGCGTCCCGTACGGGATGCTGGCCTTGTCCACCGCGATCGAGCGCCCCGGCGTCAGCGGCACGCCCTGGCCGCCGCGCGGGCCCACGGCCAGGTCCGGCAGGGGCTCCTCGCGGAAGAAGACGTAGCGCGGATTCGCCCACATCGCTTCCTTGAGCCGCTGCGGATTGCGCCGACCCCAGTCCTTGATGCCCGGCCACGAGGCCTCGGTGGGCCGCAGCTCGCCTTGCGCGATCAGCCACTGGCCCATCGAGCGGTAGGGCTGCTCGTTGTGCCCGGCGAAGGACAGGCGCACCCAGCGGCTGCTGCCGTCGCGCTCGGTCACCCGCAGCCGTCCGCTGCCCTGGATCTGCATCACCAGCGCGTCCAGCGGGTCTTGCACCCAGGCCAGGCTCAAGCGCGCCAGCGCCGGGTTGTTCTCGATCTGCTGGCGCGTGTCGTAAGGCTTGCGCTGCGCCAGGTCCTGCGGCGGCGCCAGCAGCGGCACGCGGAACTCGCCCTGCGCCTGGCGGCGCGCGTCCAGTTCGGGCTCGTAGTAGCCGGTCACCAGGCCCTCGCGCTGGCCGTCGGGCGACTCGACGCGGTAAGGCTGCAGCATCCGCATCAGCCACGCCGTCGCCTCGCGGTCAGCGCCCGGGCGGAAGGCGCGTGCCTGCGCGCAGACCCCGGTCCAGCCCGGCATCGGCTTCTCGCAGCCGCGCAGCAAGGCCGGCCACCATTCCAGCGCGCGGTCCTGGCCCCAGCCGGGCAGTTCATGCCATTCGGCCGCCACCCAGCGGGCGCGCTCGCGCTGCAGGACGCGGCGCCCGGTGCTGTCGTCCTCGCCGTTGAGCAGCTTCTCGGGGTCGACGGGCGCGCGCGCCACCGGCGCCGGTGCGGGCCTGGTGGCGGCGGTGGGGGCGGGGGCGACGGTCGTCGCCTTCGGGGAAGCCCCCGGCTCGCGTACCGCGTGCTGCGGGCCGGCGCAGCCGGAGAGCACGCCTAGAATCGCCAGCGCCGCGCTCCAGCGGCGAGTTCTGCAACGGATCGGACCACGAATCATGGGCGTGATTTTGCTGGAGGCGCTCGGCGCGCTCGCGCTGCTCGTCTTCATCGTCTGGTGGACGATGTTCTCCGGACGCAAGGGCGGCGAGCGGCCCGACGACCGCGACGCCGCCTGAGCGCCGCGCTCAGCCCTTGGGCGGCACCAGGAAGCTCAGCGGCTGACGGCGCATGCGCGCCCAGATCGCCGCGCGCACCCGCTTCTGGTCGGCCAGCCGGATCCCGCGTGAGCGCAGCGCCACCTTGAACGCCAGGAAGAAGCTGACGCCCACGTTCAGCACGCCGGTGCCCAGGATGCTGATCACGCAGAGCCAGAACGGCCAGTGCCGCAGCACCTCCCACCCGAGCGCCCCGGCCGCCGCGGCCAGCTGGCCAGTCGACAGCGTCACGTGCCTGACCTCGATCGGCAGGCCGAAGAAACCCAGCAGCGCCGGCACCAGTCCCAGCATCAGGCCCAGGCTGATGTTGGCGGTCAGGCCCGAGATGTTCTCGCGCCACCAGCCCGACCAGCGCTTGGCGCGGGTCGCGCCCAGCGTCGCGACGATGCGCGGGTTCCAGGCGATCGCGCTGTCCAGGCGATGGAAGACGAACCAGTTCTCGACCCAGCCCGCGATCAGGCTGGACGCGAACAGCAGCACCCCGGTGAAGGCCGCGAAGAACAGCGACGGCCCCAGCACGGTGAGCGAATGCAGCACGTGCTCCGCCTCGTGCGCGCCGACCAGCGGCTTGCCCAGGCTCAGCCATGCCGCCAGCTGCACCACCAGCACCATCGGCGCCGCGAGCGCCAGGTTGCCGATGATGCCGGCGGTCTGAGAGCGGAAGAGATGCGCGACCTCGTCCACGAAGGCCGACAGGCCGGCGTCGCTGTCGATGTGGCGCAGCTTGTCGGCCAGGGCCGGCGCGGTCATCGCGGGCTGCTTGGTCGCCACCGTCCAGTGCAGCAGCAGGATGAGCACGAAGCTCACCGCGTAGTTCACCCCCGCCCAGAAGCCGCCCCAGAAGGCCGACAGCCCGATCGCGGCGATCGCGAACTTCATGAAGGTCGTGCCCGCGATCACCAGCCCGCCGCCACCGGCCCGGCGCAGCATGTCGCCGTACTCCTCGCGGTTGCGGGTGATGTAGTGCTCGCCGGTCTCCGCGCTGCGCTCCGCGACCTTGCGCGCCAGCAGCGAGTAATGCCGCGCGAACAGGGTGCGGATGCTGCGGCGCTCATGCACGACCGCCACCAGGTCGGCCACCAGCCGCAGCAGCTCGCGCTGCGGATGCTCGGCCAGCAGCACCGCGAGCAGTTCCTCGACGCGGCGCAGCCGCGCCTGCATCTGCTCGACGCCGAACATCAGGTCCACCGACACGCCGTGCTCTTCCAGGTGGTCCGGCACCGAGCGCACCGCCGCCCGGCATTCGTCCAGCAGCCCGCGCAGGTACTGCAGCCGGGCCGGCAGCCCGGCGTGCGCCGGATCGACCAGCGCCTGCTCGACCTGCTCCCAGGCGGTGGCCAGGTTGCGGAACGGCCGGCTGGCCAGCCGCTGCGGGTCCATGCGCACGCGCAGCGCGCCGGACAGGCCGGCCGAGCGCACCGCGCTCACCAGCACCGTGATGGCGGCGCGCATCTCCTCGCGCCAGTCGCCCTCGGGCGCGCCGGCGAAGAGCAGGCCCAGGCGCTCCAGCAGCTCATCGTCGACGGCGTTGATCCACTGCTCGTCCTGCTCATGCGGGAAGAGCAGCTCGAACAACTCGGCCAGTTCGCGCGTGTCGGCGCTCAGCGGCAGCAGCCGGCGGCGCAGGCGTCCGAGGAATTCATTCCACAGCGCCATGCGCGGCGCGAAGCCGACCTCGGCGAACAGGCCGATCGCGTCCACGTCGGCCCAGACGCTGGCGATCACCTCGGCGAAGGCCTTGGCATGGTCGGGATGGCGCTCCAGCATGCGGAGCAAATAGCGCAGGCGGCGCACCGGCAGCGGCGCGGACGGCGCCGCCGGCGCGGAGCTCTCGACGGCGGCGGCGGTCGCCCGGTCGTCCTTCAGCGGCGCATGGCGCAGCCATTCGATCAATCGCACCAGCCAGAGGTTGCGCTCGGCCAGCGGTGCCTGCGGATGCGCCGCGTTGAGCAGCGCGGTGAGGTCCCAGCCCTGACGACGCAGCATCAATGCAGCGATCCGGAGTCGGCCAGCAGGAACTCGGGCACCTCGGCGTGGAAGACCTCGGCATGCTCGGTGACGCACAGGAAGCGGCCGCCCATCGTGCCGTGGCGGGTTCCGATCTGGGCCCAGGAGCTGTACTGGAAGCGCTCGCCCGGTTGCAGCAGCGGCTGGTGGCCCACGACCGCCAGCCCGTGGACTTCCTGCACCTTGCCGTTGGCGTCGACGATGGTCCAGTGGCGGCCGATCAGCTGCGCGGTGACGTCGCCGCGGTTCTCGATGGTGATCGTGTAGCTGAACGCGAACTCGTTGCGCTCGGGGAAGGTCTGGTCGGCGAGCGGCTCGACGGCCACGCTGCAGTGGAAATGCGGATGTGCCATCGGCGGATTCTAGAGGCCGCCTCCGCTATGCTGGCTACCGCACACAGCAGTGGCAGTACCCGCTCGAACGGCTCCCCCCACGCGACCGGCGCGACCCGGCCATCTCCGTCATGGCAACCAGAGCAGGACCTCCCTCGGCCCCTTCCCGCCCCGACCGGCGCCATGCGCTGGCGCGCGGCTGTGCCCTCGCCGGTGCGGCCGCCGGGCTCGGCCTGGGAGGCTCGCCCGCCGGCGCCGCGCGTGATGCCGCGCGTGATTCCGCCCGTGATGCCGCCCGCGACACCCCCACTGGTGAGGTGTCCCTCCCGACCGCCGCCAGCGCCTCCGGGCCGCTGCGCTTGCGCAGCGCGGCGCAGGCGGGCGCGCCGGCCAAGTACGGCTCCGGCGATCCGCGCCGCCCGGGGCTGTGCGGCGAGATCGTCGCCGCCGTGATGCGCATCGATCCCGGCCTGCGCATCGAGGGCCTGGACCAGGCCGTCCCGCTGCGCCGGCTCGAGCTGATGCTCAGCGCCGGCGAACTCGACGTGTTCTTCTGCCTGCTCAAGTCCGAGCACCGCCATCCGCTGATGCGCTACCTGCCGGTGCCGCTGTATCGGATCGCGCATGTGCTGGCGATGCGCTCCGACGACGAGCGCGTGCCGCGCAGCTGGGACGAGCTGCGCGCCTTCGCCCGCCGCCATCCGCTGCTGCTGGCGCAGGGCACCAAGCTGGCATCGACGCTGCAGGTGGCCGACGTCGCCTTCCAGGACACCGCGCGCAGCGACCGCGAGGCGCTGCAGATGCTGGTCAAGGGCCGGACCGCCGCAGTCTACGGCCAGGACGTCAACCTGCGCGAGGCCGCGCGTGGCGCGGGACTGGAGGGCCAGGTCCGCATCGGCCCGCAGGTCTTCGAGGAGGAGACCCAGTACGCCGTCGTCTCGCGGCGGCTGCCGGAGCCGGTCGTCGAGCGCCTGACCGAGCGGCTGCGCCAGCTCAGCGCTTCCGGCGAGATCGCACGCCTAGCGGAACGCTACCGCTGAGCCCGGGCGTCGTGGCGGCGGCCGCCTTCCTACAATCGTCGACTTTCCCCGTCCGCGGCTCCGCGCCCGCCCCGCCATGAACCCGCCCACCTATCGCATCGCCCCCAGCATCCTGTCCGCCGACTTCGCCAACCTGGGCGAGGAGGTCCGCAACGTGCTGGCCGCCGGCGCGGACTGGATCCACTTCGACGTGATGGACAACCATTACGTGCCCAACCTGACCTTCGGCCCGATGGTCTGCGAGGCGCTGAAGAAACACGCGATCAAGCCCGACGGCACGCCGGCGCCCATCGACGTCCACCTGATGGTGCAGCCGGTGGATGCGCTGGCGCAGGCCTTCTGCCGCGCCGGCGCCAACCTGGTGAGCTTCCATCCCGAGGCCAGCCAGCACGTCGACCGCACGCTGCAGCTGATCAAGGCCGAGGGCGCGCAGGCCGGCCTCGTGTTCAACCCGGCCACGCCGCTGGACGTGCTGGAGTGGGTCATCGACAAGGTCGACCTGGTCCTGATCATGAGCGTCAACCCCGGCTTCGGCGGCCAGAGCTTCATCCCGGGCGCGCTCAAGAAGCTGCAGCAGGCCAAGGCGATGATCCTGGCCAGCGGCCGCGACATCCGCCTGGAGATCGACGGCGGCGTGAAGGTCGACAACATCCGCGAGATCGCGGATTCGGGCGCCGACACCTTCGTCGCCGGCTCGGCCATCTTCGGCAAGCCGGACTACAAGAGCGTCATCGACGCGATGCGCGCCGAGCTGGCGCGCTGATCGGCCAGGAAGCGCGGATCCGGTGACCCGACTGCTGCTTGTCTGCGCGGCCAACCTGTGCCGCTCGCCGATGGCCGAGGCCGTGCTGCGCCTGCGCGCCGGCGAACTGGGGCTGACCGAGGTGCGCTCGGCCGGCGTGTTCGCCTCCTCGAAGGCGCATCCCGTGGACAAGCGCGCGCTGGCGGTGCTGGAGCAGCGCGGCTACGGCATGGACCGGCGCTGGCGCTCGCGCAAGGTCAGGCCCGAGGACTTCGACACGCACGACCTCATCCTCGCCATGGACCGCCAGGTGCTGCGCGGCCTGCGGGCGATGAAGCCGGCGGTGTCGCCGGCGCGGCTGGGGCTGTTCCTGGCGGGCATGACCGGGCTGGGCCTGGACGAGGTGCCCGACCCCTACTACGGCGCGGGCAGCGGCTTCGTGCATGTGCTCGACCTGATCGAGGCCCGCGTCCACACCTGGCCACGCGACGCGGCGGTCTTCCACAAGTCCGTCACCGCCTGATCGCCGCCGCCTGATCTTCGTCGCCCCTGTCCTCCTGTCACGCGCCGACGGTCGTCGCGCCAGAATCGCGCGTCCATGAACTGCCGGGAGGGGCGACGATGAGCGAGCGATTGGCGCAGGGGCCGGATGGCCAGTGGCGCTGCAAGTGGTGCGAGGCGCCGGGCTTCGACGCCTACCGCGACTATCACGACACCGAGTGGGGCTACCCGGTCCACGAGGACCGCCGGCTCTTCGAGAAGCTCTGCCTGGAGGGCTTCCAGTCGGGCCTGTCATGGCGAACGATCCTGGCCAAGCGCGAGAACTTCCGCAAGGCTTTCAAGCAGTTCGAGATCGCCAAGGTCGCGAAGTTCAAGGAAGCCGATGTCGAGCGCCTGCTGGCGGACGAGGGCATCGTGCGCCATCGCGGCAAGATCGAGGCGGTGATCCACAACGCCTCGCGGGCGCTGGAGTTGCAGAAGGAAGCCGGCTCGCTGGCCGCGTTCTTCTGGCGCTTCGAGGACCCGGAGGAGGGCGGCGACGTGCGGCCGACTTCGGACACCTCGATCAAGCTCTCCAAGGAACTGAAGAAGCGCGGCTGGAAGTTCGTCGGCCCCACGACGGTCTACGCGTTCATGCAGGCGATGGGTCTGATCAACGACCACGCCCCGGGCTGCATCGGAAGGAGCGCCGCCACCGCTGCCCGCCACGAATTCCGACCGCCCCGGTGACCCTGGGCCGGCATGGGGCTTGGGGGTCCAGGAGGGAGCCCCCATGCCCCGTGGAGGCCGCGCTTGGCGATGGCAGTTGGTTGGCCTCTGTCAGTCCGCCTGCCCTGGCGCCGGCTGCTGCGCCGGATGGTCGGCATGGGCAGGATGTTCAGTCAGCCGCGTGTGGGCCACCTCCCGCGTGTCGGGCCCCTTCCCACTGAAGCGATCGAGCGCCAGGTAGATCACCGGCGTGATGTAGAGCGTCACTGCCTGCGACAGGATCAGCCCGCCGACCACCGCCAGCCCCAGCGGCTGGCGCAGTTCCGCGCCGGCGCCCAGCCCCAGCGCGATCGGCAGCGCGCCCATCAGCGCCGCCATCGTCGTCATCATGATCGGACGGAAGCGCAGGATGCAGGCCTCGCGGATCGCCTCGGCCGGCGTCATGCCGCCGTTGCGCTGCGCGTCCAGCGCGAAGTCGATCATCATGATCGCGTTCTTCTTCACGATGCCCACCAGCATCAGGATGCCGATCGTCGCGATGATGGTCAGCTCCATGCCCGCCAGCTGCAGCGTCAGCAGCGCGCCCACCGCCGCCGAGGGCAGCCCCGCCAGGATGGTCAGCGGATGGATGTAGCTCTCGTAGAGCACGCCCAGCAGCACGTAGATCACCGCCACCGCCAGCACGATCAGCAGCACCTGGCCGCCCTGCGAGTCCTTGAACACCGCCGCGTCGCCGCCGTAGCTGGTGATGATGGATGGCGGCAGTCCGATCTCGCGCGTGAACTGGTCGATCTTCGCCGTCGCATTGCCCAGCGGCACGTCCGGCGCGAGGTTGAAGCTCAGCGTGATCGCCTGCAGCTGGCCCTGGTGGTTGACCGCGGTGGGGCCGAGCTCGCGCTTGACGCTGGCGAAGGCGGTCAGCGGCACCATCGTGCTGCTCCTGCCGCGCAAGTAGATCTTGTCGAAGGCGTCCTCGCTCAGCCGGTCGCTGTCGGTCGCTTCCATGATCACCTGGTAGGTGTTGCTCTCCGCGTAGATGCTCGAGACCTGGCGCTCGCCGAAGGCCGAGTACAGCGCATTGCGCAGGTCCTGCATCTGCACGCCCAGCAGCGTGGCGCGTTCGCGGTCGATCACGAGGTTGGCCTGCAGGCCGCGCAGCTGCGAGTCGCTGGTGACGTCGCGGAACACCGGGTCGTTGCGCAGCTTGTCCTGCAGCTTCACCGCCCAGCTGTTGAGCTCGCCGGTGCTGACCGACTGCAGCGTGTACTGGTAACGGCTCTTGGACTGCCGGCCGCCGAGCTGCAGGTTCTGCACCGGCCGGAGGTACACGGCGATGCCAGGCACGGCGCGCAGCTTCTTGCGCAGCTGCTCCAGCACCTGCGGCATCGCGGGGCGCTCCGAGCGCGGCTTCAGGTTGATGAAGAGCCGGCCGGTGTTGACGTTGCCGCCGCCCCCGCCGCCACCTACCGCGGCGGAGACCGACGACACCGACGGATCCTCCTGGACGACGGTGGCGACGCGCTCCTGCAGCACCGTCATCGCGGCGAAGGAGATGTCTTCCGACGCCTCGGTGCTGGCCTGGATCTGGCCGATGTCCTCTTCCGGGAAGAAGCCCTTGGGGATCGCGATCCACAGCCAGGCGCTGGCGACGAAGCTCGCGATCGCCACCGCGCCGATCACCCAGCGATGCCGCAGTGCCCAGTCCAGCGAGGCCGTGTAGCGGTCCAGCACCCAGGTGAAGCCGGCTTCGAACGTGCGGCCCAGCGCGTTTTCTTCGACCTCGTGATGGCTGCTCAGGAAGCGGCTGCACAGCATCGGCACCAGCGTCAGCGACACGCCGGCCGAGACCATGATCGCCAGCGACACCACCACCGCGAACTCGTGGAACAGCAGCCCGATGACGCCCGGCATGAAGAAGATCGGGATGAGCACCGCCACCAGCGAGATCGAGATCGACAGGATGGTGAACGCCATCTCGCGCGCGCCGCGGATGGCGGCGTCGAACGGGGCCATGCCGTCCTCGACGTGGCGCACGATGTTCTCGAGCATCACGATCGCGTCGTCGACCACCAGGCCCACGGCCAGCGTGATGCCCAGCAGCGAGATGTTGTCCAGGCTGTAGCCCAGCGCGAACAGCAGCGTCACCGCGCCGATCAGCGAGATCGGCAGCGACAGCGTCGGGATCAGCGTCGCGACCATGCGGCGCAGGAACAGGAAGATCACCATCACGACCAGCGCCACGGTGAGCGCGAGCGTGAAGTAGACGTCGTGCAGCGACTCGCGGATCGAGACCGAGCGGTCATTGAGCGTGCTCATCTGCACCGAGGCCGGCAGCTGCGCGGCAAAGCGCGGCAGCATCGCCTTGACCGCGTCCACGACCTTCACCGTGTTGGCGTCGGGCTGGCGCTGCACGGCCAGCACGATGGAGCGCTCGCCATTGAAGTTGGAGAAGGACTTGACGGTCTCGTAGCTGTCCTGGACGTCGGCCACCTCGCGCAGGAACACCGGCGCGCCGTTGCGCGTGGCCACGACGATGCCGCCGAAGGCCGCGGCGTCGCGCAGCTGCTTGTTGGCCTGGATGGTCAGCGTCTGGCGCGTGCCGTCCAGCGTGCCGACCGGCGTGTTGGCGTTGGCGCCCTTGACCGCGGCCTGCAGCTCGTCCAGCGTGATGTTGCGCTGCTGCAGCAGCTCGTTGCGCGCCTTGATGCGCACCGCGAAGCGCTTCTGGCCGTAGATCGAGACCTGCGCCACGCCGTCGATGGTGGACAGGCTGGGGGTGATCAGGTTCTCGGCGTAGTCGTTGAGCTCCGACAGGTTGATCGACGGCGAGGTCAGCGCCACCAGCAGCACCGGCGCGTCGGCCGGGTTGACCTTGCGGTACGACGGCGGCGTCGTCATCTCGGTGGGCAGCGCGCGCAGCGAGCGGAACAGCGCCGCCTGCACGTCGACGGCGGCGGCGTCGATGTCGCGCGAGGGGTCGAACTCCAGCGTCAGCGAGCTGTTGCCCAGCGTGTTGGTGGAGGAGATCGTCGTGATGCCGGCGATCGTCGAGAACTGCTTCTCCAGCGGCAGCGCGACCGAGGAGGCCATGGTCTCGGGGCTGGCGCCGGGTAGCACCGCCTGGACGTTGATGACCGGCGTGTTGAAGCTGGGCAGCGCGGCGACCGGGATGCGGCTCCAGGCGGCGATGCCGGCGACGACCAGCGCGATGTTCAGCAGCACGGTCATGACCGGCCGCCGGATGAAGAGTTCGGTGAGATTCATGGCGTCGTTCGCGGCGGGGGCGGGGGCGTCGAATCGGAGCCGGGGGCTCAGGGCGCGGCGACGTCGGTGGCGGACGCGCCACCGCCCGCGGCGGCGGAGGCCGCGGCCAGGCGCACGGCCGCGGCCGGATCGACCGCGGCGGGCTGGGTGCGCAGCGGCGTGCCGGGGCGCAGGTTCTGCTTGCCGTCGAGCACGACCATCGCGCCGGCGTCCACGCCGTCCACCACCGCCATCTCGCCGAAGGTGTAGCGCAGCTTGACGGGCTTGAGCTGGGCGGTCTTGTCCGGGCCGACGACGTAGACCTGGCGGTCGCTGCCGCGCAGGATGATCGCGGCCTGCGGGATCACCACGACGCCGGGCAGGCTGCGCAGCGTCATGCGCACGCGCAGGTACTGGCCGGGCCAGAGCTTTTGCGCGCCGTTCTCGAACTCGGCCTTGAGCTTGATGGTGCCGGTGGTGGCGTCGACGAGGTTGTCCACGAAGGTCAGCTTGCCGCGCGCGACGGCGTCGACCGGCTTGCCGCCGCGGCTGTCCTTGCGAGAAGGGCCGCCCTCGATGGCGGGAAGCACCACCTGGACTTCGGGCGGCGCGGCCTTGGCGTTGCCGCCTTGCGGGCGCATCGCGTCGAGCACCGGCGCGAGTTCGGTCTCGGGCAGGTTGAAGCTGATGGCGATTGGATCGATCTGGACGATGTTGACCAGCGGCGAGCCGGTCGCGCTGGCCTGCACCAGGCTGCCGGGCCAGACGTTGACGGCGCCGGCGCGGCCGGCGAAGGGCGCGCGGATCTCGTTGTAGCTGAGCGCCACGGTGGCGGACTGGACGGCGGCCGCGTCGCCATCGACCAGGCTGCGGCCGGCCTCGAGGTTGGCCAGCGCCGTGTCGACCGCGCTTTGCGCGACGAACTTCTGGGCGAGCAGGTCCTTGGCGCGTTCGTACTGGCGCTGCAGGTCGGCGAGGCTGGCCTTGTCTCGGGCGAGCTGGGCGCGGGCCTTGTCGAGGTTGGCGCGGTCCGCGCGCTCATCGAAGCGGAACAGCGGCTGGCCCTTGGCGACGGTCTGCCCGTCGCGCACCAGCACGTCGCGGACGGTGGAGGTGGTCTGGGCGCGGATGTCGACCTGGTTGATCGGCGTGACGGTGCCGCTGGCCTCGACGGTGACCGGCACGTCGCGGCGCTGCGCCGTGACGACGCCGACCAACTGCGTGCCGCCCGCGCCCGAGGCCCCGCGCGCCGGCGCGGGCGCGCCGTCGGCGGTGACGGCGCCGGACCGGCCATCTGCCGATCGGGCCTTCCACCACCAGCCGCCGCCGGCGACCAGCAACAGGACGATCAAGGACAGGGCGAGGGACTGGCGGCGCATGAACACGTTCTCCAACGACGGTCTTCTTCGAGGGGCGCGGAAGCTTAGGCCGCGGTCCTGCGATGAATGTTTCGTTCAGGTTAATCCTGCGTAGGACGGAGGAAAACCGTGCGATTGGAGCGTGTTCGGGCGGGGCGGGGGCCGGCGCCCGCGGGCGTCAGAGGCCCTTGAGCGCCTTCGCCAAGGCGGCGCCCACCTGGGCGTTGTGTTTGACCAGCGCGATGTTGGTGACCAGGCTCGCGCCGCCGCTGAGGTCCTTGATGCGGGCGAGCAGGTAGGGCGTGACCGCCTTGCCGCTGATGCCCCGGGCGCCGGCCTCGGCCAACGCCTGCGCGATGAAACCGTCGATCAGCGCCTTGGGCATCGCGTGCGCTTCCGGCACCGGGTTGCTGATGACCGCGCCGCCGCCCAGGCCCAGCGCCCATTTCGCGCGCAGGAACTTCGCCTGCTCCGCCGGCGCGTCGATGCGGAAGTCCGCCTTCAGTCCGCTGTCGCGCATGTAGAACGCGGCGAAATTCTCCTGGCCCACCGACAGCACCGGCACACCGTGCGTCTCCAGGTATTCCAGCGTCAGCGCCAGGTCCAGGATGCTCTTGGCGCCGGCGCACACCACGGCCACCGGCGTGCGCGCCAGTTCCTGCAGGTCGGCGGAGATGTCGAAGCTGGTCTCCGCGCCACGATGCACGCCGCCGATGCCGCCGGTGACGAAGACCTCGATGCCGGCCAGCCGGGCACAGATCATCGTCGCGGCGACCGTCGTCGCGCCGATGCGGCCGGTGGCCAGCGCGTACGGCAGGTCGCGGCGGCTGAGCTTCATCGCGTCGGGAGACTGACCCAGCAGCTCGAGCTGCGCGTCGTTCAGGCCGACGCGGATCTTGCCGTCCAGCACCGCGATCGTCGCCGGCACGGCGCCGTGCGCCCGGACGATGGCCTCGACCTCGCGGGCCGTCTGCACGTTCTGCGGATACGGCATGCCGTGGGAAATGATGGTCGACTCCAGCGCCACCAGCGGGCGGCCCTCGGCGCGCGCGGCGGCCACCTCGGGGGAGAAATCGATCAGGGTGGCGTCGAAGCGGTCTTGCGTGTTCATGCGGTCTCTCTCGAATTCATGAGGTCGGGGTCAGACAAGCAGCGCCGGGCTCAGCGCCTCGCTGACCGTCGCGTCGCTCTGCAGCGTCAGCGCGGCCAGTCGCAGGCCCAGCGCGCAGGCGCCGCGCAGGTCGTCGGGATCGCGGTGCAGCGCCGCGGCGATGCCGGCGGTCATCGCGTCGCCGGCGCCGGTGACCTCGCGGATGGCCGCGGGATCCAGCGGCGGCGGGGCGAGCAAGGCGAGCTCATCCCCATCGGAATGGCGCACGCCCCGCGCGCCATCGCTGATCACCAGCCGCTGCAGGCCGGCCTCGCGCAGCGCATGCCAGGCGCCGCGGAGCGCGCCGTCGTCGGGCAGCGCGCGGCCGACCAGCGCCTGCAGCTCGCCGCGATTCAGCACCAGCAGCTCCACGCCGCGCAGGTCGGGGCCCAGGCGCGCCATCTTTGGTTCCGACACGGCGACGAGCAGCAATCGCTGCTCGCGCAGTCGGGCCTCGGCGCGCAGCTCGTCGAGCGTCTCGCGCGGCAGGTTCAGGTCGGCGACGAGCCAGCGCGCCGGCGCCCGCTGCGGTGCGGTCTGGCGCAGGAACGCGGGATCGAGCCGGTCGGTGAGTTCCATGTGCGCAAGCGCCAGCACCAGCTCGCCGTGCGGATCGAGCACCGCGGTGTAGCTGCCCGTCGCCGCGTCCATCGCCTGCAGCGAGCCCGCGCAATCGACGCCGAGCGCCTGCAGCTGCGCCAGCAAGGCCTGTCCCGCGGCATCGCGGCCGACGGCCGTCAGCAGATGCACCGGCAGGCCGAGCCGCGCGAGGTTCTCGGCGATGTTGCGGGCGACGCCGCCGGCGGTTTCATGCTGGGTCGCGGGATTGGAACTGCCCACGCGCAGCGGCCCGAGGCCACGCAGCTTGCGGTCGAGGTTGGTGCCGCCTATGCAGACGATGGGCTGGCGCTGCGGGAGCACATAGGCGCGACCGAGGATGCGGCCCTCCTTCGTCAGCTGCGCGAGGTGGCCGGCGACGGCCGAGCGCGACAAGCCGAGCTGGTCGGCCAGTTCCTGCTGGCTGATGAAGGGGTTGGATTCGACCAGGGCGAGCAACTGGTCTTTGGACGAAGACATGCAGGCATTCTAGACAAATGTCTTTACAGGAAACAAATGTCCAATGCGATTCTGCGGTCAAGGCGCGTCCACTCGTCCTGACCTTTCATGTTCCAGCGCTGCTGCCCATCGGGCCGCCCCCTCACCCCCACCCTCCCCCTGCGGGGGCGAGGGAGTAAGTAATAGGCCCTCTCCCGCTTGCGGGAGAGGGAGGGGTGAGGGCCAGCAGCCTCAGAAGAACCCGAGCTTCTGCTGCGAGTAGCTGACCAGCAGGTTCTTGGTCTGCTGGTAATGGTCCAGCATCATCTTGTGGGTTTCGCGCCCGATGCCCGATTCCTTGTAGCCGCCGAAGGTCGCATGCGCCGGATACGCGTGATAGCAGTTGGTCCACACGCGCCCGGCCTTGATGCCCTTGCCCATCCGGAAGGCGGTGTTGATGTCGCGCGACCACACCCCCGCACCCAGCCCATAGGGCGTGTCGTTGGCGATGCGCAGCGCCTCCTCCTCGGTCTTGAAGGTGGTGACGGCCAGCACCGGGCCGAAGATCTCCTCGCGGAAGATCCGCATGTCGTTGGTCCCCTTGAACAGCGTCGGCTGGATGTAATACCCGCCCGCCAGGTCCCCGCCGAGCTGCGCGCGTCCGCCACCAATGAGGCACTGCGCGCCTTCCTGCTTGCCGATCTCGAGATAGGACAGGATCTTGTCGAGCTGCATCGACGAGGCCTGCGCGCCCATCATCGTGTCGGTGTCCAGCGGGTTGCCCTGCTTGATCGCCTTGACGCGGTCGATCGCGCGGGCGATGAAGCGGTCGTAGATCGATTCATGGATCAGCGCGCGCGACGGGCAGGTGCAGACCTCGCCCTGGTTGAACGCGAACAGCACCAGGCCTTCGATCGCCTTGTCGAAGAGGTCATCGTCCTGGGCGGCGATGTCGGGGAAGAAGACGTTGGGGCTCTTGCCGCCGAGCTCGAGCGTCGCGGGGATCAGGTTGGTCGCGGCCGCCTGCGCGATGACGCGGCCGGTCGCCGTCGAGCCGGTGAACGCCACCTTGGCGATGCGCTTGCTCTGCGCCAGCGGCATGCCCGCTTCCTTGCCGTAGCCGTTGACGATGTTGAGCACGCCCGGCGGCAGCAGGTCGGCGATCAGCTCGGTCAGCACCAGGATGCTCACCGGCGTCGACTCCGCCGGCTTGAGCACCACGGCATTGCCCGCGCCCAGCGCCGGCGCCAGCTTCCACGCGGCCATCAGGATCGGGAAGTTCCACGGAATGATCTGACCCACGACGCCCAGCGGCTCGTGGAAGTGGTACGCGACGGTGTTCGCGTCGATCTCGCTGAGCGCGCCCTCCTGCGCCCGCAGGCAACCGGCGAAGTAGCGGAAGTGGTCGACCGCCAGCGGCAGGTCGGCATTGAGCGTCTCCCGCATCGGCTTGCCGTTGTCGATGGTCTCGGCGTAGGCGAGCCGCTCCAGGTTCTGCTCGATGCGGTCGGCGATGCGCAGCAGCACGTTGGCGCGCTCGGCCGCCGGGGTCGCGCCCCAGCGCTCGGCGGCGGCATGCGCCGCGTCCAGCGCCAGTTCGATGTCCGCGGCATTCGAGCGCGCCGCCTGCGTGTAGACCTGCCCGGTGATGGGCGTGATGACGTCGAAGTACTGGCCGTCCCGCGGCGCGGTCCATTGGCCACCGATGAAGTTGTCGTAGCGGGGCTTGAACTGCAGCGGGGCGCCGGCGGCGTTGGGCTTGGCGTAGATCATGGCTTGTCTCCGTGGTTGATGAGGCGTCGAACGCCCGCCCCCGCTTTGCATGGGCCGTGCCAGCGCCCGCTTCGCGCCGAAGACCCTGCTCGGCGGCGGAAAGCCGCTTCTCTTTTCGACAGGCTTTGGTCAGGATCGGTCCACAGACTGGTCCCGGCATCGCCGCGATGGCGCAGGTGTTCCGGAATGGCGCAACCCGGGTGCGGATTCCGGCTCAAACCCGCGATCGCGTCGATGGCGAGGACCGGGCGGACCGTCGAGGCCGAGGGCGCCGACGCAAGGAGACGACAGGATGGTGAAAACCCCGAGCGGCGCCGCGCTGGCGCCGAGGCTGCTGCGCGCCGCGCGGCGCGAGCTGCTGGACACCGGTCGGCTCAGCGTCGAGGCGCTGGACGAGGGCCTGAGCCGCAGCTGGCTGCGCAGCCGTGATTTCGGCCTGGACCCGGTCGGCCGTCCGCCGGGCGCGCCGCATGCGTCGGGCGCCCAGCTCAGGCGCGCGCTGGAGCGGCAGCACGAGCTGGTGGCCCATGCGCGGCCGGTGATGGAAGACCTCTTCGAGCAGACACGCGACAGCGACGGCCTGGTCATCCTGGCCGACGCGCAAGGCCTGCTGCTGGGCGCGCTGGGGGATGGCCGCTTCGTCGACCGGGCGCAGCGGGTGGCGCTGCGGCCCGGCGCGATCTGGGACGAGCGCTGGCGCGGCACGAACGCGATCGGCACGGCGCTGGCGGAGCAGCGGCCGGTGGCGGTGCTCGGCGGCGAGCACTTCCTTGAGCGCAATGCGTTCCTCAGCTGCACCGCGGCGCCGATCCGCGATCCGCAGGGGCGCGTGCTGGGCGTGCTGGACATCTCCGGCGAGCAGCGCGGCTTCCAGCGGCACACGCTGGCGCTGGTGCGCTCGGCGGCGCGGATGGTGGAGCACCGGCTGTTCCAGACGCGGCATGCCGACGGCCTGCGCCTGCAGCTCCACCTGCAGCCCGAGGGCCTGGGCACGCCGACCGAAGGGCTGCTGGCGCTCAGCGACGACGGCTGGATCCTGGGCTGCAACGCGGCGGCGCAGGCATGGCTGGGCGCCGAGGCGGCGCGGCCGAGTCCGCTGGAGGCGCTGCTGCCCCTGCGGTGGGCCGAGCTGATGGACTGGGCCCGCGAAGGCGGCGAGGGCGCGCGGCTGCTGCGCCGCGAGGACGCACCGCCGCTGTGGTTGCGGCTGGACGCGCCGCGCGGATGGCGGCGACCGGCGCCGGCGCCGCGAGGGCATGGGGCGACGGTGGTCGATGTGGAGGCCCAGGCCGAGGTGGCGATGACGCGCCCGGTGGCGCTCGATCTCGCACCGGCGGAGCAGGCGTCGCGCACGGCGATGCCCGCGTCGATGACGCCCGATGCGCTGCATCTGCTGGACCTTGGCGACGCGGCGATGCACCAGGCGGTGATGCGGGCGCGGCGGGTGCTGGACAAGCCGATCCCGTTGCTGCTGCAGGGCGAGTCCGGCGTGGGCAAGGACCTGTTCGCGCGCGCCGTCCACGACAGCGGCCCGCGACGTGGCCGGGCCTATGTCGCGGTGAACTGCGCGGCCCTGCCGGAGTCGCTGATCGAGGCGGAGCTCTTCGGCTACCGGCCCGGCGCCTTCACCGGGGCCTCGCGCGATGGCGCGCAGGGGCGGCTGAGGGAAGCGCATGGCGGCACCCTGTTCCTCGACGAGATCGGCGACATGCCGCTGCCCCTGCAGGCGCGGCTGCTGCGCGTGCTGCAGGACCGGCAGGTGCAGCCGCTGGGCGGCGGGCCGGCGGTGGCGGTGGACTTCCAGCTGATCGGCGCGAGCCACCGGCCGCTGCGTCAGCTGGTCGCGCAGGGCCTGTTCCGCGAGGACCTGTACTACCGGCTCAACGGGCTGACACTCTGCCTGCCGCCGGTGCGAGAGCGCCAGGACCTGCCGATGCTGGTGGCGCGATTGCTGGCGGCGATCGAGCCGGCGCGGCGGGTGGAACTGGATCCGCCGCTGGCGCGCGAGCTGATGGCCTATCGCTGGCCGGGCAACGTCCGGCAGCTGGAACAGGCCCTGCGCATCGCCTGCGCGCTGATGGAGCCCGGCGAGTCGGTCATCCGCCGCGGGCACCTGCCGGATGACCTCGTCGAGGAACTGGACCAGGGCGCGCCGCTGCCGATTCCGGTGCTGCGGCCGGAGCGGCCGGTCGCCGCCGAGGCCGAGGGGAGTCCCGAGTTCGCCCGCGCTGCGGATGGACGTCCGGCGCCCCCGGCGATGTTGCGCGAGCAGTCGCGGGCCCACGCCCGCCGCGTGCTGGCGGACTGCGGCGGCAACCATTCGGAGGCCGCGCGGCGGCTGGGCATCGGTCGCAACACGCTGTACCGGCTGCTCAAGGGGCCGGCATCCGCGTCGGGCGAGTAGCACCCGGGCACTCGGCGTCGGACCTGTAAGGCGACGCCTGACAGGCTGATCAGCGGATCGCTGCCGCCGCCTTGCGCCGAACCCGGCTTCCGAGGGCGAGCCGGCGCCCCTATTCTTTCGGTCATGCGGTCCAGGTTTCTGGTGGTGGATTGCAGAGGCGCAAGCCGGACGTCAATGGGTAAGGCGGGCATCCGAAAGGATGTCCGCCTTCGTCTTTTGGGGCGCTGCGATGGGCCGTATCGGGGGCGATCAGGGGGTGATCAAGCGGCGAACTGGCGGATCGCCCGACCCACGCGCGCGGTTTCGAGCAGGACGCTCAGTTCCTCCATCAGCTCGTCGCCATGCGAGCACGGGATGCTCAGGAAGTTGTAGACCAGGGTCACCGGATAGTCGCCCTCGGTGCCGGTGGTCCAGCCGGCGATGATCCGGCCTTCCCGGTCGTTCTCGGTGCTCTGGATCACGAGGCGTTCCCGCTGGTCCGCGATGCTCATCACCCGCTCGTCCTGGGCGTTGTGGAACTCGCCGACATGCAGCCGGGCCTTGCCGAAGGTGGCGCTCTGGATGGCGATGTCCAGTCGATCGAGGATGCCGCGGATCTCGGCGCGCTCGCCGTCCGCGGTGGAGGCGGCGTTGAGCCCTTGATGGATGCTTTTCGCGAAGTCGATCATGAGGGCTGCCTTTCGAAATGTCCGACGATGGGAAGGTGGTCGAAGAAGGGATGCGGGGCGAGGGGGTCGTCGCTCGACTCGAGCGCCGGCAGGGGAGCGACCCGGGTGTTCGCCTCGTTCAGGCGCCAGCCGAACCGTCCGCAGAGCACCGAGGACGAGACGATCAACTGGTCGAAGGTGCGCCAGTGGGAAAAGCGGCCGCCAGCGTGGAAGTAGGTGCCCGGGTCGCAGCTGCGATCCTCGGCGGCGCCCGGCGGAAAGGCGTGGAGATGCCGCCAGAAGGGGTTGTAGAAGAGCCGCCGGTTCCGCTTCACCCGGTCGCGATCGCGGCTTGCATGGAGATAGCGCTCCATGCCCTCGTCGAAGGGTTCATCGTTGAAATCGCCGACCAGGACGACGTTCGCATCGGGCAGGTACCTCAGGATCTGGTCGTCGATCCAGCGACGCAGGAAAGCGGCCAGGTGCGTCCGTTCGACATCGTGCCGGTCCATGAACAGCCGGCTCGGCCAGTGCGATGCGATCAGGTGCAGCGGCTGGTTGCCATCGCGCAGGCGGACCAGGAAGGCCTGGCCGACCTTGCGGATCCCGCCTCCCTCGTCCTGGATGATCGACCGGTCGAACTCCACCGTGATGCGATCGGTCCGGCTCAGGACGCATTGCGAGAAGCGGCTCCGTCCCGCAGGGTGGAAGGCCTTCAGCCAGGTGTAGTCCGCCCGCGCGATCGGGCAGGCGTCGTGCAGTCCGTCGATGCTGCGCTCGGCCATCTCGCCCAGCACGATCACGTCCGCCCGGACCACTTCGATCAGGTGTCGCAGCACCTGCGCGGCTGCCTGGAAATGGGCCGGTCCAGCGCGGTCCGGGACGCGCGTCGGCGACAGGCCGGTGTTCCACCACGCGATGTGGATGCCCGGATCGGCGGGGAGGGGAGAAGTCTTCATGGTCGGCGTCGGTAGGGACGGGCAGTCACTCTACGAGGACGTCCGCGAGCGCGCCACGCCCGCGGCGCAATCGAATGAGTGGACTTCCCGCCGGTCCTGCCGGACATGAGTCAGCGCGCCCACCGACTCCTGCGCTTGCGGGCGCCGGACCGGCGCGCTGGGCCGTCGCGGCGGGGCCGTCCGCTCGCGGCCGAGGCCGCGCGACGTGGCATCTCCGCCACGGAATCGCCGCGAAGGCCGATGAAATCGGCCTCGGAGGGCGTCGGATCCCTATGTTGTCAGGCGCGCCGCGCGCGCAATCGGCGTAGCCTTCGGGCCGTTGACAGACGGGACTGGCGGCCAGCGATGGCCAGGGAGGCCCTCATGGACGACTCCGCGCACGAGCGGCCCACGTCCGCCGCGGCGGCCGCGCTGCTGGGGCAGATGAAGCGGGCGGTCTTCGACGGCTCACGCATCGCCGTGATCCAGCGCGACCTCGCGAACCGCGTGCTCTACGCCAATGCCGCCGCCTTGGACATGAGCGGCGCCGCCCATGTCGACGAACTGCGCCTGGACCAGCTCTTCGCCGGCGAGGCCGGCCGCATCCTCGACGAAGAGACACGCGGTCGACGCAACGGCGAGCTCGGCGCCTATCGCGTCACGCTGACGCGCCTGGACGACCCTGGCCGCCAGGTCGCCGTCGAGGTCACCGGCCTGCCGCTGATGGACGCGCGGGGCGCGGTGGTCGGCTCGCTGGGGTTCTTCCGCAGCCTGCAGCACCAGGTGCTGACCGACCGGCTGCGCGAATTGACGCTGAGCCACGCCGGACGCCCGGATTTGCTGCCGCGGATGGCCGAGGCCCTGCGCAGCGAGCTGCCCTACGACCTG
Organism: Mitsuaria sp. BK037; assembly: GCF_014193045.1. Classification (NCBI taxonomy): domain Bacteria; kingdom Pseudomonadati; phylum Pseudomonadota; class Betaproteobacteria; order Burkholderiales; family Sphaerotilaceae; genus Roseateles; species Mitsuaria sp. BK037. The sequence continues at coordinate 28,681 of NZ_JACHYS010000003.1, read as the reverse complement.
ATGCTGGTATCCCGCGTCGTCGCGGACGGCGAGCATTGGGAATCGGAGATCGTCTTCAACCACCCGCCCTTCCGCCAGGACGTGCCGACCGCCTGGTACGAGCTCAACGACGCGCAGCGCGCCTTCATGGAAGCGAACGACGGCGGCATCCACGACTTCGATACGGTGATGAGCGCGCCGCCCTGGTCCGACATGGCCGACGAGCCGATCTGCCGCCAGATGCGCGCGATGGAGCTGAAGTCCAGCATGTGGCGACGCATCACCCGCGGGCAGGGCAGCGACGAGCGCACCGTCGCCATCCTGACCCTGCTCAGCCGTGAGCGCGATGCCTACGGCGAGTCCCATCAGACGCTGTTCAACCAACTGCCCCTGGTCGAGACGGTGCTCTGCGCGCTGGACCACGCGGCCCAGGAGCGCGACCGGCGCCAGCTGCGGATGTTCCGCGCGCTCAACCGCTGCGTCGACATCCAGGGCGCCTGCCGCTGCCTGGCCGACGCGCTGATCGAGATCTTCGACTGGCAGCATGTCGCGCTGTTCCGCATCGACAGCGCGCGCGAGTCCATCGTGCGCGTGGCCTCGGCGCGCCGCGGCGAGGACGGGTGCGCGGTCGATACCGGCACCGTCTGGGGCGACTACGCGCAGCACCTGGGCGTGGGCATCCTCGGCCGCGTGGCGCGGACGATGACGGCGCAGAAGATCGCGGATGTCTCGCAGGACCCCGACTACCTGCGCACGCCCGATGGCGAGCCGATCCGCTCCGAACTGGCGGTGCCCATCCTGTTCTCCGAGGGCGAGCGGGTGCGCTTCATCGTCAACGTCGACGATCCCCGGGTCAACGCGTTCTCGCGCGAGCATGTCCGGCAGCTGACCGACATCGCCCACGAGATCGCCGGCGCGATGGAGCGCATCAGCGACCTGACCTTGATGACCGAGTGCGTGAACAACGTCGCCGATCCGGTCATCGCCACCGACGCGAAACTGCGGATCCGCCGCGTCAATCCGGCCGCGGAAGCGCTGTTCGGCGCGCGTCGCAAGGCGCTCGAGGGGCGCAGCCTGATCGACCTGTTCCAGGATCCGCAGCCGCTGGTGGCGCTACTGCAGGGCACCGAGGCCGGTGATCGGCTCGGGGAGTTGCACGTGCGCCGCCCGGCCTGCGAGGACGCGGCGGCGGAGGCCGCCCAGGGCTCCGAGGCGTCGGGCGGGATGGGGGAGGCGCCCAGCTCGGTCTTCGTCACCCGGCGCGACTTTCCCGGCAAGCTCGGCGGCCATGTGTTCATCGCGCGCGACCTGCGGCCGATCCGCCGGTCGGTGCAGCTCGAATTCCTGGAGGAGACCGCCTACGAGCTGGCCGTCGAGACGCAGGCGCCGCTGGGCATGGCGATGTCCTGGCTGGAAAGCGAGCTCGAGTCGGCGCATCGTCCTGGCGCCGCGCGCGACCCGGACCGGGCCCGCGACCTGCAGACGGTGCTGCGGCAGCTGGGCCGGGTGAAGCACGCCTTCACGCGGCTGGCCATGTACAACCGCGAGGCCCGCGTCGCCGCGCGCGCGGTCAGCACGGTGCAGCTCGACAGCGAGCTGGAGGCGCTGCTCGCCAGCCTGGCCGCGTCGGAGCGGGAGAAGGTGCGGCTGGTCTCGGCGGCGCGGCGGGTCGAGGTCGAGGCCGACCACACGCAGATGCACATCGTCGTGGAGAGCCTGCTGTCGGTGCTGCTGCGCGCGGCGCCGGAGACGGCGACGGTGCAGCTCACGCTGGTGCCGGACGACCGGGAAGTCTTCCTGCGCCTGCGCGGCAAGCTGCCACCGGCCCGTCGGCACGGCACGCGTTTCGCGGCGCCCGAGGCGGCGCAGGCGGATCTGCGGCTGGCTCATCCGCTGCTCGACAAGCTGATGCGCAACCAGGGCGGCAGCCTGCGCATCCACGCGCTGGCCGATGGCGAGACCGAATTCGTGCTCGGTTTCCCAAGGGGGATCGCTCATGGCTGACTTCCTCCTGGTGTTCTGCCCGCAGCAGCAAGGCATCGAGGTCGAGCAGATCAAGAAGCAGCTGCGGCGCTTCGGCGCGCACGCGGTGCAGCAGGAGACCACCTGCGAGACCGCCCTGGAGCAGCTGCAGCAGCAGCGCTTCGACTTCGTCATCGTCGGCAGCCGCCTCGCGGCCGATGCCGGCGCGGTGGTGGAGGACGGCGGCGGTCTCGACTTCTGCCGCAAGGCCCGGCTGCTGACGCAGACGCCGATGATGCTGCTGGCGCCGGCGCTGACCTCGGAGCTGCAGCGCGAGAGCGCGCGCGTGCCGGGCCTGACCGCCTATGCCGATCCGGGCACCGCCGGCGGCTTCGCGCTCGAGCTGCTGCAGCCCGGCCAGCGCGTCGATCCCTGCCTGGCGATCCGCGTCAAGGCCAGCGAGACCGGCTGGAGCTTCGACATCGACGGCATCGGCTTCAAGTTCCATGGCGACGGCATGCTGACCGTGCCCCGCTCGGCCTGGATGCGCTGGGAAGCGCAGCACATGTTCCAGCCCGACTGGTACGACGAGTTCTCCGACATCGGCGAAAGCATCCGCATCGCGCTGTGCGACGAGAACCCGCATTTCAAGGTCCAGCGCGAACTGGGCCGCGCCGCCGCGGCGATGCAGCTGGGCGATGCCGGGCGCGAGCTGCCGGACCGGCTCACCTTCGCGGTGTCGGAGGCCTGTTATCCGCTGATGCTGGAGGCGGTCTTCGATCCGTCGCTGCGGCCGGAGCCCTGGCTGGCGCAGGCCGCCTCGGTGGCGCGGCGCCTGCTGGAAAGCGATGGCGACGCGAGCCAGGACCTGTTCTCCGGACCGCCCGCGGCGCGGCGCGCGCTGCTGATCTGCGCCGACACGCATGGCAGCGTGTTCAGCGCGAAGCTGCTGGGCGGGCAAGTGCGGCTCGATCCTCTGACCTCGGTGCGGCTCGAATGCGCGCGGGTGCGCAAGCTGCTGACGACCCGCGATACGCGCACGGGCCAGCCGCTGTTCTACGAGGACAACATCCGCGTGCTCGGCATGGACGGGCCGGTGACGCGCGCGGCGCTCGACGCGGCGCTGCGCGAGGGCAGCTGGGACCTGATCCATTTCGCCGGCCACACCTGCTTCCAGCGCCACGGCACGCAGCAGCGCGGCGGCACCGGCTTCCTGTTCATCGGGCCGGCGGAGGAGCCGGAGGGCATCGACTTCGGCGACATCGTCAGCTACATGCGCGAGGCGCGCTTCGTCTACCTGAGCAGCTGCGAGAGCGGCAACTCGGGCTTCGCGGCGCTGGCCGCGGCCGCCGGCATTCATGCGGTGCTGGGTTATCGCTGTCGCGTCAACGACCGCACGGCGGCGCTGCAGGCGCGGCTCTTCTACCGGATGCTGCTGCGCAGCCATTCGCTGAACGCGGCCTTCGGCCTGGCGCGGCGCCGCATCTACAAGCGCTACCGCGACCGGGACAACGCCTGGGCCTCCGCGATGCTGGTCACGCCGGAATTCCGGTCGTGATCGGGGAAGGCGGTCTCGTCGACGCGTTCTCGCTCAACTCGGCTCGCCGGTCATCAGGTCCAGCGCGATGCCGGCGGCGGGATCGCGCGGGTAGAAAGCTTGATGGCCGTGCGCGGCGCGCATTGCCGGCTCGCCCCATGGCGCGGTGCGCGCGGACCGGTAGTTGAAGAGCAGGCGTGCGCCTGGCACCTGCCGCACGACCGCGTGGATCGCTTCGTCGTCCGGATGCTGGAAGAGGCTGCCGTCGGTGGAGACCAGCCAGGTGCCGCACTCGATCCGACCGAGCAGGTCCGGGCTGAGGTTGGCGGCCGAGCCGTGGTGGGCCAGCTTGACCGCGTCGAGCCGCAGCGTCGCGGCGCCTGTCGCGGCCGCCATCCGGCCCAGCGTCGCCGCGAGCGTCGGCGCATGCGCGTCGCCGAGCAGCGCGAGGCGTCGACCGGCGTATTCGGCGATGACGGCGATGCTCGAGCCGTTGGCCACCGCGTCATCCATCGGTCCGAGCGCCAGCGCCGCCGACGACATCATCTGGTCCGGCGTCGGCCGCAGCCGCGCGCCCGAGGCGCGATAGGCCGCGCGACCATCGAGCCGCGCGCGCAGCGCCGCCTCGTTCGCCGGGTCGACCTCGGCGCGCTCCAGGGCGCGGCTCCAGGCGGTGCGCAGCTTGACGAGTTTGTCCAGCGTCGGCGAGAGCAAGGTGAGCCGCAGGCCGCCGGGCAGCTCGCGCACCGGCAGCGGGCCGGTCGCGGGCACGAACACCGGCGCGCCTTCGAAGGCCGCGTTCCATTGGCGCCCATCGATGCGCACGCTGATCTCGGTGCCCTGCATCGCGCTGCGCTGGTGGATGCCGGCCTCGTCGGATGGCGCTTGGCGCGGGGCGGGCGGCGGCTCCTTCAGTTCCTGCGCGATGTGCGGCCAGCCGTTGAACCAGATGTCCCGGAAGGTGGCCAGCTCCGGATGATTCAGCAGCTTGAGACAGCCCTCGATGTGATCGCCGTCGACATGCGTGATGACCAGCAGTTCCAGCTCGCGCTGATCCTCGGGCAGCGCCGCCAGGCGGGCCGACAGCGCGCCATAGGCGCCGACCGGTCCGCCGTCGATCAGCACGCGATGGGGCCGCGCCGCGTCGCCATAGCTCAGCAGCAGGCAGTCGCCGTGCCGCGCCGGCAGCAGCTCGATGCGGAAGACCTCGGCCATGGCGGTCGTGGCGACGCGCTCAGGACAACGCGTGCCGCGGATAGGGCCAGGCGGGTGCCTGGGAGCGGAAGACCACCGCCGGCGCGCGGGAACGCAGCCCGGCGTCGCTGACCGCGTAACCCCAGTTGATCAGCTCGCACTGCTCCTGTTCCTTGAAGCGGTCCAGGCGCGTGCGGATCGCCGCGAGGTCGGCGATCCGCGCCGGATCGACGGACAGCGCCGGCACCTCGGTCGCGGGGTAGTCGGCGATGTCGGTGTCGATGGCCCAGAACGCGCCCTGGGCCTCGCCGCGCGCGTAGGCCGCGATCAGCATGCGCTTGCGCAGGGCCAGCGCCTGGTTCAGGCCGATGTCCATCGCGCGCAGCACCTGCCGCGGGGCCATCGTGCCGATGCCGGCATCGATGTCGAAGGGCTTGCCGGCGTCGCTGACCAGCACCGTGGCGTGGCGGCCCCAGACGGTTTCCAGCCCGAGGTTGTCGTAGACGCCGCCGTCGGCCAGCATCAGGCGGCGGCGGTAGTCGACCTGGTCGTAGAGGTCGGCGCCATCGACGCGGGTGAAGTCCTCCGGCCGCACGTCCAGCGCGATCGGCGCCAGGACCGGCGGGAAGGCGCTCGAGCAGGCCACCGCGGTGGCCACGTCGAAGCGCGGTTTCGGGATGAGGCCGATGCGGTAGTCGCCGGCGTAGGGCTTGGAGAAGCGGAAGCTGACGCCGGTGGCGTAGTTGGTCGCGTTGAACACGAAGCGCGGCGTGTCGGGCAGCGACTGCAGCGAGGCGTCCAGGCCCAGACGCTGGCGATATTCCTCGGCGACGGCCTCGCCGGCCGACCGGAAGGGATTGAAGGCGCCCGACAGCACCGAGGCCACGTCGATGTTGCGGGCGCAGAACTCGCGCAGCGGTGTCACGACTTCGGCCTCGAAACGCGGGGAGTGCCCGTCGCCATCGAAGGCCAGCCGCGGCCAGCGCACGGCCAGCAGCCCCGAGGCGATCGAGCCGCCGGACACGCTGGACAGGCGCGCCAGCCGGCCCAGCACGCCCAGCTCGTTGAGCCGCCACAGCACGCCGACATGGAACAGCACGGCTCGGAAGCCGCCGCCGGACAGCGCGAGCGCGATGCCGTCGGCACGCGCGTCAGGGTCGAGGGGCATGGCCGTCTCCCGCAGTGGCAATGGACCAGCCTAGGCGCCGGGCGCTGGCGTCGCAAGCGGTCAAGTTGGGGATGCGGGCCGGCGTGACGGCGCACGGCAGGCCGACCGTGGGGGCGCGGCCGTGAGGTAGTGACGCATAACGCCGTGCGTTAGCGGCGATGGGGATTCAGCATCGAACGGAACGAGCCGATAGTGCTGTCTGGTCCATTCGCGCCGCCCCGTGCATCGGGCGTGGCGGCGCCGTTCTCTTCCCACTCATGAAACTCCGCACCCGCATTCTTTTCCTGTGTCTGGCCGCGTTGATCGGCATGGTGGTCCTGGCAACGGTGTCCTTGACGACGCTGCGCCAGACGATGATGAAGGAGCGCACCGCGCAGCTGTCCACGCTGGTGGTGCTGGCCCAGGCCGCGCTCGAGAAGCTGCACGAGCAGGAGCTCGCCGGCAAGCTGACCCGCGAGGAGGCACAGCGCCAGGGCAAGCTGATCATCGGCAGCTTCCGCAAGGACGAGCTCTACTTCTTCGTCCGCGGCTACAGCGATGACGTCAACCTGGTGCATCCCAATCCGAAGCGCGTCGGCATCGTCGACGCCAAGGGCGGCAAGGAGGCCGGCGTGCGCTATCGCGCCGCGCTGGAAGGCCGCAAGGTCGGCACCGTGATCGCACCGGGGACGCGGCCCAACACCAAGGACGAGGTCGAGAAGCTCTACGCGGTGACCCGCTTCGAGCCCTGGGACTGGATCGTCGGCTTCGGCGACTACATCGACGACATCGACAAGGCCTTCTGGCGCAGCGCCGCGGTGCTGCTGTCGATCGGCCTGGCGCTGATGGCGGTGGTCGGCCTGCTGGGCTGGCGCCTGGCGACCAGCATCTACCGCCAGCTGGGCGGCGAGCCGGCCTATGCCTCGGAGATCGTCCACCGCATCGGTGCCGGCGACCTGAACGTGGCGGTGGACCTGCGCGGCGCGCATGCCGACAGCCTGCTGGTGGCGATGGACCGCATGCAGCGCAGCCTGTCGACCACCGTCGGCCAGATCCGCGGCGCGACCGACACCATCGCCAGTGCCGCGGGGGAGATCGCCTCGGGCAACCGCGACCTGTCCTCGCGCACCGAGGCGCAGGCCAGCGCGCTGGAAGAGACGGCGGCGTCGATGGAGGAACTGACCGCCACCGTCAAGCAGAGCGCCGACAACGCCCGGCAGGCCAACCAGCTGGCGATGTCCGCGTCCGATTTCGCGGTGCAGGGCGGCCAGGTGGTCGACGAGGTGGTGGCCACGATGGCGTCCATCAGCGGCTCGTCCAACAAGATCGTCGACATCATCGGCGTCATCGACGGCATCGCCTTCCAGACCAACATCCTGGCGCTGAACGCAGCGGTGGAGGCGGCCCGCGCCGGGGAGCAGGGACGTGGCTTCGCGGTGGTGGCCTCGGAGGTGCGCACGCTGGCGCAGCGCAGCGCGACGGCGGCCAAGGAGATCAAGTCGCTGATCGGCGACTCGGTGCAGAAGGTCGAGGCCGGCAGCGCACTGGTGAGCCAGGCCGGCGCGACCATGTCGCGGATCGTGGGCAGCGTGAAGCGGGTCACCGACATCGTCGGCGAGATCTCCAGCGCCAGCCAGGAGCAGACCGCCGGCATCGAGCAGATCAATCAGGCCATCGCGCAGATGGACCAGGCGACGCAGCAGAACGCGGCGCTGGTCGAGCAGGCCTCGGCCGCGGCCGAGTCGCTCGAGCAGCAGTCGCAGGCGCTGGTGACGGCGGTGGGCGCGTTCTCCTGAACGCCTGAACGCGCCCGGGCGAGCGAGGCGGTCGGCGGGGCACCGCTACGATGCGGGCCCCGATGTCCTCGTTGCCGCACCGATGCCCGCGCTCGTTCCCACTCCCACCGCCTTCATGCTCGACCTCGACGGCACGCTCGTCGACACGCTGGGCGACTTCGTCGCCGTGCTCAACCGCGTGATGGCCGACATGGCGCTGCCCGAGGTCTCGCGCGCTTTCGTCGAGCACACCATCGGGCAGGGCAGCGAGCACCTGATCCGCAGCGTGCTCGCCGAGGCGGGCGCGCCGCCGCAGCGCTACGAGGAGGCCTGGACGCTGTACCAGCGCCATTACGAGGTGCTCAACGGCGAGCACGCCGATGTGTTTCCCGGCGTCGTCGAGGGACTGGACGCGCTCAAGGCGCTCGGCCTGCCGATGGCCTGCCTGACCAACAAGCCGGCCGCCTTCGCCCGCGAGCTGCTCCGGCGCAAGGGCCTGGCCCACTACTTCGACCGCGTCTTCGGCGGCGACGACTTCGAGCGCAAGAAGCCCGATCCGCTGCCGCTGCTCAAGACCTGCGAGGCGCTGGGCAGCGCGCCGGCCACGACCTGGATGATCGGCGACTCCAGCAACGACGCCCGCGCCGCCCACGCGGCCGGCTGCCCGATCGCGCTGGTCAGCTACGGCTACAACCACGGCGAGCCGATCCGCGGCGTGCCCGCGGATCGCTACCTGGACCGGCTGGACGAGCTGCTCGGCTGAGCGCTCGCGGAGCGCCGCGAGCTCAGCGGTTGCTGCCCGCGGCGTTGCGGCTGCTCGTCGCGGCAGGCTTGGCGCCGCCCAGCAGCGCCACCTTCAGGTCGGAATCGGCCGGCGACTTGCCCAGCCAGATCTTCAGCAGCATGTGGAAGAAGTCCTCGCCCTTGATCGGCTCGCCGGGAATCAGCTGGCCGTTGACGAAGACCACGGTGCCGGTGCCGGGGATGTAGTCCACACCGAAGCTCTCTCCGGTCTTGAGCTTCTTCTTCTGCACGAAGATCTCCGACATGCGCAGCACGCCGCTGATGGAGCGGCCGAATTCCTCGCGCGTGGCGTTCTGCTCCATGCCCTTGGTGAAGAGCTTGCCCAGCTCCTCGCCATCGATGTCGCGCAGCATCTGGATGTGGATGCGCTTGGGACCGTTGTTGGCCAGCACGGCCTCCGGCGTGGTGGCCTTCGCGTTCAGGTACAGGCCGGCGGTGTAGACCTTGAAGATCGCCTTGTAGCGGATCCCCGCGCCGTTGAGCTGCAGCTTCTGGCCGGCGACCTCGGCGGTGCCGTCGTACTTGACGCCGGCGAGCTCGACCGGCGCCGGGGCCGCCGTGGGCGGGGCGGCCGGCGCGGCCGATGACGCGCCCGGTGGCGTCGACTGGGCGGACGCCCCGACGGGCGCCAGCATCGCGGCCGCGAGCGCGGCCATCAGGACATTGCGCTTGGACATGGTGTCTCCTTCCCTCCGGAGGATCGGCCGGCTCCGCGGCCGACTCTGGACGGGGAGTATGCGCGAACCGCCCCGCGGCCGGCCCCCGGGAATCCGCCTGCTACACTGCGCCGCACCATGTTTATCACGCGCAAGCACATCAAGGGGTCGAACGACCGGGGAGCCTGGCCCTGGCGATCCTGGCACGACTTCACCTGAAGCCGCCTGCTGCTTGCCACCCGCCGTCCCCTCTATCCCTCGGACGCGGGTCACCGTCACACTCTTGCTGCACCCTACCCGACGGGGCAGGTCCAACAGGCGACCTGAGTTTCCGCTTGCGCGCGCGCCGTGATGCCCTGCGTCACCGGCCGTCGTCGCAGCCGACAAGAGGTTTGACGACGTGATCACTGAACTGGAATTCCAAAGCCTGGCCGCCGACGGCTACAACCGCATCCCGCTGATCAGCGAGGCCTTCGCGGACCTTGAGACCCCGCTCTCGCTCTACCTCAAGCTCTGCGCCGGCAACGGGCCGGGCCGGCACAGCTTCCTGCTGGAATCCGTGGTCGGCGGCGAGCGCTTCGGGCGCTACTCCTTCATCGGGCTGCCGGCCCGCACCGTGCTCAAGAGCGAAGGCACGGTCACCCGCGTGATCCGTGACGGCGCCGTGATCGAGACCCACGACGGCGACCCGCTCGCCTTCATCGAGGCCTACCAGCAGCGCTTCAAGGTCGCGCTGCGGCCCGGCATGCCGCGCTTCTGCGGCGGCCTGGCCGGCTACTTCGGCTACGACGCGGTGCGCTACATCGAGCCGCGCCTGGCGGACTCCACGCCCGAGGGCGGCCTGCCCACCCCCGACGTGATGCTGCTGCAGTGCGAGGAGCTGGCTGTCATCGACAACCTCTCGGGCAAGCTCTACCTGATCGTCTACGCCGACCCGTCGCAGCCCGAGGCCTACTTCAAGGCCAAGAAGCGGCTGACGGAGCTCAAGGACAAGTTGGGCTACTCGGTGGCCGCGCCGCGCGTGGTGCGCGGGCAGGCCCATCCGGTCGAGCGCGAATTCAACAAGGCCGACTTCCTCGCCTCGGTCGACAAGGCCAAGGCCTTCATCGCGGCCGGCGACTGCATGCAGATCGTCTTCGGCCAGCGGCTCAAGAAGCGCTACACCGAATCGCCGCTGAGCCTCTACCGCGCGCTGCGCTCGCTCAATCCCAGCCCCTACATGTACTTCTACGACATGGGGGACTTCCAGATCGTCGGCGCCTCGCCCGAGATCCTGGTGCGTCAGGAATCGACGCCGGAAGGCCGCAAGGTCACGATCCGCCCGCTGGCCGGCACGCGTCCGCGCGGCGGTACGCCGGAGCAGGATCAGGCGCTCGAAGTGGAGCTCAAGGCCGATCCCAAGGAGCGCGCCGAGCACCTGATGCTGATCGACCTGGCCCGCAACGACATCGGTCGCATCGCGCGGACCGGCAGCGTCAAGGTCACCGACGCGTTCGCGGTCGAGCGCTACTCGCATGTGATGCACATCGTCAGCAACGTCGAGGGCCTGCTGAAGGACGGCATCGGCAACATGGACGTGTTCCGCGCCAGCTTCCCGGCCGGCACGCTGTCGGGCGCGCCCAAGATCCGCGCGATGGAGATCATCGACCAGCTCGAGCCGGTCAAGCGCGGCATCTACGGCGGCGCCTGCGGCTACCTGAGCTTCGGCGGCGACATGGACCTGGCCATCGCCATCCGCACCGGCGTGGTCATGGACCAGGTGCTGTACGTGCAGGCGGCGGCGGGCATCGTGGCCGATTCGGTGCCCGAGCTCGAATGGAAGGAGACCGAGGCCAAGGCCCGCGCGCTGCTGCGCGCGGCGGAGCTGGTCGAGGAAGGTTTCTGACCCGGACGAAGGAGAACGACATGCTGCTGATGATCGACAACTACGACAGCTTCACCTTCAACCTGGTGCAGTACTTCGCCGAGCTCGGCGCCGAGGTGAAGACGGTCCGCAACGACCAGATCAGCCTCGACGAGATCGCGGCGCTCAAGCCCACCCACCTCGTGCTCTCGCCCGGCCCCTGCACGCCCAAGGAAGCCGGCATCTGCGTGCCGGCGATCCAGCGCTTCATCGGCCAGCTGCCCATCCTGGGCGTGTGCCTGGGCCACCAGAGCATCGGTGCCGCGCTCGGTGGGAACATCATCCGCGCCAAGGTGCAGATGCATGGCAAGTCCTCGACCATCACCACCGACGCGCAGGGCGTGTTCAGCGGCCTGCCCGAGCGCTTCGACGTGATCCGCTACCACTCGCTGGCGATCGAGGAAGCGACGATCCCGGCCGAGCTGGAGATCAGCGCGCGCAGCGAGGACGGCGAGATCATGGGCGTGCGCCACCGTGCGCTGGCGGGCACCGCCACGCCGCTGGAGGGCGTGCAGTTCCATCCCGAATCCATCCTGTCCGAGCACGGCCACGCGATGCTCAAGAACTTCCTGGAGTTGGCGCGATGAATGCGAGCACGAATGCGGGCAGGAATGTGGACGCGGCGGTCGTCGACCTGCGCAGCGACACCGTCACCCAGCCCACCGCCGGCATGCGTGCCGCCATGGCGGCCGCGCCGCTGGGCGACGACGTCTTCGGCGACGACCCCAGCGTCAACGCGCTGCAGTCGACGCTGGCGGAGCGCCTGGGCTTCGAGGCGGCGCTCTTCATGCCCACCGGCACGCAGAGCAATCTGTGCGCGCTGATGGCGCATTGCCAGCGCGGCGACGAATACATCGTCGGCCAGTTCGCCCACACCTACCGCTGGGAGGGCGGCGGCGCCGCGGTGCTGGGCTCGATCCAGCCGCAGCCGCTGAACCACGCGCCCGACGGCTCGCTGCCGCTGGCCGACATCGAGGCCAACATCAAGCCCGACGACGCGCACTTCGCGCGCACCCGGCTGCTGGCGCTGGAGAACACGATCGGCGGCAAGGTGCTGCCGATGGACTACCTGGCCGCCGCATCCGAGCTGGCGCGGCGTCACGGCCTGGCCCGTCACCTGGACGGCGCGCGCCTGTTCAACGCGGCCGTCGCCGTGGCCGCCGCCGAGGGCGGCGATCCGTATGCCGCGGCGCGGCGCATCTGCGCGCATTTCGACAGCGTCTCGGTCTGCTTTTCCAAGGGCCTGGGCGCGCCGGTGGGTTCGGTGCTGTGCGGCTCGCGCGAGTTGATCCAGCGCGCGCACCGATCGCGCAAGATGCTCGGCGGCGGCATGCGCCAGGCCGGCGTGCTCGCGGCGGCGGCGCATCACGCGCTCGACCACCAGGTCACGCGCCTGGCCGAGGACCATGCGCTCGCCAGCCGCCTGGCGGAGGGCCTGCGCGGACTGCCCGGCCTGACGGTCGAGGCGCCGCAGACCAACATCGTGTTCTGCGATGTCGACAAGGACATCGCCGCGGCGCTGGTCGCGCATCTGAAGGCGCAGGGTGTGCTGGCGACGGGCCTGTACAAGCTGCGCTTCGTCACCCATCTGGATGTCGATGCCGCCGGCGTCGACCGCGCGATCGCGGCGGTGCGCCGCTTCTTCAACGCCTGAGCGGGAGGCCACCATGCCCATCACCGACAACGAAGCGCTGACGCGGGTCATCGAGCACCGCGAGATCTTCCACGACGAGATGCTGGCGCTGATGCGCCGCATCATGAGCGGCGAGATCTCGCCGGTGACCGCCGCGGCCATCCTGATCGGCCTGCGCGTGAAGAAGGAGACCATCGGCGAGATCACCGCCGCCGCGCAGGTGATGCGCGAGTTCTCCGTCAAGGTGCCGATCACGCCGGGGCCGCATCTGGTGGACGTCGTCGGCACCGGCGGCGACGGCGCGCATACCTTCAACATCTCGACCTGCTCGATGTTCGTGGCGGCCGCGGCGGGCGCGCAGGTGGCCAAGCACGGCAACCGCAGCGTCTCGTCCAAGACCGGCAGCGCGGATGTGCTGGAGGCGCTCGGCGTGACGCTGTCGCTGCCGCCGCAGGCGGTCGCCGATTGCGTGCGCAACACCGGCATCGGCTTCATGTTCGCGCCCAACCATCACCCGGCGATGAAGAACATCGCGCCGGTGCGCAAGGAACTGGGCGTGCGCACCATCTTCAACATCCTGGGCCCGCTGACCAACCCGGCGGACGCGCCCAACATCCTGATGGGCGTGTTCCATCCGGACCTGGTCGGCATCCAGGTCCGCGTGATGCAGCGCCTGGGCGCGCAGCACGCGGTCGTGGTCTACGGCAAGGACAACATGGACGAGATCTCGCTGGGCGCGGCGACCCTGGTCGGCGAGCTCCGCAACGGCGAGATCCGCGAGTACGAGATCCATCCCGAGGACTTCGGCATGCCCATGGTCGCCAGCCGCAACCTGCGGGTGAGCGGCCCCGAGGAGAGCCGCCGCATCCTGCTGGGCGTGCTCGGCAACGAGCCCGGCGCGGCGCGCGACATCGTGCTGCTCAATGCCGGCGCGACGCTGTATGCGGCCAATGTCGTCGAGTCCATCGCCGACGGCATCGTGAAGGCGCGCGCGGCGATCGAATCCGGCGCGGCGCGCGCCAAGCTCGACGAATTCGTCGCCGAGACGCAGCGGCAAGCCGCGGCGCAGTCCTGACCGCGGCGAGGCCGGGCCCGTGCAGGCCCGGGCGTCGACCGCCTCCGGCCCTGGCGCCGGACCTGAAGTGAGAAAGCCATGTCCGACATCCTGGATCGCATCAATGCCGTCAAGCGCGACGAGGTCGCCGCCGCGCAGGCCCGCGTGCCGCTGGCCGCGCTGCGTGCCGAGGCGGAATCGCGCGCCGAGCCCACGCGCGGCTTCGCGCAGGCCTTGCGCGACAAGATCGCCGCCGGCCACAGCGGTGTGATCGCCGAAGTGAAGAAGGCCAGCCCCAGCAAGGGCGTGCTGCGCGCCGACTTCCGTCCGGCCGACATCGCCCGCAGCTACGAGCGGCACGGCGCGGCCTGCCTGAGCGTGCTCACCGACGCGCCGCATTTCCAGGGCTCGGTCGAGTACCTGCGGCAGGCGCGCGCCGCCTGCGCGCTGCCGGTGCTGCGCAAGGATTTCATGGTCGATCCGTACCAGGTCTACGAGGCGCGCGCGATGGGCGCGGACTGCATCCTGCTGATCGTCGCCAGCCTCGCGGACGGCCAGATGGCGGAGCTGGAGGACTGCGCGCTGGGCCTGGGCCTGGACGTGCTGGTGGAGGTCCACGATGGCGCCGAACTCGAGCGCGCGCTGCGGCTGAAGACGCCGCTGGTGGGCATCAACAACCGCAACCTGAAGACCTTCGAGGTGACGCTGGACACGACGCTGGGACTGCTGGCGCAGGTGCCGGCCGATCGCCTGCTGGTGACCGAGTCCGGGATCCTGGGGCCCGACGACGTGCAGCGCATGCGCGATGCGCAGGTGCATGCCTTCCTGGTCGGCGAGGCCTTCATGCGCGCGCCCGACCCGGGCGCGGCGCTGTCGGCGCTGTTCGGTTGAGGCCGGCGATGCCCGCGACGCTGCAGGCCATCGACTGGCAGGTCGGCGACGGCTGGCAGCCGCTGATCGACGCCTGGCGCGCCAGCGCCGACGGCCAGCGCATCGAAGCGCTGCTGAAGGAGCGCCTGGCCGCGGGCGCCGCCATCTATCCGCCGGACCCGCTGCGCGCGCTGCGGCTCACGCCGCTGACGCGGGCGACGGTGGTGATCGTCGGCCAGGATCCGTATCACGGGCCGGGGCAGGCGGAAGGGCTGGCGTTCTCGGTGCCGGCGGGGCAGAAGCTGCCACCGTCGCTGCGCAACATCTTCAAGGAGCTGCAGCGCGACCTGGGCCAGCAGCCGGCGATGTGTGGTCACCTGGGCGAATGGGCCCGGTGCGGCGTGCTGCTGCTCAACACCAGCCTGACGGTTGAGGACGGCGCCGCCGCCTCGCATGCGAAGAAGGGCTGGGAATCGCTCACCGATGCGCTCATCGCCGCGACGGCGCGGGATGCGGCGCCGAAGGTCTACCTGCTGTGGGGCGCGCATGCGCAGGCCAAGGCGCCGTTGATCGAGGCCGCCGGCAACGGTCACCTTGTGCTGCAGGCCAATCACCCGTCGCCGCTCTCGGCCACGCGCGGGCCGGTGCCGTTCATCGGCTGCGGCCACTTCTCCGCGGCGCGGGACTGGCTCAAGGGCAAGGGCGTCGACCTGGAGTGGTCGCTGGACTGAAGGACTGCAAAGGGCGCTGGCCCTCCGCAGGCCACCTCTGCGCGCTTCCTCATTTCAATCGGCCATCACTGGTACGTTGGTGGTTATCATCCGCGAGCCCCTAGCGGAGCGATTTGTGCATCAAGGTTAAGTCCAGTGCGCTACCAATTGACGCTTCGCGTTTTTTGGTACTAAACTGGTATTAATCATGAACAGCCATCCCTTGGCGGACGCCTGGTCCGCGCCCTTGCAGCCGCGCTTCACCGCCGTCCGCTACCTCGTGGGGGTGGATGGCGGCGGCACCGGCACTCGGGTCCGGCTGAGCGACGTCCACGGACAACTGCTCGGCCAGGGATGGGCGGGGCCGTCCGCGCTGGGGCAGGGCATCGCCCAGGCCTGGCGTCATATCCAGACGGCGGTCCAGGAGGCCGCGGCCAAGGCCGGCATCGAGCGCCTGCCGCTGGCCGAGGCCGCCATCGGGCTCGGCCTGTCCGGCGCCGGCGTCACCGCGCAGGCGCAGGCCTTCATCGCGCAGCAGCCCGGCTACGCCCACATCGAGCTCGCGAATGACGGCACCACCTCCGTCATCGGCGCCCATGCCGGCCGGCCCGGTGGCGTCATCGCCGCCGGCACCGGCACGGTGGGCGAGGCGCTGCGCGCCGATGGCTCGCTGGTCTGCGTCAGCGGCTGGGGCTGGATCGGCGGGGACGAGGGCAGCGGCGCCTGGCTCGGCATCCAGGCCATGCGCCAGGCGCAGAAGGCCATGGACGGCCGCGCCGAGCCCGGCCCGCTCGCACAGGCGGTGTGGGGCGCCGCCGGCTGCCAGCACGAGCAGGATCGCGACGCGATCAACGCCTGGGTCGCCCAGGCCGGCCAGCATGCCTACGCGCAGCTGGCGCCGCTGGTCTTCGAGCATGCGGGCGCCGACCCGGCCGCGGCCGCGCTGGTCGCGCAGGCGGTGGCGGAACTCGAGCAGCTCGCGCTCGCGCTGGACCCCACGCAGCAGCTGCCGCTGTCGCTCGCGGGCAGCGTGGCGCAGCGGCTTGCCGCGCTTTTCTCAGGCAACATTCGGGCCCGTTGCGTGTCGCCCCAGGGCGACTCGGCCGACGGTGCGCTGCGGCTGGTCCGCGGCGCTCTCTCCGACCCCCGTTGAGAAGCAGAGAAGCCCGATGAGCACCAAGCTGCCCTTCCAGTTCAAGCCCGATCCCGCCGCCGCCTCGCCGCTGTACATGCAGCTGGCCCACAAGCTGGCGCAGGCGATCCGCGAGGGGCAGTACCAGGCCGACGAGGCCCTGCCGTCCGAGCGCGTGCTCTCCGAATCCCTGGACCTGTCGCGCGTCACCGCGCGCAAGGCCATCGACCGCCTGGTCGAGCAGGGCCTGATCGTGCGCAAGCGCGGCTCCGGCAACTACATCGCGCCCAAGCTCGAGCAGCCGCTGTCGCGCCTGACCAGCTTCTCCGAGGAACTGCACCAGCGCGGCTTCAAGCCCAGCAGCCGCTGGCTGACGCGCGGCTTCGCCATGGCGGCGCCGGACGAGCAGCTGTCGCTGGGCCTGACCACCGGCCAGCGCGTCGCGCGCCTGGAGCGCCTGCGCCTGGCCGATGCCGTCGTCATGGCCTATGAGCTGTCGGTGCTGCCCGAGGCGGTGCTGCCCGAGCCGCAGAAGGTCGAGTCCTCGCTGTACGAGCACCTCGCCCGGCATGGCGGCGCGCCGGTGCGCGCGCTGCAGCACATCCGCGCGATCAACGCGGACTCGCGCCTGGCGGGCCTGCTGGAAGTGCCGGTCGGCCAGGCCGTGCTGTTCATCACCCGCGTGGGCTACCTCGACCAGGGACAGGCCGTCGAGCTCACCCATTCCTACTGCCGCAGCGACTACTACGACTTCGTCGCGGAGATGAGGCGAGACGGATGACGACCCAGCACATCGACGGATTCGTACTGACACCTGGCGGCTTCATCCGCGGTGTGCTGGAACATGACAAGGGACGCGTGGTCGGCATCGACGGCAGCGCCGTCCCCGAGCACGAGGCCCGCCACGGCGCGCAGGACCTGCCGCTGATCCTGCCGGGCTTCATCGATACCCACGTCCACGGCGGCGCCGGCCGCGACACGATGGAAGGCGGCGACGCGGCCGCGCGGCTCGCGCAGCTGCATGCGCGGCACGGCACGACCTCGCTGCTGGCGACGACGATGACCGCGCCGCTGGACGAGATCCGCCAGGCGATGCGCGCGCTCGCGCCCACCTGCGTCGAGCGGCCCGCCGGCGGCGCGCGCGTGCTGGGCGTGCACCTCGAAGGGCCCTACATCAACCCCGGCAAGCTCGGCGCGCAGCCGGACTTCGCCAAGGCCGCGTCGATCGACGAGATCCGCGCCCTGCATGCGCTGGCGCCGATCCGCCTGATCACGCTGGCCCCGGAGCTGCCCGGCAACCTCGAGCTGGTGGAGCGACTGAGCGAAGCGGGCTTCCGCATCCAGATCGGCCACACGCTGGGCACCTACGAGGACGGCGTGGCCGCGCTGGCTCGTGGCGCCGGCGGCTTCACCCACCTGTTCAACGCGATGACCGGCCTGCATCACCGCGAGCCCGGCATGGTCGGCGCGGCGCTGGCCCACGCGCGCTACGCCGAGATCATTCCCGACCTGCTGCATGTGCATCCGGGCGCGATCCGCGTCGCGCTGCGCAGCATCCCGCACCTGTTCTGCGTCACCGATTCGACGGCGGCGGCCGGCATGCCCGATGGCGAGTACCGGCTCGGCCGCCATCGCGTCACCAAGTGCCTGGGCGGCGTGCGTCTGCCCGACGGCACGCTGGCCGGCTCGACGCTGACGATGGACCAGGCGCTACGCAATCTGGTGTTGAAGCTCGGCCTGTCGATCGAGGACGCGTCGCGGCGCGTCTCGACGAACGCGGCCGATTACCTGGGTCTGGACGATCGGGGCCGCCTGGCCCCGGGCGCCTGGGCGGACTTTGTCGTGATGGACCGTGGCTTGCAGTTGCACAGCGTGGTCGTCGAAGGAGAAGCGATTGACCTCGCGCATGCTGGATGAGGCGCTGAGCGCGCCGCAGGTGGTGGCCCGTCAACTGGCCGCCGATCAGAACGCCTACGCGGCCCTGGGCGACGCGCTACGGGAGCAGCCGCCCAGCGCGCTGCTGACGATCGCGCGCGGCAGCTCGGACCACGCGTCGCATTACCTGGCCTATCTGGTCATGGCGCGGCTGGGCCGGCTGGTGACCTCGCTGCCGATGTCGCTGATCACGCTCTACCAGAGCCGGATCGAGAGCAAGGGCCTGGTCTCGCTGGCGTTCTCGCAATCGGGCCAGAGCCCCGACTTGGTGTCGCCGACGCAGTACTTCCGCGCCAATGGGGCGCGCACGGTGGCCTTCGTCAATGCCGACGGCTCGCCGCTGGAAGCCGCCGCCGAGCACGTGTTCCGCCTGCATGCGGGCGTCGAGCAGAGCGTGGCCGCGACCAAGAGCTACATCGCGCAGTTGGTGGCCGGCGCGCGCGTCGTTGCCGCGTGGCAGGGCGACGAGGACCTCGCCGCCGCGCTGCAGGCGCTGCCGCAGGCGATGGAGCAGGCCGCCCGGCAGCGCTGGGACGTGGCGGTGGACGCGCTCAAGGGCGCGGACAAGCTCTTCGTCATCGGCCGCGGCACCTCGCTGCCGATCGCGCTGGAGGCGGCGCTGAAGTTCAAGGAGACCTGCGGCATCCAGGCCGAGGCCTTCTCCGGCGCCGAGGTCAAGCACGGCCCGATGGCGCTGGTGGACGAGGGCTACCCGCTGCTGGTGTTCGCGCCGCGTGGCCCGGCGCAGGCCGGCCTGCTCGCGCTGGCCGAGGAGATGCGCGGCCGTGGCGCGCGCGTGCTGCTGGCGGCGCCGGAAGGCACGCCGGGCGCCGAGCTGCCGCTGACCTGCACCGGCAACGAGGACCTCGATCCGATCGCCGCGGTGCAGAGCTTCTATCCGATGGTCGAGGCGCTGGCCCAGGCCCGGGGACTGAACCCCGACCAGCCGCGCCATCTGGCCAAGGTCACCAAGACCCATTGATGTCCCACCCCGCCGTCGACCCGCGGCCCAGGCAGAAGAGAACGACATGAGCGAGACAGCATTCCATCCGGGCCGGCTGGTGATGGTGGACATCCAGGGCAAGCGCCTGGATGCGGCCACCGCCGCCTTCCTGCGCGACAACCGGATCCGCGCGGTCTGCCTGTTCCGCAAGAACCTGGGCACCGAGGCCGAGGTCCGGCAGCTGACCCGGGACCTGCGCGAGGCCATGGGTCCGGACGCGCTGATCGGCCTGGACCAGGAGGGCGGCTCCGTGGTGCGCGCCACCTTCCTGCCGCAGCCGCCGTCGGCGATGGCGCTGGGCGCGGCGGGCGACGAGGGGCTGGCCGAACAGGTCGGCGCCGCGGTCGCGCGCGGGCTGCGCGGTATCGGCATCAACTGGAACTTCGCGCCGGTCACCGACATCAACAACAACCCGGCCAATCCGGTGATCGCCGAGCGCAGCTTCGGCGAGACCGCGGACACCGTCACCCGCCTGGCCGGCGCCTGGATGAAGGGCTCGATGGCCGCGGGCGTGGCCTGCTGCATCAAGCACTTCCCGGGTCATGGCGACACGCATGTCGATTCCCACCTGGACCTGCCGACGGTGGACAAGTCGCGCGCCGAGCTCGACGCGCTCGAGCTCAAGCCCTTCCAGGCGCTGCGCGACCTGGCGCCGTCGATCATGACGGCGCACATCGTCTATCCGAAGATCGATCCGCTGTACCCGGCGACGCTTTCCAGGACGCTGCTGGGCGGCATCCTGCGCGACGAATACGGCTACGACGGCGTCGTCATCACCGACGCGTTGATGATGAAGGCCATCGCCGAGCGCTACGGCTACGCGAAGGCGGCGGTGCTGGCGATCAACGCCGGCGCCGACATGATCCTGGCGCAGGGCTCGCTGGACGAGCAGGCACAGGCCATCCACGCGCTGCAGGACGCGCTCACGCGCGGCGACCTGAGCGTCGAGCGCGGCCGGCAGGCGCAGGCGCGGCTGGACAAGCTGGCGCACGATTTCCCGGTCCGCTTCGACGACTACCAAGGCGCGCCGCGCGAGGCCGACGACCGGCTGATGCGTCGAGCCTGGGCCGCGGGCCTGAGCGCGCTGCGTGGCGCGATGCCGCCGGCGACCGATCGCCCGACCCGCGTGCTGGTGCAGGACGAAGTGCCGACCGACGGCGTCTCCGAGGCCGGACCGACCGGCGCGCAGGTGCGCGCGCTGTTCGAGGGCTACCGCGACGTCGAGTTCGTCTCGCTCGCCGACATCGCCGCCCTGGACTGGGCGACGGTCCCGGCGGATGGCCGCTTCACCATCGTCGCCTCGACGCACCGGGCGCGCTACGGCGCGCAGGCCGGCAACTGGCGGCCCGACCTGCACCTGGTGCTCTGGAACCCGTTCCAGGCGCTGGATGTCGACGCGCCGACGGTGATCAGCTGGGGCTACGCGGACGGCGCGCTGGCGGCCCTGGGCGACTGGCTGCAAGGCCGCGGCCAGGCCGGCGGCCAGTCGCCGGTGACGCTGAACTGAGCATCGATCCGAGGGCCTCGACATGAGCCAGCCGCAGACTTCCTCCGCGCCCGCGCGATCGCCGATCCGCTGGGTCTCCAGCCTGTACTTCGTGCAGGGCATGCAGTTCTTCGTCGTCATGCTGATCGCCGGCCTGATGTTCAAGAACATGGGCGTGGCCAACGACCAGATCGCGCGCTGGACCGGCCTGCTGGGCCTGGCCTGGGCGTTCAAGCCGTTGTGGAGTCCGTTCCTGGAGCTGGCGCGCAGCAAGAAGCTGATCGTCGTCGCCGGGCAGTTCACCGGCGCGGCCGGCCTGGCGCTGATGGCGGTGGCGCTGCAGCTGCCGATGTGGTTCGCGGCCAGCATCGCGGTGCTGTTCCTGCTCGCGTATGCGTCGGCCACGCACGACATCGCCTGCGATGGCCTGTACATGGCGGCGCTCGACGACAAGCAGCAGGCGGCCTACGCCGGGTGGCAGGGCGCGTTCTTCAACGCGTCGAAGTTCCTGACGCTGGGCGGCCTGCTGGTCCTCGCGGGACATCTGGAGCGCGGCATCGGCGTCATGAACGCGTGGTCGGTGATCTTCGCGCTGCTGTCGGTGCTGCTGTTCGTGCTGGCCAGCTACAACGCGTACGCGCTGCCCGGCGCGCTCAACACCGATCACGGCGACCTCACGGCGGCCGGCGTCTGGCGCACGCTGCGCGAGGTCCTTGCGGACTTCCTCGGCAAGCCGGGCATCTGGCTGATGATCCTGTTCATCGTGATGTTCCGCTTCGCCGAAGGGCAGGTGCAGACCATCGGGCCGCTGTTCCTGATCGAGGCGCGCGACAAGGGCGGCCTGGGCCTGAGCACCGAGCAGGTGGGCGGGATCTACGGCACGGTGGGCACGGCGGCCTTCCTGCTGGGCAGCATCGCCGGGGGTTACTTCACCAGCTGGATGAGCCTGCGCCGCGCGATGCCCTTCCTGATCGTGGCGATGGCGGTGCCCAACGCGACCTTCTACTACCTGGCCGTCACGATGCCGGCGGATCTCTGGCATGTCGGCTTCGCCGTCGCGGTGGAGATGCTAGGCTACGGCTTCGGTTTCGTCGGGATGATCCTGTTCATCATGCAGGCCGTCGCGCCGGGCAAGTACCAGACCGCGCATTACGCGCTGGGCTCGGGCGTGATGCAGCTGGGCTTCATCTTCTCCAAGACCATCAGCGGCGACATCCAGCTCGCGATGGGCTACGAGCATTTCTTCCTGTGGACCATCGCCTGCGGCGCGCCGGCGCTGATCCTGCTGCTGTTCGTGCGCATGCCCGGACGGGCGCCGCAGGAGCCGGCGGTCGCGGCGGCGCCGGTGGAGAACGCGACATGAAGGCGATCGCCGCGGGCCTCGTGGCGATGTCGATGGCCGGTGGCGCGCACGCCGCCGACCCGCAATTCTTCTTCGACGACTTCAGCTACGCCGACACCGCCGCGCTGTTCAAGCAGGGCTGGACGGTCCGCAGTGCGCCGGGCCACCCGGGCATTCCCGGCGCTCGTTGGGCGCCCGAGGGCTTGAGCGTCGTCGACGGCCTGCTGCGCCTGCATGGCGTGACCGACGGCACCGGCCCGGGGACGGCACAGGTGCAGGTGTGCCACCAGCGCAAGTACCTCGCGGGGACCTATGCCGCGCGGATCCGCTTCAGCGACCAGCCGGTGAGCGGCGCCGACGGCGATCCGGTGATCCAGACCTTCTACGCGGTCAGCCCGCTCAGGCACGACTTCGATCCCGAGTTCAGCGAGCTGGACTGGGAGTACCTGCCCAATGGCGGCTGGGGCAGCGACAAGACCCGCATCTACGGCATCACCTGGCAGACGGTGCGCCTCGATCCATGGCTGGCCTTCAACCAGCAGCACGAGGAGTTCGGCCCGCTGGGCGAGCGCGGCCGCGACTGGCACACGCTGGTGATGCAGGTCGCGGAGGGCCGCACCCATTGGTTCATCGACGGCCGCAAGATCGACGAACACGGCGGCCGCAACTATCCGGTGGTGCCGATGTCGATCAACTTCAACCTGTGGTTCTCGCCGGGCGGCCCGCTGCCCGCGGGCGTCGCCGGCGGCCCGCCGCGGGTGTACGAGCAGGACGTCGACTGGGTCTTCCACGCGAAGGACACCGTCCTGAGCCCGGCCCAGGTGGAGGCGCAGGTGAAGCGCTGGCGCGCCGGCGGCGTCGCGCGGCTCGACCAGGTCCCGCCGGCCACGCCCGCGCTCGAGAGTCGCTGCGACTTCTGAGCGTCTGTTTCCTTCCGATCCTCGTCCCATGAACGCTTCCTCGAAACGCATTGCGTCCGTCGACGCGATGCGCGGCCTGGCCGTCGCCGCGATGCTGCTGGTCAACAACCCCGGCGACTGGGGCCACGTCTACGCGCCGCTGGAGCACGCGGCGTGGAACGGCTGGACGCCGACCGACCTGGTGTTCCCGTTCTTCCTGTTCATCGTGGGCGTCTCCTTGTCGCTGGCCATGGGCGCGCGCATCGAGGCCGGCGACGGTGCGTCCTTGCGCGCCACCGTGGTCCAGCGCGGCTTGCGCATCGTGGCGCTGGGACTGGTGCTGCACGCGCTGGCGTGGTGGCTGATGGACAAGCCGGCGCTGCGCATTCCCGGCGTGCTGCAGCGCATCGGCCTGTGCTTCGCGCTCGCCGGCCTGATCGCGATCCAGTGGCGCGCCGCCGGTCAACGCGTCTGGCTCGCCGCCTTGCTGGCCGGCTATGGCGCCTTGCTGCTGTGGGGCGGTCCCCTCGACAAGGCCGGCAACATCGCCAGCCGTGTCGATGCGTGGCTGCTCGGTCCGCATGGCTACGAGTGGGACCCAGTGACCGGCCTCGGCCATGACCCGGAAGGCCTCGTCGCGACGCTCGGCGCCCTGGCGACGACGTTGCTGGGCTGGCGCTGCGGCGAGGCGCTGCGCGCCGGCGCCCTCAGGCAGCTCGCGGCCGTCGGCCTCATCGCGGCGGCCACGGGCTTCGCGCTCGACGCCATCGGGCTGATGCCGATCAACAAGAATCTCTGGACGCCGTCCTTCGTGTTGTGGACCGGGGGGCTGGCCGCGCTGGTGCTGCTCGCGGCGCATGTGCTGATCGACCGGCTGGGCGCGCCCGCGCTGTTCCGCAGCTTCGGCGTCAACGCGATCGCGGCCTACGCAGGGGCCTGGATCTGCACCGTGTTCCTCGAAGGCTTCGGCTGGATGAGCCCGCTCTACGCGCACGGCTTCGGCTGGCTGGGCGCCTGGCTCGGGCCGCATGCGCAGTCGCTGGGCTTCGCGCTGGCCTTCGTGGGCGTGTGGTGGCTCATCGTGCGTGAGCTCGACAGGCGCCGCTGGTACTGGAAGATCTGAGCGGACCGCGCCCGCACAATACCGTTCCATGAGCCCGGAGACCTTCGCCATCCGCATGCCGCCCGACATCCGATCGGTGCGGGTCGGCGAGCATCCGGTCGTCGTCATCGACGATTTCCTCGCGCATCCGCAGGCGCTGGTCGAGGCAGCCTGCCAGGCCCGCTTCGACCGCTGCCCGGGCGCTGACGAGCGCAAGGGCTATCCCGGGCTGCGAGCGCCGGTGCCGGCGGCCTATAGCGAAAGCCTGACGGAGCTGCTGGACCCGTTGATCCGGCTGAACTTCGGCGTCCCCGAGGAACTGCCGCTGCGCAAGTCGCCGTGCGCGTTCTCGCTGACGACGGTCGCACCCGAGGATCTGGGGCCCCTGCAGCGGGTGCCGCATTTCGATGCCAGCACGCCGCACTTCATGGCCGTGATGCTCTACCTCTGCGACGAGCGCCATGGCGGTACCGCCTTCTACCGCCACAAGGCCAGCGGCCTGCAGCAGATCACCGCCGATCAGCGCGAACGCTACGGCGACTTGATCTATGCGGAGATGGAGCGCTCCCCGGCGCCGCCGCGGTATTTCAGCGACTCGGACGATTGCTTCGAGCTGCTGGGCATGCTGCCGGCGCGATTCAACCGCCTGGTGGCCTACCGGGGCAGCCTGTTGCACTCGGCCATCGTCAATCCCGCGCTGGGCCTCAGCAGCGATCCGCGCCAGGGCCGGCTGACCATCACCACCTTCTACGACTTCTAGCGCGCGAGCGCCGCCCGCCCGCAGGCGGAGAGTCGCTTGCTTGCTTGCTTGCTGGCTTGCTTGCTTGCTTGCTTGCTTGCTTGCCCGGCCGCGCAGCGCAACGAAAAAAGCCCGGCGGCTGCCGGGCTTTCGAAGTGACGCAGCGGTGCCGGTCAGAACTTGGCGCTCAGGCCCAGCTTGTAGGTGGTCTCGCCCTTGAAGCTCCAGGCCGGGAAGCCGGCGCGCAGCGGATCCTTGATGGCGGTGTTGGAGGCCGCCGCGGCGCCGTACTGGACGTCGTCTTCCTTGGTCAGGTTGATCGCCTCGAACGACAGCCGCAGGTTCTTCGTGATGTTCCAGCCCACGCTGGCGTCCAGCGTGCCGTAGGCATCGTGCATGCGGTTGCCATACCAGAACGCGCCTTCGCGGATCATGTACTTCGAGCGCCAGTTGTAGGCCAGGCGAGCAAAGTACTGCTCGTTCTCGTAGTAGCCGACCAGGTTCACGTTGTGCTTGGACGACTGCGTGAACAGGCTCAGCCCATCCAGGTAGCTGCTGGCCGGCGCCGTGCCTTCGGTGAAGGTGTAGTTGCCCTGCGCGCCGAAGCCGTTGCCGAAGGCGTGGTTGGCCTGCAGTTCGATACCGCGGATCTTGCCGCCGCCGGCGTTCTGGAAGCTCTGCACCGTCCAGTTGTCGACGCCGGTCTTGGGATCGACCAGGCCGACCTTCTGGTTCGGCGTGGCGATGGCGACGACGAAGTTGGAGATGTCCTTGATGAAGTAGGTCGCCGACATCATGTTGCCGCGGCCGTAGTAGTACTCCAGGCCGAGGTCAGCCTGGCTCGACTTCATCGGCTTGAGGCCGATGTTGCCGATGGTCCAGGTCTCGTTGCCGTTGCGGTCGTCGTTGTAGCCGGACACCGTCACGCCGAACATGTTGGCGAAGTTCGGGCGCGTGATGGCCTGCGAGGCGGTCGCCCGCAGCACCAGGTCGCTTCTCAGGTCGAAGGCCAGGTTGATGCTGGGCAGCACGTCGTTGTAGGTCGACTTGGTGGACGTGGTGGTCTTGGCCCAGTTCTGGTTGCCGGCGTACTGGTCGGCCGGCGTCACGCCGTCGAACAGGTAACCGGTGCTGGTGGCCTTGGTGGAGACGTAGCGCACGCCGAAGTTGCCGCGCATGCCCTTGGTCTCGAACTCGAACATGCCGTAGACCGAGCGGTTCTTCTCGTTCAGCTCGCCATAACCGGAGCGGTCCTCGACCCAGCCGGAGATGTTCCGGTTGGTGTTGTCCAGCATCGCGCCGATGTTGGCGCGCGGCACCGTCCATCCGCCGACGTTCACCGAGCCGTCGAACAGGCCGGAGGTGGCCACCGGCGTGATCGTCGTGTTCCAGATCGGGCGGTAGCTGCGCTTCTCGAAGGTGTGGTCGGCAAAACGCACGCCGGTCTTGAAGGCGTTGATCACGCCCCAGTCCAGGTCGAAGGTGGCGTCGAGCTGGCCGAACTTCTCCTTGTCCTTGTTGGGACCGGCGGAGGTGGCCCAGGTTTCCGGCGACATCTGCGCCGGCAGGGACCCGACGCCCCAGGACTGGTCGTTGCTCGGGTTGACCTTGATCTGCTTGCCGGTGGCGTCGATCGTGCCCTGCCAGTTCGGGCGCGTGAACGGGCCGGCGGCGCCATCGAAGGCGGCGGTCTGGTAGTTGGTGGTGGCCGAGGTGCCGCCGTCCGCCTTGGTCGTGCCGACAACGAGGTCGAACTTGGCGCTGCCCAGGGTGTAGTGGGCGTCGGCCACGGCGCTTTCCGAGTCCATGCTGGCGCCGCGCGCCCAGACCTGGAAGAACTTGTGCGGCAGCGGGTTGGCGGCCGTGGTCGTGCTGTGCAGGCACATGCCGTTCGGGTTGAAGTCCGACTTGACCGCGGTATTGCGCTGGTCGCAATTCTGGTCATGCATCAGGTAGTCGCTGGAGTTGGAGCTGTCGGCGTCCAGCTTCAGCTTCAGCAGGTTCAGGCCGACTTCGAAGCCCTCGACCGGGCGCGCCTGCAGGGCGACGTTGAGCGAGGTGCGCTTGCGCTCCTGCACGAAGGCGGTCGGGGCCACGTCGCTGTTCCAGCGGCTGTCGGCTTCGACGCCGCGGCGGATGTAGTCGCCCTTGGACAGGCCGGCGGCGATCAGCGCGCCAAAGGTGCGGCTTTCGTTGCGCCAGCTGTACAGGCCGGAGGCTTCCTTCTCCGAGTCGCTGATGGTGCCGTCGCCGTAGCGCACGCTGCCGAAGACCGTGTTGGCCTTCAGGTCCAGCGGCTTGCGGGTCTTGACGATCACCGTGCCGCCGATGCCGCCTTCGGTCAGGTTGGCCTGCGAGGACTTGTAGACCTCCATGCCGCCGATCATTTCGGCGGGGAGCAGCGAATAGTTGAACGAGCGGTCGATGTCCATCTGGTCATACCAGCCGGTGGACGCGACGGTCTGGCCGTTCAGCGTGGTGTACGTCATCTGCGGGTCGGTGCCGCGGATCGACACCGAGGCGCCCTGGCCGAACGCCCGGCCGACCGAGATGCCGGGGATGCGGCCCAGGGCCTGGCCGACGTCCGAGTCGGGGAGCTTGCCCACGTCCTCGGCGCTCACGGCATCGACAACGGCGCTGGCGTTCTTCTTGATGTTGGCGGCCGACTGCAGCGACGCGCGGATGCCGGTCACCACGACCTGTTCCAGCTGGGTGCCGTCGTCCTTTTTCTGTTCCTGCGCCTGCACGGCGAAGGCCGCGCTCAGCAACGTCAGCGTCACCGCCGCTGCGATAGGGGTCTTGTTGACCTTCATGATGAACTGCTCCTCGAATGGCCTGGAGTTGTTGGCCTTTGATGAAGACTCGGCACCTGAAATCACGACACCCATCGGCGGAGTGGCATGCAGCTGGCGCCCCCGAATACACCTCAATGCAACCAATGCCATGCCACTATAACGAGCGGTAACGCCACTTTGCTACCAGTTTGACGCCGGTGTTTTCCCTGCTGTGGCATCGCCGCGACCCGCATGGACAGCGGTGTCGAGGGTGTCGCGCTCGAGGAGGTGCGCGGGGAGGGCGGGGCCTCGGGGATGAGACCAGTTGGCGTTGAATTGGTATTACTTGTGGTCCGCCCCGGCAGGCGTTGCACTGTGCGCTCGCGCGCTTTGGTGGTGCCTCCCGATCACACTCCGCGTGGAGAGCGCCAATCGCACGCCAGAGGTGCGCGAGCCAAAAAGTATTTGCGCCAAAAAAGAACGGTGCTATAGTCGTGGGCTCGCCTCGGAGGGGTGGCCGAGTGGTTAAAGGCAGCAGACTGTAAATCTGCCCGCTAACGCGTACGCTGGTTCGAATCCAGCCTCCTCCACCAAGGCGAACGGATGCAAGAGCAACGAAGCGGGTGATCGTCACCCGCTTCGCGGTTCAGGCAGCTGGAATTGGAAAACTCCCGGGCGGGAGTAGTTCAATGGTAGAACCTTAGCCTTCCAAGCTAATGACACGGGTTCGATTCCCGTTTCCCGCTCCATCGGAAGTTGAAGGTGCCGTGTCGAGATATCGACACAGGTTTGCTGATAAGGTCATCAATCCTGTGTCGATGCCCATGTGGCTCAGTGGTAGAGCACTCCCTTGGTAAGGGAGAGGTCACGCGTTCGATCCGCGTCATGGGCACCAACCCTCTTCTCTCGTTTCTTGATCTGATCGCCAGGAGCGCAAGATGGCAAAAGGCAAGTTTGAACGTACCAAGCCGCACGTGAACGTGGGCACGATTGGTCACGTTGACCACGGCAAGACGACGCTGACGGCCGCGATCGCGACCGTGCT